>NZ_JACYTR010000004.1:126493-189830 GCF_014841215.1 Pseudomarimonas arenosa
CGGCAAGCGAAGACGCGGCAGCAGTGCCCGGTGTGGGCGATGCGGCGGGACTGGACGAAATTCGGTGCGCCCAAGGCGCACCCCATGCAACGGCATCAGGCCGCGTTTCTCTCCTCGACCGCCTGAGCCAGGCGCACCCGCACGTACTCGGCGAGATCGGCGGGATTGAACTTGGCGACAAAGGCGTCGGCGCCAACGCGCTCGACCATGGCGTTATTGAAGATGCCTGACAGGGAGGTGTGCAACAGCACATAGAGGTCGGCGAGGCGGGCATCGCGACGGATTTCCGTCGTCAGCGTATAGCCGTCCATCGATGGCATTTCGATGTCGGAAATCACCATGGCGTAGCGATCGAGTATGTTCTCGCCGGATTGCACGATGGACTTCAAATGATCCAGCGCTTGTCGGCCATCGGGCAGCAGCACCGCCTCCACGCCTAGCTCCTCCAGCGTGCGTTGGATCTGCGAGCGGGCGACACGGGAATCGTCGACTACCAGCACCTTGAGGCCTGAGCCGATGAATTCGCCGGCGCCGGGTAGCGTTGGCCCTACTTCGGCCGCGCGAATCTGGCGCGCTTCAGCCAGGATGCGTTCCACATCCAGAATCTGGATCAGTTCGCCCTGGTAGCGGGTGACCGCTGTCAGATGCGACACACCCTGACCGTGTTCGGGGGGCGGAAGCACCTCTTCCACGGCGATATTGACGATGCGCTCAACTGAGCTGACCAGGAAGCCCTGTACCGAGCGATTGAATTCGGTCACCACCAGGTAGTTGGCGTCTTCAGCGTTCGACTCCGGGTGCTGGATGGCGCGACCGAGGTCGATCACCGGCACCGTACGGCCGCGAATATCGGCGCTGCCCAGCACCTGCACGGGGGCGTGGGGCAGGGCAAACAGCTCCGGCTTGCGCAGCACTTCCTGCACCTTGAACACATTCACGCCAAAAAGTTGTCGGCCTCCGAGCCGGAACAACAGCAGGGCAAGTCGATTGTGGCCCGCAAGGCGGGTGCGTTGATCGATCCGATTCAGCAGGTCGCGTGACATGTGGCGTCCATCGGCCTTGGGTCGAGAAACTTGAGCATCGATTGCTAGGCACGAGTCTTGCAGCGCATCCGCTGTATTCGCACGCGGACCCGGCCATGCATCGTCTGATTCTGAGCATACTCGCATTAAGTACCGCTGCGGGAGTCGCCGCCGATTTCCATCCAGTGGAGGACATCCGCCTGAGCGCGGAGTCGGCTTTCGACCTCGGGCCCGGTAGCCGCATTGAAGCCGCGGTTGAGCCTGGACTTCGCTTGCCGAAGTGTCCCGCACCGCTGCAGGCCTCGGTGGTGGGTCAGGCCAGTGCCGAGGTGCGCTGCGACAGCTTGGGCTGGCGTTTGTTCGTGCCGGTGCGCAGCCAGCGCATGGCCAGGGTCTACGTCGTGAAGCAGCCACTGGCCTCGGGCCAGGTACTTGGCATGGACAATGTCGGCGTCGAGCTGCGCGATGTGTCGCGCTTGCCCGGCGGTGTCATCACCGAGGGCACCGACATCAGCGGCCGAACCGCGCGCCGTGCCCTGGTCGCCGGCAGCGTGCTGCTGGTCACGGATGCGGTGCCGCCGCGCATCATCAAGCGTGGTGATCCGGTGGTGCTGATTTCCCGTGCCGGCACGATTGAAGTGCGTGCGCATGGCAAGGCGCTTGCTGCGGCCGGTGTCGATGAGTCCGTGGCGGTGGAGAACGCCAGCTCGCGGCGGGTGGTTCAGGGACGCGTGCTGGCCAGTGGAGAAGTACTGGTCAGATAGACGCTGGCTGGGCAAGATGCGTGGTCTGCCCGACGAGCGGTAGAGGAATTCCTAAAGTTCTGCCGGTAGCGGTCGATAAACCGGACAGAGCCGCAAGATGCAGCACAGAGAGTCCAGCCATGAACACCAAAATCGATGGCATTAGCAGTCTGGGGTCGCGAGCCAGCGTTACCGGCGCCAATAGCACCACCGCGCCGGTCAAGCCGGCCGGCGGGTCGACCGGCGCCGAGGACAGCGTGGAGCTGAGCGGTGAAATGGCCGCTTTGCGCAAACAGCTGGCAGATGCCCCGACGATTGATCAGGCCCGCGTGGCTTCGGTGCGTGCTGCCCTGGAGTCCGGTAGTTACCGCGTCGATGTGCAGGAGATTGCGCTTCGTCTGATCGCTTTGGAACGCCAACTGGGGCAATAGCAGAGGGTCGCAACCGATGAGTCCGGAACAAGCACTGACCGCCTTGGACAAGGCCCTGGACAGCGAACGCTCGGCGCTGATCACCAGCGACGCCGAAACACTGATGGAGGCCAATCAGGCCAAGCTCGCCGCTCTGCGCCAGCTTGAGGCGCTGCAGCCCGAACCGCAATGGCATGATCAGATCCGTCGACTGATGGATCGCAATCGTGCCAACGGCGTCTTGTTGGCCCGACGCCAGCGCGAGGTGCGTTGGGCGCTTCGACACCTTGGGCGCAGCGACAATCAGGCCAGCTATAGCGCAGATGGCAAGGTGGCCTACGCCACTCACGGGCGCTCATTCGGCAGCGTCTGATCGAAATCCGCAGCTCAGCGGATTGCTTCGGCAAGTTTCTGCTCTAGCCCATCGTATCCGTCCCTCGACGCCCGTCTCCACGACGGGCGTTTTGGTTGAAGTGTCCTACACTTGGCCGATGAGCACTCAACATACGGATGTGGCGGTGATCGGCGGCGGTGTGATCGGCATCTGCACCGCCTTGGCCCTGGTCCGGCAAGGACGATCGGTCAGCGTGTTCGAACGTAGCGAGCCCGGCGCCGGTGCCTCGCATGGCAATTGCGGCACCATCACGCCCAGTCACGCACCGCCTCTGGCCGCGCCCGGCATGGTGCTGAAGGCCCTGCGCTGGATGACCCAGGCCGATGCGCCACTGCTGATCCGGCCGCGCTTTGATCCGGCTCTTTGGTACTGGCTGTGGCGTTTCGCCCGACGCTGCAACCGAGACGATTGGCAGCGTTCACTGGCCGGACGTGCCATCCTGTTGCGTGCTTCGGCGGAACGTCTGGCGAAGCTGATCGAGGATGAAAGCCTGGATTGCGAATTTGAGCGCAGCGGGCATCTCTACGTCTGCCGTTCGAGCCAGGTGTTTGACCGGCTGGCCGCCGATTGCGAGGTGTTGGCCGCGCATGATGTGGTCGCCGAGGCCTGGGATGCTGCACGCACCGAGCGCGAAGAGCCGGCCCTGCGAGCTGGGGTGGCCGGCGGCATCCTTTTTCCCGGCGACGCCGTGCTGCGTCCTGATCGCTACCTGGCCGCCCTGGTCAAACGCCTGCTGGAGGCTGGAGGCCAGATCCACAGCGGCGCCGAGATCAAGGCCATCGAACCTGGCGAGCAGCGGGTCGACCTGCGTCTGGCCGATGGTCGCCGCTACTCGGCCTCCCGGCTGGTGCTGGCCGCTGGCGCTTGGTCGCCAGAGCTCGGCCGGCAACTGGGGTTGAACTTGCCGATTCAGCCGGGCAAGGGCTATTCGATTACCTACGACCGCCCGCAGATGGCGCCGCGGCGCCCGCTGGTGCTGAAAGAGCGTTCGGTCTGCGTGACCGCCTGGGCCAGTGGTTTTCGGTTGGGCAGCACGATGGAGTTTTCCGGCTACGACAGCGATCTCCGGCCCGAGCGTTTGCAGGCCCTGGTGCATGCCGCGCAGGAGTATCTGCAACAGCCGGAAGGCCCAGCGCGGCGCGAAGAGTGGTTTGGCTGGCGTCCGATGACCTGGGATGATCTGCCGATCATCGGCCCGCATCCGCGCTGGCCAGCGGTGCTGCTGGCGACCGGCCACGGCATGATGGGCGTGGGGATGTCAGCGATCACCGCCGATCTGGTCTGCGCCCTGGTCAGCGGCGAGTCGCCGCCGATCGATCCCAGGCCCTATCGCTACGAACGCTTCGCCTGAGCGGCTAGCCATCGGTAAACTCGGTCGATGGATACCTTCACTCTGCACCGCGGCCGCGCGCCGCTCTTGGTCAGCATGCCGCACGATGGCGTGATGTTGCCGCCCGAGCTGTTGAAACGCATGCGGCCTTCGGCACGCGCCGTGCCCGACACTGACTGGCATGTGTCGCGTCTATATGCGTTTGCTCGTGAACTGGGTGCTTCGGTGCTGATACCGAACTACTCGCGCTATGTGGTCGACCTCAATCGACCACCCGACGACGTCAGCCTGTACCCGGGACAGAACACCACCGGTCTTTGTCCGACAAGGCAGTTCACCGGCGAGCCGGTCTACCTCGATGGGCAGGAGCCCAATGAGGCCGAGGTGGCCGAGCGGGTAGAGCAGTACTGGCGACCCTACCACCTGGCCTTGGCGCAGCAGCTGGAACACTTGCGTCAGCTGCACGGGGGCGTGGTGTTGTGGGAGGCGCACTCGATCCTCTCGCGAGTGCCCTGGTTGTTCGATGGTCAGCTGCCTGACCTGAATCTTGGCACTGCCGATGGAGCAAGCTGTTCAGTGTGGCTGCAGTCGAAGCTGGCTGGCGTCTGCGCCAGTCAGGGCGACTACACCTGGGTGATCAATGGTCGCTTCAAGGGCGGCTACATCACCCGTCATTACGCCCAACCCAGTCGCCGCGTTGAAGCCGTGCAGCTCGAGCTCTCGCAATGCAGCTACATGGATGAACACTCCACCGCCTACTTGCCCGACCAGGCAGGGAAACTGCAGGTGGTGTTGCGGCAGTTGCTGGAGACCTGTCTTGCGGCTGTGTGAGGTGGATTACACCGCGCATTGACGGGACGTCCCCGGTGGGCCGCCGCCCCCTAAGGTTGGTCGCGACCTGAGGGCCCGCGAACGCGAAGCCTGTAGGGTGGGCCGCGCCCACCATTGATTGCCCCCCCGGCATGCCGGGGAGCGAATCGTCGCGTGGGATCAGGTCTCCAGCGTCGCCAGATCGCCCTTGGTCTCCAGCCAGCTCTTGCGATCTGATGCGCGCTTCTTGCTCAGTAGCATGTCCATCAGGGCCGAAGTCTCAGCCGGTTGTTCCACCGTCAGCTGCACCAGACGTCGTGTGTCGGGATGAATGGCTGATTCGCGCAGCTGCGAGGGGTTCATTTCGCCCAGCCCCTTGAAGCGGGTGACATTGATCTGGCCTTTCATCTTCTCGCGTTCGATCTTATCCAGCATCAGGCGCTTTTCTTCCTCGTCCAGGGCGTAGAACACCTGCTTGCCGACATCGATGCGGAACAGCGGCGGCATGGCGACAAACACATTGCCCTGCCGGACCAAGGCCGGAAAATGCTTGAGGAACAAGGCCGAGAGCAGGGTGGCGATATGCAGCCCGTCGGAATCGGCATCGGCCAGCACGATGATCTTGCCGTAGCGCAGGCCGGAAATATCGTCGGAGCCCGGGTCACAGCCGATCGCCACGGCCAGATCATGGACTTCCTGTGAGCCCAGCACCGAGCCCGATTCCACTTCCCAGGTGTTCAGGATCTTGCCGCGCAAGGGCAGGATGGCCTGGAAATCCTTGTCGCGGGCCTGCTTGGCGCTGCCGCCAGCGGAATCGCCTTCCACCAGAAACAGCTCGGTGCGGGATAGATCCTGGCTAATGCAATCGGCCAGCTTGCCGGGCAGGGCAGGGCCCTGGGTGATCTTCTTGCGGACGATCTGCTTTTCGGTCTTCAGCCGGGCCTGGGCACGCTCGATGGCCAGCTGGGCAATCTGCATGCCGAGTTCGTGATGCTGATTGAGGTAGAGCGAGAACGCATCGTGCGCCGCGCCTTCCACGAACGCTGCCGCCTGGCGCGAACTGAGGCGTTCCTTGGTTTGGCCGCTGAACTGCGGATCGGTCATCTTCATGCTGAGCACGAAGCTGATCCGATCCCAGACGTCTTCCGGCGCCAGCTTCACCCCGCGTGGCAGCAGGTTGCGGAAGTCGCAGAACTCGCGCAGGGCGTCGGTGAGACCCGAGCGCAGGCCGTTGACGTGGGTGCCGCCTTGCGCGGTAGGAATCAGGTTGACATAACTTTCCTGGATCAGCTCGCCATCTGGCACCCAGGCCACCGCCCAGTCGACGCCTTCGATGTCCTTGTTCATTCGCCCCATGAACAGATCGGCCGGCAGGCATTCGCGATCGGCCAGCATGCCGAGCAGGTAGTCCTTCAGGCCGTTCTCGTAATACCACTCATTGGTTTCGCCACTGGCCTCATCAAACAGTTTCACCTTCAGGCCGGGGCAGAGCACGGCCTTGGCCCGCAGCAGATGGCGCAGCGGGCGCAAGGCAAATTTTGGGCTGTCGAAGTACTTGCCGTCGGGCCAGAAGCGCACCCGGGTGCCGGTGGTGCGCTTGGCTACGGTGCCGATCGCTTCCAGCGTGCTCACCGGGAAACCATCGCGATACTCCTGGCGGAATTCCTGGCCCTCGCGGCGAATGATCACCTCGAGCTTGGATGACAGCGCATTCACCACACTGACGCCGACGCCATGCAGACCACCGGAGAAGGTGTAGTTCTTGCCGCTGAACTTGCCGCCGGCGTGCAGCCGGGTGAGGATCAACTCGACGCCCGGAATGCCTTCCTCGGGGTGGATATCGACCGGCATGCCGCGGCCATCGTCGCGCACCTCGGCGCTGCCGTCGGCGAAGATGGTGACCTCAACCGTCTTGGCGTGGCCGGCCAGGGCCTCGTCCACCGAGTTGTCGATCACTTCCTGCGCCAGATGATTCGGACGCGAGGTTTCGGTGTACATGCCAGGGCGGCGTTTGACCGGGTCAAGGCCGGACAGGACTTCAATATCGGCGGCGTTGTAGCGACTGCTCATGCGGGACGGTCGTGCGACGGGAAAGGGCGGCAGGATGGGGCGACGGCGCGTCGGGGTCAAGGCGACGGCCAGGAAGAAAGCCGACAATGCGGCGGCGGCGATCAAATCCTCATGAAATATTAGGCTTCGACCTGTAAAATGCCGCTTTCCCGCGGTAGCCATCTCATGACTCCCCTAATTTTTGTCACCGGCGGTGTGGTGTCCTCCCTCGGCAAGGGCATCGCGTCGGCCTCTCTGGCGGCCATCCTCGAAGCGCGCGGCATGCGCGTGGCGATGATGAAGCTGGACCCCTACATCAATGTCGATCCGGGCACGATGAGCCCGTTTCAGCATGGCGAGGTCTACGTCACCGACGACGGCGCCGAAACCGATCTCGACCTTGGTCACTACGAGCGCTTCGTGCGCGTGCATCTGACCCGCAAGCACTCGATCACCACCGGGCGCATCTACGAAAACGTCATTCGTCGCGAACGCCGCGGCGACTATCTCGGCGCAACGGTGCAGGTGATTCCTCACATCACTGACGAGATCAAGCGTTGTATCGATGAGGCCACCGAAGGCTTCGACATCGGCCTGGTCGAGATTGGCGGCACCGTGGGCGACATCGAGTCGCTGCCGTTTCTGGAGGCAATCCGGCAGATTCGAACCGAGCGTGGCCAGCACAAGGCGATCTTCATGCACCTCACCCTGGTGCCCTGGATCGCCGCCGCCGGCGAGCTCAAGACCAAGCCGACCCAGCACTCGGTGAAGGAATTGCGTTCGATCGGTATCCAGCCCGACGTACTGCTCTGCCGCAGCGAGCAGCGGCTGCCCGACTCAGAACGGCGCAAGATCGCCCTGTTCACCAATGTGCCGGAGAAAGCCGTCATTTCGGCGGTCGATCTCGACAATATCTACAAGATTCCGCTGTGGCTGCACGAACAACAGCTCGATCAGATTGTGGTCGACCTGCTGCATCTGAAGGTTTCGCCAACGGCCGATCTGTCCGAGTGGAAGGCGGTGGTCGATGCCATGGAGCACCCGGTCGATGAGGTGACGGTGGCCGTGGTCGGCAAGTACGTCGACCATGCCGACGCTTACAAGTCGATTGCCGAGGCGTTGAAGCATGGAGGCCTGCGCCAGCGCACCCGAGTCAAGCTGAAGTGGCTGGAATCCGAACAGATCGAGCGCGATGGATTGGCCTTGCTCAAAGATGTCCACGGCATTCTGGTGCCGGGTGGTTTCGGCGATCGCGGCTTCGAGGGCAAGGTGAGCACGGCCAGGTATGCCCGCGAGCACAACGTTCCTTACTTCGGAATCTGCTATGGCATGCAGGCGGCCGTGGTCGACTTTGCCCGCAATGTGGCCGGGCTGGCCGGTGCCAACAGCACTGAGAACGACAAGCAGTCGCCGCATCCGGTCATCGGTCTGATCACCGAATGGCGCACTTCGGGAGGCGAAATGGAGCGGCGCAACGAGGAGTCCGACCTCGGCGGCACCATGCGACTGGGCCTGCAGGAGTGCCGCATCAAGCCCGGCACCAAGGCCCGCGCCATGTATGGCAAGGATGTGATCGCCGAGCGCCATCGTCATCGCTATGAATTCAACAACCGCTATCGCACCCAGCTCGAAGATGCCGGTCTGGTGGTGTCGGCCAAGTCGATGGACGACTTGCTGGTCGAGATGGTCGAATTGCCTGAACACCCCTGGTTTGTCGCCTGCCAGGCTCATCCGGAATTCCTCTCCACCCCGCGCGATGGCCATCCGCTGTTTATCGGCTTTATTCGAGCTGCGAGAGAGCAGAAGGCCGGTGGCAAGCTGTTGAAGGAAGCGAGTGCTTAAGGCTTGGACGGTGGGCCACAGGCCCACCCTACATCGGGCGCTTATCAAATAGGGTGGGCCTGTGGCCCACCATGGAATCGAGAACCCTATGAAACTCTGCGGTTTTGAAGTTGGCCTGGATCAACCTTTCTTTCTGATTGCCGGCCCCTGCGTGATCGAATCGCTGCAGCTGCAGCTCGACACCGCGGGTGCCTTGAAGGAGATCACCCAGGAGCTCGGGATCAATTTCATCTTCAAGTCCAGCTTCGACAAGGCCAATCGCACCTCAGCCAACAGTTTCCGTGGCCCGGGCATGGAGCAGGGCCTGAAGGTGCTGGCCGAGGTCAAGCGACAGCTGAACCTGCCGGTGCTTACCGACGTGCACGAGTACACGCCGCTGGACGAAGTCGCGGCGGTGGTCGATGTGCTGCAGACGCCGGCCTTTCTCTGTCGCCAGACTGACTTCATTCAGAACGTCGCGCGTGCCGGACGGCCGGTGAACATCAAGAAGGGACAGTTCCTCAGTCCCTGGGAAATGAAGCACGTGTCCGACAAGGCCCGCGCCACCGGTAACGAGCAGATCATGGTCTGCGAGCGTGGCGCGAGTTTTGGCTATAACAATCTGGTCTCTGACATGCGCGGCCTGGCGGTGATGCGCGAAACGGGTTGCCCGGTGGTATTTGATGCGACGCATTCGGTGCAATTGCCCGGCGGCGCTGGCGGCAAGTCGGGTGGTCAGCGCGAACATGTGCCGGTGCTGTCACGCGCCGCGGTGGCGGCCGGAGTATCCGGCTTGTTCATGGAAACCCATCCTGATCCCGACAAGGCCCTCTCCGATGGCCCGAACGCCTGGCCGCTGCCGAGAATGCGAGCGCTTCTGGAAACCTTGCTTGAGCTCGATCGAGTTGTTAAGCGACTGGGCTTCCTGGAGCAGGAGTGATGGTGGGATTGTGCGGCTGCCCTGGCGGCGCTGTCTCTCTACGCGGGTCGCGACCCGCCCTACTTTTTGTTGACCACACAGGTAACTGGCGACGATGACCACGATCAGCAAGATCCACGCCCGCGAAATTCTTGATTCGCGAGGCAATCCCACCTTGGAAGCGGAAGTGACCCTGAGCACGGGGCATATGGGGCGGGCTGCGGTACCTTCGGGTGCGTCCACCGGTACCAAAGAGGCGGTGGAACTGCGTGATGGGGACAAGACCCGCTACCTCGGCAAAGGGGTCAAGAAGGCGGTGGCGAATGTCAATGAGACCATCGCCAAGGCCCTGAATGGCTTCAGTGCCGATGATCAGGCCGGGCTTGATGCCAAATTGATCGAACTCGATGGTAGCGACAACAAGGGCCGACTCGGCGCCAATGCGCTGCTCGGCGTTTCGATGGCCAATGCTCACGCGGTGGCGTTGTCGAAGGGGTTGCCGTTGTGGAAGCATCTGGCCGCTGGTCGCGAGGTCAGCCTGCCGGTGCCGATGATGAACATCATCAATGGCGGTGCGCACGCCGACAACAATGTCGACCTGCAGGAATTCATGATTCTGCCGGTGGGTCTGGGCAGTTTTTCCGACGCACTGCGGGCCGGTACCGAAGTGTTTCATGCCCTGAAGTCGGTATTGAAAGGCCGCGGCCTGTCTACCGCGGTGGGTGACGAGGGCGGTTTCGCACCGGATCTTCGTTCCAACGAAGAAGCGCTTGAAACCATACTCGAAGCGATCAACAAGGCCGGCTATCGGGTCGGCGATGATATTGCACTGGGTCTCGACGTCGCCAGCTCGGAGTTCTACGAGAACGGCAAGTACAACCTGGTCGGCGAAGGCAAGCGGCTGAGCTCCGAACAGTTCGTTGAGTTCCTCGGTGACTGGTGCAATCGCTACCCGATCGTAACTATCGAAGACGGCATGGCCGAAGACGACTGGGATGGCTGGAAGCAGTTGACCGCCAGCCTTGGCAAGCGCGTGCAGTTGGTCGGTGATGACCTCTTTGTCACCAACCCGAAGATCTTCAAGGAAGGTATCGAGCAGGGCGTGGCCAATGCCATCCTGATCAAGGTCAACCAGATTGGCACCTTGAGCGAGACGCTGGAAGCGATCGCCCTGGCCGCGAAGTCGAACTATGCGGCCGTGGTGTCGCATCGTTCCGGCGAAACCGAAGACACCACGATTGCTGATATCTCGGTCGCCACCACGGCGACTCAGATCAAGACCGGTTCGCTGTGCCGCAGCGATCGCGTGGCCAAGTACAACCAGCTACTCCGGATCGAAGAAGCGCTGGGCAGTTCGGCGCGCTACGCGGGGCGCAGCGCGTTGAGGCAGGGCTGATTGAAGTCGGCCACCATGGCCCGCTGGGCATTGCTCGGGCTGGCGCTGCTACTCGCAGCGCTGCAGTTCAAGCTTTGGCATGGCGAGGGTGGGCGGGCCGAGGTGGAGGAATTGCGCAAGGCTTTGCGCGAGCAGGAACAAGTGAACGCTGAACTGCGCCGACGCAACGCGGATCTTGCTGCCGAAGTCGAAGATCTGAAGACCGGCGAAGCGGCGGTGGAAGAGCGCGCACGCTTGGAGCTGGGCATGATCAAACCGGGCGAGGTGTTTTATCGGGTGGTGCCCGATGCCGAAGGCGCCACCCAGCCAACTGGCAAGGAATCAACACCATGACCTGGGTCGTTGTGCCAGCCGCAGGCAAGGGCGTGCGCTTCGGTGGTGACCTGCCGAAACAGTATGTTCAAGTGTTCGGCCGTAGCCTGCTGCACCACACGCTGACACTTCTCTGCCGTCACCCGGACATTACCGGCGTGCAGGTGGTGCTGGCCCGCAAGGATCAGCACTGGCCGGGCTGGCGCGAGATGTACGGCAAGCCGATCAAGACCTGCATCGGCGGGGCAGAACGCGCAGACTCAGTGCTGGCGGGTCTGCGCGCGCTGCCCGACAGCGTCCGCGAACGCGACTGGGTGTTGGTGCATGATGCTGCGCGCCCCTGCCTGCCTGCGGGCGATCTGGTCAGGCTATTGGAACTTGGCGGCAGTCATGCAGTGGGCGCCTTGTTGGCTGAGCCGGTGCGTGACACCATCAAGCGCAGCAATGCGCGCGGTGAGTCTGAACAAACCGTTCCACGCGACACCCTGTGGCGCGCGCAAACACCACAGATGTTTCGCCGCGCCACGTTGCAGCGGGCGCTGGAAACCGCCTTGGCTTCGGGGTTGGCAATCACCGACGAAGCGATGGCGGTGGAGCGTCTGGGCCTGTTGCCGTTGTTGGTCGAAGGCAGCAGTTGCAATCTCAAGGTCACAACCGAGGACGACCTGGCGGTGGCCGAATTTTGGCTGGGTCGCTTGTCTGGTCGCGATGGCTAGCGCGACGACGAGCAAGGGAGCAACGATGAGAGTGGGGATTGGTTACGACGTGCACGCCTTCGGCGAAGGCGACCATGTGGTGCTGGGCGGGGTGCGCATCGAGCACGAGCGCGGAGTGCTGGCCCATTCGGACGGCGATGTGCTGATCCATGCAGTCTGCGATGCCCTGTTGGGTGCATTGGCACTGGGCGATATCGGTCATCACTTTCCTCCCGGCGACCCGGAGTGGAAGGATGCCGACAGTCGCATGATGCTGCGCGCCGTGCAGGCCATCCTGCAGGAGCGCGGCTGGCGGGTGAACAACGTTGATTCGGTGGTGGTCTGCGAGACCCCCAAGCTTGCGCCGCATATCGATCGGATGCGCCAGCTGATGTCGGAAGACTTGCGCATACCCGTCGAGGCCGTGGCGGTCAAGGCGACCACGTCCGAGCGTCTTGGCTTCACCGGACGAAAAGAGGGCATTGCCGCACAGGCTGTGGTCAGTCTGGCACCGCGTGAGTAGCGCATGAGTACCCAGAAACTGCCGCGAGCGTACGGGCCGTCGGTGCTTAGCGGCCTAATTCGCCAACAGCCGGAAGACTTCCAGGTCGAGGAGGTGCTGGGCTTCGAGCCCGAGGGTGAAGGTGAGCACCTGATGCTGTGGGTTGAGAAGCGTGGCGCCAACACCGCCTGGGTGGCGGAGCAATTGGCTCGGCACTTGGGCTTGCCGGCACGGGCGGTGAGCTGGGCTGGGCTGAAGGATCGCCATGCGCTGACGCGGCAGTGGTTGGGTGCGCACCTTGGACGCGCTGCCGAACCTGTGAGCTGGCCGGAGCATCCCGAATATCGAGTGCTGCAAGCCGTTCGCCATCGCCGCAAGCTGCAGACCGGTGCGCTCAAAGGCAACCGGTTCTTGCTTGAACTGCGTGATGTGCAGGGTGATCCAGCAGCCATTGATCAGCGCCTGCGGCAAATTGCCGACGGCGGCGTACCCAATTACTTCGGCGAGCAGCGTTTCGGCCGCGAGGGCGATAACGTGGAGCAGGCCAGGGCGGTGTTCGCCGGGCGCAAGCTGCCCAAGCACAAGGTTTCGATCTTGCTCTCCTCGGTGCGCTCACTCGGATTCAACAACGTGCTGGCCGCACGAGTGCGGGCGGAGTGCTGGAATCGTGCTGTCGAAGGCGAACTGTTTGCACTGGATGGCAGCCGCAGCACGTTTGGTCCCGAACCGTTGAACGCGGAGCTGGAGCAGCGCCTGAAGGCGATGGATATTCATCCCAGCGCAGCCCTGTGGGGCCGCGGTGCGCTGCGTACGCAGGCACAGGCGGCAGAGTTTGATCGGCAGCATGGCCTCGATGACGACTTGCTGGCGGGCCTTGAGCGCTTCGGGCTGAGTCAGGAGCGTCGCGCATTGCGCCTGCCAGTGCGCGATCTGCATTGGCAGTTTCCTGAACCGGGTCGAGTGCAGCTCCGTTTCTTTCTGCCTGCTGGCAGCTACGCGACGTCGGTGTTGCATGAACTGGGCCTGACTGCCGAGGCGAAACCGGCAATTTCCTAGCAGATCCCTCAGGTGGCACGGGCGTAGTCTTTGAGTGGCGGCGGCCTTGCCGTCGCCACAACCCGACATCGGAGGCGACTATGAGAACGCGTCTGACTTTGCTGGCCCTTGCGGCCAGCGTGGTAATGGCCTCAGGCTGCGCCACCAACGGCAGCCGCTTTTCGGCACGAAACGTCGATATGTCCGCCGACACCGCCTACATGGCGAAGGTCGAAGCGGTAGCCAGGCGGCGTGGCGTGGATGTGCAATGGGTAAATCCCCCGCGAGTCGCTGACCGACGCATCGCCGCAAAATCGGATTGACTGACAGGCTGCTGAAATGAGTATTTCAGCAGCTGCTACTCGTCCGCAGCGCCGGCCTGCTCACCGGCTCGGCGTTGTGCCAACAGCACCAGCAGAGCGCCGCTGCCGCCGCGGGCTGCGGGTGCATTGCAAAATGCCAGGACATCCCGGCGATGGCTGAGCATGCGTTCGACCAGGGGTCGAAGGACCGACTGACCGGCGGCGCTCTTCAGTCCTTTTCCATGCACCACCAACACACAACGGGCGCCTTCATCGCGGGCCTGGCGCAGGAATCGTCGCAGGCTGGATTCCGCTACCGGCACCGTCATGCCATGCAGATCGATGTCGTCCTGCACCGCATACAGGCCTCGCTTCAGTCGGCGCAAGACCTTGAACGGCACTTCGGGACGACGATAAGCACCACTGTCACCGGCCAGCGCGGTCGCTTCGCCGCGCTGTGATTGGCGTAAGGCCTGCGCCTCATCGGCGTGAAACTGCCGCGCCTGCGGTACCGGCTTCTGGCGAAGCGGTGCAGCGGCCTCTGTTTTGACCTTGCGCACTTCGCCCACCGCCGCGGCCAACAGGGCGGGGTCGTTGTCGTCGAATTGGTCGAGATCGCGAGACATGACTCCATCATGGTGTCTTCGCGCGAGGATACAAGGGCTGGCCTTGCAGAGGGCCAGTTGAACGACAGGTTAGAGTCGTCGCTGTCTGTCTGGCCGGGGTCGTCGCCGCGGGCCGTCAGGCCGCGGCGGCGACCAAGCGGTTTACCAGCCCATGTAGTGCCCGCCATTGATGGACAGATTGGCGCCGGTGATCCAGGCAGCTTCATCGGGCAGGAAGAAGCTCACCGCATAGGCGATTTCGTCCGGCGTACCGAGGCGTCCCACCGGGATTTGTGCGGCGATCTTGGCGCGCACCTCTTCCGGTACCGCCATCACCATGTCGGTGGCGACATAGCCAGGCGAAATGGTGTTGACGGTGATACCGAACTTGGCGCTTTCCTGGGCAAGCGAAATGGTAAAGCCATGCATGCCGGCCTTGGAGGCGGCATAGTTGGCTTGGCCGTACTGGCCCTTCTGGCCGTTGATCGAGCTGATCTGAATGATTCGACCCCACTTGCGGTTGCGCATGCCCTCGATCACCGGGTGGGTGGCGTTGTAGCAGGAATTGAGGTTGGTATTGATGACCTCCTGCCACTGCATTGCGCTCATCTTGTGGAAGGTGGTGTCGCGGGTAATGCCGGCGTTGTTGACCAGAATCTCGACTGGTCCGAGCGCTTCTTCCACGCCCCTGACCATGGCCGCCGCTGATTCGGGTGAGCCCACGTCGCCAGGTACGATCGTGATATCGAAGCCTTTAGCCTTGAGTTCCGCCTGCCAGGCAAGCGCCTTTTCCTCATTGCGGTAGTTGGTGGCGACGCGGTGACCAAGGCTGGCCAGACGGCAGCAGATCGCCGTTCCAATACCACCGGTTCCACCGGTGACCAGTGCGACTCGTGATTGCGACATGGGTTTCCCTCCGACATGTGTGGTTGAAGACGTATCGCCCTCGTCCCGCAGTGTACACATAGCGGAGGCTGCGGTTGCTCGCATCCACGTGCAAGCTGACCTGCAGGCCAGATCTCGAGGGTCGATCAGTTAGTTAATCTGGTCATTGTCCTCGCTTTGCGTAACAGATTCGTGGCTCGGTGGCGGGTCAGTCAGGCTGCGGTCAAGAAACTCGCCCTGGCCGATGCGCCGCCAGTCGAAATGGGGTAGCACAGCGCGCAGCCAGGCATTAGCCGAGCCGTTTCGCGGCGCTGCCTCTGGCGCCTGTCCCAGCACACGCCAGGCGGCAGTCAGGGCGGGTACGGGGTCATCGGCATCGACCGGCACGGCAGCGCTGGATTTGCTCAGCTTGCGTCCTTGAGCATCGACGACCAAGGGCAAATGCATATAGCGCGGTGGAGTCCAGCCCAAGGACTGATACAGCAGGACCTGCCGTGCGCAGGAGTCGAGCAGGTCAGCGCCGCGGACGACATCGCTTACTCCTTGGTCGGCATCGTCGACCACCACAGCCAGTTGGTAGGCGAAAGGGCCGTCGGCACGTCGCAGCACAAAGTCGCCGCTATCGCGTCCCGGCCATTGCTGCAGCACGCCGCGCAGTCGATCCTCGATCGACAGCGTGACGTCGGCAACACGCAGCCTGATCGCATGATGGTTGGGGTCGAATGGACGAACACAGCATCGGTGAGCCTGGCCGAAGTCGGCCAGATCGCTGCGGCTACAACTGCAGGCAAAGGCCAAGTCTTGCTGGACCAGACCTTGCAGGACCTCGGCGTAGCGCTCGCTGCGCTGGCTCTGCCAGATGACTTCGCGGTCAGGATGCAGGCCAAATGCGGACAATGTGGCCAGCTGCTGCCGTGCGGCGCCAGGCACCTCGCGCGGTGGGTCGAGATCCTCCACTCGCAGCAGCCACTCGCCGTCATGCTGTCGAGCATCGAGCCAGCTGCCGAGTGCGGCCACCAGGGAGCCAAAATGAAGCGCGCCGGTAGGCGAGGGCGCAAAGCGCCCAACGTAACCAGAGTTCGGTGAACTCACGCCGGTCGGAAGCGCTCGTGGGTGAGAATGGTCATGCCGGCTGCGGCCGCCGGCACCACTGCCAAGTTGAGCAGCGGCACCAGCAAGGCGCCCATGGTGGCCAATCCGAAACCCAGCGCCATCCATCGATGTTCGCGCAGAAACCGCAGCTGCTCAGCCAGGCTCAGTCGGTAAGGGCCAAGCGGATGGGCAACGAATTCAAACGCCAGTAGCCATGCCCCGACCAGAACGCCCAGCGGGGCTGCAATCAACTGCACGATGGGCACGAAGCCAAGCAAGAACACGCCGAGCAAGCACAGTAGCGAATAGCCCAGTCGGCGCAGCTCGATGCCGAGATCGAAGCGAAACTCCGACCACATGCCACCGTAAGGCACTTCCGGCATTTCCCGGCCCAGCTCACGCCACACCTTGGCCGACAGCGCGCCCAGGAACGGGCCGAGCAATAGATTGGCCAGCAAGGTGAAGGAGAACAGGCTGGCAATCAGCATGGCCACCGCGGCGAGCGGAAACAACAGGTAGCGCAGCCAGCTGACATCCTCGGGCAGCCAACGGTCCATCGCCAATTCCAGGGCGAAGAAAAGCAGCATCGAGGCGAGGGCGAAGATCAGCATATTGCCCAGGATCGGCAGTACTACGAAGCGCTTCATCCCAGGCTTGGTCAGCCAACGGAAGCCGCGAATCAGGCCGCCCGGTCCCGAGGTCATTCGTGTGCTCAGCGGTGGCGCACCGCTGCCTTCATCAGCCATGTTCTCAGCCAAACTCGTAGTTCATTTCGGAGCCAGCCGGCGCCAGGAAGTTGCCCGAAACCAGACTGACTGCGCTGGTGTACAGTACCGTCATGCTGGTGGCGTCCTCGACGAACACGGCAACGGATTTCTTGCCTAGCGCTTGTGCTTTCTCGGCGATCTCCTTGACCTTCTTCTGGTGCTCCTGGTTCTTCGCCAGATCGACCATGAATGAACGGTCGATTCTTAGGTATTGCGCGTCGACGTGGCTGAGCAGCTGGAAGGAATTCACTCCGGAACCGAACTGCTCCAGCGAGAACTGCACATTGTGTCTGGCAATGGCGCGCTGGAAATCCTGTGCCAGCTTGAGATTGGTGAATACCTTGGCTTCCGGCACTTCCAGAATCAGCCGCGAGCCGTCGATTTCGAGCTTCTTGATCTGATTGCCGATCAGTTCCGGTAGCTTGGCGTCGTGCAAACTGCTAGTGGTGATGTTGACGATCACCGAGGTGTCCTTGCCCTGCTTCTTGCGCTCGCTGATGATGGCCAGCGAGCGGCCGATCACCCAGCGATCGATCTTGCCCATCAACCCGTGCTCTTCGGCCTCGGGCAGGAAGGACATCGGCGGCACCAGTTCGCCGTTTGGCAGCTTCATGCGGATGAATACTTCGTAGCACTCACCTTCATCGCCATGCAGCGAAATGACTGGCTGGTAGTGCAGCACGAAGCGGTTCTCTTCCAGGGCGGCTTCGATTTCCTTGACCCGCGCCAGGATGCGTTGTTCTTCGGCGCGGTCCCGGGCCCCGGGGTCGAACAGTTCGACCCGATTGCCGCCCAGAGCTGCCGCATTGCCCAAGCCTTGCGCGGCCTTGTCCAACACCTGAGGCGTGCTGGCGATGCGCTCTCCGATCTGCACCGCGCCCACGCTCACGGTGGCCGACACCGAGCGCGATCCGACGTCCAGAATCTGGCCCCTGAAGGCTGTGCAGACGTTGTTTGCGGTTTCTTCGGTCAGGGCGTGGTTGCTGTCGCGCAGCAAGGCGGCGAAGGTCATTTCGCCGAAGCGGGACAGCACATGCTCATCCCCCAGCACCTTGCGCAGTCGGCTGGTGATGGCCTGCAGCAAGTCATCGGTGGCGCCGATGCCAATGTCGGAGAGGATGGCGTCGTAGTTGTCGATTTCGATCAGCAGCAAGGCGCGATCCTGGCCGCCTTCCGCTGCCTCGGCGACCAGTCGGTCGGCCTCGGCCATGAAGTAGGTGCGGTTGAACAGCCCGCTGGCCTGGTCGCGCTGCCTGAGTTCGTCGAGCTCGCGTACCACATCGGCATCGATGGTGCGCTGACGGAAGATGATCTGCAGGCAGGGCTCCGACTCATAACTTGCCGGCGTGAACTCCATTTCGGCTTCGAAAGTGGAGCCATCGCTGCGCTGTGCAGTAAGCTGCATGTTCTTCGGCGGCTGCTCGCCCTTGCTGATTCGCTTGAGCAGCTGCTTGAAATTGTCGGCATGACCGGTTGCCACCAGGTCGAGCAAGGACAGGCCTTCGATATCCTCATACTCCTCGAAGCCGAACATCTCCAGGTAGGCCTGATTGGCGCGGATGTGCATGCCTTCGTGGATATAGGCCACCGGATCGCGCGAAGAGTCGATCAGTGCGTCGCAGCGCCGTTCGGTTTCACGCAGGGCCGCCTGCAATCGCCGCACTGAACGCCGTGCTTCGACCGCGGCAAAGGCATTGGTAATGGCAAACTGCAGAATCTCCGGGTGGTTGCGCGGCGCGACTCGCGGCACGCCGGAAGCGAAGGCTGCCTGAACGCCCTGATCACTGAGTTCGCTCAGAACCGCGATCACCGGTACGTCCTTGCCGCTGCTCTCGACGATCTCCACCACCCGTTCGATTGGGATGATCTTGGCCTCGACGCCGGCCACGACCAGATCGAACGGCTGCTTGCGGATCAAATCCTGGAACTGTTCTTCCGATTCGACCCGCGTGGGCCGGACGGCGGTTCCGCCGTTTCTAAGAATGCTGGCAGTACGTTCCGCGTCCTCCACGCGGTCTTCCACCAGCAACAGACGCAACACTGACTCTCTGACCGACATGGGCTTCTGATCAATCGAACTGTGTTCAGTCTCACATGATTGCGAGTCAGCGCCAAGACTTGCTGACGACGTGTGCGGTCATTCACTGGCGTGGTGCGGCAGAAAGCGCTGGGGCAGGCATTCCGGGGCAGGCGAGCTGCGGACACACGACGGCCGGGGCCAGCGTCGGGCGGGCGGGGCCGGGTGTTGCCATCAAAGCCAGGTCTTGTGCGGCTCGCCGGCAATTTCCCTGGCCAGGCGCGGCACCAGATAGCCGGGCAGCTGACGCCGCATCTCGGCGTAGATCGCCCTGGCATCGGACTCGCCGACCTCGAAATGTGCGCTGCCGTGGGTGCGGTCGAGCAGGTGCAGATAATACGGCAGCACGCCCGATGCCCACAGCGCCTCGGACAGCTGCAGCTGGGCACGGATGCTGTCGTTGACGCCGCGCAGCAGTACCGCCTGGTTGAGCAGATGGGTGCCCGCCGCGCGCAGGCGGGCACAGACATCCGCGACCTGATCATCGATCTCCTGAGCGTGGTTGCTGTGCAGTACCAAGGTGATCGGCCAGGGCAAACCTGCCAGCCAATCGAGCAGATCGGCGTCGACCCGCTGCGGGATAACCACCGGCAAGCGACTGTGGATGCGCAGGCGGCGGATCGTGCCCAGTGCGATGAGTCCGTCAGTCAGTTCGCGCAGCTTGCTCGTGCTCAATGCCAGCGGATCACCGCCGCTCAATATGACTTCACTGACGTCCGGATGTTGCCGCAGATAGTCGAGCGCGGCAGCCCAACTCTGCTTGGCGGCCAGTTCCTCGCTGTAGGGAAAGTGTCGGCGAAAACAATATCGGCAGTGAATGGCACAGCTGCCAGTGGCGATCAGCAGCACTCGGCCGTGGTACTTGTGCAAGACCCCGCTGGCGCCTCGGCTGCCGAGATCGCCCACCGCATCGAATTCGAAGCCGGGCACGCGCCGGGTCTCGTCGATCAATGGCAGTACCTGCCGCAGCAGTGGGTCGGCGGCATCTCCGATCCGCATTCGGGCGCGGAATGGGGCTGGCGCCCGCAGCGGAAACTGGGCATCGGCCGGGGCCAACTGCAGCGCATCGGCGTCCAGCGCCAGGGAATGCAGCAGGTCGGCGGCCGAAATTGCCGATTCACGGTAGAGCTGGCGCCAGTCGGCTGGCTGGGCGAGCGGGGTGGCAGACGGTATCATTGAGGGTTTTACGGGCGCGCGACCGGCCTAACCTGGTTTCAAATTCCCGCAATTCTAGCTGTGCGGCGCGTGCACGGCTCGGCATCTAGGAGTGACAACATGGCCAGCTATGGCATGAATGACGTGAAGAACGGGATGAAGATCCTGGTTGACGGCTATCCCTGCGTGATCGTCGACACCGATTACATCAAGCCCGGCAAGGGCCAGGCCTTCACCCGCGTGAAGTATCGCAACATCCGCACCGGTCGGGTGGTCGAGCTGACCATGAAGTCGACCGACTCAGTAGAAGCGGCCGACGTGGTGGATACCGACATGCAGTATCTCTACACCGACGGCGAGTTTTGGCACTTCATGCAGCCCGATTCGTTCGAACAGCACACCGCCGACAAGAACGCCATGGGCGAAGCCGCCCAGTGGCTGAAAGGCGAGGAAATGTGCGTGGTCACCCTGTTCAATGGCTCGCCCTTGGCCATTACGCCGCCCAACTTCGTCGAACTGCAGATCGTTGAGACCGACCCGGGCGTGCGCGGCGATACCTCTGGCGGCGGCGGCAAGCCGGCCAAGCTGGAAACCGGCGCCGTGGTGCGCGTGCCGCTGTTCGTGGCACAGGAAGAAGTGATTCGCGTCGACACCCGCACGGGTGAGTACGTCTCGCGCGTCAAGTAATTCAGCTGCAAACCCGGCCCCGCTTCGGTGGGCCGGGAAATCGCGGAGCACAAGGCATGGCAAATCAGGGCGCAGCAACGGAATGCAGCTTGGTGATCGAGGCCGGCTGGGTGGTGCCGGTGGAGCCGCACGCCACTGTCTGGCGGGACCACGCGGTGGCCTTGGCCGGCGATCGCATCCTGGCGATCGGTTCGCGTGCCGAGCTGGCGCAACGATTTCCCCAGGCGCCCCGGGTGTTGCGACCCGAGGCGATTCTGCTGCCAGGGCTGATCAATGCCCACACGCACAATCCGATGACGCTGATGCGCGGGGTGGCCGATGACCTGCCCTTGCATACCTGGCTGAACCAGCACATCTGGCCCATCGAGGCCGCTGTCATCGGGCCCGAATTCGTCGAAGACGGTGTGACCCTGGCGATCGCCGAGATGCTGCGCGGCGGAACCACCTGTTGCAACGAGAACTACTTCTTTCCCGACGTGCAGGCCGCCACTTACGCCAAGTTTGGTTTTCGTGCCACGGTCGGGCTGCCGATCATCGAGTTTCCCACCGCCTGGGCCAAGGATCGCGAGCAGTATTTCGACAAGGCGTTGGAGGTGCACGACAACTTCCGCGGCGACGCCCTGATCCGCACCTGTTTCGCTCCACATGCGCCATACACGGTGGCTGACGCCAGCTTCGAGCGCATTCGAATGCTGGCCGATCAACTCGATGTACCCGTGCACTGTCATGTGCACGAGACCGAACAGGAGGTGA
Source organism: Pseudomarimonas arenosa (assembly GCF_014841215.1). GTDB lineage: Bacteria > Pseudomonadota > Gammaproteobacteria > Xanthomonadales > Xanthomonadaceae > Pseudomarimonas > Pseudomarimonas arenosa. The sequence goes on from NZ_JACYTR010000004.1 coordinate 148,255, forward strand.
TCGATTCGCTGCGCGATCACGGCATGCGACCGCTGGCGCGTCTGGATCGGCTGGGCCTGGTCAACCGGCAGCTGATTGCGGTGCACATGACCCAGCTGACCGAGGCAGAAATCGCCCTCTGCGCTGAACGCGGCGTTTCGGTGGCGCATTGCCCTGAGTCCAACTTGAAGCTTGCCTCCGGCTTCTGTCCGACCGAAGCGCTGCGGCGGGCCGGGGTCAATCTGGCCCTGGGTACCGATGGCTGTGCCAGCAACAATGACCTCGACATGATTGGCGAGTTGCGCACCGCGGCCCTGTTGGCCAAGGCGGTAGCGCGCGACGCGGCGGCCTTGAACGCGCCCGATGCTCTGCGCATGGCCACCTTGGGCGCGGCGACGGCGCTCGCTCGGGAACAGGAGATCGGCAGCATCGAGGTCGGCAAACAGGCCGACCTGATCTGCATTCGGCAGGACACCGTCGAGTCGTTTCCGTGTTTCGAAGCGATTTCGCAGATCGTCTACTCAACCGGTCGCTCGCAGGTTCAGGATGTCTGGATTGCCGGTCAGCGCAAGCTGAACGATGGTCAGTTGGTGGACTTCGATGTTCAGGCGCTGAAGGCCAAGTCGGGCGAATGGCAGGCGCGCATTGCCGCGCTGCCGATACGTGGAGCCACGGTGTGAGTGGCGTGGCGACCAATGCCAGCGCCAGCGAGATCGCCAAGTTCGATCGTCTGGCCGCGCGCTGGTGGGATCCTCACGGGGAGTCACGTCCCTTGCATGAGCTCAACCCGGCGCGGCTCGGTTTTGTCAGTGATCGCACGGCGCTGCGCGGCAAGCGCGTGCTCGACGTCGGCTGCGGCGGTGGGCTGTTGTCAGAGGCGCTGAACGGCGCGGGTGCCGAGGTGGTGGCGATTGACCTGGCCGAAGAGCTGATCGAAATCGCCCGTCTGCATCTGCTCGAGTCCGGGCGTGCGGTCGACTACCGACTGTGCTCTGCGGAACAGCTGGCGGCCGCCGAGCCGGCCTCGTTCGATGTGATCACCTGCATGGAGATGCTCGAGCACGTGCCTGATCCGGCCTCGGTGATCAGCGCGATGGCGGCCCTGTTGAAACCAGGTGGCCAGCTGTTCCTGTCGACCTTGAACCGCACGCCCTTGGCGTTCGCTGGCGCCATTGTCGGCGCGGAATATCTGTTGCGCCTGTTGCCGCGCGGTACCCATCAATACAAGAGCTTCATCAAGCCTAGCGAACTGGCTGCAGGGCTGCGTGATGCCGGTCTGCAGCTGAAGGACGTAGCCGGGTTGCACTACGTACCGCTGCTCGGCAAGGCGTTTGTCGGGCCTGGAACCGGGGTCAACTATCTGGCCTGGGCGGAGCGACCGCTGTGAGCTTTGGTCTTTCGATGAAACCACGTGCTGTGTTGTTCGATCTGGATGGTACGCTGGCGGACACCGCGGCCGATCTTTGCGGCGCGGCCAACCGTATGCGTGAAGCGCAGGGGCAGGCGGCGCTGCCGCTCTCGGAGTTTCGGCCCTGGGTGTCGCGTGGCGGTCGTGCGATGCTGGACATCGCTTTCCCGGACCGCAGTGCAGCACAACGAGAGATCATGTTGCCCGAGTTCTTGCAGAACTACGCCGAGCACGTGGCTGACCAGACACGTCTGTTCGATGGCATCGCCGAGCTGTTGTCGGCCATTGAACAGGCGGGTCTGCGCTGGGGCATCGTCACCAACAAGCCGATCGCCCTGGCCGGCCCGGTGGTGGCGGCATTGGGGTTGAGCGAGCGCAGCGGCGTCTTGATCGGCGGTGATTCGCTGCCGGAGCGCAAACCGCATCCATTGCCTTTGCTGGAGGCCTGCCGTCAGCTGGAAGTCGCACCGCACGAGGCGATTTACGTCGGCGATGATCGCCGTGACGTAGAAGCGGCGCGGGCAGCGGGAATGCCGGTCGTCGGGGTCCGTTGGGGCTATCTGCCGCCAGGTGACCCGATAGACAGCTGGGGCGCTGATCGACTGATCAACGCCCCACTGGACTTGCTCGCTGTGCTGCAGCTGATGCGCTCAGAACCGCCTGTTGCTGCTTCCTTGGGTTGACGACAGTGACGCCCCTGGCCGATGCGGCGCTGCCCGGCGGCCTGCAAAGCTATGTCGACAAGTGGCAGCAGCACGAGCCGGAATGCGCCTTGCTGCCGATCTTCCTGGCCCCCGCTGCGCGTACCCGCGAGCTTTGCTGGCATAGCTTCTTGCACGAGTTCGAACAGACCATGTTTGCTGCCGGCGAGCCGGCAGTGGCCGAGGTCAAACTGCGCTGGTTTGTACAGGACCTTGCCGCTGGCGATTCGGCGCGGCATCCGCTAGCTAAGAGCTTGCTGGCCCAGCTCAAGGTCGATGCCGCCTCCTGGGCCGCCTTGCCATGGAATGCGTGGTTGGCTGCTGCCACCCGGCTTGGTGCCGAGACTGAGGCGCCGGTCAGTGTTGAGGCCTGGCTCGGCAGTTGGCGCGACTTCGCTCGGCATTTGCAGGCGATCGAGGCGGCGGTCTTGGGTCACTCGGTCGATGCGCGCTGGCTGGCTCCCTTGCTGGCTGGGCGGCGCCTGCTGCTCGACCTGCGTTTGCGCGGCGAGTCGGCTACCGTGCCGCTAAGCCTGTGGCTGGAGGGCGCGCAGCAAGCGGGAGCTGAACAGCTGTTCGGCCGGGATTCTAGACCACGCTGGCAGCGCCTGAGCGCCGCGCTGGCGCCCGGCCTGGAGCTCAAGAACGGCGTCGGCGGGGCCCTGCGTCAACTGCAAGCACGCCAATTGCGGCGGCATCTGCAGCACCTGTGCCGGAACGGAGTGTTGCCCGAACAGCGCTTTTCCCCTTGGCAGCGGCTCTGGGACACTTGGCAAGCGAGTCGGCGGGCCGCATCCTAGGCGGCCGCCTGGGGCTGCACTGGCATTTGCCGGGCGTCCAGCCGATCAGGTCTTCACAGGGCTGAAGCTAGTCTTTGCCCACGCTGACGCAGCGGCCGACCACTGCTGCGACGGCTCACCGCGCCAAGCGCGGGAATTGCTGAAATGGTCGACAAATGAAGGAGCTGGCCTTGGCTATGCGATCGAATGACAACACCGTCCGGGCAATGCCGGATATCGCCAACGAAGCCCGGCCCGCCGTGGCCGGTGCGCTCGACTGGGTGGGCATGGGCGAGATCGAAGCGCCGGTGCAACTTGCTATCGAAGGGCAGGCCAAGGTCGGCGTTGCTCGCGTCAATGCCTTTGTCAATCTGGTCCGGCCCGATGTGCGCGGGATCCACATGTCGCGGCTCTATTTGCACGTCGATCGCATGCTGTCGGCCGAACCGCTGAGTAGCTGTTCGGTGCGGCGCATCCTGAAGGAGTTTCTCGAGTCGCACGCAGAGCTTTCGGATCGGGCCATGCTGCGGGTGAGGTTCGAGCTGATGCTGCGTCGTCCGGCATTGGTCAGCGACAACAGCGGCTGGCGGGCCTATCCGGTGGAACTGGTAGGTGTGATGGACCGCGGGCACTATTCGCTTGAGCTGGCGACCGAGGTGGTCTACTCCAGCACCTGTCCGTGCTCGGCGGCATTGGCGCGGCAGCTGATCCAGGAGCGTTTCAGTCAGGACTTCGATCTCCAGAAGCCGATCGATTCCGCCGCCATGCTGGCCTGGCTGGGCAGTGAACAGGGTATCTGCGCAACCCCGCACAGTCAGCGATCGACAGCGGAAGTGAAGGTTAAGCTGCTGCCTTCTTTCCAGGGCTTTCCCATTGTTGATCTGATCGATCGTCTGGAGGCCTGCTTGCAGACGCCGGTGCAAACGGCGGTCAAACGGGAAGACGAGCAGGCCTTTGCGCGACTCAATGGTCAGAACCTGATGTTCTGTGAGGATGCAGCGCGACGCATGCAATCGGCACTGAATCAGGATGAGCGCATTGCCGATTTCTGGCTTCGCGCAACCCACTACGAAAGCCTGCATCCGCACAATGCTGTGGCCGTGGCCAGCAAGGGTGTCGACGGCGGTTATTCGGCCTTGAGCTGATCGCCTCTGGCGGGCAAGTGCCCGGCGCTCATGCTGCTGCCACCGGCGCGCGACGCTTGGGCAATGGTCGAAGATCAAACGAATTCAGCGCGGCAATCAAGGCCGCCTCATCGATGTTCGGTGCTCTCGCATAACACCACGTTTCATATTGCCCGGCCAGGTCGCGCAGCTGCATGGCGATCGGCTGCTCAGAGACAAACGTTGCCTGCACCCATTCGGCCGGATCTCGATGGGCGGGTTTTGCGTAGCCGCGTCGGGCCAGCTTATCCAGCAGACGATGCCAGGCGACCATCACTGCTGGGCGCCGGTCTGGTGGTTTGCGCAACAGCACCCACAAGGTCAGTCCGATGGCAATCGAGGAAGCCGCAATAAGGGCAAATGCCAGTTGCTGCCAATCGGCCTGATCAATGCCGAACGGACGCAACAGTTGACGCTGTCGGTTGGCGTTATAGCCGAGCACCAGATCATTCCAGTTGCGCCGCAACCAGTCGGCGGCATTGCTCAAGGGCTGCAAGTAGTCCGACAGCATGGACTCCGGAGCCAGAGCCTGACTGCCTTGTTCGATGCGCTCGGGCGCGACTGCGCTGGTCGGGTCAACGCGCACCCAGCCGCGTCCCTCCAGCCAGACCTCGGCCCAGGCATGCGCGTCGGAATTGCGGATGACCAGATAATTGCCCAGCGGATTGACGAATCCGCCCTGGTAGCCCGTGACCACGCGAGCGGGAATGCCGGCAGCACGCATCAAGACGACAAACGCCGAGGAAAAGTGCTCGCAGTAGCCGCGCTTGGTTTCGAATAGAAAGTCGTCCACGCTGTCGCGGCCGAGCAAATCGGGCTCCAGGGTGTAGGTGAACTCGGCGTTGAACCATTGCAGTGCGCTGGCAATGACCGAATCAGCATCACCTGCCGCGGCCCAGCGCTGGGCAATCTCGAGCGCGCGTGGATTGAAGCCTGTCGGCAATCGTTGCGAGGCAGAGTTCAGGGTGCGCTTCATCTCGGGCTCGAAGACATAGCTGCTGGCCGAGCGGAAGTTGTGTCGCACCAATCGCGACATCGGCTGCCGAGTTCGCAGGGCCCGGCCCCAGTCGAAGCGCGCACCGGTGGGGGCGCGGCCGAGCATGTCGAGAGCAAACAGGTAGGACCGCTCGGTCGGCTCCTGCTCAACTTCGTATTCCACCCAGCCATCGAGCTCGCGCAGTGCCCCAGGGCTGTCGTTGGCGATATAACCGCGGGTCCAACGACGACCATCAAAATTACTCAACACCGGTCCGCGAAAGTAGCGCAGGTTCGGCGGCGGTATCTCGCCGTTGAAGGTCACCCGCATGACGGGTGTTTCATCGACATAAAGCTGGGCGATGTCGCCCGGGCTCATGTCCTCCGACAGGCCAGCCCGCGCCTCGGCGGAGTTGGCCGGCATGCCCCAGATCGGCTGGGCCAGGCGCGGGAACAGGAAGAAGCCTACCAAGGCGAGTGGAATCGAGACCGCCGCCAGTATGCCCGCAGAACGAACGCGCAAGATCACCTGGCGCGGGTTCTCGGCGGGTGTCGCTGACTCCGAACTCTGCGGCGACTCGGCTTCGGCCAGCCGGGCCATGGCGGCCAGACAGACGATGGCTGCGATCACCGCCAGCGTCAGGGTGGCGGGCCCCTGGTCCTGAAGAAACGCGGCCATGATGGCGAAGACGGAGAACACCGCCGCGGCGCGGCCATCGCGCAGGGCATTCAACTCCATCAGCTTCATGCCCAGCATCGTGGTCAGCAGCGCGCTGGCGGCGTCTCGACCGATGTTTCTCACCCCGAAGCCGAGCTCAAAGGCCCAGACGATGGCCGCCAGGGCGATTCCGGTCAGCAGCAGCCGCAGCAGCCTCGGAATAGGGCGTTGCAGAGCCACGCTGGCGACGGCCAGAGCGAAAATGCCGGCGATCAGGGCCTGAGCGGTGGGTGGCGCAAGCAAGGCGAACGGGATCACCGCCATGGTCGCTGCCGCTGCGCACCAGATCGAAGTCACGCGATCGATGGCGAGCGATCTCATTGTTCAGCCCCAGGCATCAGGGCCAGCCGGCTCAGGCAGCGATGCAAGTGCAGATTGCCGCTGTCCGGCCCGATGGTGGCGCCCGGCACACGCAACTCTGATCGCAGTCCCAGCCGTTCGGCCTCGATCAGCCAGCGGGTGAGTCGACGAATTCTGGCTTCGTCGTCCAGCCCGCTCAGTGTCTGCCAGTCGAGCAGAGTGTCGCGTCCAGTAGGGCTTTCGAATTCGCGTACCAGCAGACGTCCGGTCTGCGCGCTGCGCTTCCAGGCCACGGTGCGCATCGGGTCGCCGACGCGATAATCGCGCAATCCGCGGATCTCTTCCTGCGGGCTGCGCCGGGGCTGCGCGGTACCGGCCTGACTGCTGTGCGGAAGCGGTGGGCCATGCGCTTCGATGGCTGGATAGACCAGGGCTCTGTAGCTCGGATGCAGCCAGCTCCAGGCGACAAAAAGACCCAGCGGTCGTCGCACCGATAGCTTGATTCGACCCACGCGAATCCAGCCACGACGCTGGGTCGGCACGCGCAGCAATGCCTCGCTGCGGCCCTGGTCGAGCATGCTGAAGAAGCAGACCTGTTCACCGCGGTCGACGCGCAAACCGAGTCGCCGACGCGCACTGCCGGCTTCGAACTGAAAGCGCAGCAGCAGAGGTTCGCCGGCATGGACCGGAACTGCGTCCACTGCCAGCAGGCGCACATCGCGCAGAGCCAGGAAGCCCAGTAGCAGGGCTGAATGACCCGCTGAGGTCAGTACGAAGCCCAGCAAGAGGGCTGGGTTGTTGTCGTAGTTGAGCGCGCCCATCACCAGCACTGCCATCAAGGTCATGCAGGCAAGGCCAAACGCGGTGGGCAACACATAGATGCGATGACGATCAATGGTGATCGGCAAGCTCTCTTCGCGACGCCAGCGAGTCAGCGCTGGCAAGCGTTGCTCGGCCCACTGAACCAGCCGCTCGCTCAGTGCCTGCCAGCGCCGGGCAATGCTCACGGCACCGCCACGGATTCCAGAATGCGCCGGGCCACAATGTCGGGCGTTGGACCGTCGGGATCAACCACCAGTCGGTGGGCGGCGACCTCGACGAATACCGCCTCGATCAAGGCTGGCGTCACCTCTGCTTGGCCGCGCAGCAGACCCAGGGCCCGCGCCACCTGCAACAGTGCCAGACCGGCACGCGGCGATAGGCCAACCCGAACGCCGGCATGGCGACGGCTTTCCGACAACAGCGCCTGCACATGTCCGATCAGCAACTCGCTGGCGTGCACTTCGTTCACCGCTCGGCGCAAGGCCAGCACGTCGTCGGCGCCCAGTGCCGGCATGGTGCGGGCAATCAATTCCTGTCGACTGCTGCCGCTCAGCATGGCGCGCTCCGCCTCGGCTCCGGGATAGCCCAGGGTGATTCGCATCAGGAAGCGATCGAGCTGCGAGTCAGGCAACGGGAAGGTGCCGGCGAGATCGACCGGATTCTGCGTGGCAATGACGAAGAAAGGCGAGGGCAGGGTATGGCAAGTGCCGTCGATGGTGACTTGATGTTCGGCCATCGCCTCCAGCAAGGCACTCTGCGTGCGCGGCGGGGCGCGGTTGATCTCGTCGGCCAGCAGCAACTGGGTGAACACCGGGCCTGGATGGAAACGAAAGCTGCGCGAATCCTGTTCGTAGATCGACACGCCGAGGATGTCGGAGGGCAGCAGATCAGCAGTGAACTGCATGCGCTGAAAGCCCAGCCCCAGTGAGGCGGCCATCGATCGCGCCAGCGTCGTCTTGCCAAGTCCCGGCAGATCTTCGATCAGCAAATGACCACCGGCCATCAAGCAGGCAAAGGCGAGCTCGATCTCGCGTGACTTGCCCAGGACCAGACCATTGACCTGTTCGATGGCGCGACTGAGGGAATCGCGGCGTGTGTCGGTTAGCATCGTCGCCTGTTCTTTTTGCATGAGTGCGTCCGAATGAGCCCAGCAGCGAGTGTACCCAGCTGTGGGTGAGCTTCCCACGAAAGCCGACCCGGCAGAGATCTCCTGGCGTTGGCCGTTGCTGACACTGACTGCAATCAGCCTGCTGAAGTTCTGGTTGGCGGTCGACTTGCCATTGTTCGGTGACGAGGCGTTCTATTGGTGGGAGTCGACCCAGCTGGCGCCGGCCTACGATGACGTGCCGGCAGCGACCGCCTGGTTGATCGCGGGTTCCACGGCTCTGCTTGGTCACCACACCTGGGCCGTGCGTCTGCCCTTCCTGCTGCTGGCCCTGGTGTCCTGGGGCGTGTTGGTCGCCAGCGCCCGCGAGGTGGCTGGGAAGCAAGCGGCCGTCTGGGCTGGCTGGCTCGGTGCCCTGTTGCCGCTGTTTGCTGCCAATGGCCTGCTGGCGCTGCCCGATGTGCCGCTCAATCTGGCTCTGTTGCTGTGCCTGTATGGGTTGCAGCGCGCTCTGCGTCAGGCCGCTGCTGCCGAGCTGTGGCTGGCGGCTGGATTGGCGCTGGGGTTTCTGAGTCACTACCGCTTTCTGGTGCCGTTGCTTGCCGCCGCGTTGTGGTTGCTTGTAAGTCGTGATGGTCGCGCGCTACTGACGCGGCCGCGGTTGCTGTTCTCGGCAGTGCTCGCCAGTGTCATCGGGCTAGCGCCTCTGCTCTGGCAGCAATGGCAAAGTCAGGCCGCTGGACTTAGCTTTCAGTTCAGTGAGCGCCATCCTTGGTCGTTTCAGATCGAGCATCTGCTCGATCCGCTGGCCCAGGCGCTGATTACCTCGCCGATTCTCTATGTGGTGCTGGTTCTGGCTGGCCTGCTGGGTTTGCGATCGCAACTGACGGCCGTGCGCATGTACGCCGCGCTTGGGCTGTTGCTGCTGCTCGTTTACTGGCTGCTGGGCGCGTTTGCCGACGCTGAACGTAGCCGCATGCATTGGCCGCTGCCTGGCTATCTGGCCTTGATCGTGCCGCTGGCCACGCGTTGGTCTGAGTCAGTCACCGTCTGGCGACGCTGGCGGGCGCCGGCCTTGTGCTTGGCTGGACTCTTTCTGCTGCTGGCAGTGTCGTATCTGCAGTGGGTTGCCCGAGCGCCGGAACATCTGGTGCGCTGGCAGCTGTATCCCAGCAATTTCTCCGGCGCAGAAGGCATCGTGCAGGAAGTCGGCCAGCATTTGCAGGGCATGCCGCCGGATACCTTGATTGTGGCCGATCAGTTCATGTTGGCCGCGCAACTGCAGTTCGCGCTGCCCGATCGCAGGGTATTCAGTCTGGATCATCCTCTTAACGCCAAACATGGACGGCGAACCGTTCTTGCTGCGCTCAAGCGTGACCAGCTGACGCTGGCAGCGGAGCGAGTCGGACATGATCTGTTGCTGGTCAGCGAGCTCAGTGCCACTCGCCTGCGCCAGCGGCCGGAGCACTATCGGCGTCTGTGTCAGGAGTTCCCTGCTGCTCGTCAGGTCGGCGATCGCTGGGTCGATCATGGCAGCAAGCGCTACCTGCTGTGGCAGGTCGAGGCCGAAGCGGCCTCCGAGCACAACTGCCTGCCGCCGCCGCTGGCCTATGTCGGTCTGCCGCAGTGGAACGCCAAGCTCGGAGCCACGGCGTCGTTGATAGGCTGGGCGATTCGCGATTGGCGGGGCATTGAAGCACTGCGAGCCCAGGCAGGTGAACAAGAATTGCCACTGCAATACGGCCAGCCGCTTCCCAGCCTCAGCGAGATCCTGCCTGGGCTCGACGACCCGAATCATCCGCACCTCGGCTTCGAAGTGTCATTGGCCGGACTTCCCGCCGGGGCACACTGGGTGCAGTTGCAGGCTCGAGATCCAGCTCTTGGATGGATCGTAGTGGCCGAATGGCCAGTGCGCATCAAGCGCGAATAATCGACCAGACTTGCCGGGCTAGCAGGCTGCTTAGCCCGGCTATTTCATGAGGGGGCGTGGATGATCGCCGAGGACTTCGCGCCGAGTGCAAGGCCCACTTGGACGAGATCGGGACGCGATTGCCGCGTTGTTGTTCGGCTTCTGTCGCAGCTACGCGGGACTGGTGCCAAGGACCTCGGGGCGAATGCCCCGCGTTGCCGCGCAGCGGCCGACCGAGCGTAGCGCACGCGGGAAGGGCCATGGATGGCCCTGCTCTGGGAGCGAGGAAGGCGCAGGCTGCGTAGCAGCCGTTGCCGCGCAGCGGCCGACCGAGGGCCGTGCCAGCGACGAAAGACCGCGAACACGTTGTCATCCAGTGAGAACTGCCCGAGAACGTTGCTGTGCCTGGGCTCGCGGTGTCTTTCGGCGCGACCTCACGAAATAGACTCATTTCAGCGGCCTGCTACGGTAGCTGAAACCCCGCCGTACGTAGCAGGCGCGACAGCGCGATAAGAGGCAGTCCAGTCAGGGCCGTCGGGTCCTGAGTGTCGATGGCTTCGAACAGGCTGATGCCAAGCCCCTCGCACTTGAAGCTGCCAGCGCAGTCGAGCGGTTGTTCGGCCTGAACATAGCGTTCCACCTCGGTACGCGAGAGCTGTCGAAAGCGCACCACGGTGGTGTCGAGATGGGTGAATCCTGACTCACCGTGGCGAGCCACGACCAGAGCGGTAAAGAAGTGAACCTCTCGCCCGGAGCAGCCCAGAAGCTGCTCAACTGCGCGTTCCATCGTGCCCGGTTTGCCGAGCGCCTGATCGTCAAGGCTGGCGGACTGATCGGAGCCGATTACCCAGGACTGCGGCTGCATGTCGGCGACCGCCTCGGCCTTGGCTTGGGCCAGACGCAGCGTCATCGCCGAAATCGACTCGCCGGGCAGGCGCGCTTCATCCACCTCCGGCGGTATGCATGAAAATGGCAGGCGCAGCCGCTCCAGCAGCTCCCGACGATAGCGCGAAGTCGAGGCCAGAATTAGCTGCATCCGCTCAGGAGTCACGCTCAATCGTTGTCGCCGGCTGCCGTTCGACGCAGGGCTGCCGGCTCGCGTGCTTCCTGCTCTTCCACCGCACGTGCCGCTTCGGCCAGTTCGGCGCCGGCGCTTTCCAGCTTGCGAAGACCAGCGGCAATCTGCTCATGCGAGCGGCGCAGGGCAGTGACCGCCTGGCGCAACTGTGGATAGCTGGCGGTGGGAGCATGCTTGGCAATCCAAAGTCGATGTTCAAGAAGATTGCGCAGACCCTGCTGCACCGGTCCATCGGCCTCCAGAGAGGCCTGCGCCACCGCACCGATATCCGGTGCCACCCGGCCTACGACATCGCGCATCTTGGCCATTCGCGTACGCGCTTCGTGCAGAACGCTCTCCAGGTTGTCGGCGCCGTCGAGCAGGGCGATCAGCGCGCTGTGGCGGCGCCGTTGTTGCCACAGTCCGACGCCAAAGCCAATACACAGGGCCAACAGCAGTGCGACGATCAGCAGAAGAAGGTTGGTGTATTCGCTCATGGTTCGTTCCTCACGCGCTCCAGTCTGCCGCAGCCGCTTACCGCGGGCAAACTCAGTCGCCCGACTCCGGGCTGCGCCGAACCGGCAGAGGCACGTTGCAGACTTCGATGCGGCCCACCTTGTTGACGAACCAGTCTTCGTGGCGGAAGCGTCGGGCCTCGATAAGCTTGGCGAACGAGGCAGATTCGGTGCTGAGGCGCTGTCGGCGTGGTCGATCGGCGGTGTCGATCTCGCTGGCCAGACGAATGCGCTCGATACTCACCCGCTGCTCGGGTTTCTCGTAGAAGCCCAGCGGACCGGTGCCGCGGGATAGGGTGGTCAACACCGACATGCCCTCGATAACCCGGCCGACCAGGGTGATGTTGCGGTCCAGGTGCCGTGGGCTGTGTCCGCTCACCACATAGAGTTCCGATCCTTTGCTGCTATCGGCTTCATTCCCGCGGCCGGCGCCTACCATGCCGTAGCAATGCAGCAACCAGGCCCGTTGACTGTCACGTCCCACCGGAAAGCCGAGGCTGAAACCAGTCTCGGCTGCATAGGCGTCGGGGTCGGGAATGGCCTGCCACGGGAGTGCCTGGCGTTCTCGATCGAACTCAGCCGGTAGTTTGGTCTTGGCCTCACCCAGCGAGCGACGCTTTGCTTCATCCTCTTCCGGGTCGCCCCATTGCACGACATAGTTTTCCTGTGCTCGAACGATGGCCAGCCCGTCCCAGTAGTGCTGCCTGGCCAGCTGCTGAATGTTCTTCACGTGCTGCGGCGCGAAAGCCTCGGCGAGTTCGATCAGTACCCGGCCGCCGTTGACGTCCATCACCAGAAGGCGATCGTCCGCGATGGTGTGCCAGTCGGCATCGGGCGCGGATTCGAGAACTGCGGCCGTGGTCAGGGGCGGCTCGGGTTTGGCCTCGGGAGAGACCGATGCGCACTGATCTTCGCGCGCCCGCTGGTGCCCCGGAACTCCCTCCCCGATGTTCGGGGAGGGCTGGGGTGGGGTTAGGGAGCCGGTCTTCTCCTGCCCAGGGGTCTCGCGAAGCGAGGTTCCTGGGTAGGCGGCAGCTTGCACGGCGAGAAGCAAGGCCAGACTGGTCGAAATCATCATCGTCCCTCGGGGGCAGGAACGAGAGATTATGCGACGAAGCGCAGCGTTAGCCCGGATATTTCATGAGGGGGCGCGGATGATCACCGAGGACTTTGCGTCGAGTGCAAGGCGCGACGAGCCCAAGTGGTGGGCCCACTTGGGCGAGAAGCAACGCGGCAATCGGCGCAAAGGACCGGTGAGGGCCGTGCCAGCGCCGAAAGATCGCGAACACTCTGTTATCTCAACACCATCGGTCGAAACTCTCGCCCCGCTTGGAATTGCCGGATCTTTCGGCGCGACCTCATGAAATATCCGGGTTAGCGTAGGGAGGGCCTGTGCCGACCAAGCCCAGCAATGAGGCGCGCCGTACAGCGATGGCTCCGGCGAGATAAGGCCTTGGCAATCTTGGCCGCAGCTCAGCCGCCGGCGGGCTGGGCTTCGTCGGCTCGGCAGTTGCCCATCGAGAGGCGCGCTTGTGCTCAGATGCGTTGATTCGAGAACGGGTGCATGGGCTCTTGCAGCAGGGCGAGCTGCTCGCGTAGCTGTTGCAGAAAGCGCTCCCAATGCGGTCGCTCGGCGAACCACGGAAAGGCCAGCGGGAAGGCTGGGTCGATCCAGCGTTGGCAGACCCAGGCATGAAAGTGCAACAGGCGTTGCGCCCGCAAGGCTTCAGTCAGCAGCAGTTCGCGCTCATCGAACTCACGGAACTCGCGATAGCCGCGCAGCAGCCATTGCCACGGCTGGGCGTCGGTCGAATGCTCGCCGGCGACCAGCATCCACAGATCCTGTACCGCGGGACCTGTCAGGCAGTCATCCAGGTCCAGCAGGTGGATCACCTCGTCGATCGCCAGCACGTTGCCGGCGTGGCAATCACCATGCAGGCGAATCAGAGCCGGGTCGGCCCATTGCCATCGCGTTTCGACCTGATCGAGCAATCGATCGCCGATGTCGGCCAACGAATCCTTCAGCGACTCCGGTATCAGTTCAGAGTCCAGCAGCGCATCCAGCGGTTGATCACCGTAGGCTTCAATATCCAGGTGTGGCCGATGCCGGAAGGTCTGCTGAGCGCCGACATTGTGCAGTCTGGCCAATTGGCGCCCGATGCTGATCAGCACTTCGCGGCGCTCCAGATCGGGGGCGCGACCGCCGACGGAGGGAAACACGGCCACCCGGTAAGGTCCAAGGTGGTGCAGGGAGCGGCCGGCGATCGACAGTGGCCCGACTACCGGCACCTCGGCCGCTGCAAGTTCGGCGCTGAACGCATGTTCCTCGAGGATCGCTTCGTCACTCCAGCGGGCGGGGCGGTAGAACTTGGCCACCAGTGCGCGGTTTGGCGATAGCGAGCGCAGACGAAACACGCGGTTTTCATAGCTGTTCAGCGCCAGCAGGCCGCCATCGCCATGAACATCAAGTTCCGCCAGACGATCGAGCACCTCAGCGTGGGTAAGCTCGGCAAAGGGCAGTCCGCCGCGGGCATCGGCAGTCATTCCGGCGGGGCTTCCAAGCCATCCAGCCTGGGCAGCAGGGCCGGCGTGGCGTAGCAATGTGGGCCAATCTGGCGAAGGCCGGCGTCAGCGAACCAGCGTCGATACTGCGCCGGGCGCCGGGCGATGAAGCCGATATCATCGCCTTCCGCGCCGTCGCCGGCGCAGAACATGTCGGCGAATACCAGACCATGACAGAGCTCAGCGAAACCGGACAATCCGCGCTTCAATTCCGCAGTCGCGATGTAGTGCAGGGCATCGCTGCAGATCAGCAGGTCAACGCTGTGCGAGAAGCGGAGTTCGGCCAACTGCGCGAATCGGGCCAGACCGATGTCGCGTGAGCGTCCGAAGCGGCGCACGGCGTACTCGCTGCTGTCCAGCCCTTGATACTGCAGCGTCGGGCGCAGCTTCAGCAGCGGCGCTCGCCAGCCCGCTTCTCCGCAGCACACATCCAACACCCGTCGCACCGGTTGGCCGAGCAGGAACTCGGCCATCGACACCGCCAGGGCGGCCTTGCGTTCGGTGATCAGGCGCCGCTCACGGGCCTCGGCGCCTCGATACCAGCGGTCGAAGTAGGCGCGGTCATAACATTTGCCTGAGTCGGTTTTGCGACTCAATCGAGCTTGCCTCATTGGCCCTGGATCCGCGACGTGCTCGGCACGTCTTCAGTGCGGATTGTGCGCGGCGCGGCGAATAAATTCAGCCACCTGCGGGTATACCACATCGCGCCAGCGGCGACCGCTGAAGATGCCATAGTGGCCTGCGCCGTCCACCGTGATGTGCTGCTTGCGCTGGGGGGCAATGCCGCGGCACAGATCATGCGCCGCGCGGGTTTGGCCCAGGCCGGAAATATCGTCCAACTCACCCTCGATGGTGAGCAGGGCGGTGTGCTGAATCGCCTCCGGCTGAACCCTTTCGCCGGCAACTTCCCAGCGTCCACGTGGCAGCAGGTGCTGCTGAAACACGATGCGGATGGTGTCGAGGTAATACTCAGCAGCCATGTCCAGCACGGCGTTGTATTCGTCGTAGAAGCGGCGATGGGCTTCGGCGTCTTCTAGATCGCCGCGGGTGAGGTCGATATAGAAATCCCAGTGTGAACGCGCGTGGCGTCCGGGATTCATTGCCACAAAGCCGGTGTGCTGCAGAAAACCCGGATACACCAGGCGTCCGGCGCCCGGATAGTTATTTGGCACCGGGTGGATGACATTGCGCTGAAACCAGCTGAGCGGCTTGGTGGTGGCGAGATTATTCACTGCGGTCGGACTTTGTCGGCTATCGATCGGACCGCCCATCAGGGTGACGCTGAGTGGCGTCTTCTCGCCGCGAGCCGCCAGCAGAGAAACAGCGGCCAGCACCGGTACAGTGGGCTGGCAGACCGAGACGATATGCAGATCCTCGGCACCGATCTGGCGAATGAAGTCCTGAATATAGGCGATGTAGTCGTCGAGGTGGAAAGCACCCTCAGCCACCGGCACCATGCGGGCGTCGATCCAGTCGGTGATCCAGACCTTGTGGTCGGCCAGCATGGTGCGTGCGGTATCGCGCAGCAGGGTCGCGTGGTGACCGGACAGCGGCGCAACGATCAATACTTTGGGGTCGTCGCGCAGATCACGAATCACTCGCTCATCGTCGCTGTAGCGCTTGAAGCGCAGCAAACGGCAGAACGGCTTCTTCGCCGCTTCCAGCTCCACGACCGGCAGCTCGTGGCCGTGGGCCAGCACGCTGCGGATACCAAATTCGGGTTTCTCGTAGTCTTTGCCGATGCGGTAGAACAACTCGTAGGCAGCAGCCATTCGGTCGGCGCCCGGCAATTGCGCCAGCCAGCTGCCTTTTGATCCCAGCACGCGGGCCATGGCGTCGGCCCCGTGTACCCAGGGACTCATCCAGGCGCGCGACATTTCGTGAAACTTGTAAAGCATCGGCAGGGTCCTGCTCGATCGTGTTGCGCTGCATCATGCCATGATTCGATGTACACGCCGTGTTATTTGTCACGATTTGCCATCAATCGATTTGGCGTAGCCCTGCGCCTGCTGGAGCCGCATAATGAGCCATTCCTTTCGCTCCGGAGGCCCAATGACCACCGTATACGACTTCAAAGCCAAGGACATAGACGGCAAAGAGACTTCGTTGGCCGACTACAAAGGCAAGGCGATGCTGGTGGTGAACACAGCCTCCAAATGTGGCTTCACCCCGCAATACAAGGGCTTGGAGAAACTGCATCGCGATTACGAGTCGAAAGGGCTGGTGATACTTGGGTTTCCCTGCGATCAGTTCGGCCATCAGGAGCCGGGTGATGAAGAGGAAATCAAGAACTTCTGCTCACTGTCCTACGACGTCAGCTTTCCGATGTTCTCCAAGATCGAGGTCAACGGTGACAAGGCCCACCCCCTGTTCAAACACCTGAAGAAACAGGCCAAGGGCATCCTCGGCACCGAAGTGATCAAGTGGAACTTCACCAAGTTCCTGATCGACAAGAACGGCAAGGTGGTGCGCCGCTATGCGCCGACCGATACCCCGGAAAGCATCGAAAAGGATCTGGCTGCGGTGCTTTGAGGTCTCAGAATTCTTAACTATGGGGTGTGCCTTGGGCGCACCGCTGTGAATCGATGTTGCCAAGAACAAGTGCTGCGGCCATGCCCGATCGCTGCCTGGCATCAGCGGTGGCGGATATGCCCCTGACCCTCGATCACCCATTTTCGGCAGGTCAGGGAATCCAGCCCCATCGGCCCATAGGCATGCAGTTTGGTGGTCGAGATGCCAATTTCGGCGCCAAGGCCAAGTTCACCGCCGTCGTTGAAGCGGCTCGAGGCATTCACCGCCACCGCTGAGGCGTCGACCTGGCGCACGAAGCGTGCTGCCTTGTCAGCATTGCGGGTGCAGATCACTTCGGTGTGGTGAGAGCCGTAGTGGGCGATATGATCAAGTGCTGCGTTGAGGCCATCGACCAGCCTGATCGCCAGCACCCGATCCAGATACTCCACGCCCCATTCGTCATTAGGCTCGGCCTGCGGCAGCCAGGGCAGGGCATCTGCGCTGGCCCGGATCTTCACTTCCAGTTCCGCCATCCGTTGGCCGACGCGGGGCAGAAAATCCGCGGCGATGGCGCGATCTACCAGCAAGCATTCGAGCGCATTGCAGACCCCAGGACGTTGTGCCTTGCCATCCACCAGCAAGCTGAGCGCCTGATCGAGATCGGCCTCGGCATCGACATACAGATGGCAGACGCCCTTGTAATGCTTGATCACCGGAATCCGGCTGTGTTCGGCAACGAAACGGATCAATGCCTCGCCTCCGCGCGGGATCACCAGGTCGATCAGATCGTCCAGGCGCAACAGTTCGTTAAGAAGGCTGCGGTCGGGGTCATCCAGCACGCTGATCAATTCACTCGGCAGTCCGGCATCGCGTAGCACCGACTGCAGGCTGGCCGCGATGGCCAGATTGCTCTCGCGCGCCTCCTTGCCACCGCGCAGCACGCAGGCATTGCCAGCGCGCAAGCACAGCGCGGCGGCATCGGCAGTTACATTCGGACGCGACTCGTAGATCATCGCAATCACGCCCAGCGGCGCGCGCACCTGACGCAGGCGCAAGCCGTCTTCACGGATGCGCAGCTCGGCATCATCGCGCAGCGGATCGGGCAGTTCAGCGACCAGGCGCAGGGCGATCGCCAGCCCGTGTAGGCGATCCTCATCGAGGCGCAGTCGGTCGACCATGGCGGCGCTCAGTCCTGCCGCTTCGGCGCGCTGAAGGTCGGCTTGATTGGCACGCAATATCTCGGCCTGATCGCGCACTAGGGACTCGCCCATGCGACTGATCAGGGTGCTGCGTGCTCCCGCATCGAGTTCCAGCAAGGCCGGCAGCCCGGCGCGGGCGCGTTCGATTTGTTGACGCAGTTCACTCACAGTGGTTCATCTCCGTCACATCAACACCAGATCATCGCGGTGGATCACCGATTCGCTGGGGCAGTCGCCGAGAATCTCAGCGATATCCCGGCTATGCCGTCCGCGGATGCGTGCCAGTTCGGCATGCCGGTACTGAACAATGCCCTTGGCCAAGGCCTTGCCCTGATGCTGAATCTCCACCGCATCGCCGACTTCGAATTGGCCCTGGATGCCAATCACGCCGCTGGCCAGCAATGAGGCCCCGCGACCCTTCAGCGCCTCGGCGGCGCCAGCGTCGATCTCGATCTGGCCCGAGGTGGGCAGCGAATGCAGCATCCAATGCTTGCGTGCCGCACGGCGTTGCTGCGCCGGATGAATCCAGCTGCCACGGCATTCGTTGTCGAGCAGCGCTTCCAGGGTGCGGTGATCGCGGCCATCGATGATCAAGGTGCCAATACCGGCCTCGGCGGCGCGCCTGGCGGCGATCAGTTTTGAACGCATGCCGCCGGTTCCCACTGAACTTCCCGCATCGCCGGCCATGGCCAGCAATTCTTCGGTCACCTGGTCGATTTCATCCAGCTTGCGCGCGTTGGGATGGCTGCGTGGATCGGCGTCGTACACGCCATCGATATCGGTGGCCAACACCATCAGTTCCGACTCAGTGAGGGTGGCGGCGTGGGCGGCCAAGGTGTCGTTGTCGCCCACACGTAATTCATCCACCGCCACCGAATCGTTCTCATTGATCACGGGAAGTGCGCCGACTGCGCGCAGTGAGCGCAAGGTGTTGCGCGCATTGAGAAAACGTCGTCGATTGGCGAAATCGTCGCGGGTCAGCAGTAGCTGGGCGACCGGAAAATCGAAGAAGCGCTGCCAGAAGCGCATCAACTCTGCCTGCCCGACCGCTGCCAAGGCTTGCTTGCCGGCGACGTTGGGCGGCGGCATATCGCTGCGCCCATGCAAGCTGGCGCGACCGGCCGCCACCGCACCGGAGGAAACCAGAATCACCTCGCGCTCCTGCGTGCGCGCATGCTGCACGAAGCGGGCGATCTCCAGCACATGACGGGTCGACAAAGCCTGCCCACCCGGCGCAATCAGGTTGCTGCCGATCTTCAGCACCAAACGTCGCCAGTGCGGGATGCGCATATCAGCCTCGAAGCAAGGGGAAAGCTCACTCTGCCGCAGTGCAGCATTGTGTGCAATGGATGATGGGAACTGACGTAATGCCGATCGGCGCGCCGCGACCGCGCGCGGCGCTCCACGGTTCTGCCCACTGGCCGTATGGGCGCGTTCACGCTTCAGCGCGGACCGCCCCGTGGCGACTGCAATCGCTGGTCACCCCGGCGCAAGCCGGGGTCCAGTTTGATCTTCAGCGAGTCTTGAGAATCAGGATGGATCCCGTCTGGCGACGGGACGGTATTCCGCGCTTCGCCAGTCGCGGACCGCGAAGTTCAGTTCGCCTCCGCCAAGGCATCCCAACCCGGCCTGGGCGCAAAGCGTGGGCCATGGCGTTTCGCCAGTTGCTCCAGACGCGCCTTGAGCTTGTCGGCGCCAACCGTCTTGATGTGCTGGATCGGGCCGCCACGAAACGGGGCGAAGCCGGTTCCGAAGATGACGCCAGCGTCGAGCAGGTCGGCATCGGCCACCACGCCTTCGTGCAGACAGGCCACTGCCTCATTGAGCATGGCCAGCACCAAGCGGTCCTGCAGGTCTTCCGGTGCGGTATAGCCCTCAGGCAGTTCGGGCTTCTTCGCCTTGCCTTCTTCCCAGACGTAGAAACCTTCGCCGTCCTTGCGGCCGCGCTTGCCACTTTCCAGCTTGCCTTCCAGGCCCTGCGGAATCGGCAGGCCGAGGAAGTCGGCCAGGATCTTGCCGACCGAGGCGGCGACGTCCAGGCCCACCGTGTCGGCGAGTTCGATCGGCCCCATCGGCATGCCGAAGGCCAGGGCAGCCTTGTCGATCGCCGGGCCTGGAATGCCTTCGGCATAGGCGGTCATGGCTTCCAGCAGGTAGGGCATGAGGATGCGATTGACCAGGAAGCCGGGCGTGCCGGCTACCGGCACCGGTAGCTTGTCGATGGCGCGGCAGAACGCGGCCAGTCGGCGCTCGGCTTCGGCATCCATCTTGTCGTGGCGGATGATCTCGACCAGGGGCATCATCGCCACCGGATTAAAATAGTGCAGGCCGGCGAAATGGCCGGGTTGCTTCAATTCTGCACGCAGGTCGTCCAGCGGGATGCTGGAAGTGTTGGTGGTGAGGATGCCGTTTTCTGGCAACTCGGGTTCGACCTTGGCGTACAGCGCCTTCTTGGCATCGAGGTTCTCGAAGATCGCCTCGATCACCAGATCGGCCTTGGCCGCGCCCTTGCCCTCGACATCGGCATTCAGGCGCTTTTTGGCGGCGGCCTGCTTGTCGGCCTTTTTCAGCTTCTTGCTGAACAGGCCGTTGGCGCGCTCCAAAGCCGGTGTGATGTATTTCATCTCGCGGTCTTGCAAGGTCACATCGAAACCGCGCAGCGCGCACCAGGCGGCGATATCGCCGCCCATTACGCCAGCGCCAACCACGTGGACGTGCTTGATGCCGTGGTCCTTGCCGCCGAGGTTCTTCAAGCGGTCCTGCAAGAAGAACACCCGGATCAGATTGCGAGCGGTCGGCGTTTGCGCCAGTTTGGCCACGCTCTTGGCTTCGGCCCGCAGTCGTTTCTGGATCGGCCCGCCGCTGGATTTCCAGGTGTTGATCAGGGCGTAGGGGGCGGGGTAGTGCTCCTTGCGCGCCTTGCGGGCGACCTGCTTGGCCAGCATCGGCGCCAGGGCCAGGCGCACCGGCCATAGGTTGGTTGCCCAGGCAGTGGCGCGCTGCTTGATCGGCCGCTGCACCCCGCGTTTGGCCAGTTCGATGGCGGAATCGAGCAGCAGGGCCGGCTCGGCGACCTTGTCGACCACCCCCATGCCCTTGGCGGCGCTGGCCGACAGCGAGCGGCCGGTCAACATCATGTCCATCGCCGCCGGGGCGCCGATCAGGGCCGGCAGACGCACGCTGCCACCCCAGCCGGGGTAGATGCCCAGCTTCACTTCCGGCAGGCCGATGCGGGTGCTGTCGTCCGAGCTGGCCACGCGAGCCTTGCAGGCCAGGGCCAGTTCGGTGCCACCGCCCATGCAGTGGCCATGGATGGCGGCCACCGTATTCACCGGCAGCTCGGCCAGCTTCTGAAACACCTGCTGGCCGTTCTGGATCGCATCCAGCACTACGCCGCGGGCGTCGTATTCGACGAACTCCTTGATATCGGCGCCAGCGATAAAGCCCGCGTTCTTGCCAGAGCGAATCACCACGCCCTTGGGCTTTTCGATGGCGATGCGTTCGATGATCTGCTCCAGCTCGCCCAGCACATCCTGGGCCAGCGAATTGACCCCGCTCTCGGCCCGGTCCAGGGTAAGGATCAGGATCCGGTCGTCGCGCAATTCGTGGGTCCAGTGACGGAATCGAAGTCCTTCGAACATGAGCATCTCCAGAGTGGGGCGGACCTACGGCCCAGTATGGGTCGTATGATCGGGGGCGCTGCGGGCCAGGGTCAACGTTCGATTATGACCCGGCCGGAACTTTTCCTATTCGTTCAGGTCGATCCGATTCGGCCAGGAACGGCCTTCACCAAACAGGGAGCACGGGCCCGGATGGGCGATAACGAGCTTGATCAGGCCCTGGTGCTCAGGGTCCAGCAAGGGGACAAGCGAGCGTTCGATCTGTTGGTAACGCGGTATCAGCACCGCATTATCAGCGTGATTTCGCGCTACGTGCACGATTGGGCCGAGGCCCAGGACGTGGCCCAAGACACCTTTATTCGCGCCTATCGGGCGCTGGGTAATTTTCGCGGCGACGCTCAGTTCTACACCTGGCTGTACAAGATTGCCGTCAACACAGCAAAGAACTGGCTGGTATCACAGGGTCGGCGCCCACCCACCGACGATGTCGATGCGGTGGACGCGGTGCAATATGACGCCGGTACCCGACTGCGGGATACCGATACGCCGGAACGCGAACTTCTTCGCAGAGAAATTGAACAAACCGTGGCTGACGTTGTCGAAGCACTGCCGGACGAGTTGCGCATGGCGATTACCTTGCGTGAGGTCGACGGTCTGAGCTACGAGGAAATCGCTGAAACCATGGCCTGTCCGATTGGCACCGTGCGCTCACGCATCTTTCGTGCTCGCGATGCGATCGACCAGAAGCTCCGACCCTTGTTGGACAAAGAACGGGTACGTCCATGAACGAAGAGATCAGAATTCAATTGTCTGCACTGAAGGACGGCGAGCTGGAACGCGATGCCGCCCGCTTTCTGTGCAGTCGTCTGTCGAATGACCAGGAGCTGCGATCCGAGTGGTCGCGTTGGCATCTGATCGGCGATGTCATGAATCGACGTCGCTCGGCGTTACCCGGCAGTGACCTCGCTGCTGCAGTTGCTGCTGCCATCGCCAACGATGCGACGCCGAAGCGTCAACTTGGTCCGACCTTGCTGCGCTGGGCGGCTGGCGGTGCGATCGCGGCGTCAGTGGCGCTGATGGCCTTGATGGTAGTGCCGCTTGACGCCCCGCAACAGCCGGGTGCAATGGCCGGGCAGGTGGGCTCGCAAGTAGCCCCTTCCGTGTTGACCGAGAGCGACCTGCGTCCGCAGCTGTCACCGGTAACACAATCAGTGTCAGCGGTTGAGTCGATTGCCATGCCGCCTTCGGTGCGGGTCGATCCATTGGTGGAGGGCTGGGTGCTGCGGCACAACGCTGTGCTGGCACAGCCTTCGGATGCCACCTTTGCGCCGTACCTGCCTCTGGTCAGCCCGTATCGACCGGCAGCGCAACAGGTGGTAGTGGATACCCGTAGTCAGTGACTCGCTCGATGCAGACGTGGCGAAGCCGGTTCTGGCTATTGATTGCGCTGTGCTGGCTGAGTCCGGCCTGGGCGCAGTCGGCTGTAGAGTGGGTCGAGGGCATACAGGCAGCGGTCGAGAAGGTCGCCTTTGACGGGGTGGTGGTCTATCAGCGTGACGGGCAACTTGATGCACTCAGCGTGCGTCACGACGAACAGGGTGCGCAGCTGCAGCGCTTGACTGGGCCCGCGTTGCCAGTAGGTGTGGTGGGCCCGGCGCCAGCCGAGGGCGTGCCGCTGCCTGATGGATTGCTGTTTGCCCGCACCGGGCTGCGGGTCGGCGAGGCCGGCGCGTCACTGCGGACGGCTTACCAGACTCGAACGTTGCCTGAGGATCGGGTTGCCGGCCGTACGGTTCAGGTGGTCGACTTGCTGGCCCGTGACGCCATGCGCTACAGCCGTCGATTGTGGATCGATCGCGACAGTGGTATTCCGCTTCGTTCTGCCGTCTACGGTGCCGATGGGCAATTGGTTGAGCAGTGGATGTTCGCGCAGTTCAACGTTCGTGAACCGGCATCGGCCAGTGTTGCAGTGAAGCCGCTTGTTCAGGCCGATATCGAAGCGCCTGATCGAGCCCGACTTCACAGCGTGCCGGCGGGTTTTGCCTTGGTCTCAGCGCAGTCACAGCCGGGCGGCGAGCATTGGGTGTATTGCGACGGTCTGGCACGGGTCTCGGTGTTTGTCGAGCAGGTTCGCGCAGATCGCGCGCCACTATCCGGTCTGCAACGACGCGGTCTGCTCAGTGTGTTCGGGCGCATTGCGGCTGGTCGTCAGGTTGTCGTCGTGGGTGAAGTTCCTCCCGCGACAGTGGAGCGGTTTGCTCAGGAAGTCGTGCTCGACCGTGCCGGTTGAGCGTGAAGCCATCGTCTTCAAGTCAGAGCCTGATGTGCTGTGGCTCAGGCTGCAGGGGCGCTGCAGCCAATGCACCGGCTGCGCCGGACGTTGCGATCTGACCCGGCTGATCCGTGTCGAAGATTCTGCTTCAGGCGAGTTGGTGGAGGTGCCGCGCCAGTTGGTGAGCGGCCCACTTCGGCCTGAGCAGACCGTCACCTTGGTACTCGATGAGAGGGCACTGCGGCATGAAGCCTGGTGGGCCTATGGCATGCCCTGTCTGGGACTGGTGGTCGGGGCGATCATGGCACTTGTGTTGCTTGGTCGTGCCCATACATGGCTGAACGAAGCGGTATTCGCTTCCGCTGCCGTGGGAACTCTGCTCGCCATGCAGGTTTCCAAGCGGCATTGCGGTCGTGCCATGCGTCGTGGTCTGCGTGTGCGCATTGGTGCCGAGTGAGCATTCTCTATCCAGATTTCCGTTGAGGAGACCGATGCTGTGTTGAGCCGATTGTCGAAACTCAATGTGTTGATTGTCCTGCTCGTGTTCTGTTCAGGCAGTGCAATGGCGAGCTTGCCCGACTTCACTGCGCTGGTTGAAGCGAATTCGCCGGCCGTGGTCAATATTTCTGCCACTCAAACCGGCAGCGCCAGATCGCGCCAGGGCCTGCCGGACGAAGAGGTGCCGGAAATCTTCCGTCGTTTCTTTGGTCAGCCGGGTGCGCCAGCCGCACCGGCGGTTCCGCGCGAGCGTGTATCGATGGGCACCGGCTTTGTGATCAGCGCCGACGGCTATGTGCTGACCAATCATCACGTGATCGATGGGGCGAGCGAGATCTACGTGCGCATGGCTGATCGGCGTGAGCTCAAGGCGACCTTGGTGGGCAGCGACGCTGCCAGTGACGTGGCCTTGCTGAAGCTGGAGGGTAGAAACTTCCCGGCCGTCCAGATCGGTAGCTCGAAGAAACTCAAGCCCGGCCAATGGGTGGTGGCGATCGGTTCGCCGTTCGGTTTTGATCATTCCGTCACTGCCGGTATTGTCAGTGCGGTGGGGCGGGCCAGCTTTGACCGCTCTCAACAATACGTTCCGTTCATTCAGACTGATGTGGCGATCAATCGCGGCAACTCCGGCGGACCCCTGCTGGATACCGATGGTCGCGTGGTCGGTATCAATTCGCAGATCTTTTCCAACACCGGCGGCTTCATGGGGGTGAGCTTCGCGATTCCCATCGAGGTGGCGATGAATGCCACCGAGCAGCTGAAGGAGAAGGGCTATGTGTCGCGTGGCCTGTTGGGGGTCAATATCCAGGAGGTCGATCGCGACAAGGCCAAGTCCCTGGGGCTGGAGCGAACCGGCGGCGCCCTGGTGAATGGCTTCAGCGACGACAGTGCCGCCAAGAAGGCGGGCATCGAGCTGGGCGACGTGATCGTCGCTTTCAACGGCCAGGAGCTGTCCAGCGCCGCCGACCTCCCGCCTTTGGTGGGCGCCACCAAGCCGGGCAGCAAGGCGACGGTCACCGTTGTACGTGGCGGCAAGCGGCAGGATTTCCAGGTCGTTATCACCGAGCTACCGCGCGATCAGCTGGCGTCCATCGGCGATAGTGCCGCCGATAGCGGCGCCCTGGGGCTGCGAGTCGAGGCCTTGAGCGACGAGCAGCGCGAAGCCTTGCAGCTGGAAGCCGGGCAGGGTGTGGTGGTGGCGCAGGTCACCGGCGAGCAGGCTCTGCGGGCCGGGCTGCGTCCGGGCGACATCATTCTGATGGTCGGTCGCACCGCCGTGGCCTCGCCGCGAGCATTTGAGGAAGCAGTGGAGTCGACCGAGTCTGGTCGGCCCATCCTGTTGCTGGTTCGCCGTGGTGAGCAGACCCAGTTCGTCACCATTTCGCCGGCAGCCGACCAAGAGTGATCGCAGCCTCCGACTCGCGCCCGCCTGATTTGGCGGGCGCGCAGGGCCGTCCGCGGAGCCTTGCTGCGCCTTCGGGTCGGTCTGGATTGGCGTCTGCTGTGTTGTCCTGTGCGATAATTGCGGGTTTGCGTCTCTAGGCCCCTCCCGCTCCATGGAACTTATCCGCAACTTCTCCATCATCGCCCACGTCGATCACGGCAAGTCGACCCTGGCTGACCGCATCATTCAGATCTGCGGGGGCCTGGCCGATCGCGAGATGGAAGCCCAGGTGCTGGATAGCAATCCGATCGAGCGCGAGCGTGGCATCACCATCAAGGCGCAGTCGGTGTCGTTGCCGTACACCGCTCTGGATGGCAAGACCTATCAGCTCAACTTCATCGACACGCCGGGCCATGTCGATTTCAGCTACGAGGTCAGCCGCTCTCTGGCCGCCTGTGAAGGCGCCCTGTTGGTGGTCGATGCCGCTCAAGGCGTCGAAGCGCAATCGGTGGCCAATTGCTACACCGCGGTGGAGCAGGGCCTGGAAGTGGTGCCGGTGCTGAACAAGATTGACCTGCCTACGGCTGACATTGAGCGTGCCAAGGCGGAAATCGAAGCGGTGATCGGCATCGACGCCGCTGACGCCATACCGATCAGCGCCAAGACCGGGCTCAATGTGCGGGATGTGCTGGAAGCCATCGTGCACCGTATTCCGCCGCCGAAACCGCGCGACACCGATCGCCTGCAGGCCCTGATCATCGATTCCTGGTTTGACAACTATCTTGGCGTGGTCAGCCTGGTGCGCGTCATGCAGGGTGAGATCAAGCCGGATGACAAGCTGCTGGTGATGTCGACCGGTCGAGTCCACATGGTTGACCAGGTCGGCGTATTCACTCCCAAGCGCACCCGTCGTGAGCGCTTGGGACCGGGCGACGTCGGCTGGATGACCGCTTCGATCAAGGATGTCCATGGCGCGCCGGTGGGCGATACCCTGACCTCGGCCCAGCAACCGGCGTCCAAGCCGCTACCCGGATTCCAGGAAATGAAGCCGCGCGTGTTCGCCGGTCTGTTTCCGGTGGCGGCCGAGGATTACCCGGATTTGCGCGAGGCGCTGGAAAAGCTGCGCTTGAACGATGCTGCGCTGAGGTTTGAGCCGGAGAGTTCGGAAGCCATGGGTTTTGGATTCCGCTGCGGGTTTCTCGGCATGCTGCATATGGAGATCGTGCAGGAGCGCCTGGAGCGCGAGTACGACCTCGACCTGGTGACCACCGCGCCGACCGTGGTCTATGAGGTGGTGACCACCGAGGGTGAGGTAATCTCGCTGGACAATCCGGCCAAGCTGCCGCCTTCCAACAAGGTTGATGAAGTTCGCGAGCCGATCATCATCGCCAACGTGCTGACACCGCCGGATTACGTCGGAAACGTGATCAAGCTGTGCGAAGAAAAGCGCGGCTCGCAGCGAGGCATTCAGTACATGGGCAGCCAGGTGCAGATCAGCTATGAGCTGCCCATGGCCGAAGTAGTGCTCGATTTCTTCGATAAGCTGAAATCGGTGAGTCGCGGCTATGCATCGCTCGACTATCACTTCGAGCGCTTTCAACCCGGCCCGTTCGTACGGGTGGATACCCTGATCAATGGTGATCGAGTCGATGCATTGTCGATCATCACCCATCGCTCGCAGGCCGACCGTCGTGGCCGCGACATCTGCGACAAGATGCGCGAGCTGATTCCGCGACAGATGTTCGACGTGGCGATCCAGGCAGCCATCGGCTCGCAGATCATTTCTCGCTCAACCGTCAAGGCCTTGCGCAAGAACGTGCTGGCCAAATGCTATGGCGGTGACGTCAGTCGCAAGCGCAAGTTGTTGGAAAAACAGAAAGAGGGCAAGAAGCGCATGAAGCAGGTGGGCTCGGTGGAGATCCCACAGGAGGCGTTCTTGGCCGTACTGCAAGTGGACAAGTAGACCTTTTTTCATGGCGGCAGGTGCCGCTCCCCGATTGGATCGACCGCCAAGGAACCCCAAATGCGATTGGATTTCGCCACCCTGCTGACGGCCTTGGCCGCTCTTACCGGCCTGATCTGGCTGGCGGACGCCATGTTCTTCGCCAAGCGGCGCGCCGAAATCGCGGCCGGCGCCGAAGTCGCCGAGCCGGTGATCGTCGAGTATGCCCGCTCGTTCTTTCCGGTGATCTTCATCGTGCTGCTGATCCGCTCGTTTCTATTCGAGCCGTTTCGCATTCCCTCCAGCTCGATGATGCCGACCCTGCTGATCGGTGATTTCATTGCGGTCAACAAGTTCAGCTATGGCCTCAAGCTGCCGGTGCTGGACTACGAATTCCTTGACCTCGGTTCACCCGAGCGTGGCGATGTGGTGGTGTTCCGCTACCCGGGCTATACCTGTCCGGAGCAGAAGGAGCGCAGCGGTTCGCCCTGCGGTCATGCCTGGCGGCCGGTGCCGGCACAGGACTACATCAAGCGCATCGTCGGTCTGCCGGGTGACTCGATCGCTTACCGTGGCAAGCGAATCTTCGTCAACGGTAAGCCGGTGCAAGTCGCCGAGCAGGGCCGCTACGTCGGCGTCGGCAGCGGGCGGGGAAGCACTGGGCACGAAATCTACTCCGAACAACTGGATGCCACCGAACACCTGCTGCTGGTCGACCCCTTGAGATTCGATTCGCGCGGCGAAAACGAATGGGTGGTGCCGGAAGGGCACTACTTCGTGATGGGTGATAACCGCGACAACAGCGAAGACAGCCGCTTCTGGGGCTTTGTTCCGGACCGCAATCTGGTCGGCAAGGCCTCGTTGATCTGGATGAACCTGGACCTGGATGAGATGCGGATGGATTTCACCCGGGTTGGAACCGTCATACACTGAGGTCCATCTGACCGCTCCCAAAACCCATAGGGGACCACTATGAAGCTCAAGCGCTCGCAGCAAGGAATCACTCTCCTCAGCATGGTCATCGTCTTGGCGGTGCTAGGGTTCTTTGCCTACTGTGGCATGAAGATCTTCCCCATGTATTCGGAGTTCTCCAGCGTCAAGGACGGCATGGACGCGGTGGCCAAGGAGCCGAAAATGGCCACCGCTCCGAAGGGCCAGGTGCTGGACAAGCTGTACCGCCACTTTAGTATCTCCTACGTAAGTAGCGTCAAGCCGGATCACATCACCATCGACACCAAGAAAGGCGCCAAGATGAGCGTCAAGTACGAAGTGCGTACGCCGTTGATGTACAACCTCGATATCGTGGGCAAGTTTGAGTACACCGTCGACCTCAGCGGTTGATCGCTTAACACCGAGCATGTCTCGAATTGCCCTGGGCTATCGGTTCCAACGCCCGGAAGTCCTGGAGCAGGCCCTGCGGCACCGCAGCGCAGGGCGGCGCAACAATGAGCGTTTGGAGTTCTTTGGTGATGCCCTGATCGGCGCCGTGGTGTCGGAAGCGCTGATGCAGCGTTACCCGAATGCCGATGAAGGCGTGTTGACCCGGCTGAGATCGCAGTTGGTACGCGAGTCATCGTTGGCCGAAGTGGCCCGTGCTCTGGATCTGGGTCCACATCTGACCCTGGGGCCGGGTGAGCTGAAGAGCGGTGGCTATCGCCGAGAGTCGATTCTGGCCGATGCGGTTGAAGCACTGGCTGCAGCGATTTATCTCGATGGCGGCTTTGCGGCCATGCGCGACGAGGTGATTCGCTGGTTGCAGCCTAACCTGGAAACGCTGTCGCCCAAGCAGGTAAAGGATGCCAAGACGCGGCTGCAGGAATGGTTGCAGGGGCGTCAACATGCCCTGCCTGACTACCAGGTCGTGGCCGTTGCCGGTGAAGAACACGAACGGATATTTACCGCCTCATGTCAGGTCGCGGCCCTGGATATTCAGGCGGAAGGCTGCGGAGGCAGTCGGCGCGCAGCTGAGCAGGAAGCTGCCGCCAAGGTGCTACAGGAATTAGGGGAAAGTGAGTGAACTCGAATCAAGGTGGCACAGGACAACCAGCCTCCGGCAAGGTCGGAAACGCCGAGTTCAAGGTCGGAACGGTGGCGGTGATCGGTCGGCCCAATGTTGGCAAGTCCAGCATCGTCAATGCCTTGGTCGGCTTTCGAGTCAGCATCGTGTCGCGTCGGCCGCAAACTACCCGACATCGTATTCTGGGCATTGCCACCAGCGAGCAGGGGCAGATCCTGTTTGCCGATACGCCAGGCTTGCACGCGGGCGGCAAACGAGCCATCAACCGCTACATGAATCGAGCCGCCAGCGGCGCCCTGTTGGGCGTTGACCTTGCCTTGCTGGTGGTCGAGGCGGGCCGCTGGCGCGAGGAAGATCAGCGCGCCCTGAATCTGGTTCGTGAATCGGGCTTGCCTTGCATTCTGGCGGTCAACAAAGTGGATCAATTCAAGCAGAAGGCCGACTTGCTGCCGCACCTGAAGGAGCTCGCCGACAAGCACGGCTTCGTCGAAATCGTGCCTATGTCGGCCACCAAACGCAGCGGACTGAGTGCGCTGCAAACAAGCTTGCTGAAGCACCTCCCTCAGGGCGAGGCGCTGTACGAAGCCGATGAAGTGACCGATCGCAGTCAGCGTTTTCTGGCCGCAGAGCTGGTCCGCGAGCAGCTGATGCGCCAGCTGGGTGATGAACTGCCATACTCAACGACCGTGGAGATCGAGCACTTCTCCGACGAAGTGGGAATGCTACGGATCTCCGCTGTGGTGTGGGTGGAGCGCGATGGCCAGAAAGCGATCGTGGTTGGTGCAGGCGGCGCGCAGGCACGCTCGATCGGCCGCGCGGCGCGTATCGCCATGGAGAAGCTGTTCGGCCGCAAGATCTTTCTGCAGATCTGGTGCAAGGTGCGTGAGAACTGGAGCGACGACGAGGCCAGCCTGAAGAAGTTTGGCTACGTCGATTGACTGTTCGCCGGCCGGGTCGGCCGCAGCCCGTTTCTCAACAGTCTGTTAAGAGGTCGTGCGCGGCGCCATGGAAGAAGAGTACCCCGCCTACGTGCTGCACGCGCGCCCGTATCGGGAAACTTCACTGCTGATTGAGTTGCTGGTGTTGGGGCTGGGGCGCGTGGGCTGCGTGGCGCGCGGCGTTCGCGGAGCGCGCGCAGCGGCACGACGCGCTGTGCTGCAGCCCTTGCAGCCTTTGCAAATCCGGCTGACTGGACGCGGTGAACTTGCTCAACTGCAAAGTGCTGAAGCCGCTGGCCCGGCCATCAGGTTAAACGGCGATGCCTTGCTGGCCGCTTTCTATCTCAACGAACTGTTTGTTCGGCTGTTGCCTCGGGGAGAATCGCAGGACGCGCTGTTCCTGTGTTATGCGCGGTCGTTGGGTGAACTCGAGCAGGGTCTCGCCATCGCGCCGGTCATTCGGGCGGCAGAGTACGCGCTGCTGAGTTGCGGAGGATCGATGCCGCCGGTCGATGTTGATGTGTCTAATCAGCCCTTGCACCCCGAGCAGTGCTACATGTTCGACCCGGAACGCGGAGCGATACCCTGCGAGACGCCGGGCAAAGGCAGTCTGCGCGGTGCGGCGCTGCTCGCATTGCAGAGCGGGGCGCCGCTGTCGGTGCCGGATGCGCAGGCTCTGCGGCAGTTGATGCGGGGCTTGATCGAGGCTCAACTCGGCGGGCGGCCGCTGAACAGCTGGGGCCTGCTGGCGGGC
The DNA here is from genome assembly GCF_014841215.1 of Pseudomarimonas arenosa. GTDB lineage: Bacteria > Pseudomonadota > Gammaproteobacteria > Xanthomonadales > Xanthomonadaceae > Pseudomarimonas > Pseudomarimonas arenosa. The sequence continues at coordinate 179,383 of NZ_JACYTR010000004.1, forward strand.
TTGAAGCAACACGCCTGAGTCACTGTTTGGCCGGTTGGTCGATCTGCAGCAGGCTTTGCGCGGCGCTGAGCACGGCGTCCAGGGACGCCGGTTGCGGATCACTGGACCAACGGGCGATGCTGGCGGCAAGCGCGTCGGCGCCGCAGAAGCCGCAGGCGGCGCGCAAGCGATGCAACTCCTCCCGGATGCAGGCGGTGTCTCCGCAGTCGCGCGCCGTTCTGATCCTTGCCAGCTGGGTCGGCAGTTCGTTCTGCATCATCCGGCGCAAGGCTTCGACCTGCTTGAGGTCGGCGCCGAGGCGTTTCATCGCGGTCTGATCATTCCACAGCGAAGGCGCCATGCGGTCATTCTTGAGCCAGCTGGATACCTGTGCGCGCAGTTCTCGGGCGGAAATCGGTTTGCGCCAACAGGCAGTTGCGCCCGCTGCCAGATAGGCGCGCTGCTTGTCTTCATGCCATTCGGCGCTGGTCATCCACAGCGCTGCAGTGTCACCCAGCTGGGCCAGCAGCTGCGGTAGGCGGCTCAATGCCGCGCCGTCGGCCAATTGGCAGTCGACGATGGCGGCGCAGAACGGCCTTGTGGCGGTCGCTGCCAGAGCAGCCGCCATCGAGGGGCAGACCTGACAAACCGCCAGTCCGCTCAATGCCTCGCGCATGAACTGAGCGCTCACCGGCTCGTCTTCAACGATGAGAAGATGGTGTTCCGGCACCCTGCACTCGCGGATGGAAGCGGGATGTCACCATGGCACACTTCTGCCGGCTGCTGAAGTACCTCCCTCCCCGGATCAAGTCCGCGGCAGGCTCTGGAGATTTTCAGCGCAAGCGGCCACGGCATAGCCAAGCCACCTTTGTCGGAAATCAAGCACGTGCGTGCTTGCGTGCCGAGCGAGCCGTTGTTGGCGCTGCTGAAATGAGTCTCAGCAGCTTGATTCAGCTCCGGCGAGTATCCTCGTGTCATGAGAACCAGCTTGATGACATACGGGTTTCGATTCGCGGCCGTCTGTGCTCTGCTGGTTGGATCAGCCGATGGCGCCCTCAGTGCCGACGCCGTCGTGCAGGCTGCAGCGTCCGTGGAGGCCACGCAGGCCTCAGCTGGCCTGCGCCTATCAGTCGACCGCTGGCAGTATCAGTCCTGGCGGATCGATGGCCTGCAAGTCGAGTGGCGGCTTTCACCGCCTGAGTCGCGGGCCGAATTTCGCCTGAAGGCCGACGCCTTGTACCGCGACGATGAATCCATCGGCGGCTTCGCCTGGCGATGCATGCTCGACACGAACTCCAGCGCAGCGAATCAGCCTGGCTGCAGCGGTCCGCTGACCTGGAAAGGACGCCGCCTGGGACAGCTTGAGTACCGTCACAGCGAATCGCCCAGGCTGCAGTGGAAGGAGGGTGTCCGTCAGCTGCGGCTTGGTGTGGAGAAAGAAAGTGTCGAGCTGCAATGGCGCAGCATCGCGGTGGACCTGCTGCGTCCGATCATGGCTGAGTGGTGGCCCAGCTTGCAGTCGCTGACAGGCTCGGTCGATGGAGCGCTGCGCTGGCGTTGGCAGGAGCAGGTCGGCAGCGGCGAGCTATCGGTCAACCGGCTCAGTCTTGATGCCGAAGCCGGCAGCGTGGCCCTGGCCGACGTCACGCTGCAGGGCAGCGTCCAATGGCACGGTCTCGAAGCCGTGAAATCGATGCAATTCGAGGCTGAAATCGCCGCAGGCGAGGGCCTTTGGAACTCCCTGTACACCGCGTTCGAACCCGGCAGCCGTGTCAGACTTGCGGCGCAACCGCACCCAGGCGGCGTCTGGAAATGGCAGCTCGGCGCCGGCGACCCATTTGGTCACCGTCTGCAACTCAGCTTGCAAAGCACTGACACCGAGGCCTGGACCCACTGGCCCTGGCAGCTCAGTCTGTCGTCGCCCGATCTGGCGTCTGCCCTGACGCGCTATCTGGAGTCTCCACTGGCTACCCTCGGTTGGCGTGACACAGCGCTTGCCGGGGCTGTGGAGCTATCGGCCAGCGGCGTCGGCGATTCGCCGCTGGCGTTCAGCGCGCGCTTTGATCAGGTCAGCCTGGCGGCCACCCAGCCGCCGGTCGAACTCGACAAGTTGCAGGGCGAGCTGCACTGGCATTCGCGAGAGCCGGGTCTGACCAGCGAACTGCAATGGCAGGCACTTTCGACCTGGGGCCTGGCTCTGGGGCCCGGTCGGGTGCAACTGCTGACTGACGACGGTGACTGGCGCTTGCAGGCGCCGCTGCAAATGAGTTTGCATGGCGGGCGGGTCAGCCTGTTTCCGTTCCGACTCGATCCGCTGCAACGCGACATTGAGCTGGGGCTGGTGCTGCAGTCAGTGAGTCTGGGGCCACTGAGCACCCAGTTTGGCTGGCCGGCCTTACCCGGTACGCTGTCAGCCGACCTGCCGGTCGCACGCTACGGCCAGGACCAGCTGTCGATCGATGGCGACATTCAAGTTGGTGTGTTCAATGGTCAGGTGCGCTTGGGCCATCTGGCAATGGAGCGACCGTTTGGCGTGGCGCCGGCCTTTGCCGCCGACATCGAACTCAATGATCTTGATCTTGGCCCATTGACCTCTGCATTTGGCTTTGGCGAGATCAGTGGGCGGCTGGACGGCAGCATTCGCGGCCTGCGCATGCTGGATTGGGCGCCGGTAGCCTTCGATGCGCGTCTGTTCAGCGACCCCGACTACAAGGGCAGGAGGCGCATCAGTCAGCGTGCGGTGCAGGATCTGTCGTCGGTCGGCGGCGGCATCATCGCTGGACTGCAACAGCAGGTGCTGAAAGTATTCGAGAGCTTTGCCTACAAGCAGTTGGGCCTGAGTTGCCGACTGGTCAACGATGTCTGTGAAATGGGCGGCGTGGAGGACGATGGCAATGGGTATGTGGTGGTCGAGGGTGCCGGACTGCCGAGGATCACGGTCAAGGGTTTTCAGCGCCGGGTCGACTGGCCGGTCCTGCTAAAGCGCCTGCAACGAGCGGTTGAACGCGGGGTTGTCATTGGCGAGGCTGGCTGAGTCCTGGCGCGGGTCTTTATTGATTCGGCAACTTCAAGTTTGAACATCCTGTTCGGCTTCAAGTCCTAGCAGCCGTCAGAACGCCCTGCGGCCTGACGCACGCCACGCTCGACTAGCCAATCCGCCATCTGATCGTGTTGACCCCAAACGACCGGGTCGGCTGGGCATCGAGCGCCGGATCAATCGCCACCCAATGAACGCTGGCACCGATGTCGATGCCCGCACAATCGCGATACAGCACCCGTAATGCGCGCTTCTGCTGCTGCTTGCGGGCCATGACGTTACCCTCCAAGCCGATGGGCTGCATTATTCAGCCGGCCAATCGAAACATCAATTGGCCAGTCAAATAATCACTCGTTCAGGTGGCTGCGCGTCTGATAGTCTCGCAGCTGAGGGTCAGTCGGCCAATCAGGGAGATCAGGATGTTGCGCAAACTATTGGTTGTGGGAGTGCTGGGCCTGCTGGTGGTCGTGTCGGCCTGCGTTACGATCAATGTTTACTTTCCCGCCGCGGAAGCGGAGCAGGCGGCGCGCGAGTTCGTCGACAAGGTGATCGGCGAGAACGCCAGCGACACACCGAAGCAGGCCCCGGCCAAGGATGACAAGGGCGCAGCGCCCGGGCTTGGCCTGTTGTCGTTCTTCATTGCCGATGCGCATGCGCAGCAAGCTGACATCAGCTTGCGCACGCCGGCCATCCAGGCGATCCAGGATCGAATGGCTGAGCGCTTCCAATCTCAGCTTTCGGGATTGTTCGACGCCGGGGCACTGGGTTTCGGCAACGACGGGCTGATCGTGGTGCGTGATGCGGCGGCGGTGCCGCTAAAGCAGCGTGCCGGATTGAGCCAACTGGTGGCCGAGGACAATCGCGATCGCAATGCCGTGTATCGCGAAATCGCGGTGGCCAATGGACATCCGGAGTGGGAAGGGCAGATTCGCGATACCTTCGCTCGGCAGTGGATTCAAAGCGCACGCAGCGGCTGGTGGTATCAGGCGGCGGACGGCAGCTGGAAGCAGAAGTAGCCTGCGCGGCAGGCCCGCCTTGGCCGAGCCTGCGGCGACAGGCTCGGCGAGCGGGTTGCGCCACGATCCATGCGTTCGTCGATGGATTCCAAAAATCAAGCACTTGCGCGTCTGCCTTGCGGCTTTGGCAGCGGCGGTGGTTCCTGCGCACCGTTGCCACGAAGGTGGGCAGCCTGTCGGGCCTGAATCTGCGACAATTCGCGGCCCTCACCTTTGTATCCGCGCGCATTGAAACCGCAGATTGAGATTGAAATCGTCGACCTGAGTCACGATGGCCGCGGCGTTGGCCGTCTGGATGGCAAGGCCGTGTTTGTTTCTGGCGCCCTGCCCGGCGAACGGGTACGCGCCGAACGCATCGGGCGCAAGCGCAGTTTCGACGAAGCGCGGACGCTGGAGGTGCTGCATCCTTCTGCAGACCGCGTGGCGCCGGAGTGTCCGCACTTCGGCTACTGTGGTGGATGCGCATTGCAGCATCTGGCACCTGAGGCACAGATCATCGCCAAGCAGAAAGTGCTGGCGGAAAACTTCGAGCGTATCGGTCACGTGCAGTGCGAGAGCTGGCTGCAGCCGCTCACCGCAGATCGCTGGCACTATCGGCGCAAGGCGCGGCTTGGAGTCAAGTACGTGCGCAAGAAGGAGCGTGTGCTGGTGGGCTTTCGCGAGTCTGCCGATCCACGCTTCATCGCTGATCTTGGCGAGTGCCGGGTACTGGTGCGCGAGGTGGGCGAGCGCATCGAGCCCCTGGCGCGAATGATCGAGCAGCTCGACGCGCGGGAAAAGATTCCGCAGATCGAGGTGGCGGCGGCCGACCAGCAGACGGTGCTGGTATTCCGACACCTCGAGCCGCTCAACTCGGCGGACCGCGAGCGTCTGTCACAGTTTGGCCAGCAGCATGGGTTTGCCATCTGGCTCCAGCCCGGCGGCGTGGATTCGGTCCATCCGCTGCACAAGGGCGGCGCTGCCCTCGGCTTTTCACTGCTCGACTACGACCTGAACATCGAGTTCCAGCCGCTGGATTTCGTCCAGGTCAACGGCTCGATGAACCAGAAAATGATCGCGCTGGCGCTCGATCTACTGCAGCTGGCGCCGCAACACCGGGTATTGGATCTGTTCTGCGGTCTGGGCAATTTCACCCTGCCACTGGCACGAAGAGTAGCCCGGGTGGTCGGTGTCGAGGGCGAGGCGGGGTTGGTGCAGCGTGCGCGTGACAACGCGGCTCGCAACGGGATCGATAACGCCGAGTTCCACGTGGCCGATCTGTCCAAGCCGCTGGCCGGCGTGGACTGGTTGCGCGGCGACTACGATCGCCTCTTGCTAGACCCGCCCCGCACCGGCGCCGACGGCATCATCGTGCAGTTGCCCCTGCAGCAGATCGAGCGCATCGTCTATGTGTCCTGCCACCCTGGCAGTCTGGCGCGCGATGCAGGAATTCTGCTTCGCGATCACGGATTTCGGCTCAAGCAGGCCGGGGTAATGGACATGTTTCCGCACACCGCGCACGTCGAGAGCATCGCGGTGTTTGAGCGTGGCTGATTTGCGCTACGCAGGCGAGATGCGCTGATGGCACTGGAAATAGAACGCAAGTTCCTTCTCGCCAATGATAGCTGGCGCGGCGCCGTAGTGCGCAGTGCGCGCATGTCACAGGCCTACCTGGGCGGTGAACGTGCATCGGTGCGGGTGCGCATCGTGGGGGACCAGGCATTTCTCAATATCAAGTCACGAGAACAGGGCCACACCCGGCAGGAATTCGAGTACTCGATTCCCCTGTCTGATGCCGAGCAGATCATGGCCGGACTGGTGTTGCCCGGGGCCATCGACAAGACCCGTCACTACATCGAATTTCAGGGCAACACCTGGGAGCTGGACGAGTTCCACGGTGCCAATCAAGGCCTGTGTGTGGCCGAGATCGAGCTGGTCGCGGCGGATCAGGCATTTGCGCGACCCGCATGGTTGGGGGCCGAGGTCACCGAACAGCGGCGTTACTACAACAATGAATTGAGTCGCCGACCCTTCCAACAGTGGAGCGACGAGGAGAAGCTGGGACCATGCTGATTATTGGCATCAGTGGCACCGAACTGCTGGCGCAGGAACGAGAGTGGCTGAAGCATCCAGCGGTGGCCGGAGTGATCCTGTTCACGCGCAATTTCAGCTCGCGTGAGCAGGTCATTGGCCTGATCCAGGAACTGCGCGCCGCGTGTCCGCGGTCGATGCTGGTCTGCGTCGATCAGGAGGGCGGCCGTGTTCAGCGCTTCAAGGATGGTTTCTTCGCGCTGCCGGCGCTGCAGAGGGTGGGCGCCATGGATGACGCCACGAGCCTGGCTCGAGAACATGGCTGGTTGATGGCCAGTGAAATGCGTGAAATCGGTATCGATCTCAGCTTCGCGCCGGTGGTTGACCTGGGCCGCGGCAATCGCGCGATCGGCGACCGCGCCCTGCACCAGCTGCCGAGCGCGGTGGCGGAGCTGGCCGAGGCCTATATCGGCGGCATGCATCAGGCCGGCATGGCCGCCACCCTGAAGCACTTCCCAGGTCACGGCTCGGTTCTTGAAGACACCCATTTCGATGCTGCTGTCGATCCGCGGCCCTTGGACCAATTGATGAACGAGGACCTGCTGCCCTTCCTGCGTGGCATGCAGGCCGGCGCTGAGGCGGTAATGATGGCCCATGTCAGCTATCCTGCCGTGGCGGAGGAGCCTGCTGGGTACTCGCGCCGCTGGATCCAGGACGTCCTGCGTAAGCAGCTGGGCTTTGACGGCGTGGTGATCAGCGACGATATCGGGATGGCGGCCGCTGAGTCTGCCGGCGGTATAGCCGCCCGGCTGAAGGCGCATTTCGATGCCGGTTGTGATCTGGTGCTGGTCTGCCCGCCGGCCCTGGTGGCCGAATCCCTGGCCGCGATGCCGCCGGAGGCCACAGTCAATCTGCATGTGGTGAGCGCCTTGCAGGGCAGGGCCGAGGGTAGCGATACCGCGCTGGTGGCGAAACGCCAGGCGATGGCGCGACAGCAGCTTGCATCACTCAATGACACACAAGGGAGTCTGGCATGAGTCACAAGCCCACCGCCAAGGACAAGCCACTGGCCGATGCGCTGAAGAACTCGGATCTGGTGCATGACCGCGCCACGGTTGAGTCGGCGATTGTGAGAATGGCCGGCGAAATCAGCCGCGACTACCAGGGTCGGCGGCCTACCGTGCTCACCATCATGAACGGCGGGCTCTGGTTCGCCGCCCGCCTCAGTCTCGAGCTCGAATTCGATGCCGAGTTCGACTACCTGCACGCCACACGCTATCGCGGCAATACCCAGGGTTCGGGTCTGGTCTGGCTGCGTGAACCGAGCATCGATCTGCGCGACAAGGACGTGTTGCTTCTCGACGATATTCTGGATGAAGGCCCAACCCTGCTCGAGGTTCGCCACTGGTGTCAGTCAAGGGATGTTCGCTCGGTGAAACTTGCGGTGATGTGCTGGAAGCGTCACGGCAGGGCAGTGGAGGGGCTTGAGCCTGACTACTACGGGCTGGAGGTGCCCGATCGCTATGTGTTCGGTTATGGCATGGACTACTACGAGCAAGGCCGCAATCTGCCTGCCGTGTACGCCTTGCGTTGAGGTGACAGCATGAGCGCAGCAGTGGCAGGCAAGGCCGGGAGCGTTGACCTGGCTGTAATCGGTGGCACCGGGCTCTATCGAATGCCCGGTCTCGGCGAGCTCGAAGCGGTCGTGGTGGACACACCCTACGGCGCGACGTCAGCGCCGATTCGGCGTGGTGAATGGCATGGCAGGCAGATCGCATTTCTGGCCCGGCATGGCGAGTCGCATGGCGTGCCGCCGCACAAGGTGAACTACCGGGCCAATCTTTGGGCCCTGCATCAACTCGGTGTGCAGCGCGTGCTTGCACTGAATACCGTGGGTGGCATTACCCCAGCGTTCGGGCCGCAGGCGCTGGGTGTGCCTGATCAGCTGATCGACTATACCTGGGGCCGGATCAGCACCTATTGTGAGGAAGCCGGTACGCCGGTGCAGCACATCGAGTTCGATCAGCCTTATAGCGCATCGTTGCGTCAGTGCATTATCGACGCTGCCTCGGCTACCGGCATCGCGCTGGAGCGCGGCGGCTGTCTTGGCGTCACCCAGGGGCCGCGCCTGGAAACTCGCGCCGAGGTGGCGAGGATGTTGCGAGACGGTTGCGATCTGGTAGGCATGACGGGTATGCCCGAGGCCGCCCTGGCGCGCGAGCTGGGGCTCGACTATGCCTGCCTGGCCATCGTCGCCAACTGGGCGGCGGGATGCGATCCGGCCGGCGAGTCCGCGGTAGCGATCACCATGGATGAAGTGCTGGCCAATGTGGCGGCAGTGACCGATCGACTCCCGGCGCTGTTTGCCGCCTTGCTGCAGTCTTGAGCTAAGGGAATCTCTGAACAAGTTCAGAGATTCCTGCGGTGCACGGATGCACCGCCGCGATCAACAACGTACGTTGTTGATCAGCGTGAGCCGAGTCCGGACCTGTGCCGGATTCGGCGCGTCTGAGTAAGTCCAGGATGGACTTATTCAGACTTTCCCTAAGGTCCGGCACGGATGAATCAATACCGAAGCTGGACCTGATCCCCGCTAGCCTCGACACTGTGCGTAACGCCGGTCACCAGCAGGGTCGAGTATGTCGTTTGTTACCCACGAGGTAAGTAACCAGGTTCCCGAGCTGCTGCCGCTTGATTTCTGGCTGGCCGATCCGGTGTTGCGCGAGGCAGTGGCGCGTTACGCGCCGACCGCCAAACTCGATGTTTTGCAGTCCTACGGCAAACTGTGTGGTGGTGAGCTGAGCGAGGCCGGCTTTCTCGCCAACCGCTACAAACCTGTGCTGCGCACCCATGACCGCTTTGGTCATCGGATCGATCAGGTCGAGTTTCACCCTGCCTACCATCAGCTGATGCGTGCCGCGGTAGAGCATGGCGTGCACAGCCACGCCTGGATTAGCCCCGAGCCCGGTGGCCATGTGGTGCGCGCGGCCCTGAGCTATCTGCACCATCAGGCGGAGGCCGGCACCAGCTGTCCGTTGACCATGACCTTCGCCGGCATTCCGGTGCTGCGTGCCGGAGGCGCGGCGGTGGCGCCGTTTCTCGAACGCGCAGTTTCACTCAAGTACGAAGGTGAAGACCGGCCGGCGTTGGAGAAGACCGGCATCACGCTCGGCATGGGCATGACGGAGAAGCAGGGTGGCTCCGATGTGCGAGCCAACAGCACGCGCGCCGAGTCGATCGGCGAGGGCTGGTATGAGTTGACTGGGCACAAGTGGTTCTTTTCGGCCCCGATGTGCGATGCCTTCCTGGTGCTGGCCCAGGCCGAGGCCGGTCTGACCTGCTTCCTGTTGCCGCGCTGGCGACCCAACGGTGCGCGCAACGCGATCCGCATTCAGCGTCTGAAAGACAAGCTGGGCAATTGGGCCAATGCTTCCAGTGAGGTCGAGTTTGCCGCGGCCACAGCCTATCGTCTGGGCGATGAAGGTCGTGGTGTAGGGACCATCCTGGAGATGGTGTCCCTGACCCGGCTCGATTGCATGCTCGGCTCAGCGGCGGAAATGCGCCGTGCGCTGGTGGAGGCGATACATCATTCGCGCCATCGTCGCGCTTTCGGACATGTGCTGGGTGACCATTCCCTGATGCGCAGCGTGCTGGCCGATCTGGCCTTGGAATCGGAGGCGCACACGCAACTGGCAATGCGTGTTGCCGCCGCTGTCGACGCCGCGCCTCGCGATGCCGGGCAGGCCGCGTTGGCCCGGGTAGCCACAGCGATCGGCAAGTACTGGATCTGCAAGCGGGCGCCGGTAACGGTAAACGAGGCGCAGGAATGCCTGGGCGGTGCTGGCTATGTCGAGGAGTCAATCTTGCCCAGGCTGTTTCGCGAATCGCCACTGAACTCGATCTGGGAAGGCTGCGGCAATATTCAGTGCCTTGATGTATTGCGCGCTCTCACCCGTGAGGCCGGTGTGGTGGAGGCGTTGCAGAATGAGTTGGCCGCAGCGGCGGGAGAGCATCCTGCGTTCGATCTGCATTGCCGGGCCCTCGGTCAGCAGCTGGACGAGGCGAAGCGGGATCCCGAGCAGGCGCAGGCCTCGGCCCGTCGCCTGACTGAACATCTGGCGCTGGGCCTGCAGGCAAGCTTGATGTTAAGGCTGGCGGACCGCGACAGCGCCGATGCGTTCTGTCGTACCCGGCTCGGCGGCGAAGGCGGGCGCAGTTTTGGCGTGCTGCCGAACGGCTTGAGCCGAGAGCGCATGATCGATAGCGCCCTGCCGGATTTTGCTTAGCCCGGATATTTCATGAGGTCGCGCCGAAAGATCCGGCAATTCCAAGCGGGGCGAGAGTTTCGACCGATGGTGTTGAGATAACAGAGTGTTCGCGATCTTTCGGCGCTGGCACGGCCCTCA
>NZ_JACYTR010000040.1 GCF_014841215.1 Pseudomarimonas arenosa
GCTACGCGGGACTGCGTCCCGATCTCGCCCAAGTGGGCCCACCACTTGGGCTCGTCGCGCCTTGCACTCGACGCAAAGTCCTCGGTGATCATCCGCGCCCCCTCATGAAATATCCGGGCTAGACCTGAGCGCTGATTTCGATGGAGCCGCCGATCCCGAGATCTCGAAGCGCATGTAGGGTGGGGGCAATGCTCGCAACCTGGGCACGCGCTCGCACCTTGAAGCAAAGCTGCTGATCGCCCCTCTCCCCTGGCGGGAGAGGGGGCGGTCTGAGGGTAGGCGAACGGAAGCCGGCGCCAATGAGCCGCCCATTTCAATCTTGGCTCGCCGGATCAATCATCACGGCCGGGCGGGGGAATGAGCTCCGGGCCAATGTGCGCGCGCCAGCCCTCGAATTGCCCGGCCGGGTTCAGTCCGTTCCCGACGATGGTATGGCCATCGACCGAAATCTTGGTGGCGGCAAGCAGTGTCCAGCCAGCCAGGGCCGGGCCGAGTCCATGGCGATTGATCAAATAGTTATGCAGCGACTCGATCTGATCGGTCTCCGCTCGCCAGATGAAGGCACCATGAAACGGCGAACTGGTTTGCCCCACGATGATGCTGCCATCGCCTGATACACCTGTTGCGGTTCCGGCTCCCAATGACACCATTTCATCGAGACTCGCCGTCCATCGAAATGCCTCGGCGCCAAGCGGACCATAGCTCATTCCGACAATCGTGCGGCCATCTGCCGATACATCAAACGCTTGGCTAAAGCGGATTCCAGCATAGCCGCCCAAGTGACCCAGTCCCAGCGTTAGCAAATTCTTGTGTCGAAACGCTTGCGTGTAGTACTCGAATCCACCATGACCGACATGGGTGCCTTCTTCGGAGACAGCGGTGAACGTTTCGATGCTGGCATGCACGTTCGCCGTGCCGAACATCAGGCCGCCCCCACCCATGGTGAACCCTTCCGTGTTGCCAGGCAGACTCGAGCTCACTCCAACCACGGTGGATGAGGTGGATGAAAAATCGTTGGCGCAGCTGAACGTATCGCCACCAGGAAGATCGCCTAAACCTACCATTCCACCGACGGCGGTCCAACGAAACGCCTCGGTGATGGTCTGCTGGCGCTCTGACGATTGACCACAACCCACCACGATCAATCCGTTGTTGGAAACGGCGTTTGCGACGCTGGAGAAGCCGCCTCCCGGCAAGTCGCCGATGCCTTGCATGCCTCCCGCTTGTGTCCAGACGAAGGCTTCCTTGCCATTGGCAGATTGGCTCCAACCCACCACCGTGGACCCTTGGGCCGACACATTGATGGCTGCGCTCTTGAACGCGCCTCCTGGAAGATCGCCCAGGCCTTGAAACGAAGTGGCCACGCTTGGCTGCGACAAGACCAGAAGGCATCCAGCAGTGAATGCGAGCTTGCTACCTGACTTCGATTGACTGAGCTTGAACATGATTGCAGGCCTCACGTTGGGTTGAACAAACCGGCACGGGCAGGCTGGTGCAGGTGGAACCGACTGTTCCAAGCGCTGCAGTCCGCGCTGCCTTGGAGACTACGTGGCCCTGCGACAGCGCAGACGCGAACGCTGCAAAGCAATAGCCCTAGAAGGCTGCTTTCCGGCGATGAAAGGACATTCTCACTCACAGACCGCAAGCGTGATTGGGCTGGCTTCACCTCTGATCGATACGTTTGGCCGTTATCGTGCTCAAACGGTGGGCTGGGCCCAGACTTGCAACAGGAGTCGCTACACCAGGAAGCGCCTTGCACCTACTGCCGGTGGATGGCCTCGGCATCGCATCCTACCGATTGAGTTCTGGGGCCCGAGAGTGCGGCTACAGGTCGCCCAACTGACCGCCAGCCCGCCGCGCAGCCACACGAGCCGTTCTCGCAGTGGAGTAGGGCGGGTCTTGGACCCGCCGAAGGGACGCGCGAAGGGGCGGAGGGGAATGAATTGCACAACTGCATGTTCAGAGTGGGAGGTCCAGCGTCTTGCCAGCCGGCGGGTTGAAGCTCGCCCTACAGTTACCTGCCGCACGCGAGGTGCAACATCCCATGTATCGTTTGCATGTTGGCGAGAACTGCGGTGTGACCTGTACCGATCTATTGGCTAAGATTGGGGATAGGGGCGTCAATCGCCGCGCACGTCCCATCTCCGCGTCTTGCAAACGCTTCGTGTTGGCCAGACCAAAGTTCGCAGCATTCGTCGGGGACGGTATAGGCACTCCAAACAAAGTCGCTCGGCATTTGCGTCGACTGTCGACTCATGCATGCTTCACTCAGTTTGGCGTCGGTTAGGCCTCGAACATTCATGAGATCTGCACCCGCGAGGTTGGCGAGCCTGAAATTGCTGTCGCCGATATAAGCGTGATTGAACTTGGCGCGCTCGAGTCGAGCCGCAATAAACGACGCCTGATCGAGGGTGGCGCCTTCGAAAAGGGTTCCTGCACATTGAGCGCCGTCGAATTGAGCCAGTGTCAGATTGCTCATGATCAGGCTTACGCCGTCGAGCCATGCGCGCTCGAACGACGCGGCGTTGAGATTGGAACCGCTCAAGTCAATGGTTCCCGCGGCGTCGGGCCCCTCCAACCGCCTGAGGTCGATGCCGCCAAGTCGCGCGCCTGGCGCGTGCGCACTCTCGAAGGTGACGTTCCATCGTGTCAGCTCTGGAAAACTGATGCGCAGTGCGTGCAAGTTCACGAGAAGAAAGCCACGCTCGGGGCTCATGCGTTGGTCTGTTAGCGCAGGTATCTTCAGGCTGCCCAGCCTTTCTCGAAGCCTGGGTTGCCCGAAAGCATCGTCATAGAGTGATCGAACCCCTGTCATGACCCGATAGATCCATCCGCTACCTGTTGATTCCATGACGTCGTCACCGAGCATGTCGCGGTGTATCCATCGATAGGGTTGAAATGTTTGGGTAAGGACAGCGATGCGAATGGCCAATTCAGGGGGTAAGGTCCACGCCCCATTTGCCGATCTCTCCGCCGTTGCTGAATGGGTCTGCAAGTCGGCAATCAATGGTGCGATCAGTTGCACGAACTGACTGTTGCGCTGGGCCTCTGCCAGTTCTCCGCTGACGATGGACAAGTAATTCTGCAGATCGAGCTTCTTGTTCTGGTCGGCGAGCATGAAACTCGCATGTAGAGCCAGCAGCCCACCTAGGCTTAGGCCGAGAACGAGTGTGGTTCGGCCCAAGAACATGTATCGCACCAGTGCGCCGCCTGCCTCGAGCCGCCGGGTTCCAGTCCAGCCCGGTCGGCTCAACAAAGCAAGGTAGGCATTTCTTGCGACCTGAACCAAGCGGTGTTCCTGCCCGATCGAGCTTGTCTGCAGCTCTTCAACGGTGGCTTCCAGCGCCTGAATTCGCGCGCTGTCTGTGATGGTGTCGGATCTCGAGTCGTTCATTGTGTCGGTATCGTCCGAGCGAGTAGACGCAGGCAGTTGTTCTCACGATGCGTCGGGCCTGCAGGTAGACGAAGAGTAGCGGACGCCAGTCAAACTGTGTGCAAGCGGCACGCTGCATACCGTCCACGCCGGAGCCGGTGGGTTGAAACCGCCCCACAGTCACCCGCCGTTCCCGCGTCGTCCCGGGCGGAAGTTGGGCCCGAGGCAAGTCGTTACCAACGGCTTCACCGCGTGACCAACTTAGGGTGCGGCTCGCCGCACCAACGCATCGGGTCTGCTCGCGGCGGAATCCGTCCAAGCCCTGCCTGCTATCGCAGCACTGCTTCAAAATGCACCGCCACGCTTGCACATGCCGCTTCACTGCAGCCAAGATCGACCTATCTACCTTTGGGTTCCCCGATCATGCCACGCCGACAAACTCACTTTCTGGAAGTCCTGGCCAAGCTGCCCTGGCCCATCGGTGTCGCGTTTGGCGGGCTGATCTGGCTGGGCGGTTTGGTGATTGCCCCTGCGGTGCTGGCCGGTTCGAAGTCGCCGGTTTTCAGTGCTCTGGCAACGCAGCTGCAGACGGGCACTATAAGCTTGGTCGTCTGGGCCTTTGCTGGCGCGTGTTGGATCGCCGCACTAATTTCGTTCCTGGGCCAAGGCAAGCGCCGCCGCACGCTGGAAGCGCAGAAATCGCTGGCCGATATTAAAGCGCTGAGCTGGCGGGAATTTGAGCAGTTGGTCGGTGAGGCGTTTCGTCGTCAGGGTTTCATGGTGACCGAAACCGGGCAGGGCGGCGCCGACGGCGGGGTGGATCTGCTGCTGCAGCGCGATGGCAAGAAGCGCATTGTGCAGTGCAAGCAGTGGAAGCAGCAGAAGGTCGGCGTGAACATCGTGCGCGAGCAGTTTGGCTTGCTCACTCACCACGCAGCTGAGCGCGCGATCATCGTCAGTGTCGGCGAGTTCACGCCGGAAGCGCGCCGATTTGTGGAAGGCAAGCCCATTGATCTGATCAGCGGCGCCGACCTCGTTGCGCTTATTCAGTCGGTGCAGACGAATGTGCCCGCGCCTGCACCAGTGGAGCCGGCGCTCTCATTGCCCAGCGAATCGCCACCTGCGCCCGAGCCGGCCGTGCAGGTATGCCCACGCTGCGGCAGCGCAATGGTGGAACGCACCGCGCGATCGAGTGGCTCGAAGTTTTGGGGTTGCTCCACCTTTCCCGCTTGTCGCGGTACACGGGCCTTGGTTTAGCCGGCGGATCGGGTGCACTGAAGCCTGTTCGAGCAGTGTTTGATGAGAATTCCAATCGAACGGCGGCCGAGTGAACTATTTACCTCATCCCCCAGCCCTGCAAGCTGGTAATTTCAGCTGACAAGCAGGGGGATTCCAGCATGAAGATCGTTCTCGTCGCCGCCAGCGTATTCGCATTCAGCTCCATGGCGCAGCAGGCACAGGCCTGCGATTCAGAGACCGGCGAGCGGATGCAGCGGGTGGTGCTGGATTGGAACCACCAACAGATCGACACCTGGGCCGCCAAGTCGCCCGCGATCCACACCGTCGCCCTGCCCAATGGCGTGCAACTCGGCGTGCAGATCGAACCGCAGAGCATCTACAAGCACGAGAAGTCAAGCGGCATGTTCAAATACGCGCCGGAGATGGTGAAGATCTCGCTGTGCGACACGAGCGGCAGGGAACCCAAACTCCTTACCTACACCTTCGGCGGCAGCAACTCCATCCAAGGCTACGGCGCACAAGGCGGTGCCGATAGCGTGGCGATTCTGGGGAAGCCGGGTGTTCAGTTGACGCTGTTGAAACCGGTTTGTGAGGTGGTGGAGGAAGGGTAGAGTGGGTCTTGACCCGCCGAAAGGGGCGCGAAAGCGTTGGGGGAGGTGTCATGAGTCGCAAGGCGTTGTGTTCGAGCCCTACGCGTGACCGAATCGACCGGATGCCGGCGGGTTGATACTCGCCCTGCAGTTACCCGCCGTAAGCGTGGTTCTTTGTGTGAACGACTGGCGATATTGTTGAGTATTGGCATTTGTCAAAGAAACTGACCTGTGGTCTTTGAGGGAATTTATGTCGAGCATTCCGCTTTCAGTTCAGAGAGCTTTCGTAATCGGCCCAATTGGTGATCGTGACGCCCCCTCGGAAGACCCACGCAGGATTGTCTACGAACAAGCGATTGAAGTTCTAGAACAAGTAATTGTTCCGGCTTGTGAAGCCTTCGGAATCGAAGCCTTCCGCGCAGACCAGATCCATACAACAGGAGAGATTCCTGATCAGGTATTCCGACACTTGCGTGATGCGCCTTTCGTCATCGCCGATCTGTCCGGGGCGAATCCAAACGTTATGTACGAACTGGGTTTGCGTCATACAACCGGCAAAGTAACAATCCAGATAGGAGAGCGAGGAAGGCTGCCTTTCGACATTGCTTCGATTCGGACGATCATGTTTAACCGGTCGCCGGGCGGGATGGTCGAGGCAAGAAAGTTGCTTGCCAAGTCGCTCGCTGATTGCCTTGAATCTGGAGGTGAACACGTCGCCGCGACGAGAATATGGTTCGAATCATTTGAAGATTTATCACCAAAAAGTTTGGACTCAAGCGGAGAGGAATCCGACGAGCCAGGCTTCTTGGAGTTGATAGCTGATTCGGAAGAGTCTTTGCAGTCTCTTGCTCAAGCATTTCAAGAAACTACGGATATCACCGGCGAAATCACTCAAGTCCTGTCTCAGGGTACTGTCCATCTGCAGGGAGTCGACAAAAGTGGCGGTAGCGCCTCTGCGCGGCTGGCCTCTGTTAACCGGGTTGCCTCGTTGCTAAATGATCCGACCAGCCGATTCGAAGTAACTGCAGGCGCGTTGAGTCAATGCGTCGATCGTTTGGAGCCCGGACTTCGATTCTTAGCTGCTCGGCTTTCGGAAGACCGAGATGCGATTCGAAGTAATCCAGGCTTTATACAAAGCGTTCGAAGTATGGCATCTGGCGCGAATACTGCTGCACTCAATGCAAGAAGATTCATTGAAATCATCGACAAAGTTGGTTCCGCGTCAAGAGACATGAGGCGAGTGACCAGTCGTTTGTCGAAAACTCTAGTCAAGGTTGCAGACGCCTCCGAAAGGCTGGTTGCGCTTGAACCTCTATTCGAGGAATAGCGCCTCGATGCGTTGACTCATGTCAAGATCTCTAAGGAGGTCCTCTCCAGTTTGTAGATCACGCTGAATGGCGAGAGCGAATGCAATAGGGCGTAGAGCGGGCCCTGGCGCCCTGGCCCGCCGAAGAGTGCACAAATGGTGAGTTGGATCTTGTGGTGCGGTTTCCGGATCGCAAGCCGATTAAGTTGAAGTCGGTGGGGGAGTGAATCGGGGGGCTTACCCCTCACCCCAACCCCTCTCCCTCAAGGGGAGAGGGGCTTAAGAGCTCACTGAGTTGGATGGTGGGCGCGGGCTATCGAACCTCGTTGCCGCAAATCCAGTTATTTCGACGAAGCTGATCCAGCAGGGAGCCTACCTCCGCCTGCGCCGTCAATGCATGCACCGGCAACACCAGCACATCCCCCAGCCGTGCCCATTCAAGCAGCGCTTTCACGGCTTCGATTTCCCGCGCGTGCAGGCTTAACGAGTCGTCTGACTGTCCTTGTGCGAGTAGGGCTTTCTTCAGCAGCTCCGGCACATCGCCTTGCTTGCGGCCGCGCAAATACCCATCCAGATCCTTCAACGCAATCCGCTCAGGCTTGTGGGCGGCGGCGACTTTGGCGAGTTGGGCGATGTCTTCATCCTGGCGGTTGCCGGCTTGGCCGAGCACGAGGCCTAGTCTTCCGCCTTGTATGCGTGAGGCTTGGCCGACTTGCAGTAGGCCTTCCAGGCCTTCGGGGTTATGGGCGTAGTCCATAAACACGGTGATGCCGCCGAACTGCCAGTGTTGCAGGCGGCCGGGGTTGTCTTCGCGGCGGGCGCCGAATTTGGCCAGGGTGCTGCGGATGGTGGTGCTGGGCACGCCTAGGCAGTGGGCGAGCAGGGCGGCGCCTAGCAGGTTCTGAATGTTGTAGCGGGCGGCGCCGGCCATGCTGAGGGGCATGTCGTTGACTGGGCCGAGTGAACACGTGGTTGCACCGTCGAACAGGTGCAACTCGCCGTTGTGCAGGGTGGTGTAGGGGCTGCCTTGCTGTTGGGCTTGGGTGATGGCGGGGTGTTGCGGGTCGAGCGAGAACCAGGCGATGGGTTTGCCGGTGGTGGGGCCGCGTTGGTGTAGCAGCTTGTCGTCGGCATTGAGCACCAGGTAGCCGCGTTCGCGTACGGCGCGGGCGACGATCAGTTTGACGTCGCAGAGGTCATCCAAGGTGTGGATGCCGTATTCGCCGAAGTGATCGGGGCTGATATTGGTGACCAGGGCGGCGTCGACGTGGTCGACGGCGAGGCCGCGGCGCAGCATGCCGCCACGGGCGGCTTCGATGACGGCGGCGTCGGCTTGTGGGTGGCGCAGCACCCAGCGGGCGCCGGCGGGGCCGCTGTAGTCGCCGGCTTCTGCCAGCTTGCTGTTGAAGTACAGGCCGTCGGTGCAGTTATGCGGAGTGGCTTTGCCGCTGGCGCGCAGCATGGCGGCGAGAAGGCGCACGCTGGTGGTTTTGCCGTTGGAGCCGGTGATCAGGGCGGTGGGGATACGCTGCAGGTTGTCCCATTCGATGTGATGGGGATCGGGCAGGGAGTTGAGCGCAAACGCCTGGTGGTGGCGACCGTGGCCGAGGCTGAGTTGGTCGTCATCGAGCAGGGCAGGGACGCGCTGTTGTTTGGCTTCCTTGAGTAGGGCTGTGAGGGCTGGGTGGCGCTCTTGAACAGAGAGTTTGTGCAGGCAGATGCGGGCGGCTTGCGGATCCCAGGTGGCGGGGTGGCCGGGGGCGTGCTGCATGTGCATGCCGCAGGCGCTGAGCCAGGCCCATTCGTTGATTTCGGTGGCGAGGAAGAGTTGGTCGGTGGGGGCGGTGAGGAAGAGGGAGGCGCCGGTTTGGTGGGCGCGGACCTTGAGGTGGGTTTGGCTTTCCTCTGTGGTGCCTGCGGTCCCCCTCTCCCCAACCCCTCCCCCGCGGGGGGGGAGGGGCTTTAGAGCGGTGGTGTTGTGTTCCAGGTCGGTCTCCTGTCCAACCTGGACTCCGGTTATCGCGCTGGCATGCGCAGCGGCGTGTGTGGTCTGGGCGCTTTGGGGTTCAGGGGCTTTCCCCCTCTCCCCAACCCGCACCCCGGCCATCGCGCTGGCATGCGCGATGGCGTTCGGCGGCTCGCAGCTGTGCTGCTCGAAAGCCCGCCTCACCCCGTCAGGGGGGAGGGGCTCAAGAGCAGGGGTGTCGCTGTTGACGGAGCGGGGCTCAACAGCGGGTAGTCTTAGCCAGGCGCAGGCTTGGGTTACCAGATCGGCCCAGGCTTTTAGGCGTGCGGGTTCGGCGGCCCAGGGGAGGGCGGCTTCCAGTACCGCGCCGGGTTGGTGGAAGAACAGGTTAGGGCCGGTGAGTCGGCGGGAGTCCTCGAAGGGGAGGGGGATCTCGGTGTTCAGTCGTCCTGCTCCTTGGCAAAGCGGATGCCGCGTTCATCGCGGATCATGCCTTCCCAGTCTTTTTCGTTGAAGGCGGGGGCTTCGGGTTCGGCGGGTTGCACGGCGGGTGCGGGCGCCGGGGTGGGTTTGGTGGGGGCGCTGCCTTCGGGTTTGAATTTGATCACCTGTTTCCACGAGCGGGTGAGGGCGTCGGCGAAGATCAGTAGCAGGTCGCCGGGGCGGCCCATGTGCAGGGCGTGGTCGATGGCTTCCTTTTCGTCGGGAATGATGCTGATCTGTTCGTCCTTAACGCCTTGTTCGCGCAGTACCGAGGCGATGAGTTGCGGCACTTCGTCGGGGGCGCGGCCGCGTAGGGCGTCGTCGCGGCGGCAGATGTAGTGATCGAAGCGGCCGGCGACGGCCAGGGCGATTTCGCGCAGGTCTTCGTTGCGGCGGTCGCCGGGGCCGGCGACCACGATGATGCGGCGGCCGCGCACATCCAGGCGTTGGGCGAGGTCGGCCATCACGCCGACGGCATGGGCATTGTGGCCGTAGTCGAACAGCACCTTGAACGGATGCTCGTCGAATACGTTCATCCGGCCGGGGGCCTGGAAGAAGGTGGTGTCGAAGGTGCGCAGGCCCTGGCGTATGGCATCGAGCTTGATGCCCATCGAGAAGGCGATCGAGGCGGCGATCATGGCGTTCTGCACATTGTGGGTGGCGCGGCCTTCCAGGGTGGCGGGAATCAGATGGGTCCACAGCAGGGGGATGTGGCTGCCCTTGTCGTAGAACGTAATCATCTGTCCATTCACACCGGCTTCCAGCGCACAGGCGCGGCCGCCGGCGCGGATGTGCTCGCGCACCAGGGCGTGTTGCGGGTTCATGGTGACGTAGCAGATCACCTTGGCATCGGTGTAGGCCGACATCTTCAGCACATTGGGGTCGTCGGCGTTCAGCACCGCGCAGTCTTCGGCTACTTCCACCACGATGCGCTTGATCTCGGCCAGCTGCTCCAGGGTGTCGATGCCCTTCATGCCGAGATGATCGGACTGCACGTTAAGCACGGCGCCGACATTCACCGCGGGTACGCCCATGCCAGCGCGGATCAGGCCGCCGCGGGCGGTTTCCAGTACGGCAAAGTCGATCTGCGGGTCGGCCAGCACCATGCGTGCCGACACCGGGCCGGTCATATCGCCCTCGACGGTGCGTTGGCCGTCGATGTATACGCCATCGGTGGTGGTCAAACCGGGTGTGTAGCCGGCCATCTTGGCGATGTGGGCCATCATGCGCGCGGTGGTGGTCTTGCCATTGGTACCGGTAATGGCGCAGATCGGTACCCGCGAGGGCGTGCCGGGCGGGAACAGCATGTCGATCACCGGGCCGGCGGCGTCGCGCGGCCGGCCTTCGCTGGGCGCCACGTGCATGCGGAAGCCGGGGGCGGCGTTTACTTCGCAGATGCCGCCGCCAATGGTCTTGTAGCTTTCGGCGATATTGGTGCTGAGGAAATCCACGCCGCCGACATCGAGGCCGATCGCGCGCACGGCGCGCATCGCCATATCGCGGTTATCCGGATGGATGATGTCGGTGACATCGGTGGCGGTGCCGCCGGTGGAGAGATTGGCGGTGGAGCGCAGATGGATTACCCGATCGCGCTCGGGCACGCTGTCGGCGTTCACCTCCTGCCGCGCCATCATCATCTCGGCTTGAGCATCGAGTTCAATCCGGGTGAGCACTTTCTCGTGGCCAACGCCGCGGCGCGGATCCTGATTGACGATATCGACCAGCTGGCGAATGGTATGCATGCCATCACCCACCACGTGGCCTGGGGTGCGGCGGGTAGCGGCCACCAGTTCGCCGTTCACCACCAGCAGACGGTGGTCGTCGCCTTCGAGGAAGGTTTCGACGATGACCGAGCGCGAGTGTTCGCGCGCCTTCTTGAAGCCTTCGATCACTTCCTCTTCGCTGGTGAGGCGAATCGAAATGCCGCGACCGTGATTGCCGTTGTAGGGTTTAGTGACCACCGGATAGCCGATGCGTCGCGCCGCCCGCACTGCGCTGCTCTCGCTCTGCACCAGCTCCTGTCGCGGTACAGGAAGGCCCAGCGTGCCGAGAATCTTGTTGGTTTCTTCCTTGTCGCTGGCCAGCTCCACCGCGATGTGTGAGGTTTTGCCGGTGACGGTGGCCTGGATGCGTTGCTGGAAGCGGCCATGACCAAGTTGGACCAGGCTTTGCTCGTTCAATCTTAACCAGGGGATACCGCGATCTTCAGCGGCTTTTACCAGCGAGGCGGTGGAGGGGCCGAGCGCGCGGCGCTGCGCATAGCGAATGAATTCATCGCGGGCTTCGGGCCAGTTCCAGTCGGCTTCGACGCTATCGGCGGGGCGGATGTCAGGCGGCAGCAGTGAGCACAGCAGGGTGA
The DNA here is from genome assembly GCF_014841215.1 of Pseudomarimonas arenosa. Lineage (GTDB taxonomy): Bacteria > Pseudomonadota > Gammaproteobacteria > Xanthomonadales > Xanthomonadaceae > Pseudomarimonas > Pseudomarimonas arenosa. Next base: position 11,317 of record NZ_JACYTR010000040.1, read on the forward strand.
GGGCCAGTTCGCCGGCGGCGATGCCTTCTTCACGCTGGGTGTATTCGTAGACCACGGTGTAGACGCCGGGTCGGCCGTCGATACTGCGTGTTTTGCCGAAGGTGACGTCGGAGCCGGCCACGTTCTGCAGTTCGATGGCGACGTGTTCCATCACATGGCCGAGCCAGGTGCCTTCGTCTTCCTTCATCCGCCGGATCAAGCCGCCGGGTTCGCGGTAGGAGCAGCCGTGCTCGGCCAGGCCGGGCAGGGCTTCGACCAGGGCATCGACAAACATTTCCCCGAGCTTGGCGGTCGGCCAGTTTTCCAGCTCGCCAAGATCAAGCTCCAGCTTGATGACCGGGAAGTGGGCATAGAGCGAGGGGCCGACGTACACCGAGCGATCGAGGATGCGCATTGCGTTACTCCTGGCGGTTTGCTGCTGTTGACGATTCCGTGTTGTGAGAAGCGAAGTGTTGTTTGGGTGCGTTGCCTTCGTCGTCCATCCCCCTCACCCCGTTGCCCCTCTCCCTCACCTCAACCCCTCCCCCTCACCCCAACCCCTCTTCCTCCAGGGGAGAGGGGCTTCAGAGCGAGGAGCGAAACTCTACGCGTTGTGATTATCCCGCCTCTTTCGGCGACACCAAGGCGCCCGCCGAGGCTTGGCGGGTATGCAGGTTGAAGGTAGCACCGTGGACCAGTACGTGAACACTGAGGCCGAGTAGACAGACTGGCTCACCTTCGTCGACCCGATCCATCGAGCTGAATTGCAGGCCGGCGGCGTCGATCACGGTAACTGCGCCGCTGCCTTCCACTTCCAGGGTGTTGTCCGGGCCGATAAAGGCGGCGGTGTCTTCGTCCAGGCCAATGCCGACCGCGAATGGGTTGAATGCCAAGGCGGTGGCGAGGCGGCCAAGGCGGTCGCGCTGGCGGAAGTGTTGGTCGATGATGAAGCGGTTGGTCAGGCCCAGGCCCGGTGCCAGGCGCACGCTGCCGGCCATCGGTGAGCCACCTTCCTCGCCGAACGCGATCATATGTTCAGAGAGGATAGCGGCACCGGCGCTGGTGCCGGCCACATGCACGCCATGGGCGTTGCGCACCCGGATCAGCTTGGCCACCGGGGTGCCGCCGAGCAGGGTGGTGATGCGCAGCTGATTGCCGCCGGTGAAGAACACCCCGCTGGCCTGCTCGATTCGCTTGAGGCGGGATTTTTCCTCGGTGTCGCGGCGGGTGTCGAAATCGATCGAGGTCACCTTGCCGGCGCCGAGTTCGCCGAAAATCTTTTCGTAGCGGCTACCGGTGTCGGCCAGCCGGCTGGCGGTGGGGATGACCACGATATCGGCCTGATCACCGCCGCATAACTCAACGAAGCGGCGCAGGATGCGCGGATCGTTTTCTTTGTCTTCGGCGCCGCCGATCGGAATGATCCAGCCGCGTTGTTCTCCATCTGGGATCTTGCTTGGGCACATCCTGTTGTGAATCCTCTACAGTGAAACTATTGGTTTTGCCCCCCTCTCCCCAACCCCTCCCCCGCCAGGGGGGAGGGGCTTCAAGCGAACGCCGCCACTGGGCAGATTAGAGCAAGCTCCGCCATCAGATGGGCTAGAGCAAGCTCCTCAGCCGGGGAGGCCTACGGCAAGCTCCTCAGCCGGGGGGCTAGGGCAGGCTCCTCCGCCAGGAGGAAGGGGGTTAAGTCGGATCTTGGAACAAGGGGTTGACGCTTACCTGATCTCTGGCGAGGCCTGCTATTCCTAGCAGCCCAGCTCCCCTCCCCCTGGCGGGGGAGGGGTTGGGGGAGAGGGGGAAACTATCAGTCATTCAAATCGTCCTCGCCGAACCAACTGCCCGTCCGCCACGTGCCGAACACCCAGCGCCCACACGTCACTGGCAGTACCGGATGCCGATAAGGCCACAAGATCAGCATCGGCGCCGACCGCAATCCGCCCCTTGCTGTGCAGTCGCAGCAGCAAAGCGGGGTTTCGGGTCATCGAGGGAAGTATCTGTTCAAGCGGCAGGCCAGCGGTGAGGCAGTCGCGCAGGGTGCCGAGCAGGGCGCCGGGGGAGCCGATGTCCATGGAGCACAGCTGGCCCTTGTCGTCAAAGCAGGGCAGGCAGCCGCCAGCGTCGGAGCTGATGCTGATTCGGTCGGCGGGCAAACCCGAGGCTAAGTAGCGTTGCAGGCCTTGGGCGGCGGTGTAGGCGTCTTCGTCCTCGTCGACCGGAAAGGCCGTCAGGTCGATATGGCAGCCGCGCTCAGCCAGCTCCAGGGCTTCCTCGAACAGGGCGGTGCGGCGGTTGACGTGGGTAGGGTTGTAGACCCGGGCCGGCAGTTCGGCTTGATCGAGGGCGGCGCGAATCAGTTGCAGGCCGCGTGATCCGTTGCCGAGATGCAAATGCAGAAGGCCGGCCTTGCCGCTCATCAATCCGGCGACATGCGCTTCGGACGCTACCCGCAGCAATTCTTCGAGGGTCGGCTGGCTGGAACGATGATCGCTGATCGCCAGTTCGCCAACACCGATGAGCGGGTCGATAAAGGCGATATCGGCGCGCACGCTGCCAGTGAGGGTGGCGCAGGGCAGGTGATAGCCGCCGCAATAGCCCCAGGCACTGAGGCCCTCTTCGCGCAGGCCATACAGGGTGGCGACCAGCTCGCGCACGCTGCGCGCGCAGTCGTCGGTGCCGAGCAGGCCGATCACCGTGGTGACGCCACCGTGGGTATAGCGCGACAAGGGCAGGGCCGGCACGCGGGTGGCAAAGCCGCCTTCGCCGCCTCCGCCGGTGGTGTGCACATGCCCGTCGACCAGGCCGGGAATCAGGCGCAATCCTTGTAAATCAACGGCTTCGGCCGCGACTCCGCTCGGTGTGGGGGCCGACATGCCAGCCATCCAGACGATCTTGCCGCCGGCCAGCAGCAGTTGTTGCGGCCCCAGCGGTTCGGGGGCATAGACCTCGGCGTTGCGGATCAGGGTGAGTGGGGGCGCGGTGTTCAATGCGTGCGAACGAGTGCGGACAAGGCTGAACTATACAGGAGGGCCGGAAGGTGGCTCCTGTGGGGCATGAAATATCCGGGTTAGGCCTCGGGCCGCCACAGGTCCACCGCAAACTTCTCCTCATACGGCGGCACATTGCATTCGATCACGTCGCTGGGGGCGATCTTGAGTGTTAAGCCGACGATATCGGCGCGTACCGGCATCTTGTAGCGTTGGCGGTCGACCAGGACGGCAGCGTGGGCGCTGGCGACGCCTTGGGTGTTCAGCCATTCCAGCACGCGGAACAGGGAATAGCCCTGATACAGCACATCGTCAACCACGATCACCCGCTTGCCGGCAAGTTCGGCGCCGCTGGGGGCTTCAAGTGCAGTATTGGGGTGCAGCAGCTCCAGGGTGTCGGCGTAGCGCTTCACCTTGACATCGATGCGCTGGAACGCGGTGTTCAGTCCGCGGCGTCTTAGCGCATCGTGCAGTCGGTCGGCCAGCGGGGCGCCGCGACGCAGCATGCCGAGGATCACGGTCGGGGTGGCATCCAGCAGGTTGGCGCATTGCCGCGCCATATCGTCGATGACGTCGGCCAGCTGAGCTTCGTTGTAAAGCTCGAAGCGGATTCCCTTGCTCATGGATGCCCTCGGTCTGATTCTTCTGGACGGATTCTGCCAGCGCAGCGCAGGGTTGTCAGGCCGGGCTCCACCAACAGGCCTGAGCTGCTCGCAGCATGCGGATGGCACTTCCGAAGTGGGGGCGTCGTTCTTTGCAGACCCAGGGGCGCTTCGACCAGATACCCTTCGGCCAGCTCAGGGTGCGCCTCCGCGCTGGCTGAGCGCGTCGAAGCCAGCTTGATCGGAGCGAGGCGTTATCAGGCTGCTGAAACTCATTTCAGCAGCCTGATATCGCGCGCCAAGGGCGGCGCGCTCGGAAAGCAAACCCGCACGTGTTTGATTCCCGGCAGGTGTGGCGCGGCTTTGCCGCGACCGGCTTGCCGTGAGCCTGCCGCACGGCGGTCCCTGAGCTTGTCGAAGGGTTGCGCTGAAAATCTCCAGGATGGAGGTATTTCAGCAGCCTGTTAGGGCTTACCCAGCCGACGCACCACGGATTGAGAGGCCGCTCGCCAGGACGTGACGTCAGCGCGAGAAAACCCGGCGCAGCAGGTCCGAGGCCTGGCCCACCGGGTCCTTGCGAATGGCTTTTTCCTGCTCGCCGATATAGAAGAACAGCCCCTCCAGCGCTTTGTCGGTGACATAGGTGTCGAGGTCGAGATCATCGCTGACCAGCAGTCCGCCCATCTCGCCAGTCTTGTCGATCAAGCGTTTGTAGCTCTTGGTCACGCCCGAGGCCTCGGTCGACTGCTTGACGATCGGCATGAAGGCTTCACGCAGCTTGTCGCTTGAAGTCTTGCGGAAATAATCCGTAGCCGAGGTCTCGCCGCCGCGCACCAGGCCGATGGCATCTTCCAGGCTCATGTTCTTGATCGAGTCGCCGAGTATGCTGGCCGCCTGTGGCACGGCCTTCTCAGCTGCCCGGTTCATCGAGGTCTCGAAGCGATCAACATACTTGCCGGCACCCAGGGATTTGGCCATGTCGGTGAGCTTGCGCAGCTTCTTCGGCACCAGGATCTTGACTGCCTGATCGGTGAGAAATCCGTCTTCCTGCCCGAGTTGGGAAATCGCCTTCTCCACGCCCTTGCCCAGCGCCTCACGGATGCCTTTGCCCGCATCGGATTGGCTGATGCTGGTCGCGCTGGCGGAGGCCGAAGTAGCGGCATCGCTGACCTTGCCTTCCTCGGTCTTGGGTTTGTCCTTGTTCTTGTCCTTGTCGCCTTTCAGCTTCTTCTCAAGCTTCTTCAGCGCCTTATCGACGTCGCTGTCGGAGGCCAGGGTCGGTTGGCTGAAGGAAAACGCCAGTGCAATGCAGAGGCTTAGGCGGCCCAGCCACGAGTGAGTGGAGGTCATCTTGGCTCCTGAGATTTCGACCAGCCTGAACTTTAGTGGCATCGAGCCACGCGTGCGTGAAGAATTCGCTAGGCCGGCCGCTTCACCGCCCCGCGTTGCGTCGGCGGAAGTATGGTTTGCGCGATCGCAGGGCTAGCGGCGCATGCGCGGGCGTTTCCAATAGCTCAAGGCTCGCCATAGCCATTCCAGTGGGCCAAAGCGATAGCGTTGCATCCAGATCGGCGACCAGATCAGCAGGATCAACCACACGCCCAGCACCACCAGCAGCTGCTGCCAGCGTTCAAAGCTGCCGAAGTAGCCCAGCCCGAAGCCGTAGAACACGAAGGTGCAGAGCAGAGATTGCGCGATGTAGTTGCTGAAGGCCATGCGTCCCACCGCCATTAGACGTGTGCGCAGACGGCTTAGCACACCCAGTTGATGAATTCGCATGATCAAGCCGAGATAGGCCAGGGCGAGACCCAGGCTGCCGATGTAATTGAACTGCGCGCCACCGAACATGGACTGCTCCAGGGACCAGCCGTGGCTGAAGTTCCACTGCACGCCCCAGCTGGAAAGACCGATGCCGAACAGCGTGCCGATCACGATCAGTCGGTTGTAGAAGCTGGCGCTGCGCGATGCGCTCAATACACCGAGTTTGTACAGCGCCATCCCCAGCAGCATCATGCTCATGCCGCGCCAGAAGAAGAAGACGGCGAACACCAGGGTTTCCAGCATCAGTGCCGACTTGTGACGCTGCGCCTGCTGTTCGAGCCAGCTGCCGGTGTAGGCATTGAGTTCTTCCTGAATCTTGTCCACCGACGGCGCCCAGGATTTCAGCATCGCGGCCTTGGCCTGTGCGGGGATCTCGCCCATGGCCAGCTGGGTCAATCCGTTGTAGAGCACCGGCATCAGAAAGAACACAGCGCTCCAGATGATCAGGGCGCGCGGTGACAGGCGGCGAAACCAGAACACCAGGAATCCGCACAGAGCGTAGCTGACCAGAATGTCGCCGTACCAGATGAAATGCGCATGGATCAGGCCGAACAACAGCAGCCAGAACATGCGCCGATAGTGCAGGCCCAAGGCACCGCCACTCTTGCCCTCGGCGCGCTCGGTGAACACACATACGCCAGCGCCGAACAATATCGAGAACAGGGAGATGAACTTCTGATCGGCCAGCACATGGGTCAGCGACCACACCCAGAAATTCACGCCACTGAGATCGCCATAGGAGCTCGGATTCATGTAGGCCGAGCCGGGCATGGCGAATACCTGGATATTCATCAGCAGGATGCCAAGCAAGGCAAAGCCACGCAGCAGATCAAGGCTGTCGATGCGCTCGGTGCCGGGCAGCGGCTGGGGTTGGAAGTCGTGGCTCATGCGAAGTCTCGTAGCGAGAGGTAAGCGACCTTGGCATCGGGCTGCCCGTTGTGCAACTGTTCGAACAATGCCGTGCTGGCGATTTTTTGACCGATTCGCTTGACACGCATGCTGCCAAGCGGGTCGTGGACGTCTATCGACGACTTGTCCACAGGGCTATCCCCGGCGATTCGTGGATAAGTCGCGGTGAGCAGTCGGGCTTGACTTTTCTGCTGAAATTCGATGTTCAGGCTGAAACGGGGGGCGTGAATTCTTGCTGGTCAAAATCTAAGCAATTCGCTTGACACGCCTTGTGTGGTGCGGGCCGTGGCGTTCTATCGACGGATTGTCCACAGGGCTATCCAGGGGGCGCGTGGATAAGTCGAGGAATCGGGGGTGTATTTCGTGTTCGGCAGTTGAGCTTATTTAGCAGGGCAATTGATGTTTCAACTGGCCGGTTCAATAAAGCAGTCCACGGATGGACTGCACGCGCGCAGCGACGTAGTCGCTGTGAAGCGCCCGCGCGTACGGGCATGCCTGCCGTAAGCCTGTCGAACGGCACCGGACGCGCGGGACTTGAGGTTGAACTCATTCGAGCGCAGCAAACCGAATCGCCGTACCCCCGCCGGCGGCAAGGCGCAGGGTCAGGCGGTCGCGGTGGTTGATTTCGCGTTGCTCAATGACGATGTCGAACCCGTTGTCTCGCCAATGCGCGTCGGGGCCGTCGCGATAGATCTCGGCACGGTAGCGCCTGTCCGGGTCAAGAAAATCCAGCGATACCTCGAGCAGGCGACCGTTCTCGTCGGTGATGCTGCCAAGGTACCAGTCCTCGCTGTGGCGATCCTTGCGGGCGAAGGTGACGTAGTCGCCAATCTCGCCGTTAAGTACGCGGGTTTCCGACCAGTCGGCGGGCACATCCTTGATGAATCGGAACGCGGCGGGGTACTTGGCGTAGTTTTCCGGCAGGTCGGCGGCCATCTGGATTGGGCTGTACAACACCACATACAGGGCCAGCTGCTTGGCCTGGGTGGTCTGCACCGCCTGCCCTCGGCCCTGCAGACTGAGAATGCCGGGAGTGAAATCCATCGGGCCGGATAGCATGCGGGTAAACACCAGGTTCACCTCGTGCTCCGGAGGATTGGTTGGATTGCCCCAGGCAGCGAATTCCATGCCGCGCGCGCCTTCGCGGGCCACCCAGTTGGGATAGGTGCGACGGAGGCCAGTGTCCTTGATCGGCTCGTGGGCATTGATGGCGATCTTGTGCCTGGCCGCCTCGGTCACCACCTTCAAATGATGGCGCGACATCCACTGGCCGTCGTGCCACTCGCGGCGCAGCACGCCGTCGGCATCACGACGTTCGATCTGCCCCGCGTCGGTGACATAGCCGGTTTTTACCGCATCGACGCCGTGTGCTGCGTACAGCTTCAAGCCAGCGCTGAGCTGCGATTCGTAGTGGCTCACTGAGCCACCGGTTTCGTGGTGACCGATGATATGCACGCCCTTGCCGCTGGCGTAGTCGGTGACTGCCTTGAAGTCGAAATCGGGCGTGGCGCGGGTGAAGTTGAAATCATTGCCGTTGCCGAACCAGTTTCCATCCCAGCCGACATTCCAGCCTTCGATCAGTACGCCGCGAAAGCCATGTTCGGCGGCAAAGTCGATTGCCTTCTTGGCGCGCTCGGTGGTAGCGCCGTGGCGTGCGCCAGTGGCCCAGCTGTGGGTGTCGAGGTGTAGCTCCCACCAGATGCCGATGTATTTGTGCGGCCGGAACCAGCTCACATCACCGAGTTTGTTCGGCTCGTTGAGGTTCAGGCTGATGTCGGCGCTGTTGTACAGGGCGGCCGCACTGTCGGCGATCTGGATGGTGCGCCAGGGCGTGTGAAAGGGCAGGGCGCGGCGCACCTTCCATCCTTCCGATGCCGGCGACAGCTGGGCACGGAAGCGGCGGCCTTCCACTCGGCGCAACCACATGCCGGCATAGTCGACCAGGGCGGCCTCGTGAAACGCCAGGTACAGACCATCGTCAGTCTTCAGCGTCATCGGCGTATGCGCCTGACCCACCTGTTCGACCGGTGTCTTGTTGTACAGGTACTCGTAGCGGTTCCACTCGCCGGCGGGAATCCACCAGGCGGTGGCCGGTGCGGCGATCACAAACTCGGTCAGTTCATCGTCAATGATCAGCTCAGATGAGCCCTTGCGTTGGGGGAACTCGTAGCGAAAGCCCAGGCCGTCGTCGAACAGTCGAAACACGACATCGAATTGGCGCTTGAGATTGATCGATTCGTGCAGAGTGACGCGCAGTTCCTGGTGATGATCGCGTACAAATCGACGCTCGCCCCAGGGCTGCTCCCAGGTGTCGTCGTGAGCGCGTGTCCGCTGTGCCTGCAGGCTGAGATTGCGCTCAAGCTTTTCCTCGCCGCGCAGCAGAAAGCCGAGCCGCGATGATTCGATCACCGGTTCGCCAAAGCGATACACCGCGTAGCTGGCCCGGCCTTCGTCGATGATGACATCCAGCCGCAGCACGCCCGAAGGTGATTCAACGCTGGCCACTACATCAGGCTTGGCCTGAGTAGCCGTGCTCAACAGCAAGCAGCAGAGAAACGCGCCAAGTCGCATGCGATGTCCTTTTCAACGAAAGCCTCAGCCTTCGATCATCGCGCAGTGGCTGCTCGGTGTGTCGACATCGGGAGGCAATGCAAACGAATTCATTGCCTGACATGCTGCTGAGCGCTGTTCAGAGCAGCCTGCTTGTTGGTTCGGCGAGTGAATGTTTTGACTCGCCGGACTTGAAGGTCAACAGGATGTTCAAACTTCAAGTCGTTGGATCAATAGGAGACGTAACCGCTCCCGGCTGGCGCGGCCAGGAGCGGTTCCAGTTTGCGCCGGCTAGTTGACGGTGAGCTCTCGCGCCAGGTATTCGCCGGTGATCTCGCGAACATTGGGATAGGCCTTGACCTTTTCCCGCACCATGTCGCGATTGGCTTCGCCCCAGGCCTTCATGAAGGCGTCGTAGCGCGCCTTGTTCGGGCCGAAATCGGCCGTGGACTTGAACTTGGTCATCAGCAGCAAGTTCCACTCGCCCGAGTTGGGCAACTCACTGGAGAGGATCTTGTAATCCTCGATGTGGCCGAGCTCCTTGGCCACCTTGCTGGAGGCCACCCAGGTGGCGCGAATCCCTTCCAGATAGTGGTCGGTCATATTGGCATCCACCTTGACGGCCGTGACATGCCAAACGGCATCGCTGACGTTGTAGTCCTTGAATGGCTCGAGTTGCGCCTGAGCTGGCTGTGTGAGCAGCAGTACAAGGCCGAGTGCGAGTAGGAACTGACGCATGGTGTTCTCCTTTCTGCGTGGACGTGCATGAATGAGCGACTCCTGGGTCAGGAGCGTGGCCCGAGCGGGCGAGCTAAGGTTCACAAGGACGAGGTGGGCCGGTGTCGGAGCCATCCAATGGCAGGCTCGCGAGTCCCCTCCGGGCCAGGGCAGTTAGCGCCTTGGGGCGTGAAGGTCAAGTGTACAAAATGTGCTTTGCGTCACAGATTGGGCAAGATTCGGGCGGTGGGTTCGATGTGCGCCGCCGACATCTGGCCCCGCGGCTGAACTGCTGTCTATTCGACCCAGCCTGATCTCTTGCACGAAGCGGCATGTTGGGTCGAGGATGTCAGCCTTTGGTGGAGGGAGACGGGAGATGCGTTATTGGATGATGTTGGCGGCCAGCGTGCTGAGTGCAAATGCTCTGGCAGCAGAGCCGGACGGAACCAAGTTCTGGGGGTCGGTGGTGGTCGATGATCAGCACATCGTCAGCTACTACCTGACCGTGCCGCCGGGCGAGAGGGCTGCGCTCAGCCTTGGCAGCGGCTACAGCTTGCAATTTGAGTCTGCACCGAATGGCGGCAGCAGCGGCGAGGCCAAGGTGTCCTTGCTGGACAAGAAATCCAAGCCGCTGCATGAGCGCAGCATGCCAGGGGCCTCGCCGATGAATTTGTCCGGCGCCTACGCCGTCTGCCGCGGTTCGGTGGTGTACATCAGCCCGGCACCGAGTGAACCGGCGAGTTGCGACGATTGATGCTGTGAGCGAACGGCCGGAGATGTCGATTCGATCGGCAGTTCCGGCCGATGCCGCGGCCATCGCGGCGATCTACAACTACTATGTCGAGCACACCACGGTCAGCTTCGAGACCGTGACGGTGGATCTCGACACCATGCAAGGTCGCATTGCCGAAGTGCAGTCGAGAGGGCTGCCTTGGCTGGTGGCGGAATGCGATCAGCAGCTCATCGGATATGCCTATGCCACACCCTGGAAACCGCGGCAGGCCTATCGATTTTCAGTGGAATCCAGTGTTTATCTGGCTGCCCAGTGGTGCGGCCGGGGCCTTGGCAAGCCGCTCTACAGCGCCTTGATCGAAGCCTTGAGGGTCTTGCCGATTCACAGCGCACTCGGGGGTATTGCCTTGCCCAATGCGGCCAGCATCGCCCTGCACGAGAAACTCGGCTTCCAGAAAGTCGGTCAGCTGCGTGAGATCGGCTTCAAGCAGGAGCGCTGGATCGACGTCGGCTATTGGCAGCTGTGGTTCTGAGGGCTGCGCCGACCGATTGGTGGGCGTGTCGCCCACCGTTTCGGCCCGCCGCTTGCAACGTTACTCCAAGGTGAACCACTGCACTTCGACGCGGCGATTCTGCTCGCTGTCGGCGCCGACCGGCTCTTCCCAGCCGCGGCCGACCAGTTCCAGCCGTGCCTTGTCGATCTTCGGGTGGCGTACGAGCAGGGCATCGCGTACCGCCTGGGCGCGTTGACGCGATAGCTCCATCGCCTTCAGGGCCATGCTGCGCACCAGGCTCTGGCCGCCTTGCTGTTCGAATTCAGCCCGGCGGGCGTCGTCGACATGGCCGCGCAACAGCACCACCGAGCCTGGGCTGACCTGCAGATAGCTCTTGATGGTATCGAGGTACTTCTCGTTCTGCTCGTTCTGTTCCAGCTCAGAAGAATTGGGCTTGAAGAAGAAGCGAATGTCCTTGCTAAGCAGGGCATCGCCTTCCAGCGAGACCGCACCGCCGGTCTTGATCGGTGCGATAGCGATGGTCTGGGCAGCAAACTCCGAGCGCTTGGCGATCGTGCGCAGGAAGGTCAGATCGACAAAGCGCGCCGGATCGGCCGGATTCTTGATCACATCGCCATAGGCCAGTACCGAGGACTGGAAGATGCCCTGGAACGAGCCGGCGGCATCGATGGTGCCCTCGAAGAAGGCGATGTTCTCCGGCACATTGCTGAGATGTACCTTCTTCAGCTCCTCGCGCACTTCCGACACTTCCCACTTGAACGCCTGGGCGAGGGTGTCGAGGTGCGGCTCGGCGTTTTCGCGCACCATGCGGTTGCCTTCCATCAGGCCATGCACCAGGCCGGTGGCCCACTCGGGTTTGTTTTCTGCAAAGCCCTTGTTCAGCAGCAGGATGTCGGCCACGATCAGCAGATTGCGGTTGGAGACCAGAATCTTGGCTCGACCATTGCTGGCTTCCACCACTTCATCGGTACGCGGTGACCAACCGACACAGCCGTTGAGCTTGGGCTTGCCGCTGGCCAGTTCGTGCTGGTAGGCATCGCAGGCAACGAAGGCATCTTCATAGAACACCAGGCCCAGTTCATTCGGGCCCGGACGGCCATCGAGGTCGCGCAGCACCTTCACCGGTACGCCGGCCTCGGAGGTGAGGTAGCGGATAAAGAACTCAGCTTCGTTGAACTGCGAGCTGGCCAGCACCTTGCCCTTGAGCTGATTGACGTTGGCGATGCCGCTATCGACCACCACCATGTCGGCGCCGCGCGAAAAGCCGATCTGCGCCGGCACCACGGTTTCGAACTGGCGACCGATGATCGCCAGCGAGTCGGCCGTGGTCACAGAAGCGGCGATGCGTCCGTTGTTGAGCTTCGACCAGCCCTCTTCTTCGCTCAGCTTGAGCCGCACCTGAAAGCCGTACTGCTTGGCGAATAGCGAGTTTGGATTGGGATCGAGGCCACCATTGGCGACGATCAGGCCGGCGTAGCCTGCGTACTCGCTGATGTCGACATCGATGACATTGCCCTGAGGCTGGTAGGCCGCGGCAGCATCCAGGGTCGGCATGCCGCTGACCGGCTCGATTGGGTCGGGTTTGTCGCCTTCGGCACTGACTGCACCGCCGCCGGAATCGCCCTCCGAACTGGCGGTTTCACCGGCCGGCTGGCTGTCCTGCTGCATGTCCTTCATCACCAGCCAGCCGCCCAGCACCAGCAGGCCGAGAACCAGCAGGAAGGTAAGGAATTTGCCGGCGCCGCTGCCGGCTTGGCGATGGCGCGAGTGAACCTGATTCATGCCTGTGCTCCTTCGGCGAATTGATGAGTTAGGGAAGTGGGCGGACAAGGGCTCGCGCTCGCTGAGCTGTCAAAGCGAGCATCGACGAAGCCGGTTGCAGGTGCCCGGTGCGTGTTGATGTCTTGGCCCGGCTTGGCACCCTTCGACGGGCTCAGGGCACCGCCCTTCGACGGGCTCAGGGTGCGCTGTTCAAGTGCGAGGTCATGGTTCAGCGCCGCTTGGGTGAACATCGAGCGCTCGCTGAGCTCCTCGAAGCGAGCATCTACGGAGCGCTGCGGTGAAAGTCGCACCCGGCCGCAAGCCCACACTGCAGGCGCCTCGCCCGCTGGTAAGTCAGACGCATCACCCGCCGATATCGGGGCGATTTGATCGGGCCAGATCGAAACTTGGCGGTTCATGTCACTGACTGACGCGCTGGCGGCCGCCAGGTGACGTGCGCTGGCGCAGCACTGACTTCGGTAACGGCGTGTTGCCCAGCGCGTCAAACGAGTCAAGTAGATCGCGCTGGCCGGATAGCCAGCGATTGGCTTCATTGAAGCTGGCGGTCAGCGAATCGAGCGAGGCGCCCACCTGTTCTTCATTGGTCGAGAGCAGGGCTTGCTCGCGAATCAGCGCGATCTGTTGTTCGATCCGGGCCAACTCGGCTTCGACATGTTCAAGCCGACGGCCGGCCGACTGATGGGCCTCCTGGCGCTGGTCGATCACCGCCTTCTGCTGCTCCAGCGAACGGCGCAACTCGGGGCTAAGGTCGTCGCGCAGAAGACGCTGTTCGATATCGGCTTCCTGAGCGTCGAGCCGGTCGGCTTCGCTGCGCGCCGTATGCACAACGCCGAGGATGGCCTGCCGCGCCAACAGCAGTTTCATATTGATCCAGACCAGCTGTTCCAGCGACTCCATATGGGTGCGGAACATCGGTGAATCGCCGAGCTGGGCGAAGATTTCTCGCGCGCGCTGCTCGACCTCACGCTGGCGTTGCTGCTGATCGGGCGTCAGCTTCATCAGGCTCTGGTGGTAGCGCTGGTCCACCGGGTCGGCGCGATCTTCCTCGGCATCGACGGTGTTGCGAAAGCGCTTGTTGGTGCTGAGCGCAGCAAGATAAGCCACTTCAGCGCCCGCTCCGAGCAGCCAGAAGCCCGGGCTCAGAAAGACGCCGAGCAGGCCAAACGCCGCCAGGGCAAAGAAGTTGGGCGGGATGGGCATGCCGAATGGTCGTGCGACAAAGGCTTTCCACAGGTATTTCATGGCAGCGCTTTGTCACCCAGGGCACGCAAAGACGGAGGCACGAAGGCCATGTCGGTGGCCTCGCGAATGGCGATACGCATTTGATATTCCAATACGTCACGTGGCACCGGGGCCTGATAGCCCTCAAGGGCGGCGCTCAGTGCCTTCAGTGGATCGGATTGTTGTGTGCGACTGTGGCGATAGACCTTCACCGCCAGCGCCTCCGCTGCGCCTGGGGTCAGCAAGGTGGGCAGGGGCAGGGCGGCCAGCTCAGCCACTTCCAGCTTGATATCAAAACGCTTCAACAGCGCGCGCAGCAGTCCGGCGCTCTCTTCCACCGTGGTGGTGGGCAACAAGGGCACCTTGACGTCGACCCGGCCGGGGCGTTTCAGATCGACCTCGATCAGATCGGGGCGGGATGAGGCCAACACCCACATCACGCGGCCGCGGTTGGCGCTGTTCGACATCTCTTGCGCGATCATCGAATAGAGGCGGCCGGACAGGCCGCTGTCGCCGCTGCCGGCATCGCGCTTGCCCAGGGTCTGGTCGGCCTCGTCGATGAACACCATGCAGCGGCCCAGGGCGCGGATCAGGCGGAAGATCTTCTCCAGATTGCCCTCCGACGAGCCGACCCAGCGATCGCGGAAGTTCTTCAGCTTAACCACCGGTACATGCGCCTCGCCGGCCAGGCACTCAACCAGGTAGGTCTTGCCGGTGCCGACTGGGCCACAGAAGATGTAGCCCATTGGCAGGGCCAGCAGGTCACCGCCGTGCCACAGGGCGATATCCTGTCTTAGCCAGGTCTTCAGCGCGTCCTGCGCGTGGTAGTCATCGAGACTGCGTTTGGACTCGATGAACTCGATCAAGCCTTCGGCCTCGTCTTCGATTAGCTGTTTCTTGACCTCGGCCCAATCGGACGGCCCAAGGCGCTTTTGCTGGTGCGCCCGAATCCGCACCAGGCTTTGCAGGCTGGACAAGGTGACGCCGGTCAGGGCGGCGGCTGCCTGCTCGTCACCGGAGGCCGGATCGAAGGCAGCGGCATGCTCAACACGCAGTTGCGCCAGGGCCTGAGCGAGCTCGGCGGCATCGGGCAGCGGGATGCGCACCTTGTCGACACGCGGGTGATTGGCCACCAGAGGGTGCAGGTCGGCCAGGTTGTCGGCAATCAGAAAGCTGGCAAAGGGCAGTTCGGCAAACGGCGGTTCGCTGGCCCAGTCGCGCACCAGACTGGCCAGGCTGGCGATCTCGATGTCGCCGCTGCGCGAGGCAGGCAGCACCTGATCGGCGCCGCGCACGATCACTGCCACCTGTTCCACTTCACCGCGGCCCATGGCCGAGAGGTTGGCGCGGAACCGCATGTAACGGGTGATCAGTTCGATCGCGCCGCGCGGGTCGCGTGGCAGATTGGGCACCTCTTTCATCGGCGGCCATTCGGTCAGGCGTTCGCCGCCGCGCACGATGGCAAGCCCGTTGCCAAGATCGTAGGAGAACACCAGCTGGAAGCCGCCGAGCAGCAGGGCATCGAGGCAGCGAACCAGGCTGACCCGGCGCCCCTGCAACAGGAAGCGGTCGGCCACATTGCCATGCAGCACGAACTGACCATGAGCGCCGGACTCAAAGCCCAGCGCCAGTTCCTTGGCCCAGCCGGGGGCGTCGGCGGCGAGCGGCATGGCTCAGGCCGATTCGCTTTCGCTGCCCGGTTGGCTGCTGCCCATGCTGCGCTGAGCTGGCGCTGGAGCAGCGTCGCCGTCGAGGGTCAGCCCCTCGGCAGCGGCGAAATCGGCCAGCGCCTGGTCGGCCAGCGCAGTCATCTCGGCCTCCTTAACATTGATGTCGTTCATGTCGATCGAGTCGCGAGCGACACGGGCGCGGCCCGAGGCCTTGGAGCGCTCTTCCTCGACCATTTCATGAAGCCGACTAAGGGTGTCACCCGAGCCACCGATGCTGCCCACCATGCCGGCCGCCATCTCGTTCATCTCAGCCATGGCGGTCTTCATGCGCATATCGTTGATCGCGCCCTTCAGGCTCTCGATCTTGGCCCGGGCGGCATTGACAGCGACGTCGCGTGCGCGCACCAGATCCTTGTAGGTTTCCTCGGCAGATTCCATCTGGCTGCGGTTCTCCGCCAGCTCGCGGGTGATGGTCTGCAGGCGCAAGGCGTATTGAGCGGCCGCCTGCTTGTTGCCGGCGCGCAGATGGGCCGTGGTGCGGGCACGCAGTTCCTTTTCTTCGGTTTCCAGCTTGCGCACCTGGCCGATCAAACGCTCCGCCAGTCCGGCATGATTGGCCAGACCCTGGTTGTAGCTGGCAATCTGCTTGCGCAGGTTTTCCTGCTCCAATTCGAGGAGCGCTTCCGGGTTACGCTTCTCCAGTCCCTTGATGAACAGAGACAGGAATCCGCGGAACAGGTTTGCGATGCGACTGAACATGAAGCCTCCCCTTGCAATCAATGTAAACAATGGCCCGGCACAATCCATGGCGGGCGCAGTTATCGGCGACAGGCCGGGCCCAGATCAGCCGGTCGCGGGCGAGCGAAGCTGCTCGTTTACCGCGCCCACCGAACCGAAACCTCGGCAGCCGACGACACTTTACGCAGTGCGGCCGCGAGGTGCCATGCCTTGTGCGCCGTCGACCTGGGCGGCTGTTGCCAGGCAGGCCCAGAATCTGCCTTGCACGACCGTCCCGACGCAGCGGATGGCCGGCTGTGACGGAGCGGCCCCATGAGTCGCCTGCTGGCTAGACGCCAGGCCTGGCAGGCGGTGCTGGTCGCTCTGGCAGTCACCGTGGCCCTGCAATGGATTCCGCAATTGGCACTGCTCGGCTGGCCGCTGCTTCTGGGTTCAACCCTGGCTCACGAGCTGGGTCATGGGCTTAGCGCCCTGCTGCTGGGCGGGCGCTTTGAGTCGTTGGATCTCTACGCCGATGGCTCCGGCGTCGCGGCCTATCGCGCGGCCTTCGGTCGCTCCGAAATCGCTCTGGTAGCGGCGGCTGGGTTGCTCGGCCCACCCTTGGCCAGCTTCTTTCTGTTCCTCAGCGGGCGCAATTCGCGCAGCAGTCATATCGGCCTTGGAGTGCTGGGGGTGCTGCTCGCCCTGGTGGCCGTGCTCTGGGCCGGGAACCTGCTGACCGTGGTGTTCTGCGCGGTGCTGGCTGCCTTGCTGTTGTTGGCGGCCTTTTTCAGCAATGCGCGGCTGTGTCAGGTCATCACCGTGTTCATGGCCGTGCAGTTGGGGCTGGCCAGTTTCAGCCGTGCCGATTACCTGTTCGTCGAGAGCGCTCGAACCGGGCAGGGCGTGATGCTGTCGGATGTGGGCCAGATCGCGGCCGCCTGGTGGCTGCCCTATTGGGTGTGGGGCGGCTTGCTGGTGGTGCTCAGCGCTGTGTTGCTGCTCGGTGGAATCTGGAGTTTTGTGCGCGTGCTGCGCTAGCACTAAACTCCAGGTTCTATCAATGCATGGGCGCCACCGATGACCAGATTTGCCTTCGTCTTTCTGATCAGCGCGATACTGCTCCCGTCTGCGCAGGCTCTGCACGCCGGCGACGGGCATCAGCAGGGCCATGCTGCAACTGCCGATCACCACCACCATGGTAGCGACGCGGGGCTGAGTCTCAACCACGGTCAACGCTGGGCCACCGATGCGCCGCTGCGAAGCGGGATGATGCGGATCAGTGAGGCCTACGCCGCGGCGGCCAGCAGCGCTTCAGGCAGCGAAGCGCGCAAGGCCCTACCTGCCAGCATCGATGCCGTGATCGGCCAGATCATTCGCGATTGTCGACTGGTGCCCAAGGCTGATGCCAGTCTGCACGTGTTGATTGGTCGGCTGGGTCAGGCCTCGGCCAAGCTGGCGCGCGATCACAACGACGACACGGGCTTGCGCATGATCGATCACACGCTGTCTTTGTATCTTGAGTACTTCGATGATCCGGAATTGGCCGCGAGGGAGGCGCCATCTGCGCCGCAGGCGCAGTGACAACGGGCCGGGACCGGAGACGGGCCTCAATCGACTGGATCAGTGCCCGGCGGGTAGGCGGTGATTTCAAAGCGGATACCGTCCGGGTCCTTCATGAACAATGCCGTTGCGCCCTTCAGTTGCTGAATGTCGGGCGCCTCGAATCCGGCGGCGCGCATGCTGTCACGAATCCTCTCCACCTGTTCCACCGACGTGGCGGCAAAGCCCAGATGATTCATGCCGGAGCCGTAGCGCTCGTAGGGTCGAGTGTCGGGACGCGCCTCAAGAAACTGAAAGAAGAATCCCTGATTGTCGGTCCATATGTGTGGTCGACGTTGCTCAAAGCCGAGTAAAGGCAGCAAAGCCTGGTAGTAGGGCATGCTGTGTTCGATCGATGAGACAAGCAGAGTGATATGGTCAAGTCGCATGGGTCATCGCTGTTGAGCGCGGTTGCCTCTGCAACTTGGAGTTTGAACGCTTTGATTTCAAGCGTCATCCGTGGCCAAACCCATATCTCGGCCAGCGGGCCTTGGTCGACCCCCTCCGCCCCGTGCAGAGCGGAGGGGGGGCTTCGATCAGCTGCCCTGCCTGCTGGCAATCCAGCGATCGATCTTCGCTGACAGCACTGACAGCGGCACCGCGCCATCGCGCAGCACTTCGGCATGGAAGTCGCGGATGTCGAACTTGTCGCCCAAGGCCTGCTCGGCTTTCTTGCGCAGTTCGAGAATCTTCAGCTCGCCGATCTTGTAAGCCAGGGCCTGGCCGGGAATGGCGATATAACGCTCGGCTTCGGCGACCGCCTCGGTCTCGGTAGTCGCCGAATTTTCCAGCATGTATTGGATGACCTGTTCGCGGCTCCAGTTCTTGGAGTGCAGGCCGGTGTCGACCACCAGACGAATCGAGCGCCACAGTTCGGCCTGCAGTCGGCCAAAGTACTGGTAGGGATCGGTATACACACCAAGATCCTTGCCCAGCGATTCAGCGTACAGGCCCCAGCCTTCGGCGAACGCGGTTTCACCACCGAAGCGGCGGAAGGCCGGCAGGTCTGTGAGTTCCTGCTGCAGTGCGATCTGGAAGTGATGTCCCGGAATCGCTTCGTGCAGGTACAGGCTTTCCATATCCCAGACTTTGCGCGAGGGCAGGTCGTACGTGTTGACATAGAAGATGCCCGGGCGGCTGCCGTCGGCGCTGGGCGGGAAGTACTGGCCGCCGGCAGCTGACTTGGCACGGAAAGCCTCGACCGGACGAATCTCGAACGGCGATTTCGGAATCAGCGAGAACAGCTCGGGTACCTTGGCGTCGATTTTCTCGCGCAGGCCGTTGTAGCCATCCAGCAAGGCCTGTTCGCTGGCAAAGGTGAACTGTGCGTCCTCGGTGACGAACTTGAAGAAATCGGACAGCTCTCCTTTGAACTCGACCTGCTCCATGACACGACGCATTTCGCCCTGGATGCGCGCCACTTCGGCCAGGCCGATGTCGTGGATCTCGGCCGGCGTCAGGTCCGTGGTGGTTTGGTTGCGCACATTGAAGGCGTACCAGGCCTGGCCGTCTGGCAGGGCGGAGAACGCCACGGTATCGCGAGTGGCCGGCAGGTACTCGTCGCGAATGAAGTCGTGCAGGCGCTGATAGCCCGGATTGAGGCCATCATTGATCAGCTTGCTGAACTCCTCGGTCAGACGCTGCTTGTCTGCAGCCGGGAAGGATTCCGGCATGCGGCTGATCGGCCCCCAGAACATGCTCGTGTCGGCCGATTCGGAGACCACCGCCTGCAATTGCGGAAGTACCTTTTCCATCAACACACGCGGTTGCACCACGCCCGCCTTGATGCCCTGGCGCATGTTGTCGATGGCGCTGTCGAACAGGGCGACGGCCAGATGGGCGCGCTTGAGCCAGTTGTCGTAATCCTCCACGGTGGCGAAGGGCTGGGCTCCGGCGCCCGATCCGAGCTGCGGAAGAAAGCTGAACACACTGCCGAACTGATTGATCGGCAGCATCCAGCGCGGGTAGCGCTCGCCTTCCAGCTGCTGCTTCAGGTCGTTGACAAAGATGTCGTAGGAAATGCGGGCACTGCTATCGAGGCCCGACGGGTCGAGGGCTTCCACCTTGGCCAACCACTGCTCGGCGAAGGCCTTGGTTTGCTGGCGGAACTCGGCGCTAAAGAAATTGGGCAGCTGATCGTTGTAACGATTGTCACCGGTAAAGGTGGCCTGCACCGGGTTCAATTTCAGCGACGCCTCCCAGAACTCGGCATACAGGGCATCGAGCTGGGTCGCCGTGGCCACTTGCTTGGTCGGCTGGCTCGTAGCCGGGGGCGATTCGGACTGCGGCGCTGTGCCGGTGTTGGCGCCGCAGGCGCTGAGGGCGGCGGCGATGGCGAGGGAAAGCAGGATCTTGCGCATGGCTGGCATCTCAAAGGCTAATCGCCCACGTTAGTGTTGCCGGCCTGTCTGCGGCATGGGCCAAAAGGCATGGGAAGGAAAACTGGCGCTTGGCCGGGCGGGCGGTCACAGGGTGAGACTTTCGTGAATCCGTATGAATGTGTCGCCAGGCTGAACCGCAGGCTATGAGGAACTGTTGAGCGGTTCACGCTTTGCATCGCCTCGACTGGACAGCTCATGCTTCGGCACTACAGTGCAGGATCCCTTGCTGCCGTTGCCTGACAGCTCACCTGAAACACAGTGACTCCCCGATGAAAAAAACAGCCACCGCCAAAGCGCCCAGCAAGCGCAGCGCCGCCAAGAAATCGCGCGACTTCATCCCGCAGACCGCGCCCGATCCGACCGACGATGGCTATGTCAATCTGAAAGTACGTCGTCGCCTGCGCGAGCAACTGAGAAAAGTGGCGGCGATCGAAGAGGTGTTCATTCATGAGCTCACTGAGCGGGTGATTCTCGACTTCATCGACGACTACGAGCACAAGTCGGGCATCAAGCTGCCCCAGGCACGCCTGTCGAACGCCGCATCCAGGCGTTAGCAGGCTGCTGAGACTTGTTTCAGCAGTCTGATATCGCGCCTGTCGAACGCTTGCGCTGAAAACCTCCATGATGGAGGTCTCAGCAGCCTGTTAAGAGCGGCGTGGCGGCCAGCCAGTCAAACGCTCGGTCGATCAGGACGTCGGTGGCTTTTCCACTGCAGCAGGCTGCGCGACTGCGTCGCTTTCGGTCGTCGCCGGCTCGCCGTGCAGGCCGCCCGGCACCCGCTGATAGGGAATCTTCTCCGGCGCCACGGCGCCGCCGGAAATGATGAAGGCCATGGCCTGATCCACCGTCCATTCGGTTGGAACCAGCCGTTCCACCGGAACGATTTCCAGGTAGCCCGAGGTCGGGTTGGGCGTGGTCGGTACGTAGACCGCCGCGAGCTCCTGTCCGGTCGTGGCTTCACGCATCACTCGGGTGACCAGTCCGATGGTCTTCATGCCCGGCTGCGGAAATTCGATCAGCACCACACGTTGCGAGCCTTCGGGCTTGGTTTGCAACACGGAAAGCAGCTTCTTGGTGCCGCCATAAATCGTCTGGACCAGGGGGATGCGCTCGATCAAGGTGTCGATGGCGCCGAGAAAGCGCTTGCCCAGCACCCGGTTGGCGGTCCAGCCAAGTCCGTACAGCGAGGTGACGGTCAGCACGACGGCCAGCAGAAAGCGTAGCCAATCGGCACTCAGGAGATCGCCGGCAGAGGGGCTGAGCGCGTGCAGCAGGTTGCCGATGCCATCGACCACCGGCGCACCGAGCTTGGAAAGCTGGGTGAGTACGAACTCGAACACGATGTAGGTAAGCCAAAGCGGGAATACGGTCAGAAGACCGGTGATCAGGTAGCGCTGAAAGTGCAGTTCTCGATTCATCCGGCCATTGTAGTGGCAGGCGCTGAACGCTGTGTGGTGAAAGGCATTGCATTGCTGGCCTGAGCGGTTACAGTTCGCTGGCAGATGATCGAAAGGGGGTGCGATGAGTGCCGAACAAGCCAGTCTCGGCATAGGCGGTCGAAACGGTGCCGCGCGCCCGCCGGCAGTGATCGTGTTGATCGGGCTACCCGGTGCGGGCAAGAGCCAGATTGCTGAAGCGCTGGAGCGCGAGCTCGACATGCATCGCATCTGTCGCGACAGCATTCGCCATGCGATGTTTCCGCGCTGCGAGAACTGTCCAGCGGAAAAGCGGGCCGCCAATAACGCAGCCATGCGTGCCCTGGAAGTGAATTGCGCCATGGGCCGCAACAGCGTGCTCGACGGCCGAACCTTTTCTCGTCTGGCCGAGCGTATCGAAGTCGAACAAAAGGTGCGTGGCTGGGGCGCGGTGGTTCACGCGGTCTACCTCGACTGCCCGGTTGAGGTCGCCAAGCAGCGCATCAATGATCAGCCCAGTCACCCGGCCAAGGACCGAACGCCGGAGCTGGTGGATGCGGTGGCCAGCCGCTTCGAGCCGCCGGGCGTGGGCTGTGTGGTGGTGGATGGCCGGCGTTCGTTGGGCGAAATGACCGACTACGCCGTGCGCGCGATTCGAGACCTACTGGTGTTCGGCGAGCTCAGCGGTAGCCAGATCTGAGCGGACGCTGCGCGAGGGCTTCAGCTTGACGTAGAGCTGCTTGCGCACCACGGCGATGGTGTCGCCGCTGCGGGCATCGACGATTGGCGTTTCGCACCAGTGCAGTACCTTGCCGTGCTCCGCGACGCCGGTTCGCAGCGTGTTGAGCAGGGCATCACTGATGTCGAACTCGGCGATCACATCGCCGCGACCCGGGGCGACAAAGCGGATCTCAGCGGCCCGATCCCAGACAATGTAGTCGCGACCCAGACGCTCCAAAACCAGGATCATCCAGAATGGGTCGGTCATGGAAAACAGGTTGCCGCCGTACTGCGTACCGACGTAGTTGCGGTTGTACCAGCGCAGCTTCAGTCGCACCCGCGCGTGGCGCCAGTCATCGCTGATGTGTTCGACCCGAATGCCGGAGAACAGGAACGGAGGCCAGAAATTCAACAGGCGCTTCAACCCTTTGGCGGTCATTGCATGAAACCATACGTATGCGTATGGGGTAATCATGAGGCCGGCACCAAGGGCCCGCAAGGGTGAGATCAGACGCGCTCGACCGAAATCACCTCCAGGAGGCTTCTGAACGGCTGCGGTGTACCGCTGTCGTTGGACAAACAGGTGTTCCAGCGAGACTTTTTCGCCCTGCGGCAATACCCTGTCGAGGTGGGGCAAATGGTCGGCCGGGCTTGCCGCCATCAGCCATCCGAGTTGAGGAGACGTCCTGTCATGAAGATTCGCTTCTGGGGCACGCGAGGCTCCATTGCCAAGCCGGGACCCGATACGGTGCGCTACGGCGGCAATACCTCCTGCGTCGAGGTGGTGAGCGACAGGGGCACGCGTCTGTTGCTCGATTGCGGCACCGGCGCACATGCCCTGGGTCAGAAACTGGTCCGCGAACAGCAGCATCAACGCGGACATATCCTGATCAGCCACACCCACTGGGATCACATTCAAGGCATTCCGTTCTTCGCTCCGCTGTTCACTGCCGGTGCGCGCTGGGACTTCTACGCTGCCAAGGGCTTCGGCGAATCCTTGCGTGAAGTGCTGGCCGGTCAGATGGAATACACCTATTTTCCGGTCACCCTGGATGCCTTCCAGGCCGAGCTGAAATATCACCACCTGCGTGAAGGCCGGATCGAGATCGATGACATCTCGGTCTACACCCACTATCTGAATCATCCGGCGCTGACCCTCGGCTTTCGCATCGAAGCCGACGGTGCCGCTGTGGTGTATGCCTGTGACCACGAGCCGCATCATCGCGAATGCGCGCACGGCGACGCCCCGTTGACCGGCGAAGATCAGGTGCACGCTGAATTCCTGCGCGATGCCGACCTGGTGATCCACGACGCCCAGTACACGGCCGAGGAATACGCCAGCAAGGCAGGCTGGGGACACAGCACGGTGGAATATGCGGTGGAGGCCTGTCGTCACGTCGGCGTCAAGCGTCTGGCCCTGACGCATCACGATCCGCTGCGCGTCGACGATGCGGTGGACAGCATGCTTAGCAAGCTGTTGCTGCGCTATCCGGAACAGGCGCGCAATGGGCTGGAGATCTTCGCCGCCGCCGAGGGCATGGAGCTGCAGTTGCGCACCGAGCGCCGGCGCCAGCCGCGAGCGGACGACGATCGGCACGCGGCGATCCGCGAGGATGCCGAGGTGCTGGAAAGCCGGGTATTGCTCGCCCTGACTGCGGAGGAAGAGCGTGGCAAGCGGCTGCGCCAGGCCGCACAGGCCGATCAGCTCGAAGTGCGGGTGGCCAGCAGCCGCGAACAGGCATTGAAGCACCTGCAGCAGACCGCGGTAGGCCTGCTGATCTGCGATGACCCGTTTCAAGGCGATCCGGCCAGCGCGGTGATCGAAAATCTGGCACGCCAGCTCGAGCCCAATGAGCTGGCTTTTCGCCGGGTCGGCTGGGCGGCGCGAACACGTAGCAAGACGCCCTCGCACGGTCTTGATGGCCGCTTGGAGGATCCATTCTCCGACGAGTATCTGCGCAGTCGCGTGCGCGCCTGGTTGCTAAGATCGAGCTGTGACTGGAGTCTGCCGCGTCGCGCTGATGACGAGAGCGATCGATTGGCTGCTCTGCACGCGCTGCGCCTGCTCGATACGCCGCGCGAGGAGCGATTTGATCGTTACACGCGCCTGGCCGCGGGGGTGACCGATACCCCGGTGGCCCTGATCAGTCTGGTCGACGATGATCGCCAGTGGTTCAAGTCATGCTTCGGTTTCGATATCGAGGAGACCTCACGCGAGATCAGCTTCTGTGCCCATGCCATCCTGCAGCGCGAACTGTTCGTCGTGCCCGACACACTGCTCGACTCGCGTTTTGCCGACAACCCGGTGGTGTGCGGTGAGCCCAGGGTGCGCTTTTACGCCGGGCAACCACTGGTGCTGCCCAGTGGCCACTGCGTGGGAACGCTATGCGTGGTGGATGTGCGACCGCGATTGCTTGATGACAAGCAGACCGCCCTGCTCAAGGACCTGGCGGAGCTGGTAGTTAAAGAGGCCTTGAATGCCAAGGTGGCCGCATGAGCTTGACCGGTGGTTGAGGCGCCTCGGTGCGCCCAGGCGCACGGCGCTATCCGTTGACCTGTCGCCCCAGACCGCTGCGCTCAATTTGCTGCACGACCGTGCGCAAGGCGGCGGCCGAGGTATCTCGCGCCACGCCAATGCGGAAATGCACCTCACCCTGCGCTGAGCGGGAAGAGTGCAGGGAATCGATATTGATTGCCGCGCTTTCGAAGGCTTCCAGCAGCTGGCGCAGACTGCCCGGTTGATCGCGCTCGAGGTGAATGAACACATGAGGTTCCACCGCGAGATCGGCCAACAGGTAGCCAATGCGTTCAAACGTACGGTGGCCTTCACCGCGCATGGTTTCGCCGAACCATGCGCTGACCTCGGCGAACGGTCCTGCCAACAGGGCCTGGCGATCGCGTCGCGCCAGGGCATCGATGATCTCGCTCAGCGTGGCCTGCACGCCTTGCAGGGCGGTCAGAGCATTCGGATTGTGCAGCAGAATGTCGGTGTACAGACGATGGTCGGCCTGCAGCATGCGGGCCGTGGTCGCCAGGTCAGCTTCGAATCCCGTGGTGCGAAAGGGCAGATAGTCAGCTGGCGAAGAAAGGCTTCCCGAGCTGCGTGCCAGGGAAAGGAACTGCGCCAGATGCAGGCCGTGCACCACATTCTGAATGGCCGCCATGCGCTGGTCGTGTTCCTCCGGTGTGCAGTGCACACAGGCCGCTTCGCTGGCGGTCAGAAAGGCGTCGAGCCAAGGCCGCCATTGTTGCAGTCGGCCCTCGCACACCACCAAAGGTCGCCCGCTCAAGGTGGGTGTCTTGGGTGGTGCGGCCATCGGATGCAGACCGACAACTTCAGCCGGCGAGCGCAGCATGGCTTCGACCGGCATCTGTTTGACCGAGGTGATATCGAGCCATAGCTGCTGCTCGGCGCGCGCCGGGTTCAGTTGAGCGAAGTGTTCAATGGCCTGCTGAGTGACCGAGATTGGCACGCTGAACAGCAGCACGTCAGCGCGTGCGGCCAGGGCTTCGGGGGCGACACTGCTGGAGTCGGACGGGTCATGGCCGATCACCTGAAGGCCCATCCGTTCGGCAAAGAACTGGCACAGCCAACGGCCGTACCCGCCGGCACTGCCGATGACGCCGACGATGGGGTTCTGATGTGGCTGATTCATGGCTGGACTGAGTGACGAGAATCACGCCCACCCTACAGCAGAGCGGTGCGGGTCGGGCCTTGTGTCGACGTAGGTCGGGCCCTGGCCTGGGCCGGGCAACGCTGGGGTGGTGAAGCGCCGCGTTGTCGGGTTGACGTTGTGGTTTCCGGCGGGACGCTGTGGTGGGTTGAAGTGCCTGAATGTCGGGGCCGGGGCCGCGCGCCTCAATGTCGGGCCAGGGCCCGACCTACGCGATTGAAGCGCCTGAATGTCGAGCCGGGGCCCGACTTACGCGTGGAAACGCGGCATGTCCACGCGTTTGCTGCCAATCGGTGCTAAATCAAACAATCGCATGAAACGA
This sequence comes from Pseudomarimonas arenosa, assembly GCF_014841215.1. GTDB lineage: Bacteria > Pseudomonadota > Gammaproteobacteria > Xanthomonadales > Xanthomonadaceae > Pseudomarimonas > Pseudomarimonas arenosa. The sequence continues at coordinate 37,633 of NZ_JACYTR010000040.1, forward strand.
GTGTTTGACATCGAGTTTTGTTCAGTTAGTATTCACCCCGTACATACGCTGGCGTAGGGAGGACGCCAGCCAATGTCCGGAAGCCCGATGGGAGGGATCTCGTACGCGGCGTCCAACGGTGAGCCTGGGGAGGTAACCGTGTTTAGAACTGTGCTAGGTGCTGTACTGCTGAGTGCGGCAAGTCTTGTGTCAGCCAACACCGGTGTCGCGTTTGTTCATGGCACTGGCAAACAGACCGATGCCCTGAACGATTACTGGCAATCGGGCTTCGTCAATTCGGTGCGGCAGGGGCTGCCCAATCAAGCCAACTACACCGTGATCAACTGTGATTTCGGTCAGTACATGTGGGACAGCCAGGCTGCGGGGTGTCTGGCCGGTCAACTCAGCAGCTTCATCAATGCCAAGGGCATCACCGATCTGGTGGTGATCACCCATTCCAATGGCGGCAACGTCATGCGTTGGATTCTGTCCAACCCCACTTACGATTCGCGCTATCCGAACATCATCAACAGGATTCGCTGGGTCAACGCCCTGGCGCCTTCGTCTGCAGGCACCCCACTGGCCAACGCGGTAATGGCTGGCAATGTGTTCGAGCAGTCGTTGGGTTGGCTGCTCGGCTACAAATCCGACGCTGTGCGCATGCAGCAGACCAGCTGGATGGCGCATTACAACGCCAATAACCTGTACGGCACCAGCGGTCGACCGGCCTTGCCCAAAGGCTTCTGGTCCGTGGTCGGCTCCGACGTTGAGACCGCGTTCTGGGATGGCGACAGCTACTGCGGCGGATATCACCTCAATCTGGGCCTGGAGATTACCCAGGCCTGGTTAGCAAGCTGTTCCGACGGCTTCCTCGAATGCAGCAGCCAGGCTGCGGCCGGTCGTGTGTGGTTCTACGACACCTCGCACACCGCCGGGCGCGAGCCGCTGAGCCACAACCAGAGTCGACGTCAGTGCTTCAATCTCGACGTCATCCTGCGCAACGACGTCTGAGGAGGCCACGATGAAATCCTATGTTCTGATCGGAAGCATGTTGCTCTCAGCATCGCTCAATGCCGAAACCCTCAGCCTGTTGCCGCCTGCTCAAGGTGACCTGCAGGTGCATCGTCTGGTAGCCAGCAAAGCCGCGGCCGTCGGTTCGCTGGAGCGTGATGCTGCGCAGTTCGTCTGGGCACTTGAGCATGACATCGAGTTGCAGCAACCAAGCCCCTACCAAGCGGACAGTCGCGAGTTCTGGGCGGAACTCGATGCCAAGGCGCTGGCCGGTGGCTACGCGTTCTACACCAGCGCTCCCGGTGCCTTGATCCGGGTCAGTGTGAGCGGCACGACCAGCAAGTCGGCAACGTTGCCAGCACTGGAGATTGAACACGGCGGCCGTTTACTCAGCGACGGTGATGGTTTCAGCGCAGTGGCCGATCGCCAGGCGCTGAAGGCTGCCGGAGTTGAGTTTGCCAGTGACACCCGCGTGTTCAAGCTGGATGATCAGCTGCCAGCCGGCCGCTTTGTGCTGAGAGCGCCCAAAGCCCAAGGCGGCGTGCTGGTACACGTCAACGAACCGCAGAGCGATTTGCACCTGCAATTGCAGGCCGAGGCCGGTACCGCTTCGGCCGGTGGACGTCTCAATGTGCGGGCCAAGCTGCTCGAAGGACAACAGTCGCTGTCGGCGACGCGAATCGGTGGCCTGTTGACCGCGCCCAGCGGCGAATCCTTCGAGGTGAGCTTCAAGCCGGATGCCGATGGCTATCTCGCTTCGGTACAGCTGCCGAAGGCTGCGCAGGCCGGGCCCGAGCAATGGGAATTGCATGGCTTTGTGGCCCTGCACGGTCAAGATGTCGATGCTGTGTATTTGCGCGATGCCAAGACCAGTTTCGCGGTCGCTGCCGCTTCGGCTCGTTTCGCCGGTACCGTGAGCCATGCCAAAGGCGAGGGCATTCAACTGCGCTTTGACCTGCAGGCCGCCAGCGCCGGTCGCTACGAGTTGCGTGGCACTCTATATGGCACCCGTGACGGCAAGCTGGTTCCGTTCGCTCAGGCCCACAGTGCTGCCTGGCTCGAAGCAGGTGAAGGTCAGCTTGCGCTCGATATTGCAAAGTCTATGCTAAGTGAAGCGGGTGTACATGCGCCATTTGAAGTCCGTGCGCTGGAACTGAATGATCAGAGTCGACTGGCCACGATCGAGCATCGAGCACGGGGATTGCGGATAGAGTAAGGGTTGAATAAGGTCGCTCTCCGTAAACCGATCAACTCCTTAGCTTTGCTGATTCCTGCGGTGCATCCGGGCACCGCAGGAATCAGCTCTTGTTCAGAGATTCCCCAACACCGAGTCCAGCCAGCGCAACAGCTGAGGTTCGGCATATCCCCTCGGAACGCCAGCCACTTTCAGCGCCGAAAGCTGAAATGCGCCAAGTATGCTGGCCAGTAAGGTGGCGGCGTGCTGGTCTGGGTTGTCCGCGCCGGCCTGCTCAAACAGCATGCTCAGGCGGCGCTGTTCCAGTGTCAGCCAACGGTTGATCTGCGTTCGCACCTTGGGTAAGCCGACAGCTTCTCCCATCAGGCTGGTCCAAAGGCGCACTTCGGTCTGTGCCTGATGGCCAGAGAGGCCGACCCGGGCGCCGATGAACTCGGCGAGCCGCTGTCTGGCCGGTTGATCGGACGTCCAGATGGGGCCTGCGCGTTGCTCGGCGCGCTCGATCAGCTGGGCCACCAAGGACTCGAGGATTTCGGCCTTGCTCTTGAAATGGTAGTGCACCAGACCCGGTGCCAGTGCGGCACGCTCAGCGATTGACTTGATGCTGCAGCGCTCGTAGCCAACGCTCGCCAGCTCTCCGGCCAAGGCCTGAATGATCTGTTCGCGACGGTGTTCGGTATTGGGTCGACGTCCCATGCCTGAATGTTAGCCCGGATATTCCATGAGGTCGCGGCGAAACACACCGCCAGCCCTGGCACAGCAAAGTTCTCGGGCAGTTCTCACTGGATGACGACGTGTTCGCGGTCTTTCGTCACGGGCACGGCCCTCATTCGGCCGCTGCGCGGCAACGGCTGCTGCGCAGCCTGCGCCTTCCCTACGCTCGGTCGGCCGCTGCGCGGCAACGGCTGCTGCGCAGCCTGCGCCTTCCCTACGCTCGGTCGGCCGCTGCGCGGCAACGGCTGCTGCGCAGCCTGCGCCTTCCTCGCTCCCAGAGCCAGGGCCATCCATGGCCCTTTCCGCGTGCCCTACGCTCGGTCGGCCGCTGCGCGGCAACGGCTGCTGCGCAGCCTGCGCCTTCCTCGCTCCCAGAGCAGGGCCATCCATGGCCCTTCCCGCGTGCGCTACGCTCGGTCGGCCGCTGCGCGGCAACGGCTGCTGCGCGGCTACGCGGGGCATTCGCCCCGAGGTCCTTTGCACTGATTGCGGCGTTGTTCGGCTGCTGTCACAGCTACGCCGGACTGCGTCCCGATCTCGTCGAAGTGGGCCTTGAACTCGGCGCAAAGTCCTCGGTGATCATCCGCGCCCCCTCCTGAAGTAGCCGGGTTAGTTGGGTGTATGACCAAAGTATATTGAATCTATCAGGTCGGTGGCGTAGATTTTAAACTGGTCGTACGACCAAACTATGGAGGTCATATGCGCGAGTTGGTTGAACAGTGGCGTGGAATGGCCGGCCGCCTTGCTCTGCGGCACTCGGAGGAGTTGCTGGATGAGCTGCTGCGTCGCTATCAGGAGCCGCAGCGCGTCTTTCATCGCCTGACGCACTTGCAGCAGGTGCTACGGGGGCTGCGCTGGGCGCAGGGGCCCGACTGGCTTCAGCTGGCTGCTTGGTTTCACGACGCGGTCTATCGACCCGGACAGCCGTGGAACGAGCGTCGCAGCGCAGCCTTGGCGCGCCGCCGTTTGAGCGGCGCCGGCCTCCCCGAGTCTGGCATCGAGCGCATCGCTGCGGCAGTGTTGTCCACCACAGGCCATTGCTCAGCCGGCGTCGATGCCGATCTGTTGCTCGACGCCGATCTCTCCGTGCTCGGTTCGACGACCGATGCCTATGCTACCTACAGAACACAACTGGCTGAGGAATACCGGTGCTTGCCAGTGAGCATCTATCGCCACGGACGCAAGGCATTCTTGCGAGGAATGCTGGCTCGCCAGTCGATCTTTCGCAGCAGGGGATTTCGCCTGCGCTACGAAGCCAAGGCAAGAGCCAACCTGGCGATGGAACTGCGACAACTCGAAAGGGGGGACTGAGCATGCAGTTGGTCTGTCGACGTCGATTTCCGGTGGTGCATTATGTGTTGTTCGATGAGTCGGGTCGAGCGAGCGATCGTGGGCTGCTGAAAGCCGCGCGACAGCAGGCCGAGCGATTGGCCTTGCAGGTCAACGGCCGGGCAGATGGCTTTACCCTGATCTACAACGGCCGCATGCTGGCCCGGGTGGCGAAACCCCATGTTCACATCGTGCTGGCCCGCTCGCGCTGGCACAAGGCCTTGATCTACCTGTTGATCGGATTGAAGAATCTGCTGCCTACAAAGATTGCCGAACCAGTTAACAGATAGTCTAGTCGCCCGCCGTCAACACTCGCGTTGCTTGGGAGACTCAGTCCATCACCTGCCGCCCAGGTCATTCCAGCGCTTGCGCAGAGCCTCTTCAATCGGAAAGCCGGCTGCCTGCGGCAAGGCTGCGGCGATCAACTCGCGCGCGGTCTCGGGGTCACCGAGCCGCTCGGCCAGAATGCCGGCCGCACGTTCAGCCAGGGCCAGGCCATCGATGCGTTTCGGATAGGTGTGGCGATAGTTGAGAGCCAGGCTGGCGGCGCTGCGCCATTGAGCCTGTCGTTCCAGCACATCGAGCAACCGGTTAAGTTGCCGTGCATCGGGCAGGCAGAATCGAGCGTCGTCCTGCATTGCCTCTTGCACCAGGGCGATGGCGGGACGAACGTGTTCGAGTTCAATCAGTTCACTGGCGTGAACCTGGGCGTGCTTCAGCAGGGCCTCTCGGTCGCCGCACTCCCGAAGTGCCTTGCGATAGGCCAGATTGACTTCGATTGATGCACCGCGGCGGATCGCTTCGTGCAGGCGATCGGCGCGCAGACGCGGATCGCCCAGCTCATTGGCCTCGCGAATTTCGCTGGCGATAGCGCTCTGTTCACGCTGGCGCTGCAGTACCGGCCGTTCTGCCTGCGTTTGATCGAAACCCAACTGGTCGGCGTGGTAGGCGAGGAACATTCCCTGCCAGCGGAACAGCACGATAAGCAGGTAGTGGTTGAGCAGATAGAAGCCGCTCAGTGCCAGCCAGCGCGGCAGGGCCTCGAACAGGTCAAAGCCCAGCAGTTGGTAATAGAGCAGGGCGCCCCAGCCGATGGCCAACATCGGATAACCGAGCCCAAGGCGGGCCACGATCACGCCCCAGTTGAGCGGATTGAGGGCCGCGATCAGATTCTGCGCCACGGTCAACGAGAAGACCAGGCCGGGCAGAATCAGCGCTGCGCCGATAATGACCCCGTGCACCGCAGAGGGAAATAGGATGATCGCTACCACGATGGCCAGCAGCACCAGGATCTGCACCAGCACGTGTCGGGTATGGACGCCGGCATCGACATGCGACAGCACATCGGGGGCATGGTCCTTGCCAAGCCCGCTGGCGTGCAGCACCTCCAGGGCGTACTTGATGATCGCTGCCCAGGCTACGAATTCGATGATCACGCCGACCAGGGGAATGATGTAGCCGAACAGACGCATCAAGGTGATGGTCAGGATGGCGGCGACGGCAGCGCCACCGAAGGCATAGCCGAAGGCATTGAGCAATGCCGCCGGAGAGGTGGGCGGCACATGTTTGCGGCGGCCCGCGGGGGGCGCAGACGATACAGAGTTCATGGCGCGATTCTGGCAGATTGCGCTGCAATCTCTGAGCTTGTTCAGAGATTCCCTATCAGGCTGCTGAAATCAGCATGTCAGCAGCCTGATTTTGCGGACGGCGTGTTCAGTTGCTTGCTAGCCCGGATACTTCATGAGGGGGCGCGGATGATCACCGAGGACTTTGCGTCGAGTGCAAGGCGCGACGAGCCCAAGTGGTGGGCCCACTTGGGCGAGATCGGGACGCAGTCCCGCGCAGCTGCGACAGCAGCCG
>NZ_JACYTR010000041.1 GCF_014841215.1 Pseudomarimonas arenosa
CGGCGCAAAGGACCTCAGGGCGAATGCCCTGCGTAGCCGCGCAGCGGCCGAATGAGGGCCGTGCCAGCGCCGAAAGATCGCGAACACTCTGTTATCTCAACACCATCGGTCGAAACTCTCGCCGCGCTTGGAATCGCCGGATCTTTCGGCGCGACCTCATGAAATATCCGGGCTAGGCTGGGGTGCTGTTTCGCGCATGACAGCGCTGAATCGTCATCGATGCAGCTTGCGATGTACCACTGTGTGGCCGGCGACACTTGAGCCCAAGGCGCGCAGCACCTACCGTGTGCCAATCGAACAGCCGGGGCAAGCTGATGCGCACACTGGAAGTCGATGTCGCTGTAATCGGCGCGGGAACCGCGGGCATGAACGCCTATCGCGCAGCGCTAGCCCACACCGATCGCGTCGTGCTGATCGAAAGCGCGCTCTACGGGACTACGTGTGCCCGGGTCGGCTGCATGCCCAGCAAGCTGCTGATTGCCGCCGCCGAGGCCGCCGCCAACGTTCGGCTTGCGCCAACCTTCGGCGTGCACGGAGGCGATCCGGCGATCGATGGGCCAGCGGTGATGCGGCGATTGCGGCATGAGCGCGATCGCTTTGTCGGCTTTGTGGTGGATGCCGTTGAGGCCTGGCCGGAGGCGCACCGGTTGCGCGGAACTGCATGTTTTGCCGATCGCCACACCATCCGCGTGGATGATCAGATCGAAGTACGTGCCGGCCGCACGGTGATTGCCAGCGGCTCGCGGCCCAGGAAACCCGCCGAGTGGAGCGCCGCTATCGGCGAGCGTTTGCTGGTGAATGACGATGTGTTCGAATGGCAGGATCTGCCCAGTTCGCTGGCGGTGATCGGTGCTGGGGTGATTGGCATCGAGCTGGCGCAGGCCCTGCATGCCTTGGGTGTACGGGTGCGCCTGCTGGGTCGCTCCAAGCGCTTGCTACATCTCACCGATCCGCAGGTGGCTGAGTGCGCGCGACAGCTGACGCATCAGCACCTGCCCTACGTTGACGATGCCCAACACCTGCAGTTTCAGCAGGTGGCCGACGGCGTGCGTGTGGGCTGGATGCAGGGCGGCGCCCAGGTTCACGAGGAGTTCGAGTATGTGCTGTGTGCAATTGGTCGCGAATCCAACCTCGACGCCCTGAATCTGCAAGCCATCGATCCGCCGCGCGATGCCCAGGGGCGGCTGCTGGTCGATCGAGACACTTGCCAGCTCGGCGATACACCGATCTTTGTCGCCGGCGATGTGCATGCGCTGACTCCGATCCTGCATGAGGCCGCTGATGATGGCCGGATTGCCGGCGAGAACGCCGGACGCTGGCCCGACCTGCGCGCTCATCCGCGCCGCGTGCGGCTCAACATCGCGTTCAGTGATCCACAGGCAGTGATCGTCGGTGACGGCTACGCAGAATTGCAGGCCAAGGGCCAAGCCTTCGCCTGCGGCGCCGTCAACTGGTCCGATCAAGGGCGCGCCCGGGTAATGGCGCGCAATGCCGGGCTGCTGCGCGTCTACGGCGATTGCGCCAGTGGCCTGTTCCTGGGCGCGGAAATGTTGGGCCCGAATGCCGAACATATCGGCCATCTATTGGCCTGGTCATTGCAACAGGGCCTGACGGTAGAGCGCATGCTGGACATGCCGTTCTATCATCCGGTGTTGGAAGAAGGCCTGCGTACCGCCTTGCGCGAGCTGCTGCGCGAGCTGCGCATGGGGCCGGCGCCAGCGAGGCGTGGACTGGACTGTGGCCCGGGCGCATAGCCCATAGTTTCGCCGTTTTGGCCGGGCCGCCTGTCATGTGAATGAAACTTGTCAGCGCGATCGTTTCCGCCTATGGTCAAGACCTGCGCCAGCGGAGCTGCCTATGACTACGGGACTTGCCAGCGCGCAAGACGGCATTGATATAAATGAACGTTTTCAACAGGTTCGCAAGCAAAGCTTGAGTCTTGTCGAGCCGTTGAGCGCAGAGGACTGCGCCCTGCAGTCGATGCCCGAGGCCAGTCCTGCCAAGTGGCATCTGGGCCACACCACCTGGTTCTTTGAACAGTTCGTACTGCGGCGCTACCAGCCGGATCGGCCTTGGTATGCCGAGGGCTGGGATTACCTGTTCAATTCCTATTACCAAAGCGTCGGGCCGATGCATGCGCGGCCGCGGCGCGGTGTGCTGAGCCGACCTGCGCTGGCCGAGGTGCTGGCCTATCGCCAGCGGATCGAGGCCGAGGTCAGCGATTTGATCGCCGATCGGCCGCAGGATATCGAGCTCAGCCGCCTGATCACTTTGGGTCTGCAGCACGAGCAGCAACATCAGGAGCTTCTGCTCACCGATATTCAGCACTTGCTGTGGTGCAATCCACTGCAGCCGGCATATCGATCGCGTCCGGTGGAACCTGTGGCTGGAGCGAAGGGTGGCAATGAGCTGGACTTTGTCGCGCGCTCGGAAGGCTTTGCCGAGATTGGTAACGAGGGTATCGAGTTCGGCTTTGACAATGAGTTTCCGCGGCATCGTGATTGGTTGCCGGCGCATGCGCTGGGCAATCGCTTGATCACCAATGGCGAGTATCGACAGTTCATACAGGAGGGGGGGTACCGAAGCGCCGCCCTATGGCTGTCCGATGGCTGGGCCACGGTGCAACGTGAAGGATGGGATCGACCACTGTACTGGGCCAAAGACCTCGCCAGCAGTTTCACCCTGCTCGGTGAGATCGAGCTGGATGACGCGGCGCCGGTGTGTCATATCAGCTTCTTCGAGGCGGATGCCTTTGCGCGCTGGGCCGGTGCCCGTTTGCCGACCGAGCAGGAATGGGAGGTGGCTGCCGCTGCACAGCCGGTGCGTGGCAATTTCCGACAACGCGGCAGTCTGCGGCCCTTGCCGCACCAGCCGGTACGGGGAGCAGTCGGACAACTCTATGGCGATTGCTGGGAATGGACAGCCAGTCCCTATGTCGGCTATCCGGGCTTCAAGCCACTGGCCGGTTCGCTAGGCGAGTACAACGGCAAATTCATGTGCGGGCAATGGGTGCTGCGCGGCGGCTCCTGCGTGTCGCCTGAAGATCATCTGCGAGCCAGCTATCGCAATTTCTTTTATCCCGCAGATCGTTGGCAATTCATGGGTCTGCGCCTGGCCAAGGACTTGCCATGAATGCCGTGATGCCCCTGATCGATCTTCGGCCACCGGTCGAGGACATGTTGAGCGAAGTGTGCCGCGGCCTGGCGCAAACGCCGAAGCGGATTTCTTCGAAGTATTTCTACGATGCCCGCGGCTCGGCGCTGTTCGAGCAGATCTGTGCCCAGCCCGAGTACTACCTTACCCGTACCGAGCTGGGCATTCTGCAGCAACAGATCGGTGCGATCGCCGAGGCGCTGGGGCCGGATGTGCTGTTGATCGAGTTCGGTAGCGGCAGCGGCATCAAGACCGAACGCCTGCTGCGCGGCATGCGGACCCCCGTGGCCTATGTGCCGATCGATATCTCGCGCAGCGCGCTCCGCGCCAGCGCCGAGGCGCTGCGTCAGGCCTTGCCCGGCGTGCCGATCATTCCGGTTTGCGCTGATTTCACCCAGGCTCTGTCACTGCCCACGGCACCGCGGCCGACGAAACGGCGAGTGTTGTTCTTTCCCGGCTCGACGCTGGGGAATTTCTCGACAGATGATGCACTGGCCCTGCTGCGCCGCATGCGCCAGGTGGTAGGCACTGGCGGCGCGGTGTTGATCGGTCTCGACATGAAGAAATCGGTTGAACGCCTGGAGGCAGCCTACAACGATGCCGCCGGGGTGACCGCCGAATTCACCCTGAACCTGCTGGTACGCTTGAATCGTGAGCTGGGCGCTGATTTTGCAGTTGATCGGTTCCGCCACCGGGCGCGCTACAACCGTCTGGCCGGGAGGATAGAAACGCATCTGCTCAGCCAATGTCGACAGCAGGTCAGCCTCGACGGTCAGCGCTTTGAGTTCGCTGCCGGCGAGGCGATGCTGGTGGAATACAGTGCCAAGTACGATCAGACCGATGTCGAGCGCATGGCGAGCAAGAGTGGTCTGGCGGTTGAACGCGTATTCAGCGACGCCGAGGGTGATTTTTCGCTGCAGCTGCTGAGCGCAGTCTGATCAGCAGCGCCGCGCTAACAGGCAACTTTGCCTAAGGCTCAGCGCGGCGCCGGGCTGCCCTGGTAGACGCCGGCTCCGCAGATGTCGCTGCCGATACGGCGCAGGAACAGGCGCTTGGACTCCATTCCGCCGGTCTTCGGATTGAGCCAGGGGTACTCGATTTCGCCGTGCTTCTGCCCTTGCATGTCGCGCATTGCCTGTTTGGCGATCTCGCCGACATGACCGAGCTTGAAGTGATCGGCGCGTTTGCCGATGACGCTGTTGAAACCACCATTGGCGACTACCACGCCATCAGCATCGACGCAGAGCACATACAGATCACCCGACACGAACGGGCCGTCTCGATCGGAAATATCGCTCAGCGCCTGCTGGCGCGGTGTGCTGGCGAAATGCGCCTCAACCCGATCCAGCAATTCGGCTGGGCTGGGTGATTGAGCGAACCCAGTGGCGGGCACGCTGGCGGCGAGCAAGATGAGACCCAAACGCATGGCGGCAGCCTGAAAACGAGGGCGCGTAGGCTAGCGTAGTGCGTGAACGACATCCGTGAAGGGCGTTGGGGATTTGATCTTCGCTCAGACCTCGTGCGCAGCCTGCAGGGCTTCGATCACCTGACGCCCATAGCGTTCGAGCTTGCGGTCGCCGACACCGGCCACCGTGGCCAGTTGCTCCAGGCTGAGCGGCTGCTGCTCGGCGATCGCGCGCAGCGTGGTGTCGTGGAAGATGATGTAAGCCGGCACGCTTTGTTCGTTGGCCAGGCGCTGGCGCAGTGCGCGAAGCTGTACGAAGCGCCGCTCGGCCGCTGGCGATGACAGCTGTGGTGCGGTTCGCTCAGTCGCCGGCTGCTTGCCACGGCTGCGCAGTCGGTCGCGTCGCAGATACACCGATTGCTCGCCGCGCAGCACCTGGCGACTGGCTTGCGTCAGTCGCAGTCCGGCGATGCCATCGCCGGTGCTCTGCAGCAGACCGGCCGCCAACAGTTGGCGGAAGACGGAACGCCAGGTGTTGGCGTCGTGCTGCGCGCCGATGCCATAGGTGCTGAGCCGGTCGTGGCCGAAGTCGCGAATCTTGGCCGTGTTGCCGCCGCGCAGGATGTCGATCAGGTGCGCTGAACCAAAGCGCTGGCCGCTGCGGTAGACGCAGCTCAGCGCCTGCTGTGCTTCGCGCGTGGCGTCCCAGGTTTCCGGCGGTTCCAGGCAGTTGTCGCAGTTGCCGCAGGGCTGCGGATAGGATTCGCCGAATGAGGCGAGCAAGAGTTGGCGCCGGCACTGGGTGGTTTCGACCAGGCCGAGCAGAGCATCGAGGCGACGACGCTCGGCCCACTTGCGCGCTTCGCTGGCCTCGGATTCGTCGATCATCCGGCTGAGGTTCACCACATCGGCGAGGCTGTAGCACAGCCAGGCCTCGGCCGGCTCACCGTCGCGGCCGGCGCGGCCGGTTTCCTGATAATAGCCCTCGATGCTCTTGGGCAGATTCATATGCGCAACAAAGCGCACATCGGGCTTGTCGATGCCCATGCCAAAGGCAATCGTCGCCACCATCACCAGGCCTTCCTCGCGCAGGAAGCGGCGTTGGTGCTCGGCGCGCAGCTGGCTGTCCATGCCGGCGTGATAGGGCAGGGCGCGAATGCCGCGCGCGCACAGCTCGTCGGCGGTGCGATCGACCTCTCGTCGCGACAGGCAGTAGACGATGCCGGCCTCGTCGCGGTGGCCAGCCAGAAAGTCAAACAGCTGGTTCAGGCCGGTGCGTTTGACCTCGGCGCGGTAGCAGATGTTGGGGCGGTCGAACGAGCTGAGGAACACCTCGGCCGATTCGAGATTGAGGCGTTCGATGATCTCGGTGCGGGTGGGTAGATCGGCGGTGGCGGTGAGCGCAATGCGCGGCACCTCGGGCCAGCGACGGTGCAACACGTCGAGCTGTCGGTATTCGGGCCGGAAATCGTGACCCCATTGCGAAACGCAATGTGCCTCGTCGATGGCAAACAGGGCGATCCGAACCTCGTCCAGCTGTTCCAGGAACGTCTGGCTGAGCAAGCGCTCGGGTGCCACGTAGAGCAGATCAAGTTCGCCTTTACGCAAGTGACGGGTTACTTCGCGCGCTGCTTCTGCGCTAAGTGATGAGTTAAGAAAGGCAGCGCGCACGCCGAGCTGTTGCAGCGCTTCGACTTGATCCTGCATCAAGGCGATCAGCGGGCTGACCACGATGGCGCAGCCCGGTCGGGCCAGGGCTGGCAACTGATAGCACAGTGACTTGCCGCCGCCGGTGGGCATCAGCACCAGGCAATCGCGCCCCGCGACCAGTGCTTCGATCACCGCCTGCTGCTCACCGCGGAAGGCGCTGTAGCCCCAGGTGTGCTGGAGCAGATCGAGCAGGCGTTGCGGCTGGGAACTATCGGGCATCAGGTAGGCAGGCAGGCGACCGCACAGGCGCCGCGAACAGAGCTAGCGGGCTGCGCAGTATGAGCCCTGGGCGGACAGGTCGCCAGCGTGGTGCCGGCTTCAGGGTCGAGTATGGGGTGCGCCTTGGGCGCACCGGCGGGCGCCAACCCGTGCGACGCGCGGTGCGTCCAGGACCTGTCGTGAGCCTGTCGAACGGTGCACCCTGTGTCCAACGTCTGGCGCGCCGTTACTCCAGCAAGGAACGCAGCATCCAGGCGGTCTTCTCATGCACCTGCAGGCGCTGGGTCAGCAAGTCTTCGGTCGGTTGATCGGCGGCCTTGTCGGTGGCCTTGAAAGCCTCGCGGGCGGTGCGGCAGACCGCTTCGTTGGCCAACACCAGCTCGGTGACCATGCCGCGCCAGTCGCCGGCGGCGATGTCGGCGGCATTGTCGTCGATGCTGCTGAGGCGGGCGAACTCGCGATACGAGCCCGGCGCGCGCTGGCCGAGGGCGCGGATGCGCTCGGCGATGTCATCCAGCGCCTGCCACTGCTCGGTGTATTGAGTCTCGAACATCAGGTGCAGTGTATTGAACATCGGCCCGGTGATATTCCAGTGGAAATTATGCGTCTTCAGATAGAGTGAATAGCTGTCGGCCAGAAGTCGCGACAGGCTGTCGGCGATGGCTTGACGGTCGCCCTTGCTGATGCCGATATCGACCGGCAACGACGTCGGTTTGCTGGCCTTCTTGCTGGCTTTGGCTTTCGACTTCGACATAAGACTGGCTCCTGTTGGTTGAAAGCTGCGGAATGACCGCGTGCGGGGAACCCATTAAACTCTCGGCCCGCTGGGCTCGATCTGACCAAAGTCAAGTTCAGCGGGCGGCGAACGCGCTCCTCGCCGGAGCTGAGCCATGCAACACGGCTTGGGAGAAGACTAGCCTCCCGCCGACCAAATGTGAAATTGATTGAGTAGACGGCTTCGATAGATGAAGGCAATGGATCAGGCCGTGCGCCGCGAGCTGGGGCGCGCGCGGCGCGATATCGAGCAGGGCTTGAGCCGCGACCGTGGTCGTTTGCATCGGCTGTGGTCGAAGTGGAGCGAGCGGCCTGAAGAGGCGGCTCGGCGCCAGGCTTTCGAACAGCTGCTGGAGGGGTCGAAGGCGGCGCGACAACGGCGCGTGGCGGCGATGCCGGCGATCAGGCTGGCCGACGATCTGCCGGTCAGTCGCGAAGCCGAAGCCATCATCGAGGCGATCCAGCAGAATCAGGTGCTGGTGGTGGCCGGCGAAACGGGCTCGGGCAAGACCACCCAGCTGCCGAAACTGGCCATGGCGGCCGGCTGTGGCGCGGCCGGCATGATCGGTTGCACGCAGCCGCGCCGTATCGCCGCGCGCTCGGTCGCGCGTCGTGTCGCAGAAGAACTTAACGCAGAGTTAGGTTCGGTGGTCGGGTTTCAGGTGCGCTTTACCGAGCAGGTGCGCGAGGACACCGTGGTCAAGTTCATGACCGACGGTATTCTGCTGGCCGAGATCCAGAGCGATCGCTATCTGTCGCGCTACGACACCCTGATCCTGGATGAGGCCCACGAGCGCAGTCTGAACATCGACTTTTTGCTCGGCTATCTCAAAGGCCTGCTGCGCAAGCGGCGGGATCTGAAGTTGATCGTTACCTCGGCCACCATCGATACCGAGCGCTTTGCCCAGCACTTCGAAGGCGCGCCGGTGATCAATGTCGAGGGTCGCAGCTATCCAGTTGAGCTGCGCTATCGGCCGCTGGAGGCCGCTGGCGAAATCGAAGATGAAAGCGGTGAAACGGTGCGTGAAGCGCGCAGCGTGACTGAGGCGATCGTCGCCGCCGCCGATGAAATCACCCGCGAAGATCCGCACGGCGATGTGCTGATCTTTCTGCCCGGCGAGCGTGAGATTCGCGAGGTGCACCGGGCGCTGGAACGCCGCCTCTACAAGGCCACCGAAGTGCTGCCCCTGTACGCGCGGCTGTCGGCGCGCGATCAGGATCGGGTGTTCCGCCCAGGGCCGGGCCGACGCATCGTGCTGGCCACCAATGTGGCGGAAACCTCGCTGACCGTGCCGCGAATTCGCTATGTGATCGACCCCGGCCTGGCCCGGGTGAAGCGCTACAGCCCGCGACAGAAACTCGATCGCCTGCATATCGAGCCGATTTCGCGCGCCTCGGCCGATCAACGCAAGGGGCGCTGTGGCCGCGTGGCGGCTGGTGTGTGCTATCGGCTGTACAGCGAGCCCGACTACTTAGCACGGCCTTTGTACACCGACCCGGAGATTCGCCGCTCGGCGCTGGCCGGGGTGATCCTGCGCATGCTGTCGCTGGGCCTGGGGCAGATCGATCGCTTCGCCTTTATCGACGAGCCGGACAGCCGGGCGATTGCCGAGGGCTGGCAGCAGCTCGACGAACTCGGTGCGGTCGACAAGCAGAAGCAGTTGACCGCCACCGGTCGTGCCATGGCCAAACTGCCGATCGACGTCAAGCTGGCGCGCATGCTGATCGCCGCGGTGGAACTCGGTGCTGTCAGCGAGTTGCTGATCATCGCCAGCTTTCTCAGCATTCAGGATCCGCGTGAGCGCCCAGTCGAGGCGCGCGGTGCAGCCGATAGCGCGCACGGGACATGGGCCGATGAGCGCTCGGAATTCGTCGCCATCCTGAATTTGTGGAAGGCGTATCAGCATGAGCATGCCGAGCGTACCCAGAGCGGCTTGCGGCAGTGGTGCGAGAAACATTTCCTCAGCTTCTTGCGCATGCGCGAGTGGCGCGAGCTGCACCGGCAGTTGCTGTTGCTGGCCCAGGAGCAAGGCTGGACCTTGAGCGCCGAGGCTGCCGACTACGCCGCCCTGCACAAGGCGATCATCTGCGGTGTGCCGATGCAGATCGGGCAGAAGAACGACAAGCATCTGTTCGACGCGCCGCGCCAGCGTCGCTTTGCCGTGTTCCCCGGTTCGCGTCTGGCCAAACGGCCGCCGAACTGGTTGATGGCTGCGGTATTGCTCGATATCCACAAGGTCTATGCCATGACCGTGGCCAAGATCGAGCCCGAATGGGTGATCGAACAGCTGCCGCATCTGCTGTCGCGCAAGCATTTTGACCCGCACTGGTCGCGTGCCCAGGGCCGGGTGGTGGGTTTCGAGCAGATCAGTCTGTTTGGCCTGCTGCTGCAGGCCAAGCGACCGATCCACTATGGCGGCCTGTATCCGCAGGAAGCGCATCAAATCTTCGTCCAGCAGGCCCTGGTGACCGGCGAGATCAATACCCGTCTGCCGTTCATCGAGCGCAACCTGAAGATGCTCGACAAGGCGCGGGAAGAAGAGGCTAAGTTGCGGCGGGTCGGCCTGGTGGCCGACGAAGAGTGGCAGGCGCGCTGGTACCTCGATCGCATCCCGCCCGAGATCAATAGCGCGGTGGGTCTCGATGCCTGGCACAAGCGCCTTAACGCACAGCTTAGCCAGGCGCTGGAATGGAATCTGGCCGATCTTCTGCCCGGTGAGGGCAGTGAGCAAGATCGCTTTCCCAAGTTCTGGCCCTTGGCCGAAACTCGGCTGCGCCTGCACTACGCTTTTGAGCCCGGCCAGGGTGCCGATGGTGTGACCCTGGAGGTGCCACTGCACCTGCTGGGCGCCCTGGATGAGGCGCGGCTCAGTTGGCTGGTGCCGGGCTTCGTTGAAGACAAGGCGACCGCGCTGATCCGTGGATTGCCAAAGCAGCTTCGACGAAATTTCGTGCCGGCGCCGGATTTCGCCCGCGCGTTCGCCGAGGCCTTCCCGCAGCCCGGTGCCGATGCTCTGGTGGGCGAACTGGCACGCTTTCTGCGTCGCCTCACTGGGGTGGAGATCCAGGCCAGTGACTTCGATGAGGCAGCGGTAGCCGAGCACCTGCGCATGAATCTGCGCCTGCTGGCGCGCGACGGCCGCAAGGCGCTGGCTGAGTCACGCGATCTTGCCGTTCTGCGCCAGCGCTTCGCCGAGCAGGCCGAGCGCGCGTTTGCAGCGCGCGTGGCCAAGGGCATGGAAGCGCTGGGCCTGATCGATTTCCCAGAGCAAGGCGTGCCCGAGCAAGTGGTCGGTGAAGCAGGGGTGCCGGCGTTTCCGGCCCTGGTCGATCAGGGAGAGTCGGTGAGCCTGCAGGTGCGTGCCGATCGTGATGAGGCGTCAGCGTTGCACGCGCAGGGTGTGCGGCGACTGATGCTGCTGGCCTTGGCGCCGAAGATCAAGCAGGCGCGCAAGCAGTTACCGATCGACCCCAAGATCGGTCTGTTGTACGCCGCCATCGAGTCACAGGAGCGCCTGCGGGGCGATCTGGTCGAGGCGGCGGTGAATGCGCTGTGTGCAGATGGTCTGCAAGCGATCCGCACGGCCGCCGCATTTGCGACGCGCCTGGACGAGGTGCAGCGCAACCTGTTTGCCGCTGCGGTGGAGCGCTTGCGTTTGGCCGAGCAGGTGCTGGCCCAGTACGCCGAGCTGAAGCCGCTGCTGGAGCCGGAGCTGGTCGGCTTCGCCCGGGCCAACTTCGATGACCTGCGCGCGCAGTTGCAGGGACTGATGCCGCCTGGCTTCCTGCGCGACACACCGGCCGAACACCTGCAGAGTTTTCCGCGCTATCTGAAGGCGATGCGCCTGCGGGTCGATCGACTGAACAATGATCCGCCGCGCGATCAGCAAAAAATGCTGGAAGTTCAGCCGTTTACAACCGCGCTGGAGCGGCTGCCGGCGGATCGGCCCGGCCGCTCAGAGCTGCGCTGGGCGCTGGAGGAATTGCGCGTGTCGCTGTTTGCACAGGAGCTGGGCACCCGCGAGCCGATCTCGACCAAACGGGTGGCCAAACTGCTGGAGCGATTGCTCGCCGACTGAGCTGGCAGGTCGCGTGGCGAGCGACTACTGGATGCGCTTGACCTTGACGCTGCTGTTGTAACCTTCCACCTGCAGGAACCAGGTATCCAATACGCCCGGCGAGATCGTCACCGTCGGCGACTGCAGCCTGACCACGAAGCTGGCGCCAGGATCGGTCGATTGCCAGATCTGGCCGTTTTCCAGCGTAAACGTGGTCTGACCGCGCCAGCCGGTGAATTCGCCCGGGATGCGCGAAACGATATTGCCGCCCTTGCGCAGGCTCGATTTGCTCAAGCCTCGAAGATCAGGTGCCTGAGCGGCTGCTGCCGCCGTGGTGCCCTTGCTACGCAGCCAGTCATTGAGGGCGCGCAATTCAGCCTCGCTGAGCTTGTCGAGGCCCGCCGCCTTGAACTCCGCGGCGCTCATTCGCTCCTCCAGCGAGGAAAACGACTGGGCCGACACAGTGGCAGAGAACAGCATAGCGATCAGCAGGGGCGCGAAACGAAGCACAGGCGATCTCACAGTCAGTGGCGTGGGTCGCGGAATTGTACCGGCTGATAACCGAAAATGCTCCGGTGGTCAGGGGATAGCGCGTATTGTTCACGTTTCACCCAGCCAATCGACTAAAATCGCGCGACGGTGCTACAACGATGCCGCGTCCGTCCTTGGGCGCGGTGCGTAGCCCCACCACAGAGTCAGATTCGGAGTAGTTCTTAGTGTCCCAGCGAATTTCACCCCGCCGTCGCATGGTCGAAGCCATTGCCGTCGCTCTTGCCGCAGCCCCCCTGGCGGTCAGTGCGGCCAACCCGTCGGCCAAGCCTGTGGTGAGCGAATCTGCTCCGATGATTTGTTCAGGCAAGGAATCAACCGGAAGTCTGGCGCTCCAATACACGCCGTTTGGTTGGGCTCTGGCCGAAGTGGGTGATGACCCGAAGTCGGCCTGCAACATGAAGCTGACCACGGCGAATCTGCATGTCTTGTTCCCGGGTGACGGCGACAACACTGTGCTGCTGGAGTCGGCGCCGGTGTTCTCGCTCGCAGCCAAGCAATTCAGTCTTGAGTTTGTCGAGCCGGTACTGTGTGAGAGCTACTATCCGGTCGAGAGCCCCAATCTGCTATCGCTGCAGCTGACTGGCCCAGACGGTGCCGTGCAAACCGTGCGCGGTGTGTCGGCGCTGAACTATTCCTTGCCGGTGGCTGGTCAGGCCTCAACGGGGCGACTGTCGCCGGTCATGGCCAACGGCAGCTTCGGCCCCTGGGTGCAGTGCTACGGCGTGCCCTACACCAGTCTGGTGGTGGGCGTGCCTGACGTTCCGGCGTCGGACGCAACCGCAACCGATCTGGTGTTTGCCGCCGGGTTCGAGGATCAGGTCGCGCCGGCAATGCGTTCGGACCTCAAGGTCGAGATTCTGGATGGGCCGGTCGATACCCCCACCGCCTTCCTCACTCGCAACCTCACCAAGACGGTCAATATTCCGTTCCAGTACTCGATTCGAGTGCGCAATATCGGTATGGCCGCGGCCAACAACGTGCGCCTGAAGGAGTTCGTGCCGACCACCGGGCCGCTGACCCCGCTGGTGCAGGCGCAGGCCTTCACCTGCGTTGATCGCGCATCGGGAGAAACGATGGCCGATCCGGGCACCACCTGCGCTGGCGGCACCGGCGTGCTCAACGCCAGTGGTTTCAGCGTGCCGGCGGGCGGGTCGCGTACCTACACTCTGACTCGCAACGTGCCGAGCGGTACCACTGGGCAGAAGTCGGTGCTGGCCGCAGGGCTGTTCTTCGATCCGCAAGATGCGGTGGGTCAGGGCGATGTCGCCACCAATGACAATTCCGCCGCCGCGGTGATCAATCTGATCGAGAATCAGGCGCCGACGATTGCCTGCGTCAGCAACCCGGGGGGCAGCCCTATTGGCGCCACCATCAATCTGACCGAAGACGATCCGACCGCTCCGCGCAACTTCCTGTGCACCCTGGTCGATCCTGAAACCGATCCGCTGCACCCGACCACGCCGTTCACCGCGACCAGTTCGAATCAGAATCTGATCAGCAACGCATCCCTGTTGGGCAGCCCGACCGGCAATCAGTGGCCGCTGAGTATCGGCCCGCAAGCAGAGACCTCGGGCTCGGCGATCATCACCCTGACGTCGCAGGACGACCGCGGTGCGACGCGTGCCGTGAACGTCACGGTCAACGTCAGCAATGTCAATGATCCGCCGGAAGCGTCGCTGCTGCACAACGATCTGAGGCTGAGTTCGGCCGGTGATTTGCCGCGCGATTCGGGCAACCAGTTCGTGCCTGCCACCCGCACCGGCTGTCTGTCCTTGCCGGATGGTCAGGGCGAATGTCAGATTGAGATCGTCGACTTCTTCGCTGTCAGTCCGGGGCCGAACGAGACCAGTCAGACGCTTACCCCGAACGCGGTGAGCTGCGTCAATGAGGGCGGCAGCCCGATTCCGGAGGCAGTCTTCACCGCCATGCCGACCGCTTTGGTGGGAGTGCCGCCGGTCACCGGGGCGTTTAATCTGCGCTTTACCTATGCCAAGAATCTGCCTGCCAACACACAGATTCGTTGTACCTTTACCTTCCGCGACAACGGCTCACCCGTGGAAAACTCGGCCACCGGTGCTGCTGCCGAACTGCTGTTCACCCGTTGGGCCAGCTCCTGATAGCGGCCTGATTCTCATCGAACCCGCAACGCCGGAGCTCGCTCCGGCGTTGTTTTTTCTACACTGCTCCGGTGAAACGTTCCGATACCGCCGTCATCCAGTTTCAGCATTGGTGTCAGTCGCGACCGGCCGAGGCGCCGGCGTTGCCGCCACCGGTGCTGGCCTGGATTGAACAGCAATTGGCTCAGGTCCCGGCGGATCAAGGGCTGGACCGAGAACAGAGCCTGGTCCAGACCCTAAGCATCCTGGATGAGCTGGGCGGCGATCGTGACACCTTGATTGCCGCAGCGATCTACGGATTGGCTACCGCGCCGCCGGAGGCCGAATGGGCCAAGGGCAGTGTGGAGAGTCTGATCCTGGGGCAGGCCGAGGCCGAAAAGGTCTGGTCGATCTACGATCAGCGCAGCGCCTCGGCTGGCACGGAAGGACTGCGTCGTCTGCTGCTGTCGATTGTGCGCGATGTGCGGGTGGTGTTGATCCTGCTGGCGCGGCAGCTGGTGCGGATGCGCGATGCCGGATCGCTGCCTGAGGACGAACGTCGACGACTGGCGCAGCTGACTGCCGACATTCATTCGCCGCTGGCCAACCGCCTGGGCATCTGGCAGGTCAAATGGGAACTGGAGGATCTGGCCTTCCGCCACCTTCATCCAGACACCTACAAGCGCATTGCCAAGTTACTCGATGAGCGTCGCATCGATCGCGAGCAGTACATCGAGAGCTTCAAGCAGCGTCTGCGTGAGGCGCTGAAGGAAGCCAATCTGAAGGCCGATGTGGCTGGGCGGCCGAAGCATATCTACAGCATCTACAAGAAGATGCAGCGCAAGAACGTGCCGTTCAGTGAGCTGTACGACATCCGCGCGGTGCGGGTGATGGTGAACGACATTGCCAGCTGCTATTCCGCACTCGGCGTGGTGCATGGGCTGTGGACGCCGGTGGCCAAGGAGTTCGATGACTACATCGCGCATCCCAAGGGCAACAACTACCGATCGCTGCACACCGCGGTGCTGGGGCCTGAGGGCAAGACGGTCGAGATCCAGATCCGCACCCACGAAATGCACGCCCAGGCGGAACTCGGTGTTGCGGCGCACTGGCGCTACAAGGAAGGCGGTCACGCCGATGCCGAGTTCCAGCGCAAGATTGCCTGGATGCGCCAGCTGCTCGACAACAACGCTTCCGACGAGGAAGCGCTGGCTGCCGAACTTAACGCTGAGTTGGTGGAAGATCGTGTCTACGCGCTGACCCCGCAAGGCCAGGTGATCGATTTGCCGAACGGTGGCACTGTGCTGGATTTCGCCTATCACGTGCATACCGAAGTTGGCCATCGTTGTCGCGGCGCCAAGGTCAACGGCCGCATCGTGCCGCTGACCTATGCGGTGAAGAGTGGCGAGCGGGTGGAGATTCTCACCGGCAAGGTGTCCGAGCCGCGCCGCGACTGGCTGTTGCCGCACAACGGCTTCCTGCAAAGCTCGCGTGCTCGCGACAAGGTGCGAGCCTGGTTCCGCCGGCTCGATTTCGAGCGCAATCTGGCCGAGGGCAAGGAGCTGCTGGAGCGCGAACTGAAGCGTCTCGGCCTGCATCAGAGCGACCTCGGCTCGATTCTCGCGCCGCTGCGCTTTCAGCGACTGGAAGATCTGTACGTGGCGGTGGCCCTGGGTGATGTCGGGCCGACCCAGGTGGCGCGTGCCCTGCATGAGCCCAAGGCCGAAGCACCCGCCAAGCCTGCGCATACCCTGGCCAAACCGCCCAAGCCGGCGACCGGCTTCACCATCGAGGGTGTGGGCAATTTGCTGACGCAAATGGCGCAATGCTGTCAGCCGGTGGCCGGTGACCCAATCGTCGGCTATCTCACCGTCGGGCGTGGGGTCAGCATTCATCGCGAGCAGTGCAGCAACTTTGAGCACCTGGCCTCGCAGCACCCGGAGCGGGTGTTGCCGGTGGAGTGGGGCGGCAAGGCCGGGCAGAGCTTCCGAGTCGATCTGCGCATTCACGCCTTCGATCGCAAATGGCTGCTGAAGGACATCACCAATATCATCGGCACCAGCAATGCGCATATTCTCTCCCTCGACAGCCATGTCGATGATCAAAGCGGCAATGCCGAGCTGCGCATGGCGGTGAAGGTCAGTGACTACGATCAGCTCGGCAGCCTGCTCTCCAGCCTGTCGGCGGTGCCGGGCGTGTCCGGCGTCGAGCGCGCACGTTAGTCGACCCGGCGCCGACGTCGGCTGGTATGCTGCGAGAAACCGGGCCAGCCAGGGCAAATCGGCTGCCGGGTAGGATGCTGTCGCGTTGGATGCCCCAGGGGTGAGGCACCGCGACCCGATGCCGCTAGAGGCGCCCAGCCATGGAAATGCAACACGAATGATCGAGGTGCCGGGGTACCGAATTCTCAAGCCGCTGGGGCGCGGCGGCATGGCCAGCGTCTATCTGGCCATCCAGGAATCGGTGGATCGCGAAGTCGCATTGAAAGTCATGGCGCCGACCCTGCTGGGCGACCCGCAGTTTGGCGAGCGCTTTCTGCGTGAGGCGCGTATCGCGGCCAAGCTGCGGCATCCGCACGTGGTGCAGGTGCACGACGTCGGACGCTTCGACGAAATCCACTACATGGCCATGGAGTACCTGCCGGGCGGATCGGTGGTCACCTCCGGGGCCGGGCCGCGCGGCTTGCGCTATGCGCTGCGAGTGACGCGGGAAATCGCCTCCGCGCTGGGCTATGCCCATGCTCGTGGTGTGGTCCATCGTGACATCAAGCCCGATAACATCCTGTTGCGCGAGGACGGTGCGGCAGTGCTGACCGATTTCGGTATCGCCCGCGCCAACGACAACGTCCGCATGACGCGCACCGGCTCGATCATGGGCACCCCGAGTTACATGAGCCCGGAGCAGGCGCAGGGGTTCGAGATCGACGGTCGTGCCGATCTGTACAGCCTGGGGATCGTGTTCTTCGAGCTATTAGTGGGACGGTTGCCGTTTGCCGCGCAGGATTCGATTTCGGTCGGGGTCATGCATATCACCGCGCCAGTACCGCAGCTGCCGCCGGAACTGAACTGGCTGCAGCCGTTGCTCAATCGCCTGCTGGCCAAGGAGCCGGCGGCCCGGTTCCAGAGCGGCAGCGATCTGGCGCAGGCGCTGGCCGATATTGAATCGCGATTTACCCCGAGCCCAGTCAGTGTGCCGAGCGGGCACAACAGTCAGTCGACCACCAAGGTGTTCGAGCCGGATGCAGACGCCGCCGACACCGAGCCGACCCTGGGGCAGATTGATCCCGACCTGCTGGCTGCAGCGGCAGCGCGGCGCAGCGGTTCGCGACGCACTCGGCGCCAGACTGGCGGCCCGCGGCTCTGGCTGTGGGGCGCGCTGTTGTTGGTCGGCGGCGGTGGCGCGGCACTATGGACCTTTCAGGACCAGCTGCGCGAGGCTCTGCTGCCACGGACCAAGGTCGATCTCGATCTGGAAAAGGCCGAGCAGGCGTTTCGCGAGGGACGGCTGGCCCAGCTTGACGGCACCGAGCCGGGTGCCGCCGAGCTGTATGAGCAGGTGCTGGCCATGGACCCGGAAAACCAGCGTGCACTGCAGGGTCGTCAGCGTCTTGGCACACAGTGGATGGCGCGTGCCCGCAATGCGATTGCCGCCCAGCAGTTCGCTGAGGCCGAGCAGGCCCTCAACCAAGCCAAGCGTTATGTGCCAGCGGCGCAGACCGATGCCCTGCAGGCGCAGCTGCAAACGATATCCGTCAGTGAACAGGAGATTGGCCAACTGCTCGCCGCCGCCGATGCCGCCCTGCGTTCCGGCCGCATTGATCAGGGTGCCGACAGCGCCCTGGCCCTGTATGCCCAGGTGCTCAAGCTGGCGCCGGAGAACGCCTTGGCCAAGGCTGGGCAGGGTGATGCACTGATCCAGCTGTTTGAGCGCGCCGCGACGCTGTCCGAACAGGGAGAACTGGAGGCCGCCGAGCGGGTCTTGGATCGCATCGCCGAAGTGGAGCCGGCCAATCTGAAGCTGCCCGATGCCCGGGCCAGAATTGCCGAGCAACGACAGGCGGGCAGCGTCGCGCTGAGCAAGGAATTGGAACGCGCCGAGCAGTTGTTGCGCCAGGGCCGACTGAGCGGCGCGCTGGCTCTGTATCGCTCGGTGCTGGAGAAGGATCCGAACAACAGCAGCGCCAAGGCAGGCGTGCAGAGCATCGTCAGCCAGCTGCAAAGCCAGATCGATCGTGTCCTGGGCGATTTCCAGATCGACCGTGCCGATGCTCTGCTGGCCACCATGGCCGATGCTGGCGCCAGCGGTGGGCAAATCGCCGCCACCCGGGCCCGGATCAGTGAGGCGGCCGAGCGTGCCGCTCAGCTGAACTCAAGGATGAGCGCCGATCGGGATCCGGCCCGACTGAACCAGATGTTGCAACAGGCGGAGCAGGCGATGTCGAACGGCCAACTGTTCGCGCCGCCCGGCGAGTCGGCGTTCGATCTGTTCAGTCGGGTGCTGAGCGCCGATCCCAGCAACGCCTTGGCTCGCGCCGGACGCGATCGTCTGGCCGGAGAGGCCAAACGTCGATTCGAGGAGTCGTTGGCGGGTAGCCGCTTGAGCTCGGCGCGCGGCTATGTCGAGGGGCTGGAGAGCTACCGGGCTGACGACCCCGGTCTGCCGGGCATGAAGCGGCGACTGGCCAGTCTGTATCTCGGGGATGCCCGGCAGCGGCTCGAGCGCAATGAGTTGCAGCAGGCGCAACGCTCGCTGAACTATGCCCGCGAACTCGACCCCAACAACCCCGACTCGGTGGAACTGCAGGCCCGGCTGGATCGGGCCGGCGGATAGTCGGGCGATGGTGGTCGCCTTCTTAACATGCCGATTGGGTGAGTCGGTGGTAGGAAGGCGAAGCACCGGCCAATCGTGGTCAACGCTGGCTGAGTTTGCCGAAGCCAGCCGGCCTCCACGGAGCGCAAGTCGATGCCCCTGGGCCGTCGCTCAGCGCGTACCCAGGGCGCGGTGCACGGCGGCACGTGCGGCAGCGAAGCCGAAGTGTCGCTCAACATTGGCCAGGCCGTTGGCAGAGAGCTGATTCCACAGCGTCTCATCCTGGTACGCCTGGACGATGGCTTCGGCCATCTGAGCCGGATCATCGCCGATCAGCACGTCTTCCCCCACCCGCAGGTGCATACCTTCCATCGCCATGCTGGTACCCACCACTGGCTGGCCATAGCTCATGCTCATATTGACCTTGCCTTTGACGCCGGCACCGTAACGCAGCGGTGCAACCGCCAGGCGGCAGCCATCGAGATAGGGTTCGATGTCTTGAACAAAGCCGTGGAAGCGAATGCCGGGCAGATCACCCACCGCCTTCAGGTCGGCCGGTGCCTTGCTGCCAATGATGTGGAATTCCACCTCAGGCAGTCGCTCGCGTACCCGTGGGAAAATCTCGCGACTGAACCAGGTCACTGCATCGATATTCGGCGGGTGTTGAAAGCCACCGACAAACATCAAATCCTTGCGCTCGGCGAAAGGCCGCCGACAGCCGAACACTGGATGCACATTGGATAGCACGTCGACGGCAGCGGCCGGTGCCTCCTTGGCCAGCAATGCCTGCTCAACTGGACTGACCACCCAGGTTAGATCCACCTTGTTGATCAGGCCAAGCTCTTTCCTACGCGTTTCAGCGGCGGTCTTGCGCAGGTCATCGCGGTCGGCCAGATCGGCAGCGCGTTGTTCACGCAGATAGTGCAGGTCCACGGTGTCGAACACCAACCTGGCGCGCGGTGCATGGCGTCGGATCAGCTCGTAGAAATTGCTCAGCACGTAGTGACGCGAGACCACGATGCAGTCGAATCGCTTGCCGTGCTCGGCGAACCAGCTCACCGGTTCGGCCATGAACGGATGCCATAGCACTTCGACGCCGAGTTGCTGCAATTGCCCGGTGTAGCGCTCGACCCAGGCACGGTTCTCGGCAAAGAAGGTCACCGCGCAACCGTCCTCAACCAGCAGGCGGAACAGATTGGTCAAGCGCACCGAGCCCGAATCCTGATCTGGCTGCGGCGTGGTGGCATCAATCACCAGCACTTGCTTGCGGCAGCGGTGCTGGCGGGCGATCAGGATATCGGTGCCGGGTGCCGCATGCGTTTTTAACACCTCTTTCCAGCGTTCCAGGAACTTGCTCTGATTGATCACCTGGTAGCGCTTGGTGCCGCTGGAAGTGTCGGTGCCCGAGGTCACACCTTCGAAGTGCACCACCACCGACTTGGGTTGATAAAGCACGCGCAGGCCGGACTGCCGCACCCGCATGGCGAGATCGGTATCCTCGTAGTAGGCTGGCGCATAGTGCGCATCGAAGCCCTGCAGCTGTTCGAACAAGGCGCGCGGCAGGGCAATGGCGGCGCCTGAGCAGTAGTCGACCTCACGCACGAAGTTGTAGCGCGGATCGGCCGGATCATCGAAGCGGCCGTAGTTCCAGCCCGAGCCATCGGAGAACACAATGCCGCCGGCTTCCTGCAGGCGGCCATCCGGGTAGACCAGTTTGGCGCCGACCAGGCCGACTCTGTCATGCTGCTCGAAGGTGGCCAGCAGGGCCTCCAGCCAGCCCGGCTGTACGGCCGTGTCATTGTTCAGGAACACCACGTACTCGCCGCGGGCGCGCGCAGCGCCGGCATTGCAGGCGCCGATAAAGCCGAGATTCTGCGGGTTCTTGTGAAACACCAGGCCGGGTATCTGCGGCAGCAGCTCGGCGGTGGCGTCACTGGAGCCATCGTCGACCACGATGACTTCGAAGGCGTCACGATCGGCGCAGGCCATCAGCGCGCGCAGACAGGTCAGGGTGTGCTGCAGCTGGTTGTACACCGGCACGACGACGCTGGCGCGCAGCGTTTCGCTGTGCGCTGTGAAGCGAATGTCTTCGATACCCGAACTTTGTTCGGGCACGCTGAGCGCCGTCTTTGGCTGCGGCGGCCGAAACTCCTGTCCCAGTCGACGCATGCTGCCGGCCACGCCGCGCGTCTTCAGGCTGCGCTTGGCGCGATGACCAAGGCTGCCGGCGCGGCCGATACTGAAGCGGGCGCGTTCCGCCAATCGCTTCAGAATCCGCCTGCTGACGCGAATGGGAGCGGTAATCTTCCACGAGGTGCTGGACAGGATCTCGTTGCGCTCGCGCTCGAATTCGTCGCGCTGCAGCTCCAGTGACTCTACCCAGCGCTGATGCTCGCCCAGGGTGTGCTGGAGCGCTTCGATTTGACCCAAGGCCGATTGCCTGGCCTGTTCCGCAATCTGATGTGCCTGTTCGGCTTCCAGCCGAGCGTGCTCGGTACGTTGCCAATCTGCTCTTGTCCGCTCAACCTCACGTTCCAGCGAGCAGGCCCACTGCAGACGCGAATCCGCCAGCGTCGATTGCTCGCGTGCCCAGGCGCCGCGCCGGGCCGCTTCCTCGCGCAGGGCTTCAAGGGCGCCGATCGAGTCGGCAAGGTCTTTCTCACGCTGGCGCAATTGCAGCTGCAAGTGGCTGACCTCACTGACTTCCAGGGCCATGGGCTGGGCGGCGGCCACCCGACTTTCGGCCAACTGCAACAGCTCGGTATAGGCTTCTGCCATCCGCGTCAGCGAGTTCGAAGCGAAGTCGAACTCCGGCCCCGGAGGAGCCTCGCCGCGCAGCAATCGATTGAGAGCCGCCAGCACGGCATCGGCGTTGGGGTCGACCAGCCAGCCCGTGCGGCCGTCGTGCAGGCGGTCGACAAAGGCGCCGATTCGGGTGGCGATCACCGGTACGCCAAGACTGAGCATCTCGCTCAGCGCGTAGCTGAATGTTTCGGCGACCGTGGATAGTAGCAGGCAGGTGCGCGGCCGCAGCGCTGCAATGCGGAACGGCAGTTCGTCGCGCTGATAGTCGAGCAGCACATGGACCTGTGGGTGTCCAAAGAACTCCATGCCGGCATCGCCGGCGCCGAGCAACACCAGTTCGATACCCTTTGGCAATCGTCCCAGGATCTGCCGCAGCAGTTGCTGACCCTTGCCACCCTTGATCCGACCTGGAATCAGCACTCGATAGCGCAGCAAATCCGCAGACCAGCCCGGGCGAGCCGCCCACGCCGCCAGACCGTGTGGAATGACCTGCCAGCGCAGCGTGCCCAGCTTGGGTTCGATTCGCTGCAGGTTGCGTTGCACGCCGGGGCTGGGTGCAATCAGTTGAACGCGGTGTTGCACCAGGGCATCGACCCATCCGCGGCGAAGTCCCTGCCACCAGGCGGCGCGGCGTTCACCGAACACCTGGTTTGCGTTGGCCTGGTCCAGCGCCTGGGCAATCGCCTGGCAGCTGAAGTCCTGGCGAGTGTCATCGAAATTGGCATGCAGGATCGGCCAGGCTGGAAAATAGTCGTGACAGACCTGAGCGGTCGGCAGGTCAGTGCGCAGCGCATCCAGCGCGTGGCCAATCAGTGAAGAAACCAGAATCGACGCTGGCGCGAATTCCTGGCGGATCCGTTGCAGCAGCGCACGATACTCGGCATGACTGTGGCTGCTGCTGCGAATGGGCAGTTGCAGGTGCCAACGCCGGATCGGGGCGCGGTCCAGATCCAGCAGCAGCTCGTAGCCGATGGCGGCCAGCCCCCGGTCGGGATCATTGATCGCTCGCAGCACCAGGTGTTGGTGCTTCTGGTCAGCGCTGATGAGGTCACGGACGAAGCGTTCGGCGCCTCCCCCCCAGCCGTGCAGGATGTGCAGAAGCAGGGGGCGGTCGCCCAGCGCCGCCGGCACGGCGAAATCGCACCCTGGCAAGCTGTCGGACAGCGTCTGCAGAGCCGCCGGACAGGGCTCCATCGGCAACCAGGCCGGGGCCTCCGGCGCGCCGATGAGCAGCCGTGGATAGAGGAACCCGCCGTCCGCGGATCCTGCGCTGTCCAGTAAGTTCGTGCTCCTCGCGGGCCAGAAGCACAAGCGCTGCGACAGCCGCTCGCTGGGGATCAGCTCGTTGCCGGCCAGCCAACTGAGGAGGCGATTGCAGGCATCGAGTCGGACCTGGCTATGGGTCTGATCCGACAGGGCTGACGGTAGGAAGCCGCATTCATTCGATAGCGGGCTGACCGGCGCGTCGTGACCGGCTTCGATGGCGGGCCAGAATCGCGTCCACCAGCCTTTCGGAAGGCGGCAGGTGGTGTCGATCAGCAATAGGCCTTGATCAGGGTACTCGCGAGCCAGCTCACGCAGTGTCTGCAGGCGGTCGACGCCGCCAAGATGACTGATGTCGCGATCCTGCCAGGCCTGCGGCAGGGCCAGCGATCCGATCACGCTGATCGGCAGCGCGGCGGGCAGTTCGCACAGGCGATCCCACCAGACGGCTAGTTCGCTCGCGTCATCCGTGCTCGGATCACGAAAAAGGCAGAGTCGAATGGGCGGCGTGGAACGAGAAGACAGCGCAGAATTCACAAGGGCACTCGGGCAAGGCTCGCCAGGGCAGAGCTTGGTGACAACATCAGAATCAAGGATCGCGCCGTGGCAGCGGCGGCCGTCGGTCTTTCGATCGGCGGGCAAAGGTTAGAATTATCGCCGTTTGGCGGCCTCGGTCGCCAGCCGACCGCGTGTACAGGTCGTCTTGCCGTGTTTTGGCCGCTGCCGGCCTCGAACTTGATGGAGTGGTGTGGCTCGTTCAACTGCGTCGGCCCCGGCCGCCGAAAAATCGTCTCATTGGCGCTGGCTGCGCTACCCGACCCTGCTCGGCATTGGGCTGGCCCTGGGCTTCCTGGTGCCGTATTTCTGGGCCGTCGATCGCTGGCTGCAGCAGGAGTTCGGTCGTCTGACCTGGAGCGAGCCGACCCGGGTATGGGCGCGGCCGCTGCACCTGCGGCCTGGCTTGGCGATGACGGCCAAGGCCCTGGGCATCGAATTGGCTGCGGCGCAGTACCGCAGCCAAGGGCGCGGCGCGGGCAGCTATACGCAGACCGGCAACAGTTTCGAGCTTCGGACTCGCGCCTTTCGCGATGTCGACTTGCAGCGACCGGCGCAGCAGCTGCGCCTGGAACTGGCCAACGGTCGCCTGCGCAGCCTGCAATCGAGTGACGGCAGGGCACTGGCCGAGGCCTGGCTGGACCCGGCGCGGATTGCCACCTTGTACGGGCCCGAGCGCGAAGAGCGGCGCCTGGTGCGTCTGGCCGAGTTGCCGCCGACCCTGCTGGCTGCGGTGCAGGCAGTCGAAGATCGTAGCTTCAAGCATCATCGTGGGATCGATTTCTGGGGCATCCTGCGTGCCCTGGTCAGCAATATCGAGGCGGGCGAGATTCGACAGGGTGCCAGTACCCTGACCCAGCAGCTGGTGCGCAATCTGTACCTGAGTCGGGATCAGACCTGGTCGCGCAAGCTGCGTGAGGCGGCCTATTCCCTGGTCATCGAGGCGCGTTTCGACAAGGCGCGGATCTTCGAGGCGTATCTCAATCAGGTCTATCTGGGGCAGTCCGGCGGTCAGGCCATCCACGGAATTGGCGCTGCCGCCGAATTCTGGTTCGGTCGACAGGCCATTGATCTGGAGGCAGCCGAGATCGCCCTGCTGGTCGGGATGATTCAAGGGCCCTCTTACTACGACCCGCGCAAGCATCCCCAACGCGCCACCCAGAGGCGCAATCTCGTGCTGAAGATGCTGCTCGATACCGGCGTGCTTGATCAGGCCGTGGTCGAGGCGGCGCAGGCGGCGCCGCTCGGCGTGTTGGCCAAGCCGCAGCTGGCGGCCAACGTATTCCCGGCTTTCCTCGCCTTGGTGCAAACGCAGCTGGAGCGCGACTACCCGGCCGAACGCCTGCGCGGCGCCGGATTGAACGTGTTGACGACGCTGGCGCCCAGTGCACAACGTGCGGCTGAACAAGCATTGGCCCAGACCTTGAAGTCGCTTGACGGCGCCGCCAAAGGCGCAACGCTGGAGGGTGCGGTGGTGCTGACCGATACCGGCAGCGGCGAAGTGCAGGCCGTGGTCGGGGCGCGCGATCCGCGACGACAAGGCTTCGATCGTGCTTTGCAGGCGAAACGGCCTGTTGGGTCTTTGCTGAAACCGTTCGTCTACCTGCTGGCACTGGCTCAGCCTGGCCGCTATCACCTGGCCAGCGAGATCGAGGATGCACCGATCACGCTGCGGGTCAGCGCTGGCAAGGAATGGTCGCCGGACAACTACGATGGCCGCAGCCACGGCTGGGTCACCCTGATGGATGCCCTGGCGCAGTCCTACAATCAGGCCGCTGTGCGTCTGGGGATGGACATCGGTGTCGATCGCTTGGTTCGATTGATCGATGTGTTAACCTCGATTCGTCCTGATGCGCATCCGTCCTTGCTGCTTGGTGCGGTGGATCTCAGTCCGCTGGAAACCGCACAGCTGTATCAGTTTCTGGCCTCGACTGGGCAGGTGCAGCCATTGCGCGCGGTGCGCGGCGTACTCGATGCCGAAGGGCGCGCCCTGAGCCGCTACGCGCGACCGCTGCCCGAGGCAGAGCGCGGCGACGCCATTGCCACCCGTTTGATCGCCATCGCCCTGCAATACGCGGCCCGCAGTGGCACTGCCCGGCGACTGCAGCAAGAAGGCGTGGCCTACCTCAATACGGCCGGCAAGACCGGCACCAGCAACGACAGTCGTGACAGCTGGTTCGCCGGTTGGACAGGATCGCATCTGGGTGTGGTTTGGATCGGCGACGACCAGAACCGCCCCACCGGCCTGACCGGCGGGGCAGGGGCGATGAAGGTGTGGGCGGCGATCTTCCGCGATCTGCCCAGTGAGCCGCTCAAGGTCTCGGCCGAGGGGCTGGAGAGCGCTTGGCTGGCCGCCGACGCACCGGTCCAAACCGATCCTGAATGCGAGGGCGCGCGGCAGTTCTGGTTCGTGGCGGGATACTCGCCAGCCGAACACCGTGGTTGTACGCTGTCGCGTCTCAGAGACTGGTTCAGCAGAGAGTAGTGTGTCATGGCGGCTGCGGTGCAAGATTCGAGAGTGCGAGAGGGCATGGTCTGGCTTGCCAGTCTGCTCACCCTGGCAGGCTGCGCCAGCACGCCGCCTCCGGTCGCGCAGCAGCCCCCCGAGCCGCCCGCTCCGACGCGCGATCTGTTGGCCGAAGTGCGGCTGGCCGCAGCGGATGCGGGTGATGTGATCGAAGTGCAGCCACTGCGCGACCCGGGCGTCGACGATCTCTTGCTGCGCGCCGAGCGCGGCACCGAGCGTGGTCGCTTGAAGTCAGCCGATCGCGCATTGAGCAAGGCGCTGGAACTGGTGCCGAATGATCCCGAGATCATGCAGCGGCGTGCCGAAGTGCTGTTGGCCCGACGGCAGCTCGACGAGGCCGAGCAACTGGCCTACCAGAGCTTCGAGCGTGGCCCGCAGCTTGGATCGCTGTGTCGGCGCAATTGGGCAACCGTGCAGTTCGCCCGCGAAGAGCGTGGCGATCAGGAGGGCGCCGCGCGCGCCCTGGATCAACGGCTGCGTTGCGTGGTCGAACCGCCGGTACGAATGTGAAGCTGGCGAGCGCCAGTCTGGCGGCGCTCAGTGAAGACGGTGCGCTGGCCGGGGCCATACCCGGCTTTGCGCCGCGGCAAGCGCAACAGGGCCTGGCCGAAGCCATCGCCCAGGCGATTGCCGATCGCGAATGCCTGGTTGCCGAAGCCGGCACCGGTACCGGCAAGACCTATGCCTATCTGGTGCCGGCCCTGCTTTCCGGCCTGCGGGTGATCGTGTCAACTGGCACCAAGGCCTTGCAGGACCAGCTTTACGATCGCGATCTGCCGCGGGTGCGCGATGCCCTGGGCCTGCCGATCAAGACCGCCTTACTCAAGGGGCGAGCCAATTACGCCTGCTGGTTTCGGCTCGAACGGGCCAAGAAAGAGGGCCAGTTCAGCAGTCGTGAGATCGCCTCGCAGCTGGTCGATGTGCACAGTTGGGCCGGACGCAGTGCCCGTGGTGATATTGCCGAACTCGACAGCATTCCCGAGGATTCGCCGATCTGGCCGCAGGTTACTTCGACCACCGACAATTGCCTCGGCGCAGAGTGCGACTACTACGACGACTGCTTCGTGGTGAAAGCGCGCCGTGCCGCTCAGGAGGCGGATCTGGTGGTGGTGAACCACCACCTGCTGCTGGCCGATATGGCACTACGCCAGGAAGGCTTTGGCGAAATCCTGCCCGGCGCCCATGTGTTTGTGCTCGACGAAGCGCACCAACTGCCCGAGCTCGCCTCGCAGTTCTTCAGCCTGTCGCTGTCGGCCAGGCAGCTGCTTGATCTGGGCCGCGATGCGCTGTCCGAGTGCAGTCAGGTGACCGGTGCCTTGGCCGAGATCCAGCGGCCGGTCAAGGATCTCGAACAGGCCATCCGCGAATTGCGCCTGAGCATGGACCCGCTACCGGCGCGCGCGGCGATGGCACGACTAACCGAGAACGAAGCGGTGATGCGTGACCTCGACAAGCTGGCCGACGCCTTGGCCGCGCTCGGCGAGGCGGTGGCCAGTCAGTCCGAACGCAGTACCGGGTTCAAGGCGCTCGATGAGCGCGTCGAAGACTTGCAGCAGCGCCTGCGTGAATTGAAACAGCCCCGCCCCGAGGGGCAGGTGCAGTGGTACGAGCTCACCGCACGCGGTTTCACTTTCAGTCAAACCCCGCTGGATGTGGCCGGGCCACTGCGCGCGTTTCGCGAGAAGACCGGCGCCGCCTGGATCTTTACCTCAGCCACCGTGGCCGTTAACGGAAAGTTTCATCACTTTGCCTATCAGCTGGGGCTGGATGAGCCACGTACTTCGCTGCAACCCAGCCCATTCGATTTTCAGGCGCAAGCGCTGGCCTACCTGCCCAAGGGGCTGGGTGAGCCGGCCGGAGCCGAGTTCGGCCCACGTCTGTTGGCCGCCATTGAGCCGGTGCTGCAGGCCTCAAAAGGTCGCGCCTTCCTGCTTTTCACCTCGCACCGCGCCCTGCGCGAAGCAGCGGAACGGCTGGCTGGGTCGTCGCCGTTTCCATTGTTTGTTCAAGGCACCACGCCACGCACTCGTCTGCTGCAGGAGTTCCGAGCATCCGGCAATGGCGTGCTGCTAGGGGCCGCCAGCTTCTGGGAAGGCGTAGACGTGGCCGGCGAAGCGCTCAGCGTCGTGGTGATCGACAAGCTGCCGTTCGCCGCGCCGGATGATCCGGTACTGGAAGCACGCCTGGAGGCGATCCGGCATCGCGGCGGCAATCCGTTCCGTGACTGGCAGCTGCCCAGCGCGGTGATTGCGCTGAAACAGGGCGCCGGTCGGCTGATTCGCACGCCGCAGGATCGTGGTGTATTGGTTCTATGCGACACTCGCCTGGTCACCAAGCCCTATGGTCGCCTGTTTATCGACAGTCTGCCGCCATTCCGGCGCACGCGCGATCTGTCTGAGGTGCTGAATTTCTTCGCTTCGGGCCCTGACCACAGCGACGAGGAGGAAGCCGCATGAGCAAAGCAAAAGTGCACGGGCTGGGAGGTCTATTCTTCAAGGCGAAAGACCCGGAATCGCTGGGGCGCTGGTATGCCGAGCACCTTGGAATGCCGGTGCTGCCCTGGGGCGGTGCCGTGCTCGAATGGCAGCGCCGAGATCCGGCGCCTGAACCAAGATTGCAGCACGGCTACACCGTATGGGGGCCGTTCAAGCCCGATACGGAGTACTTCCAGCCGAGCCAGAAGGACTACATGATCAATCTGCGCGTCGACGATCTCGATGCCATGCTGGCGCAGCTGCGCGAGGCCGGTGCCCAGGTGCTGGATCGTCGCGAGGATTGCGAGAACGGGCAGTTTGGCTATGTGCTGGATCCCGAGGGCACCCTGATCGAACTGTGGCAGCCCAGCGCGGATGATCCTGGCTTGCAGGAGAACGAGGGCGGCGGAGAGTGAAACTGCTGGCTATCGACACCGCCACCGAAGCACTGAGCCTGGCTCTGCTCGATGGTGAGATGCTGCACACTCGGCACGCACTCATGCCACGCCAGCATGCCGAGCAGGTGTTGCCCTGGATCGACCAATTGCTGGCCGAAGCCGATATTGGTCGCGAGCAGCTTGATGCCGTGGCCGTTGGGCGAGGACCTGGCGGATTCACCGGTGTGCGGCTTGGGGTCTCCCTGGCACAAGGCATCGCGTTCGGGCTGGATCGGCCGCTGTTTGCCGAATCCAGCCTGGCTGCGCTGGCCGGTCAGGCCCAGGCAAGCGCTGGACAGCGGGTGCTCGCCGCCATCGACGCGCGCATGGGGGAGCTGTATCTCGGCGCTTTCAAGATCGATCAGGCGGGCTTGCCGCGGTTGATCGGTGAAGAATGGCTGGCAGCCGTCGATCAGGCGGAACTACCTGCTGAGGGCGCATGGATTGGCGTGGGTAGCGGCTTTGCCGCCGCCGAGGGCAAGCTCAGCCAGCGCTGGCAAGCCGGCCTGGTTCGCTCCGACTCCGATCAGTATCCCAGCGCCGCCGTCATTGCCCGGCTTGCGGCAGGCCGCTATCGCGCCGGCGAGCGACCCGAGTCGGCCCTGGTTGAACCGGCCTACTTGCGCAACAAGGTGGCGCAAACTTTGCTTGAGCGTGGTCAGCCGCTGCCGAGGATGCCGGCGGGGTTGTAGCGCAGCGGTGCGCCAAGGCGCGGGGGCGGTGCGCCTTGGCGCACCCTATTATTGATTCGGCAACTTGAAGTTTGAACATCCTGTTCAGACCTCAAGTCCCGCGCGTCCGGTACCGTTCGACAGGCTCACGGCGAGCATGCCCGTACGCGCGGCGCTGCGAAGCGACTGCATCGCTGCGCGCGTGCAGCCCATCCTTGGGCTGCTCATTGACCCGGCCAATTAAACATCAATTGGCCGGGTCAATATCTCGACTTAACCATAGGGTGCACCAAGGTGCACCTTGGTGCACCATTGCCGACCCAGCTGTGCACCTACGATGAGGTTCGCCGCCGGCTCATTTCAGCAACAGCACGGTCCCCAGCCCGAGGAAGGCCAGAAAGCCAATCACATCGGTCACCGTGGTCAGCACCACGCCGCCGGCCAGCGCCGGATCGATGGCCAGGCGCCGCAACAGCAGCGGGATGGCCACGCCGCTCAAGGCCGCAACGATCAGGTTTATCGCCATTGCCGCTGCAATTACCAGGCCAATGGTGGGATCGCTGAACCAAAGGCTGGCCAGGGTGCCTACCACGATCGCCCAGATCAGACCATTCAATGCCCCGACCGAGAGTTCCTTGGTCAGCAGGGCTCGGGTGTTGCCGGTGCCGACCTGGCCCAGGGCCAGGCCGCGCACCATCAGGGTCAGCGTTTGGGTGCCGGCAATGCCGCCCATGCTGGCCACGATCGGCATCAGTACGGCCAGCGCAACGACTTGTTCAAGGGTGGCCTCGAACAGACCGATGACCCAGGAAGCAAGAAAGGCCGTGGCCAGATTGATGCCGAGCCAGATGGCGCGACGCCGCGCGGCGCGGCGCACCGGGCTGAACAGGTCTTCCTCTTCATCCAGACCCGCTGCCGACAGCACCTGGTGTTCGGCCTGTTCACGAATGATGTCGACCACGTCGTCGATGGTGATGCGACCGAGCAGGATATTGTTGTCGTCCACCACCGGCGCCGAGATCCAGTCGCGGTCGGAGAACTGATGCGCCACTTCGTCGGCCGGGGTTTCGACCGAGATTGCCGGCTGCTCGTCATCGATCAGCTCATTGATCGGTCGCGAGGGCTCATTGGTGAGCAGGCCGGCCAAGGACAGGCGGCCAAGATACTGATGGCGGCGGCTGACCACGAATAGATGATCGGTGTGCTCGGGCAACTCGCCACGCAGGCGCAAGTAGCGCAACACCACATCAACCGTGACATCAGCCCGCACGGTGACCACGTCCGGGTTCATCAAGCGCCCGGCGGTATCTTCGGGATAGCTCAGCACCTGCTCCAGGCGCTCGCGGTTCTCCCGATCCATCGCGCTGAGCAACTCGTCGATCACCTGATCTGGCAGGTCCTCGACCAGATCGGCCAGATCGTCGATATCGAGGTCCTCGACCGCGGCGACCAGCTCATCGGTGTCCATGTCGGCGATCAGCGCTTCACGCACCTCATCGCCAACGTGCAGCAACACCTCGCCGTCGTCTTCCGGATCGACCAGCCCCCAAACGATTTCACGCTTGCCGGGTGGCATCGACTCCAGCAAATGGCCGATCTCGGCCGGGCTCAAGGTGTTGACCAAACGCCGCACCGGCCCCAGCCGCCCCGACGCCAGCGCCTGCGACAGCAGCTTGAGTTGACGTGAAGAACGGTCGTGGCGCGCAGCGTCAGCCATGAATACCTCCCGGGAAGCCCTGCGCATTATCGGTGATTGGCGCCAAATTGCCGAGGCGAGGCTCTGGCCTCGGCATCTGACGCTACCGACCCGGTGGCTTTTGCATCCCAGAGATAAGGCCGGCTTGATGGCTCACAGGCATCGACACAATGCTCATGCCGTTCGTTTGTCAGTGAAACTACGTGTTCAAGGGGGCTAGTGCGGCATGACTCTGAGCTGCCCGACCGATAGACGCTCTTGACCAGAAACCAGCTCCACTGAAAGGTACTCGGCCTCGGTGAGAAGAGTTGCCGACACGCTGCTGGATACAATCAAATCGCCGGCCCCCCAATTGCTCTGCAGGGGGCGACCTGCAAGCCAAATGGTGACATCCTCGGGGAAGCAGTTCGACTTGATCCACAACCCCATGCCGCCATCGGGTTGTCGATTCTCGATATTGGACAAGCGTGTGCTGCGCGGCCCCCAGTCTTCAATGGGGCAGAACGGCCCGCCACCCCAGCCGAAGAACTCACCGACTCGTGGTGTTCTCGGTCGGATCTCGAACTCGCCAATCGATTGGCGTCGCTTGGTCAATGGGTCAAGGATCTCCAGCGGCAATGTCTCTGGTCTTGCCAACATGGCAACTGACTGCTGTAGGGAAAGCCAGGTAGACCAAACGAGGGCGTCAGAGGATGTGTGCGGCATTTGAATGTTGCCGAGACGGATTCGCCAGTTGGGGTTGGGCGGCTCGCCAAACCGGATCCAAAGTCTGAGCGGGCCCTCGTGCTCGCTTTGTTCCTCTCGCCCGCGTGGCCCCCAATTGTCAATGAGGGCGAAGTTCTCCACTGTCTCGGCGTGTTTGACCTCAGAGACCGGCGCCAGAAAGTTGTGCAGGGCGAGCGTCTGCAGAGAGGTGGAATAACTCGCTTCTGCAACCGACTCTCTTCGCGCCAGCAAGTCGGCCATCTTTGACATGTCGCTGCGGTCGCTGATTCCGCTGGTCTTCAGCAGCAGGGCCGCCAACTCGCTGCTGTCCAGTTCTTCAGGAAGCGCTGGCAGCGAGAAGTTGCTCAATAGGATCCAAGGAGTGCGCTGTTGATTGGCGGGCAATTCGTTCTTGAAGCCGATCCGCCCGAACAGCTGATGAAGGCCCGGCAGATGATCGCCATAGAACAGCACGAGAGTCGGGGTTGAGCGTTGTTCAACCCAAGCATCAAGTCGCGCCAGCTCGGCATCGGCGTGGCGCAAATGGGTCAAGAACTGGCTCAAGCTGACTCGTGTCTCGGGCGGCAGGGCAGCGAAACTCGGAGTATCCGGCGGCGCGACCAAGTCGGGCTCAGGCAAGGCTCGGTTTGCATCCCAGGGGCCGTGGTTCTCGATGCTGACGGCAAAGACGAAATCCGGGCCGTCGGCTTCCAATAGTTCGATCACATGGTTGCTAAGCGAGTGGTCGCTTATGTAGTAGCCGAATCGCCGCGCCGTGCCGAACTGCGGCTCAGCGTCGAAGCGTTCAAACCCTAGCCAGTCGTATACCTTGTCGCGGCGGTAGAAACTTGGGCTATAGGGATGAACGGCCACACTGCTGTAGCCCATCGATGTCAGGTGGCGCGGAAGGCTGTTGCGCGGACGATGAACCAGGGCGGCATACGGGTATTGAATCTGCGGCAATTCTTGCAGCGAAAGGCCGGTCAGCACCTCGAACTCCGTGCGCGTAGTAAGCCCGCCGTAAGTGGGCACGCGCAGCTTGCCGTGGGGGTGACGTGCTTTTAATGCTTCGAGATGAGGGGTGAATTGTCCCGCTTCGATGCCGCGAAGAATGGATGGATCAAAGAAGGACTCGCTTTGCAAGACCAAGATATCGGGTCGGCTGTGACGCGCCTCGCGCGGCTGGGCCAGCGCGTAGGCGGCCTGCAACTGTTGCGCTGTGGGGGCGCTCAAGCTGGATCGATTGATCAGCGCCAGATGAACGAAATGGGCCATCCAGCCGACACGATCTGCCGCCTCGGCCGGCAACCAAATCGAAACGCCCAGTCGATCCGACTGGTAGAGCGCGGTCAGTGGAGGCGAACGGAGAGCGAAGGCCAGCATCATCAACACAGACAGAATGCCGGTAGCAAGGCGCGCTTTGCCGCGCAGACGCCAACGTCTCGGCTCGATCCGCCACAGCAAGGCGGCAAGCAGCAGTCCGAGTAGCCACCAGGCCAGATTCGGGGTCGCATAGCGCAGATACAGGGAGGGCGTTGCCAGCACGCTATGCAGCGCCTCACTGTCTTCTGGAGTCAGAGGTAATGCTAGATTGGCCAGCTTCAGCTGGTTGATCTCGCATAGCAGCCAGTAGCTTGCAGCAACTGCACAAGCTGCGAACCCGGGCCGAGCCAACAAGGTGTACAGGAACAGCCAGAGCACCGCGAGCGGCAGCGCATTGGCGGCATGAATCCAGGGAGACTGATGGGCCTGATCGTAGCTGATATCGCTCAAAGGCAGGCACAGCACGCAGATCAGCGCCAATAGCGCGACCATGCTTGCCCTGGAGGCTGAACTGTTATGATTGCGCGCGGTCAAGGTGAGCTCTAAAGCTGAAAAACCAACGCCACCGTGGCCGCAAGTTCGACCTCATTGTCTGATGACTTGGATCGTTCGACTGGCGCCTTGAACGGACGTCGGCCAGCAATGTAACCAATTTGTCATGGTCCGAACAGTAGTGCCCACCGCTTCCAACCCGATCCCTGCTGACTGCCCATATGAGTCATCCTCCGCGTATTGCCGTTCTTATTCCCTGCTACAACGAAGCGGTCACCATCAAACAGGTGGTCAGTGATTTCAAGGCGGCCCTGCCGCTGGCCGACGTGTATGTCTTCGACAACAACTCGAAGGACGATACGGCCAGAATCGCTTCGGAAGCGGGAGCCCGGGTGCGCCGCGTTGGATTACAAGGAAAGGGCAATGTCGTAAGACGGATGTTTGCTGACATCGATGCCGATATCTATGTCATGGTTGATGGTGACGACACCTACCACGGTGCCAGTGCGCCGATGTTGATAGACACCTTTAACTCAGGCTGTCACGACATGGTGGTGGGCATTCGCAAGGCACAGAATGAGGCTGCCTATCGCAGTGGCCACGCGTGGGGAAACAAGCTGTTGACTGGCTTTCTTAGCTGGTTATTTGGACGGAATTGCCGGGATATTCTCTCCGGCTATCGTGTCTTCAGCCGTCGCTTCGCCAAGAGCTTCCCCGTGCTGACAGCAGGGTTCGATATTGAAACCGAACTGACCGTGCACGCCTTGGAATTGAAGATGTCTGTGGGAGAGGCGGAAACGCCGTACAAGGAGAGGCCCGAAGGTTCGTTCAGCAAACTGAGCACCTATCGCGATGGCTGGCGCATACTCGGCACCATGCTGCGCCTGTTCAGTGCCGAGCGGCCGCTGGCGTTTTTTGGCGCCATTGCCTGCATGTTGGCTCTTCTCTCTATCGTGCTCGGTATTCCGTTGATCAATGAGTTCGTTGAGACCGGCCTGGTGCCGCGTTTCCCAACGGCAATCCTGAGTACCGGGCTGATGATTCTGGCTGCGCTATCAGGCTTTGCTGGACTTATCCTGGATACCGTGACCCGTGGTCGGCGTGAAACCAAGATGTTGGCCTATTTACAGCTGTCGGTGGCAAACGACAAGGCCGCGAGTTGATGCTGAGATCAGCTGCAGCCGCCAATTCGAGCTGCAAATGGCCGATACTCGAAGCGTAGTCTGTGGTCTCCAGGCGGCGCTTTGATCGCACGCAGCGGGATCTCCCGTCCGCCGAGTACGGCGTTGTGAATCGCGGTAGGCTGGTCATTGAGGAAGGCGCACCAGCCGGGGTAGGTCAGCTCGGAAACGACGACTGTGTCGGCGTTCGTCAAACTGAAGCGGAACTCGATGCGATGGTCGTCGTAATGTTCCAGCGTGAGGCTTTCAGGGGCGCTGTGGGCCGCGTCACCATACCTGCTGGCGAGAAACAAGCGCGGGTATGCCGAGGGGCGTTGATACAGATTCAACTTGCGGGCCTCGTCGCGACCCAATAGAGGGAGGTCGAGCTCGTTGCGGGTCAAGACGTAACGCATGTTGAGGAGATCATTGATCTCGCTGTTAAGCGACCAGTCGATGGCGAGAAAGTCGAAGTAAGGACGGTACATGGTGGCCGAGTGGCCCAGCCGCGACTGCATGGAATGGGCGTCGGCATAGTTTTTCGGCAACCCCGTGCTTTCATCGAGAATGATGCGTGCTTGCCCGTAGTCGGCAAGAACGGGCGCAAGCACGGTCAGCTCGGCAAACGCTTGCTCGGGCAGCGGACTCGATCCTGCGGCGGGCAGAGTGAGGGGTCGGTACAGCCAGGCGGAACACAGCAGGGCAGCGAGCGCCATCGGCGCAAACAAGCGCCTTCTAAGAAAGGTGTTGAGTAAGGTCGCCAGCGTTGCCAAGGCCAAGAGTAGAGTGAAGATGCTGCTCTTGCTCAACCCACCGGCCAGATACAGACTGCTCGCCAGGACGCCGGTTGCCATCAGCGCTACGATCGCCGCCGCTTGGCGCCGACCTTCGACAACGGACTGCTGCAACACCGTGAATGCTGCGACGGCAAAAACACAGAAACAGAATTGAAACAAAATCGCATAGCGGCCGAGCTGGCGAATTTGTCCCAAGACCGGGAGTTTTCGCAGAATATGGGCCAGCGGCGTCAAGTGGCCCAGCATCGCCAGCAAGGCGAAGACCGAGACGACCAACATCCACGGCCAATGTGGAAGCAACTGCTTCAATCGCTCTCGCCAGGTCTTGCGGGCGGATATCATCGCAATCATCAGCAAGCCGAGAACGCTCAGGTGCAACGTGTTGTTATCGATCCATCTCACTCGCCAGGGATCAATCAGGCTCCACAGCTGCATTGGCGCGACCGAGAAATCGCGGGAGAAGATTCGATAGGGAACTGATTCTCCCGGGCCGATGGGGTCAGGGCCGACCCATCGGTAGGCATCCGAAAGGTACTCCATGCTAAGGAGTAGCTGTGGCAACGCCACCAGCACGAGGGCGGCGATCATCGGGGCTCCGCTGCGGGCAATTGCCCGTAGGCGCTGGTAGTGCGTGGGTTCTCGTCGCCAATGGAAGTAGCTGCACAGCACGCCGCACAGCAAGGCGGTATGGATAGCGGGTTGCGCATGGCCTGACAGCACTTGCAGGCCGATCACGGCGCCTGCTGCGAGTGCGAATCGAGTTCGTCCCGATTCCACGTGCAGACTTGCAAACTGTACTGCCAGAGGTAGCCAGCACAATCCAAAGAAGATGTTGGGTTGGGCCGCTGCCCGCTCTGCAACAGGCCCCATCAAGGCGAAACTCAAAGCCCCGAACAGTGCGGCCGCGGGGGCAAACTTCCAATGTCGAAGCAAGCACCACATGGTGGACGAGGCGATCGAAAAGTGGAGCACGATCGAAAGCTCGATGGCCAAGCGCGGCATGCTGCCGTCCTGAGCGAACAGGACCAACCAGAGCCAGGTCAGCGGATAATAAACCGAGGCTTGAATCTCGCCGGCGAAACTTCGGCCTGAGTAAATATTCGCGTCCCAGAGGGGGAGATAGCCCGCATTCCAGCCGTGGGCAAGCTTCTGCCACCATGCGTAGGTTTGGTCCTGTGCATCTTGAAACAGCAAGAAGCTGGACGAGCCATCCCACAAGAAGGGCAGCAGCAGCAACAGGGGTGTCGCGAATGCAACCAGCAGGGACGAGTAAGCCAAATAACCACGTTGGTCGCTGGTTGTAAGCATATAGGCTCATCATTCGCATGGATGGGATTAACGTCGATCCATGCGGTTTCGTTAGTGACAGTGAGGCAACTCAGCGATACGCGAGGCACCTCACTCCAAAGTGATAGTTCGCTCGCCAAGTGATTGGCAAGTTGCTGAATAACCTCCATCCGGGAGTTCTTCAGC
The DNA here is from genome assembly GCF_014841215.1 of Pseudomarimonas arenosa. GTDB lineage: Bacteria > Pseudomonadota > Gammaproteobacteria > Xanthomonadales > Xanthomonadaceae > Pseudomarimonas > Pseudomarimonas arenosa. Next base: position 37,155 of record NZ_JACYTR010000041.1, read on the forward strand.
ACAACCGTTCGGCAGGCTCACGGCAAGCCGGTCGCGGCAGAGCCGCGCCACACCTGCCGTGAGCCTGTCGAACGGTTTGCCGAGGATCAAACGCTTATCGTGTCCGATTCTCGAGCGCACCATCCTTGGCGCGCCTTAACAGGCCGCTGAAATCAGTCTCAGCAGCCTGTTAGAGCAGTCCTCAACTCAAGTAGTTCCGCTTCGGCCTGGTTGAGTTGTCTATTGTCTGACGGTCTGCAATTGCATGGTGCTCAACCGCTGAGAAACCTCTTTCTTGACAAGTTTCAGTGCAAGAGGTCGCGTGTTGAGTTGCGCTGTCCTGTCGAGAGCTGTTGCGCATTCGGTTTCCGTGCGCGCCGTCCGTGGCGTGCAATACCAGGCTAGTTAGCCGCGGCGGATGCCTTGCCCAACACCACTTCGAACGCTTGCCCGCCGTCTTGTTCCTGGCTCCAATGCAATACGGCAAGCCCGAGTCGTTGGCAGACTTGGTCGAACCAGCGCTTGGACAGGTAGCTGATATGGGCCGGCACGTGCAGGTAGGAGTAGCTGTTCCAGGCAGAAATGCCTTGATTCGGTTGCCAGCCAATCGGGCGGAATGGAGCGGTGATAAAGATCTTGCCCTCATTTTCCAGTCGCGCGTTCAGCTCGCCAAGCAACACTTCCGGGTCAGGGACATGTTCGATGACGTGGGTCAGCGAGATCAGCGCATAGCGCTGCTCGGTTGCTAGTTCTTCCACCGGCACCACCCGATACGAGTCGACCCACGGGCAGCGCAGCGAACACTCGTCGCTCAGATCCTGTGCGGTGGTGTGAATCTTGGTGTCGAGCTGTTTGCAGCCCCGCGACACCCAGGCCAGGCCTGCTCCGACTTCGAGACAGCGCCCGCCGGGTTTTGGCAATAACTTCAGCGAAGTCAAACAGTGGGTGTAGTAGTCGAGGATTTGCGCCACTCGCTCCGGGGCGGTGTAGGTATCGTCGGAAAACTGCACCGAGCCGCAATACAGGGTATTCAGATCGGCCGCGTTCGGCGTCGGGTCCAGGCGCACGGTGTCGCAGTTTGCGCAGTGCAGCAGGCGATACTCATTGACCTGGAATGGACCTGGGTGGGTGGGCGCGACGGCGCCGACCTGTTGCAGTGCAGCCGCTTCGTTGCCACACAACACACACTTCATCTTGATTTGGGTGGTGGCGGTGGTTGCAGGTGACGCATCCGCGACCACGCTTGCAGGCGCTGGTTTTTGCATGCGCCGCCACATACGTCGCAGCGGTTGCCGCACGAGGGGGGGCAGGTGGCTGACGAACGGCAGGAAGGCATCTCGGGCCTCGCGGATCATCGGCGCGCGATCGGCCGCGCCCAGCCGTGAAGCGAAACGCAGGCTACCGTTCCAAAAGCGAGCGGCATGACCGAATGGATTGCCGCCGGCGCTTTGTTCGAGCAGCGCCACCCGGTTTTGCGCCGCGGTGAGCTCGCGATACAAACGCTGGTTGTGCTGGTCTCGACGGGCCAACAGCCCCTTGATTTCCTGCAGGTCGGCCTCGCTCAACACGTGGCCTGCATGAAATCGTTCGGGCAAGGGACGATCAACGTAGATCGTCGAGTGGGTCGGCGCGACTTCCTCGCTCGGACGCGAGGCGGTGTAGAAGTACAGTGCAATCGATTTCCGGCTGCGGTGATGCTCCGCTTCGGGCAGGGTGATCCTGCTGAAGCCGTGCCAGCTGTGCTCGGTGGTCTCGAACACCACGCAGTGGTTGAACAGTGGTTGGATGATGCTGACTTGATCGGCCTCACTGCGAGGGTCCGAATGCAGTTCCAGACCACCGCCCCAATCGGGCTGCCAGTCCTTGTTCAAATAGACGATGAGGTTCAATCGACGATGGCTGCCATTGCCTGGGTGGCGATTGAAGTCGACGTGGACGTCGAGGTCTTGGCCATGGCGGTTGTCGTGGGTTCCGCCGCCAAAATACTCCGGGTCGTAGAGCAGGTCAGGAATTCCGGTGCTGGCTGACAACCAAGACAGAAACGCTGGGGACTTCGCCAGATCATCGAGTGCAGCGTAGGCTGGGCCGAGGTCGCGAATGCGCTCAACGACTGATTTGCCGCCCAATTCGCCGTTTTCGTTGCGGGCGTTGCCGCGTTCGAAGTCCGGGAACTCGGCGATCAGTCGATCGGCCCACTCCGCGTTGAAGAAGTCTTCGATCAGCCAATGGCGAAATGGGCGGGCGGAATGAAACCGACGGTACAGGGCGTCGGTGTCGTCGGTTGATCGCGGATTGAGCAAGTACATGGGGCCTATCAAAGCTTAGCGGAAAACTGAAAACTCCCTGATGGAGTTCTTCAGCACAAACGGTCGCGGCAGAGCCGCGCCACCTTCATTAAAAATCAACGGCTTGCGTGTTCCATCGGCGTGCGCGCCTGGCGTGACGCGCTGCAGCCGGCGGCTGAAACGAGCATTTCAGCCGCCTGTTAGGCAAGACCCCTACAATAGCAGGTCGCTTTGACCGTACGGATGGCAAAATGTTCTCTGAATCCACTGGGCGCCGCCTGCAGCAGGATGGGCAGGCGTTTCGCAGCGCCCAGCCGTTTCGTTTTGTGGTGATCGATGATTTCTTCCAGTCGGCGGTGGCCCAGGGGCTGCTGGCCGAATTTCCGCGTTTCGATCCTCAATTCGCCCTCAACGAAATGGGTGAAGTGGGCGGCAAGGCGGTTCGCACCCGTGTCCGCGAACTCGGCGCCCACTATGCATCGCTGGATGATTTCATCCAAAGCCGTGAGTTCCTTGACTATGTGTCGCAACTCACCGGTATCCCGGGCCTGCTTTACGATCCTGACTACGAGGGCGGCGGGACGCATGAGAACGTCCAGGGGCAGGGGCTCGATCAGCACATTGATTTCAACTACCACCCGCGAACGGGCTGGCACCGGCGATTGAATCTGATCGTCTACCTCAACCCCGAATGGGAGGTCGATTGGGGCGGGGCCTTGCAGCTCTACCGCGACCCTTGGACCGACCAGGCGCCGACGCACGAAGTGTTGCCGCTGTTCAATCGCTGCGTGGTTTTCGAAACCAATGAGGTTTCATGGCACGGATTCGCGACGGTGGCGCTGCCCGAAGAAAAGCAGGCGCTCAGTCGGCGTTCGTTCGCAATCTATCTTTATACCCGCGAGCGTCCTGCAGAGGAGACTGCGCCGCCACACGCCACGGTGTATGTGCCGAGCGGAATGCCGGCAGACCTGCAACCAGGGGTAACTCTGGACGCTGAGCGTCACCTCGAATTGCGCGCAGGATTTGCCCGGCTGCGCGCACAGCTGCGCTTCCTCTATGAGCGTGAGCTGGAGTTTACGGCGCAGATCGAGCGCATCAAGCATGCTCTGGAGGACAGTCGGCAGGTTCAACGAGCACCTCTGCAAGGCTACGCGATACAGAAATCAGTCAGTGGGTTGTGGCCGGACGATTGGGCGGGACAGCGTGTACGGATCGCAGCGGAATTGACCCGTCCTGCACGCGGCGTGCGTATCGGATTGTGGGCGCCAGCGCAGCTGCCCAAGGGGCAGTCAGTGCGGATCCGCTGTGGCGATGAGAGTCGCGAGATCCATGTGGCGCCGGGACGCGTGGCGGAAAGCGAGGTTCGTCTGCGGCTTGGTGCTGGCGCACTACTTAGCCTGGAGTTCGACGCCGAGCATTGTTGGATTCCTTCATCGGAGGGCGCTTCAGGGGATGAGCGTCCTCTGGCGTTCCGCTTTGCCCACCTGGAAATCGACCACGGGTAGTGCGGCTCGCCGGCGCGGCCAAACCGAGTTCGGGCTGTGCCGAACTCGGCGCGTCTGAAAAGTCCAGAGCCTGCCCCGTCGGCAGCCTGTTCGAGGGGTCTTGTGCTACGACGGCTGGCGCACACAGAACTGGGGCGACAGATTGCCGCGGAATCGACCCTGAACAGATCGATCCAGCGTCATGACAGCGATCATATGCGTCGGCTTGATCGTGCCAGCTGCCAATTCGGCTTCGTCGCGCGCGTGCACTTCGTCGATGAAGGCTCGATTCCACTCGAGATCTGGCGCGAAGTGATGGCCGAAACTACGACCGACAAAGGGGTCGATTAGGTTTCCAAAGCCCAGAAACAGCTCAAAGCCAAAACGCTCCAGCAACAAAGGCAGGATGTCTTGTGCACGAATCCCTTCAAAGCACTCGGACGAGCAGTCCCAGTCCAGGAATCGCTCCTCCATTCGCTGCAATTGCAGGTTGTAGCGGTGGCTGTCCGGTAGTCGCTGCCAGTATTCGTCCAGGATTTGCCTCGCCTCTGGCCACAGTTGATGGCCGTTGCGGCCGATCATGTCCGAGGTCAGAAACAGGCCCTGCGGGATCAGGCCGGCTTGTATCCGACCGAAAAGGGTTTCAAGGTCGAGTACATGATGCAGACTTTGATTGGCCATGACCGCCGCATACTGGGCATGCGGAGACCAGGCATTGAAATCGCAACAGGTAAATTCAAGGTATTCGCTCACGCCTTGATCGGACGCCAGCTGTTGACCGCGTTCGAGCATGGTCTGGTTGATGTCGATGCATTCCAGACGGAAGCGACGCAGGCCACGCTTGAGCAAGTCAGCCGCGATGCGTACCTCGGCATCGCAATTGCCCGCGCCTACGCTGACAAAGCGGGCATGCTCCATTCCGCTGCGTTGCGCTGCTTTGAGCAGGAATTTGGCAAAGAAGTCTTCTGGATGACTGAAGCCAAAAGCTTGTTCCATCGGCAAGATGTACTTGTTCGACCAGTAGTGAAAGATCTCCGGCAGGTCATGCACATTGACCTGATCTTTGAAGATCTCCTGCTCGCGCTTGATGCGTTTGGCGTAGGTCGAAGTGTCTTCATCTTTGACCGCCGCGCGGGCCGGCTGGCGCGCTGTGGGGGCCGAGCTCTGATAGCCGAATCTCCGCAGCACATCGCCGATTTGCTTGCGTCGATGGTTCGGAATTGCAGTGATCGTGGCGTTGAAGGCGACTCGAACGGAAGGGCGCCCGGCTTTACCCGATCGTGTGCGATCACGCAGCCAATAGCTGCCATCGCGCGCCGCGTGGCCGGCGATGCGAGACACTAGGGATAGCCAGTAGCGCAGGCGCTCGCTCAAAGATAAATGCCCGGTGGCTGGTCGACTGGCACGCTGGGCCTGGTCGCGTCCTGCGAGCAGTTGCTTGAGCTCCTGAACATCGGCTTCCGTCAGTCGATAGCCGGCGGCAAAGCGTTCGGGCAGAGATCGATCGACGTCGGGCGTGTTCAGGGGCAGAACAGAATCCTCAGCGAAGTCACGGATGCGGGAGTCGAGCATGCTTGGCGGTGGCGATACGGAAAATGGGAACTACGATAGCAGACCGCTGCGCACGCACGCGGTTCTCCGCCTGAATGAATCTTCAGATCTCCTTGCAGTGCAGGAATGCTCCGCCGCGATCAACAACGTGAGTGGTTGATCATCGTGTTAGCCCGGATATTTCATGAGGGGGCGCGGATGATCACCGAGGACTTTGCGTCGAGTGCAAGGCGCGACGAGCCCAAGTGGTGGGCCCACTTGGGCGAGATCGGGACGCAGTCCCGCGTAGCT
>NZ_JACYTR010000042.1 GCF_014841215.1 Pseudomarimonas arenosa
GAGGGCCGTGCCAGCGCCGAAAGATCGCGAACACTCTGTTATCTCAACACCATCGGTCGAAACTCTGGCCCCGCTTGGAATGGCCGAATCTTTCGGCGCGACCTCATGAAATATCCGGGTTAGAGCGAAGCTCGACCTCGCGGCCAGACTGAGTCCGGACCTGTGCCGGGCTCGGCGTGTCTGAGAGTCCAGGATGGACTTGTTCAGACCTTCCTTAAGTTGTGCGTGTGTGAGTGAGGCAGTCGCGCCAGCCACCGATCCAGCTGGTTGGCAAACGCCTGTCGATCACGCGGGTGAAAGCTGGCCGGGCCGCCGGTTTGTACGCCGGCGCCGCGCAGGCTGTCCATGAAGTTGCGCATGGAGAGGTGCTGGCGCACGCTTTCCTGGGTGTAGAGCTCGCCGCGTGGATTGATCGCGGTGACGCCCTTGGCCACCACTTCGGCGGCCAGGGGGATGTCGGCGGTGACCACCAGGTCGCCGGGTTGGCTGCGTTCGACGATGGCCGAGTCGGCGACGTCGAGGCCGGAGGGCACGGTGATGCTGCGAATATTGGCCAGTCGCGGCGTAGCCAGCGATTGGTTGGCGACCAGGCGCAGCTCGACGCCGGTTCGGGTGGCGGCGCGGAACAGGATGTCCTTGATCACCCGCGGGCAGGCGTCGGCGTCGACCCAGATGGTCGGGCCGGATGGCTCGCAGGCTTCTGAACTGTTCGCTTGCTCAGTCATTTGATCAACTGAAATGTTAAGTCAGCGGCCGGACAGCAGGTCAAGTCCCTTGCTGAGCAGTTGCTCGTGGGTATCGAGCAAGGAGCCGTTGGGGCTTAGCTGGTTGAGCAGCTCGGGCAGCATTTCACCCAGGGCCGAGCTGGCCTGATCGTTGCTGACGCCAGCCTTCTGTGCCACGACATGGATCGCATCCTTGCCGAACACCCGCGTCACTTCGTCGGCTGCCAGCGGCGCATTGCTGCCTTTCGACAGCCAGGTCTTGGTCAGTCCGCCGAGCCCCTTTTGCTGAAACATCTCCAGCACTTTTTCAAAGCCCCCCATCTGCTTGACCAGGGACAGTGCAGCGGCAATCAACGCGGCCGACTTGGCTTGGTCGCCGCCCAGAGCGCGCCCGACCAGATCGCCCAGCGGATTGCTGCCGTGGTGCTCTCCCAGATTTCCCAGCAGCGACTCCAGCGGGCTGTGCTTGCCGCCGGCTCCGCCGAGCAATTCGTCAAACACACCCATGGCGTACTCCTATCGACTGTTGGTACTCGCATGATACGAGCTGGAATGGGGAACGCCAGCCGCATCCCTTGTTCCGACCGGTCCAATCCTTGACGCCTCGGTCTGGTTCTCGCCGAGCAATGCTGATATCAGTCGCCTTGCATGCGCAAACAGGCGATCATTCGCTGATGAATAGCTTTGCTGAACTTGGCTTGCCGGCCAGCCTATTGCCCGGCCTGGATGCGCTGAAACTCGAACGTCTCACGCCGGTGCAGGCGCAATCCCTGCCGTCGGCGCTGGCCGGTAAGGATGTGCTGGCGATTGCCCCGACCGGCAGCGGCAAGACGGTGGCCTTTGGTCTGGCCTTGCTGAACCGGGTCGACATCGGTCTGTCGCGGGTGCAGGGTCTGGTGCTGTGTCCCACTCGCGAGCTGGCCGATCAGGTCGGCAAGCAGCTGCGCAAGCTGGCAGTGGGCATGCCCAATCTGAAGCTCAGTCTGCTCTACGGCGGAGTGGCGCTGGGACCGCAGATCGCGTCGTTGGAGCAGCACGATCCGCACGTGGTAGTGGGCACGCCGGGGCGAATCCAGGAACTGTTGCGCAAGAAGCATCTGCACCTCAGTCACGTGCGCAGTGTGGTGCTGGATGAAGCCGATCGCATGCTCGACATGGGGTTTATCGACGTGTTAAGGGAGATCGTCGGCAAGACATCGGAGAAGCGCCAGACCCTGCTGTTCTCGGCCACTTGGCCAGCAGAACTGGAAAGCGAGCTGGGCCGCTTCATGCGTGAGCCGCTCAGGGTCGAAGTTGAAGGGCAGCAGCACGCGCCGTCGATCGAGGAAAGCTTTATCGAAACCGTGCTGTCGCAGAAGCCCGAGGCGCTGAGCAGGCTGCTGCTCAGTGAGCGGCCTGAATCTTGCGTAGTGTTCTGCAATACCCGTCGCGATGTGGCCGACGTAGCGGATGCGCTAGTGGCAGCGGGGTGTTCGGCATTGGCGCTGCACGGCGAAATGGAGCAGCGCGATCGCGATGAGGTGCTGCTGCAGTTTGCCAATCGCAGCTGCCGGGTACTGGTGGCCAGCGATGTCGCGGCGCGTGGCCTGGATATCGATGATCTGGCCATGGTGGTGAACTACGAATTGCCCACCGATGCCGATGCCTATCAACACCGGATCGGCCGCACCGGTCGTGCCGGGCGCAGCGGCCTGGCGGTGAGCTTGGTCACGCCAAAGGAAATGCCGCGCGCCCTGGCCTTGGAATCGTGCCGCGGCAAATTGCAGTGGCGACGCTTGCCGGTACCCAGCGGAGATTCCAATTTGCCAGCCAGCATGCGCAGTCTGCGCATCGATGCCGGAAAGACCGACAAGCTGCGCCCCGGCGATGTGTTGGGTGCGCTGACGGGTGATGCCGGTCTGCCGGCCAAGGCGATTGGCAAGATCGATGTGTTTGCCACCCGTACCTACGTGGCGGTGGATCGCGGACAGGCCGGCGTGGCGCTGAAGCGCCTGCAGCAGGGCAAGATCAAGGGCCGCAAGTTTCGGGTCAGCGCGTTGTGAGTACGGAAGGCCCGGATCTCGACGATGCGGAGATCATCGCTCAGACCCGGCGCTGGCTGGAACGGGCGGTGATCGGGTTGAATCTGTGTCCCTTCGCCCGCGCGCCCTATGTGCAGAAGCGAGTACGCTTTCGTGTCAGCCACGCCACAGATGATGAAGAGCTGCTGGCCGATCTGGAGGTGGAACTGCGTGCTTTGAGTGCGGTGTCGGCTGATCAGGTGGAGACCGTGCTGCTGATTCATCCCTGGGCGTTGAACGACTTTCTCGACTACAACGAGTTCTTGAATGCGGCGGACGGCTGCCTGGAACAACTCGACTTGGTTGGCGAGCTGCAGGTGGCCAGCTTTCATCCGCACTACCAGTTTGCCGATAGCGAGGAGAACGCCATCGAGAACTACTCCAATCGCTCACCGTTTCCGATCCTGCATCTGTTGCGCGAAGCGAGCATTTCTCGGGTAGTCGATGCGCTCGACGATCCGGATGAGATCTATCGACAGAACATGCGTACCCTGCGCCAACTCGGTGAGGCTGGCTGGCAGCGCCTGCTGACGCCGGAGACGCCGGACATCGCGCTGGCGGATCCCGATCTTCCCCCTGCTTCTGAAACCCACTGAGCCACCCCGCATGCGCCTGAACAAACACATCAGCGACACTGGCTACTGCTCACGCCGCGAGGCGGATGAGTTGATTTCGCAGGGCCGGGTCAGCGTGGATGGAGTGACGGCCACCTACCGTACCCAGGTGGAAGAGGGCAGTGAGGTGCTGCTGGACGGTCGTCCTCTACCCGAGCGCAGTCAGAAGCGCGGCCGCCGTCACGTCTATATCGCACTTAACAAGCCGGTTGGCATTACCTGCACGACTGAGTCGGATGTCAAGGGCAATATCGTGGATTTCGTTGGCCATCAGCAGCGCATCTTCCCGATTGGCCGGCTCGACAAGGACTCCGAAGGCCTGATCCTGCTGACCAGCAATGGCGATATCGTCAATGAGATCCTGCGTGCCGAGAACAAGCATGAGAAGGAGTACCTGGTTGGGGTCAATCGACCGGTGACAGATGAATTCCTGCGTGGCATGGCGCGTGGCGTACGCGTGCACGGTCAGATGACCCTGCCGTGCCGCACTTCCAAGCTGGCCAAGTTCGGCTTTCGAATTGTGCTGACCCAGGGTCTTAACAGGCAAATTCGCTTGATGGCAGCCGCATTCGACTACCGGGTAACCCAACTGCGACGGGTGCGGATCGACAACCTTAAACTGGGTGCCCTCAAGCCTGGGCAATGGCGCAATCTCACCGACGTCGAACTGCGAGCTCTGCTGCCGGGGCGGGTTGAGTGGTGACTCCGTTCGTCTCAGCCTGCTCCGCTGGGTCGTCTGCAACGCGGGCTGGGCGATGCTCGGCGTGACTGGCGAACAGTGCGCGCAGTTGCGGCAATAGGTCGCCGTAGTCGAGGTTGGTCAAGTTGCTCGCCGCAGCAAGTACCAGGCCATGTTCGGGGAAAAGCCACAGCTGAGACGTGCCGCCGATCTAGGGGCGGCGTTCGCTAGCTAGGGTTCCAGCTTCAATAACCGCCCTTGTTCCTCATCGGTCAGCAGGTACAGCGCGCCATCGGGGCCGACCTCGACATCACGAATGCGCCAGCCCTGCTTTTCCAGCAGCCGTTCTTCGGCGACCACGGTATCGCCCTCCAGGCTGAGGCGAATCAGCGCCCGCTGCGCCATGGCGCCGACAAACAGGCTGTGTTGCCAGGCTGGCACCTTGTCGTGGGCATAAAAGGCCATGCCGCTGACGGCCGGCGAGACCTCCCAAACGTAGTGTGGTGATTCCAGGCCCGGCTTTGCCTTGCCCTCGGCTTCTGGAATGGGCAATCCGGAATAGTTGATGCCATGGGTGATGATTGGCCAGCCGTAGTTCTTGCCTGCTTGCGGAACATTGACCTCGTCGCCGCCGCGCGGGCCGTGCTCGTGCGTCCACACGGCGCCGGTCCACGGGTTGAGTGCGCCTCCCTGCTGATTGCGGTGGCCGTAGGACCAGATCTCCGGCAGGGCATCGTCGCGACCAACGAAGGGGTTGTCGGCTGGCACGCTGCCATCGGCATTCAGCCGGATCAATGTGCCCATGTGGTTGTTGAGTTCCTGCGCCATCGGGCGCTGGCCGCGATCGCCCAGGCTGATGAACAGGAATCCATCGCGATCGAAGATCAGTCGTGAGCCGTAGTGGTGGCCGCTGACGATCTTCGGCGATTGTCGAAAAATCACCTGCGCATCGGTCAGCGCTTGGCCGTCCAATTTGGCGCGAATTACGGCGGTGCCGGAGCTATCGTCATCGCCGGGCTCGGCGTAGCTGAGATAGACCAGTCGATCGCTCTCGAATTGCGGCGAAAGGGCGACATCGAGCAGACCTCCCTGACCTTCGGCTTTCACCGCAGGCACGCCTTGCAGCGGGGCTGACAGGCCGCCCTCGGCAGTGTAGTGGCGCAGCCGGCCGGCGCGCTCGGAGATCAACACGCTGCCATCAGGCAGGAAGGCCATGCCCCAGGGGTGGGAAAGGGCGGTAGTCAGGGTTTGCAGCTTGAGCTTGCCGATCTGGCTGGAGACGCTGGTGGGCGGCAAACTCTGGCCGGACGCAGTGTCCTCATTGGCCGCCGATTGCGGGCCGTTGCTGCCATTGGTGGCCGCATTGCAGGCGCTCAGGATCAGGCAAGTGATCAGGCCGAAGAGTATCGATCGCATGGCAACCTCTGCTGCAACGAGAGTCGTTAGGCAGTGGCAGATTAACAGTGCCTTCGTGAGTGGACCATCATTGATCAGGTCAGGCGGCGGAACTGGATGCTGAACGGCGACTGCGGCAGCGCCGACCGCTTGCCGGGCCGCAGTGGAGATCGCCTGTAGCCAGTGGCTGGGCGACTGATCTGATCGTTGACGGACCTGGGCGCGCCCAGCGCTCAGTGCATGCCGAGGATGGGCTGAGTGTTGCGGGGCAGATTTCGCAGCGATGAAAATTTTCGCCACTTGTTGCGACTAATCTTTCTGAACCCCTAACTCGGCGCCTCGATGTCCGACCCTGAATCCGCCTTCGCCGAGATGCTGCAGCACAATCGAGCTGCCTTGTCGCGCCTGGCCCGCCATTACGCAGCGCCGCAGGATGTGCCTGATTTGATGCAGGAGATCCACCTGCAACTATGGCGCAGCTTCGACCGTTTCGAAGGACGCAGCGAACGCTCAACCTGGGTCTACCGGGTCGCCTTGAACACGGCGTTGAGCTTTCGCCGTCAGCCGACGCCGCTGCACCAGTCCTTGGACAGCGTTGCCGAAAGTGCGGATGCCGGTGGTGCTCTGGACGAGATGCAACTGCTTGAGGCGTTTCTGGCCGGTCTTGATCCTGTGCAGCGTGCCCTGCTTCTGCTTGATCTGGAGGGTCTGTCGCGTGGACAGGTCGCTGAGGTGCTCGGCCTCAGCGAGAACGCCGTAGCGGTGCGCATGACCCGTCTGCGGCAACGCTTTGAAGCCCAATTTCTGGAGCACGTCTAATGGATTGGAACACTCTACGTCAGCGCTGGCAGAGCGCCGCTGAAACCATCCAGGCGCCGGCCGATGTGGAGGCGCTGCGCGAGCGCGACCGCCAATTGCGCGCCACCGTCAAGCGCCGCGACCGCCTTGAGACCGCGGTGGCACTGCTGGTTGCGCCGTTGTTTGTCTGGGTCGCCTGGGACTCGGCAGCCGAGGGCCACCTGCTGCGCGCTGGCTTTGCGCTGTTCATCGCCTTATGGGGCGGATTCGTGCCCCTGCGGCTGTGGTACTCGCGACGCCAGATGCCGACCCTGCACGCCGATCGACCGCTGCTTGAGTACCTCGGTGAAGAACGCGAGGCCATGCTGGCTCAGGCGCGCATGCTGGAATCGATCTGGATCTGGTATCTGGCGCCCTGCGCCATCGGCGTGCTGGGTCTGGTGCTGTCGGTGCGCGCGCCAACTCTCGGTACTTGGATCTACATCGCGGTCGTACTTGGTTTCTGTGCGTTGATCGGCAAGGCCAACAAGGTGGCCGCGCGCACCCGATTCCGTGCTCTGGCCGAGGATATCGGCCGGCAACTGCAAGTTCTGAACAAGGAGAATGGTGTATGACCCGCCCTTTCAGTGGTGCTCGCGCATTCACCCTGAGTCTTGGAGCCCTGTTGTGGATGAACCAAGCTGCCTTCGCCGCCGCCGATCTTGAAAGCTGGATCAACACCCAGCACGCGCAAGGCAAGATCGCCGCTGCCAGCGTCGCCGAGATCGACGGTCGCCAGGTCGCGTTCAAAGCGTTCGGCGCCATCGATGGCGCAAAAGGGGCCGCTCCCGACCGCGACACTCAATTTCAGATTGGTTCGATCAGCAAGGTGTTCACCAACCTGCTGCTGGCCGAAGCGGTGGCGGATGGCAAGGTGCGCTATGAGTCCACCATTGCCAGCCTGCTGCCGCCGACCTGGAAGCCAAGCAACACGGCGGTGGCAACCATCACCCTGGAGTCCCTCGCTACCCATCACAGCGGTCTACCACGTCTGCCGGCGAATCTGTCACTGGCGAACAGTGCTGATCCTTACGCTGGGTATGGCGAGACCGAGCTCTACCAGGGCGTGGCGACGGCGCGCGCAAAGCAGCCCTTGGGCCGCTTCTACACCTACTCCAATTTTGGTGTCGGTCTGCTCGGACATCTGCTCGGTCGGGCCATCGGCGACGGCTATCACGCGGCAGTGGAACAGTCTGTATTGAAGCCGATGGGCATGCAGCGCACTGCCTTCGTCGGCGACGCCAATGCGGCCATGGCATTCAGTGGCGGCACGCAAGTGCCGGCCTGGGGCTTCGAAGATGCCCTGGCTGGCGCCGGTGCCTTATGGGGCAGCGTGAGCGATCTGGCGCGCTTGGTGCAATGCTATCTCGGCAGTCATCCGCATCAATTGAAGCACGTGCTCGACGCGGATCTGCACATTACCGGTCCGGCCGATGCGTTCGAAATCACCCGTGTCTGGCATGTCGCCCGTGCCGCCGGTCAACCGGTGTTCTGGCACAACGGTGGCACCGCGGGATTCCACAGCTTTGTTGGGTTTCGGCCCGACAATGGCAGGGGCGTGGCGATCCTGATCAGCGGTGATGCCGATCCGACCAATGTCGGGCTCGCCGCGCTCGGTGTCGCGCCGATCGAACCGCCGTCTGAAGCTGTTGATCAGTCGGTTTTCGGCCAGTATCAGTTGAACCAGCAGTTCGGCATTGGCGTCTTTGTGGAACAAGGTGTACTGGTGGCCCAGGCAACTGGTCAACCTGCGTTCGGTCTGCACCCAGTCGACAAGGACTGGTACGCATTCGGCGAAGTCGATGCCGCGCTGCACTTCCTGCGCGAAGCGGGTGCTGTGATTGGCCTGGAACTGGTGCAGAACGGTGTGGTTCAGCGAGCCGAGCGTTCGGCCGAGTTGGCTGTCAGCCAGGCAAAACAGGAAGTGGCGGTGGAACGCTCAGTACTGGAATCTTTTGTCGGCGCCTTCGATTTCGCGCCAGGGGCCACCTTGTCGGTGAAACTTGGTGCTGAGGGTTTGATGGCCCAGCTGACTGGCCAACCCGCCTTTCCGGTGTTTGCCCGCGGCGAAGATCGCTTCTTTTACAAGATCGTCGACGCCGAATTGCAGTTTGAACGCGACGGCGCCGGCAAGGTGGTCGCCGTTGTCCTGCACCAGGGTGGCATCGTGCAGCGCGCCGCACGGGCGAAGTAGTTGGGTCCCGGTTTGCCGTGCGAGATTCTTGTTCGGTGGGCTGGCGCTGAGCGCAAAAACAAAACCCCGGCAGTGCCGGGGTCTTGTCGAAACGCGATGCTGAGGGTGGAATCAGGCCAGGCCGGCCTGCTTCATCACTTCCGCGGCGTAGTCTTCCTTCACCTTCTCGATGCCTTCGCCGACAGCGATACGGGTGTAGCCGAGGATCTCCGCGCCTTCCTTCTTGGCCGCCGCTTCGACGGTCATATTGGTGTCGAGCACATAGGCCTGACCGGTGAGGCACATCTCCGACAGGATCTTGTTGATCTTGCCAGCGATCATCTTCTCCTGGATTTCCGCCGGCTTGGCCTTGTCCTTGTCGCTCATCTGGGCCAGGGCGATGTCCTTTTCCTTGGCCACGAACTCGGCCGGCACTTGAGCCGGAGCCAGGTACTGCGGGTTCATCGCCGCCACGTGCATGGCGACGCCGCGGACCAGCTCTTCCGAGCCGCCCTTGGCTTCGACCAGCACGCCGATGCGGCCGCCGTGCACGTAGGCAGCGACGTTGTTGTCGCCAGCGACGCGCACCAGACGACGCACCTGCACGTTCTCGCCCACTTTGGCGATCAGCGCCGCGCGGGCTTCTTCCACCGTGCCGCCGTCATAGGCAGCCGCCTTCAGTGCTTCGGCGTCGGCAGCGCCGCTGGCCAGGGCGATTTCAGCGACCTTGTTGGCGAAAGCGACGAAGTTCTCGTCCTTAGCCACGAAGTCGGTTTCCGAATTGACTTCGACCAGCACGGCGTTGCCGCCGCTCTGTGCCATCGCGATCCGGCCTTCGGCGGCCACGCGGCCTGCCTTCTTGTCGGCCTTGGCCAGACCGGTCTTGCGCAGAAACTCCATGGCCGCTTCGATGTCGCCGCCGTTCTCGGCCAGCGCCTTCTTGCATTCCATCATGCCAGCGCCAGAGCGCTCGCGGAGTTCCTTGACCAGGCTTGCAGTGATTTCCATGGGATCCTCAACAGGCTTCGGGTGACCGTGGGTCACCTCGTGAATGAAACGTGCCGCTAGGCGGCAGGAGCGAGGCGGTTGGCTTGCACCACACCCGGCGCCTCAGTATCCGTGCGCCGGGTGACCGCCTCATGTCAGCGACTTACTTGTCGCGGCGACCGGCACCACGCTTGGCACCGCCCGGGGCGCGCTCGCGGCCCTTACCGTTCGACTTCTTGCGCTCGCCGTCGCCAGCGTCACCGGCCACCGGGTTGCCTTCGGCGTCGAGCTCCACGAACTCGTCCTGGGTCTCTGCCACGATCGGCGCAGCGGCCTTGCCTTCCAGCACCGAGTCGGCCACGGCGCGGGTGTACAGCTGTACGGCGCGGATGGCGTCGTCATTGCCCGGGATGGCGTAGTCGACCAGGTTGGGGTCGTAGTTGGTGTCAACGACGGCGATCACCGGAATGCCGAGCTTCTTGGCTTCCTGTACAGCGATGTTCTCGTGGCCGATGTCGATCACGAACAGGGCGTCCGGCAGACGGTCCATGGCCTTGATGCCGCCCAGCGAGGCTTCCAGCTTGGCGCGCTCGCGCTGCAGGCCCAGCACTTCGTGCTTGACCAGCTTGCCGTAGTTGCCCTCGGCTTCCATCGCGTCCAGCTCTTTCAGGCGAGCCACGCTCTGCTTGACGGTGCGGAAGTTGGTCAGCATGCCGCCCAACCAGCGCATCGACACGAACGGCATGCCGCAGCGGATCGCTTCGTCTTTCACCGCTTCGCGGGCCGAACGCTTGGTGCCGACGAACAGGATGGTGCCGCGCTTCTGTGCCAGGCCGGAGACGAAATTCATCGCGTCGGTGAACAGCGGCAGGGTCTTTTCCAGATTGATGATGTGGATCTTGCCGCGGGCGCCGAAGATGTACGGGCCCATCTTCGGGTTCCAGTAACGGGTCTGGTGACCGAAATGCACGCCGGCTTCCAGCATCTGGCGCATGGTGACTTGAGGCATTGATGTGTCCTTTGCGAAAGGGAGCCACGCCCTATGAGATAGGTGTGAGGGACGCACTGGCTCCGGGGTTAAACCTCCCCGCGGCTACCGTGACGAACCAAAAACTCTGCAAAATCAGAGGTTCCTGGCACCCCGGCACGGCTGATCGACGCGGGTGTGGATTCGTCGATACGCTCGACGTGGCGGCCGCCTTGGCTCATGAAATACGCATGAACTTATGGCAAAGCCGGCGAATCATAGCGGCTGGCCTTGATCGACACAAGTATGGGACACTGCCGCGCATGTCTGTGACCATCAAAACCCCCGAGCAAATCGAGGCCATGCGTGTCGCCGGTCGGCTGGCGGCCGAGGTGCTGGAAATCATTGCGCCGCATGTCAAGGCTGGCGTCAGCACCGAGGAACTGGACGATATCTGCCATCGCCATATCGTCAATGAGCAGAAGGCGATTCCGGCCAATGTCGGCTACCGCGGTTTTCCCAAGACCATCTGTACCTCAGTCAACAATGTCATCTGCCACGGCATCCCCAGTGCGGCCAAGGTGCTTAAGGATGGCGACATCATCAATATCGATGTCACTGTGATCCGCGATGGCTGGCACGGCGACACCAGTCGCATGTTCATTGTCGGGGAGGGCTCGGTGCTGGCGAAACGACTGGTTGAAGTGACGCGCGAAGCAATGTGGCGCGGCATCAAGATGGTCAAGCCCGGTGCCACCCTGGGCGACATCGGTCATGCCATCCAACGCTTCGCGGAGGGTGAGCGCTTTTCTGTGGTGCGCGAGTATTGCGGCCACGGGATCGGCCAGGTCTATCACGAGGAACCGCAGGTGCTGCACTACGGTGAGCCTGGCAGCGGCCTGGTGCTGAAGCCGGGCATGACCTTCACCATCGAACCGATGATCAATGCCGGCGCGCGTCACACGCGGCTGCTGCCTGATGGCTGGACGGTGGTGACGCGCGATCGCTCGTTGTCGGCGCAGTGGGAACACACCATCGCGGTGACCGAAGACGGTTTCGACGTGCTGACCCTGCGCAAAGACGACGAAGAGTGGCTACGCAACTAAGGCTGGCGAGACCAGGCCTACAGCCGGCCAGGATGTCGGCTGCGATCAACGGGATCTCGCTTCCACAACCCCACTGTGTGCGTTGCACACAGCCGGCCCCTTAACTTAAGGGGCCTCCAAGAGCTAGGGCTCAAATGGTTCGAACTCAGCCAGCTCAGGATTTCAGTATCGACCTCACAAGCGTCGGTGTCGACGAATGGCGTGACACCGCAAGACAGTTATTGAACGAAACCCATCGGCTGCTGGCCGAGCGTTTCGACATGGGCGCCGAGGCCGAAGAGCTGCTGTTGCTGCGCTGTCGCGCGGTGGATCAGGTGGTTAGGACGGGCTGGCGCATCGTCGCCGGCGAGCCCTTTGGGCTGACCTTGCTGGCGACCGGCGGCTATGGCCGTCGCGAGCTGTATCCACAGTCCGACATTGACCTGCTGATTCTCGGCGAACCGGCGCATCAGGATGCTGCCCAGCAGGCCATTCAGGAATTCCTCGCTGGTCTGTGGGATGCCGGGCTGGCGCCCGGGCACGCGGCGCGCAGCATTCGCCAATGCATCGAGGTGGCGCGTGAAGACCTCACCGTGGCCACCGCCTTGCTCGACACGCGATTGCTGGTCGGCGAACGCCGTGAGCTGGAGTCGTTGAAGGCGGCGCTGAATGCGCCCGAGTTCTGGCCGCCCAAGGCCTTCTTCGAAGGCAAGCGCGGCGAACTGCGGCAGCGCCACGCGCGCTACAACGACACTGCCTACAACCTGGAACCGAACCTCAAGGAGGGGCCGGGCGGGTTGCGCGATCTGCATACCCTGGCCTGGTTGAGCAAGCGCTTGAGTGGCGTCGATCGCGTATGTGATCTGCAGGGCATTGGCCTGCTCGGTAGCGATGAGGCCGACACACTGCAGCGCGAGCTGTGGTCCTTGGCGCGACTGCGCATTGGCCTGCATCTGGTCGCCGGCAGGCGTGAAGAGCGCCTGCTGTTCGAGCACCAGACCACCCTGGCCAAACGCCTGGGGCTGAAGGACGAGCACAAGGAAAATCTGGCCGTCGAACAGCTGATGCAAGGCTATTTTCGCAGTGCTGCCCTGGTGCTGAGATTGTCCGAGCGGCTGATGCAGCGCTTCGAGGAAAGCCTGTCAGGCGATGTCAGCCATGTTGAAATCGATGGCGACTTTGAAGCCTTCGGCGGGTATCTGGCATTGAAGCAGCCGGAGCGTTTCACCACCGAGCCGCTGCTGATCATGCGCCTGTTCGACGTCTGGCAGAACACCGCCGACTTGCGTGGGCTGCATTCCAATACGGCGCGGGCGCTGGGCGAAGCGCTGGATCTGGTCAACGAATCGCTGCGCGACGAGCCCGATGCGCGAAATCTCTTCATGCGCATGATTCGCCACGATCATGCGGCGCTCACCTTGGGCCGGATGGCGCATCTGGGGGTGCTGGGGCGCTATATCCCGGCGTTTGGCAAAGTCTCCGGGCGCATGCAGTACGACCTGTTCCACGTCTATACGGTGGATCAGCACACGCTGACCGTGCTGCGCAATATCGACAGTTTCCGCGACGAGGCATCGAAGCAGCGTTTCAGCCTGGCCTACGAAGTCTGGCCGCGGCTGCGCAAGCCCGAGCTGCTGCTGCTCGGTGGGCTGTTTCACGACATCGCCAAGGGTCGCGGCGGCGATCATTCCAAGCTGGGCGCCGACGACGCGCTGGACTTCTGTCGCGAACATGGCCTGTCGGCGGCTGACTCCGAGCTGGTCTCGTGGCTGGTCCGCGAACACCTGACCATGAGTATCACCGCGCAGCGGCAGGACATCGCCGATCCCGAAGTGATCAGCAAGTTCGCCGCCGTGGTGGGAGAGCGGGAACGGCTCGACTACCTCTATCTACTGACCGTGGCCGATATCGCCGGCACCAACTCCAAATTGTGGAATGCCTGGAAGGATCGCCTGCTGGCCGATCTGTACGGGTCCACCCGCTTTGCTCTGCGTCGTGGGATTCGCAATATCGCCCATGGCGAGGAGCGGGTCGGTGAGGCGCGTGAGGAAGCGCGTGCCGTGCTGCTTTCGCACGGTTTGAGCGAAGCACAGATCGACCGCGTCTGGAGCGGCTTTCCCGAGGAAAGCTTCCTGCGCTATCGGCCCGCCCAGATCGTCTGGCAGACCATGGGTATCGTCGATGCCCCCTTGGATCAGCCGCGGGTGCTGGTGCGACCGCATCATCGGCCCGGGGCGCTTGAAGTCTTCGTGTACTCCCCTGATCGCGACGGACTGTTTGCCGCGGTCACCGCCACCCTCGATCGGCTCGGCCTGAACGTGGTGGAAGCGCGTGTGTTGACCTCGACTCAGGGCATGAGCCTGGACACCTTTCAGGTGCTGGATGCCGGCAGCGAGTTCATCTCGCCGGAGCGTCGAGCGGCCACCGTGGCCGAGTCGCTGACCGAGGTGCTGTCAAAGACGCCGCTGTCGGCGCCTGCCGTGCGCCGCGCCATTCCGCGTCAGCTGAAGCATTTCCGCGTGCCGGTGCGCATCGAGTTCAGCGAGAATGGCAGTGGACGCAGCGAGTTGAGTCTGGTCTGTGCCGATCGACCGGGATTGCTGGCCATGGTCAGTGCGGTGTTTCGCGAACAGCAGCTGCGGGTCCATGACGCGCGCATCGCTACCTTCGGTGAACGGGTGGAAGACTTCTTCCAACTCTCGAACGAGGCCGACGAACCGCTCGACGAGGCCGCGCAACAGCGCCTGCGCGAAGCGATGGTGACGGTGATCGAAGCCGACCGGACGCGCGGATAGGGCAGTGAGATCGTCTCATCACCCCATCGTCATGGCTGGTGGGCCACAGGCCCACCCTACGATTCGCCTTGAATCTGACGATCTCGTAGGGTGGGCGTGCCGCCCACCGACGGCCTGCCTGCCGAACATGTTGTTTCACTGATACGAGCGACCCACAGCAAGGAGGCCGCATGTCGCCCACCGACGAACTCAAACCCCTGATCGAGAGTGCATTCGATCGTCGTGCCGAACTGACCAGCGCCGAGATCGAGGGTTCCACCCGGCCCGCGGTGGAAACCGTGATGGCCCTGCTGGAGGCCGGGCAATTGCGTGTCGCCGAGCCGCTGGCAGCCGGTCAGTGGCAGGTCAATCAATGGCTGAAGAAAGCGGTGCTGCTGTATTTCCGCGTCAATGACATGGAGCTGATCGATGCCGACCCGGCGCCGTTCTGGGACAAGGTGCCGGCGCGCTTTGCCGGCTTTGACGAAGCGGAGTTCCGCGCCCTGGGCGCGCGGGTAGTACCGGGAGCGGTGGTGCGACGCGGTGCGCATATTGGTCGCGATGTGGTGCTGATGCCGAGTTTCATCAACATCGGTGGTTTCGTCGGCGCCGGCACCATGGTCGATACCTGGGCCACGGTCGGTTCCTGCGCGCAGATCGGCGCGCGCTGCCATCTGTCCGGCGGAGTGGGCATTGGCGGTGTGCTTGAGCCATTGCAGGCGGCCCCGACCATCATCGAAGACGACTGCTTTGTCGGTGCACGATCAGAAGTGGTGGAGGGCGTGATTGTCGAGCGCGGCTCGGTGATCGGCATGGGTGTGTTCCTCGGACAAAGTACGCGGATCTACAACCGCATGACCGGCGAGATCAGCTACGGTCGCGTGCCGGCCGGGTCGGTCGTGGTGTCGGGCGCATTGCCGGCCCAGGATGGCAGCCACAGCCTGTACTGCGCGGTGATCGTCAAGCAGGTCGACCAGCGCACCCGCAGCAAGACTTCGATCAACGAATTGCTCCGTGAGGAAGCGCCGCGTTAAGAGCAAGGCGGCGACCGGCCACGACAACGCAAGGAGATGCGATGAGCCTGACACTCTATGGGCTGAACAAGTGCGATACCTGCCAGAAGGCGCGCAACTGGCTGAACCGCAACACGATCGAGCACAGTTTCGTCGATTACCGGGAACATCCGGTTGCCGCGGCGACGCTCAAGGAATGGGCAGCGCAGCTGGGCGGCTTCGAGAAATTGGTCAACCGCGCTTCCATGACCTGGCGTGGCCTGCCCGAGAGCAGAAAATCCCCAGGTACGGCGGCCGAATGGACACTGCTGATCAAGGAGTATCCGGCCTTGGTGAAACGGCCTGTCGCGGTTGACGCGAGCGGCGCCGTGGCGGTGGGATTCAGCGACAAGGCTTATAAACTGCGCTTCTCGCTGCGGAGCTGATGGTGGCGTCGACAGCATCAGATGTATTGGCACTGACCTCGGAGCTGATCGGGCGCGTCTCGGTGACGCCGGAAGACGGCGGCTGTCAGGAGCTGATTGCGCGGCGTCTGGAAGCGGCTGGCTGCACGATCGAGCATCTGCCGTTCGGCGCGGTGCGCAATCTGTGGGTAACCCATGGCAGCGGATCGCCCGTGCTCTGCTTTCTTGGTCATACCGATGTGGTGCCGAGCGGACCGGCCTCGGACTGGGCCTCTCCGCCGTTTATGCCCAGCATTCGTGACGGGGTGCTGCACGGCCGAGGTGCGGCCGACATGAAGGGCAGTGTGGCGGCTTTCGTGCTGGCGATCGAGGCCCTGCTGCGAGATCAGCCCGATCATCCGGGCACCCTGGCCCTGCTGCTCACCTCGGACGAAGAGGGCGACGCGCTGGATGGCGTGCGTCGCGTGTGCGAGGAGTTCCGACATCGAGGCCAGGTCATCGATGCCTGTCTGGTCGGTGAGCCCTCGTCGGCCAAGGAGCTCGGCGATGTGGTGCGTATCGGCCGACGCGGCTCCTTGACCGCCAATCTGCGCGTGATGGGCGTACAGGGGCATGTGGCCTACCCGGACAAGGCAGTCAATCCCATCCACCGCGCCTTGCCGGCGCTGCAGGCCTTGTGTGAGCGGCAGTGGGACCCGAAGCCCTATCCAGACTTTCCGCCCACCAGCCTGCAGATCGCCAATTTCAATGCCGGTACCGGTGCCAGCAATGTGATTCCGGGTAGCGCCGAGGTGCAGTTCAATCTGCGCTATTCGCCACATTGGCGCGCCGACACCCTGATCGCCGAGATCGAAACCTTACTGCGCACGCACGGCCTGAACTTCGAGATTCACTGGCATCGCTCGGGCGAGCCGTTCTATACCGGCGAAGGACGTCTGCGCACCGCGGTCCGCGAGGCCTTGCTCGAGCAGTTGGGTCGCGTGCCCGACGAGAACACCGGTGGCGGCACGTCGGATGGCCGCTTTGTGGCCCCGCTGGGCGCCGAGGTGGTCGAACTCGGACCGGTCAATGCCAGCATTCACAAGATCGATGAAGCGATCGACCTGGCCGCTCTGGAGGCATTGCCGGGGCTATATCGCGCGATCGCTCAACGCTATTGGGTCGCCTGAGCGGCGCAATGATCGTGCGCGCTGCTCCCGAAATTCGCGCGAGTGCCCGGCGGTGATCCCGTTCGGTGCGCCGAGGCGCACCGTATAGCTCGTTGCTGCCTACGGATAGTTGCTGGGGGTGCGGCGCGGCCGCACCTGATATCGCCTGAAACCGCGAGAGCAAAGGCTCGTAGCTTTCGCCCCTTCCGAGATCGTCAAGCCGCGGCGCGAATGGCCAGCAGGCGTTCGTGCAACTGACGATAGCGCGCGACGCTGTCGGAAATCTCGCTGTTCAGTCGCGACAACATCGGCAGCGCCGCGTTGTGGGTCTCGTGAAAGGCCACGGCCAGCCATACGGCCAGACCACGCAGCTGAACCTGCGGCTCGTCACTGCAGATCTTGTCCCAGGCCGCGGTCAGCGCATCGCCCCACGGGCTGTAGGCTTCCATTTGCTGCGAGGCATAGAACCGCGGCACCGGGTGCTTGGCGGCGCGTTGCAGCTCACCGTAGACCATCGCGCCCAGCACGTTCTCTTGATCGCGGGTGAGTAGATTCAGCACGCCACGGATGTCTTTCCACTGCTTGCGCAGCAGCAGAAAACGGGTCAGTGCCAACATGCGCGTCAGGTATTTCATGCTCCACCTCGTCAAAAAATCTCAACACCGACGGGCAGATCGCTCCCCTGCAGCGACTACCGTGGCTGTACTCGGTTTTGGGTATTCAGGTTCTGCGAAACCCCATTGCCGCTGACAGCTCACGTCACTTTTGTACGCTTAGCGGCGGCGCTGAAGTGTGACCCAGACGTCACAACTGACGCAAGGGGGCAGCTCGATGTGAAATCCGTGCATAGGCTCACAATCCGACGAGCGGTAGAAAGTGACCTGATCGACGTCAGGTAGAGAACGACGGATCAGCGGTCGCCGATCGCGGTCCGCCGCCGATCGGGCGACGGCGGAGTCGCCGGTCCAGCATCGGCTGCCTTGCCGAGATCAATAGTTCGACGTCGAACGCCCCGCTCGACGCGCACCCTTGACCGGCTTGCCGCATTCGGCGGTGGCACTGAGCAGCTGCTCGGGTAGTTGCCGCAGCACCTCGACCAGCTTGAACAGAAAGGGCTCCAGGGCCGAGCTCTTGCGCCAGACCATGGCGACCTGACGGCTCGGCTTGGCATCATCGAACTGCAGCAGGCGAATGCTGTCCGAGCGCGGTACCGGTGGCTTGATGGCAAGTACGGGCAACAGGGTGATGCCGACATTGGCGGCCACCATCTGCCGCAGCGTTTCCAGGCTGGTGGCGCGAAACCCCGGCTTCTCGCCGGCCCCGGCCAGATGACAGATATCCAGTGCCTGGTCACGCAGGCAATGGCCGTCCTCCAGCAGCAACAGGCTCTCCTCGGCTAGGTCGCGCAATTGCAGATGGCTGCGTTGTGCCAGCCGGTGATGCTCGGGAACGGCGAGCAGGAAGGGTTCTTCGAACAAGGGCTCCACATGCAGCTGATCGGCGTGGATCGGCAGGGCGAGGATCCCTGCGTCGAGCTTGCCCTCGCGCAGCATGCGCAAGATGACTTCGGTCTTTTCTTCCACCAATAGCAGCTCGAGCCTCGGAAAGCGCAGTTTCAGCCGCGGCACCACATGCGGCAGCAGGTAGGGACCGAGGGTGGGAAACAGGCCCAGACGGATGCTGCCCGCTTCAGGGTCAGCCGCCTGGCGGGCGGCTTCGCGCAATTGCTCGACTTCGCTGAGAATCTTGCGCGCGCGCTCGGCGATTTCTTTGCCGGCTTCGGTGAGCATCACGCGACGCGGCGCGCGCTCAATCAGGGCGACACCCAGCTCCAGCTCCAGCTTCTTCAGCTGGGTCGACAGGGTGGGCTGGCTGATATGACAGGCCTCGGCGGCGCGGCCGAAATGCTTGAGATCGGCCAAGGCCACCAGATAACGCAGATCACGAATGTTCATGGCTGGCCTAGGGCAGTGTCCGATAGATCAAGACTATCAGATGCCGTGTTGCCAATTCAGGACGTCTTCGGCTGCACTGAGGGAAAGGCAGCGCAGGCCTCAGCGGCCGCGAAACACGGCCTGACGACGCTGTTCGAACGCCCGCACAGCCTCGCTGGCATCTTCACTGCGCATGACCTTATCGAGGGCCGGAAACAGGGCGGCAATGCCGGCTTCCGGGCCATCGCGACGCGCCAGCCGTGCCAGGCGCAAACTGGCCTGCACCCCCAGCGGCGCTGCCGCCGCGATGCCGCTGGCGATTTCGATCGCCAGCGGCAAGTGCTCGCCGGGTGGGCAAACACGCTGCACCAATCCCCAGCGATGGGCTTCCTCGGCACTGAATTCACGCCCGCTCAGCAGTACGTCCATGGCATTGCCCCAGCCGATTTCCTGAGACAGCCGAACCGTGGCACCGCCACAGGCGAAGAAGCCGCGTCGCACTTCCAACTGGCCGAAGCGACAGTCACTGGCCGCCACTCGCACATCGGCGGCCAACATCAATTCGACCGCTACGGTGTAGGACACGCCGCTGGCCGCCACCACCATCGGCTTCGACAGGCGTCGCTGTTCGTCGAGACCGAACGGCTCGATCGCCTGTTCGGGCAGATCAGGCATTCGACCCTTGGCCAGTTCGGGCGCCCAGGCGGTCAGATCCAGCCCGGCAGTAAAATGCGGCCCGTGGCCAAACAGCACGCCGCACCGCAACTCGGGGTCGCGATCCAGCTCGCCGTAGGCCAGCGCCAGTTCGCGGTAGCTGTCGAGGCCGAAAGCATTGCGCTTGTCGGCGCGATTGAAACCGATCAGCAGCAGATGGCCATGGCGTTCGACGGTCAGCGCAGCATTGGTCATGCATGATCTCCGGTAATCAGAAGCCGTCGACAGGCATGCTGAGTGCGCTGTCATCGGCACTGGCGAGTAGAGCCAGTGCATGCTCGATGCGGGGTAGTTCCACCTGGAAGAAATAGCGCAGCGTGCCGAGTTTGCCGGCGACAAAGCCGGGCTCCTGTTGCCGAGGGCTGCGTTTCAAGGCTAGGGCCTGCCACAGCCACATCCAGCCGATGCAAAGATCGCCGACTGCCTGCAGATAGTGGTGGGCGTTGGCCAAGGTGCTGCGTATCTGGCCGGCAGCCATTGCCTGCAGCAAGGTTGCCGACGTGCGACCGAGTGCCGCTGCGTAGCGCTTCAGAGCCTCGGCATGGGCCCTGAGGTCGTCGAACTCGCTGGCCGTGGCGCAGCACTGCTCGATGCGAGTCAGTAGGGCACGCAGGCCGCGGCCATTGGCCTGTCCGGCTTTGCGGCCGAGCAGGTCGAGGGCCTGGATGCCATTGCTGCCTTCGTGGATCGGGTTGATCCGGTTGTCGCGATAGCACTGCTCGACCGGATATTCGCGGGTGTAGCCGTAGCCGCCCAGGATCTGGATGGCGAGCTCGTTGGCACGCAGGCAATGATCCGAACACCAGGCCTTGATCACCGGTGTCAGCAGATCCAGCAGCTCGGCCTCTTCATCGCGACCTTCGGATGGACCGGCATGTTCAGTACGATCAACCAGCCAGGCCGCGTACAGGCCGAGCGCGAACGAACCTTCCACGGCGGCGCGCTGTGCCAGCAGCATGCGGCGTATGTCAGCATGCTCAATGATGGCCACCGGTGCTGCCGAGGGATCGCGCTGGTCGGCATGGCGGCCCTGTTGGCGTTCGCGCGCGTACTGCAGCGAGTAGCGGTAGCCGACATAGCCTTGCATCACCGCGCCCATGCCAACGCCGATGCGCTCTTCATTCATCATGTGGAACATGTAGGCCAGGCCCTGATGCGGCTCGCCCACCAGTTCGCCGGTGCAGTCGTCGTTCTCGCCGAACTTGAGGAAGGTATTGACGCTACCACGCTGACCCATCTTGTGGTTAAGTCCGGCCAGAACTACGTCATTGCGTTCGGCCGGTCGACCTTCGTCATCGAGCCGAAAGCGTGGCACGATGAACAGGCTGATGCCCTTGACCCCAGGTGGCGCCCCGACGATCTTGGCCAGCACGAGGTGAACGATGTTTTCGCCCAGTTCGTGATCGCCAGCCGAGATCCACATCTTGGCACCACGAATCTTGTAGCGACCATCGCCGATAGGTTCGGCCAGGGTCTTGATATCGCCGAGGGAAGAGCCGGCCTGCGGCTCCGACAGACACATCGTGCCGAAGAAGCGACCTTCAATGATCGGTCGCATGTAACGCGCCTGCTGATCGGCATTGGCATGCGCCTTGAGCAGATTGGCGGCGGCGCGGGCAAGCAACGGGTAGGCCACCGTGCCCGGGTTGGCCGCAGCGAAAATGGCGTCGCAGATCGACGTGGCGAGAAAGGGCATCTGCAGTCCACCGTCGTCGGTGTCGGCGTACATGCCAATGAAGCCGGCATCATTGAATGCCGCGACGGCCGCAGCGATCTCCGGGATCAGCTCGACTTTGCCGTTGACCATCTGCGGTTCCTGCAAGTCGGACTTGCGGTTGTGCGGCAAGTATTGATCCAGCGCCAGCTGATGGGCGGCCTCGATGGTCTGGTTCAGGGTCTCGCGGTCCTGTCCGGCATAGCGCGGCAGGGCCAATAGGGCCTCGATATCAAGCATCTCGTTGAGCAGCAGGTCGAGGTGGCGGCGATCGAGCAGCGGGCTATCGCTCACGGTAGACTCCCATGCGGTAATGCGTCATTTATTCAAAATGACTCACCAGGAGTCAAGTGCCCTGACTGGCTTTACACTTCGCACATGAGTCCAAGTTCCAGAACATCCAAAGACCTCAAGGCAGCGGCGGCGGTCAGCCCGGCAGCCAAACGTGGACGCTCGAAAGCCACCATGCAGGACGCACTCAGCCTCGCTCGATCGAAATGGCTGCAGGGCGACCGGCTCGATATCGGCCAACTGGCGACCGAACTCGGCGTATCCCGGGCCACGCTTTTTCGCTGGGTCGGCAGCCGCGATGCGCTGCTCGCGGAAGTGCTGTGGTCGCTGTTCGAGCCGACCATTCAGATGGCCAAGGCCGAATCGCGCGGCGAGGGCGTGCCGCGGATCGCCGAGGTCTGTGAGCGGGTGGTGCGCGATATCTCGCGATTCGAGCGCTTTCGCCGCTTCGTGGCAGAGGATGGCGAGCTGGCACTACGTGTGTTGACCTCGCGTGCCAGCCCGGTGCAGGGCCGAATCATCGCCACCTTTCGCGAGCTATTGGAATCCGAAGTCAGGCGTGGATGGACGCCGCCCTTGGCAATCGACACCCTGGCCTACTTGCTGACCCGATTGGGCGAGTCGTTTGTCTACGCCACCGCCCTGAGTGGCCAGAAAGTCGATATCGGTGACGCCGGTATTGCCGTGCAGTTGCTGCTTTCCGGACGCTTGCCGCGGGCGCCGCGGGTGCCGCCGGCATCGAAGCTCTAAGCGATCGGAGCGCCGTGATGGGGAAGCGCAATGCAGCCGGCGTGGTGATCGCCGCGGTTCTGGTCCTTTTGCTCTGGGGCGGGGCGTGGCGAACCCCAGGTTCAGGACCGCCGCCACCCCCTGCTGTGCCGGCCTCTGGCTCGTTCGATCCGCTGCTCGATGTCGACTGGCTGGGGGCCGACTGCTGGTTCGAGGAAAGCTGGATCGACCGGCTCAGCTTTGCCCGCAGCAGTTGCGGCTGGCTGTATCCGAGCACGCGCGACAGTCTGGGACAACGCGCTGCGCTGCCGGTAGTGATCCTGCATCAGCAACGCTTTCGCCGTCCCACCTCGCGCGCCACGGTCTACGTGATGGGTGGGCCAGGAGGGAGTAGTTGGTTAAGTAGCGAAGGAATTGTCGGCTGGACCGACTGGTCGCATCGGCTCGGGCTGGACCACGATCTGGTGCTCTACGACCAGCGCGGCACGGGATACAGCCAGCCGCCGCTGGAGTGCCCCGAACTTGAGTCGCTGGGATGGGATCAGCTGGATTCCGATGCCGATCGTGATGCTCTGTGGGCCGAATACGAGCGGGTGATCAAGGGCTGCGCCGAGCAGATTCCGAGCGCGGATCGGGCCGCGGGCCTGTATTCGACCGCCACCAATGCCCGTGACCTGCGTGAGCTGATCGCCAGCCTGAAACGCGATCTGGGCTATCAGCAGATCAGTGTCTATGGCGTTTCCTACGGCACCCGGCTCGCCATGACCGCCCTGGCCGATGCGGCTGTCTCGGTGGACGCTGTGGTGTTGGATTCACTGTACCCGCCGGGACTCGATCTGGTGGCCCCGTTTGCCGACCATTTTGCCGCGGTCATCGACGCTGCCGGTCGGCACTGCATCGAGCAGCAGCGTTGCGCTGGATCGATGCAGTTGCGGGAGCTGCTCGATCGCGTACTGAGGCGACTCGGCGATCATCCGCAGCGATTCACGGTAAATGCGGCGTGGCTGCAGAAACCGGTGACCCTGAGGATCGATGATGCGGTGATGATCACCTTGGTCGAACACGCCATGTATGCCGCCTGGGATCTGGCCGATCTGCACGACATGCTGAGCGGTTCCGCCGAGGGTAATCTCGAGCCCTGGCGCGAGGTGATCGAAGAGTGGCTGTGGGTGAGCATGGACCCCGACTTCGACATGCTCACCCTGCACGCGGTTGAATGTCGCGATAATCCGCCGCTGGACCCGGCTGTCGAAGCGGCTGCCCTGGCGCGGCAGCCGAGTTGGGCCAGTGCGCTCCGCAGCCCAAAGCGAAGTTTTGTGTTGTGTGAGCAGCTCGGTGTGTCGCCAAGACCGCTGACGGCAGCGCAATTCGATATTCCGGTACTGGCCCTGGCGGCCGAGTTCGACCCGCGCACACCGGTTCAACCAGGCGTGGCGGCCCTTGAGTCGTACCCCCATGTTCAGTGGCTGCGGCTGCCGATCACCGGGCACGGTCTGGTCGATGTCGATGAGTGTGCGGCGCAATCGACCGGTCAATTCCTCAATCGCGGCGGGGCGCATCGCGTGGAGCGCTGTGGCGCGCGCTGAGCACCCTGGCTTGCTGCGGCCCAGCCGTTTGTTCGACCGCCAGTGAATCCCGTTGGCGGATGAACTGCAGGATGTCCTGCTGGGTCGGGGCCAGTCCCGGGTAACGCAGCGAAGCGAGGATTCGGATATGACCGACGCCCGGGTACTCGATGTAGCGCACCGGGCTGCCGGCCGCTTCCAGCTTGGCTTTCAGATGTTCGCTATTGAGTGGCCAGACCAATAGGTCGCTGCCGCCGTGCAGCAGCAGGAAGGGCGGCTCGTCACCGTCGGCGAAGTTGACCGGCTGTGAGGCCTGTTGGGCCTGCGGCTCGTCGCCGAAGATGTCGATCAGATCGTCATCGGTCAGCGGCAGGAAATCATACGGTCCGGCCAATCCAATCACCCCGGCGAGGTCGGATGGCTTGAGATCGTGCGCGGCCAGGTAGCGGGCATCGGTGCCGACCAGGGCCACCATATGGGCGCCAGCGGAATGTCCGGCCAGATGGATCTGATTGGGGTCGCCGCCAAATCGGGCGGCATTGGCCTTGGCCCAGGCCGCGATCGCTGCGGCGTCCTCGACAAAGGCGGGAAAACGCACCTCTGGATACAGTCGGTAGTCCGGCACCATGACCAGCAGACCGCGTGCGGCCAGGCGTCGACCAACGAAGGCATAGTCCTCACGGTTGCCATCCTGCCAGCGGCCGCCGTAGAAGAACACCAGCACCGGTGCTGGCGTGTCGGTCGACGCTGGCCGGTAGATGTCCATGCCCAAGGGCAGGCCCTCGATCGGTTGCACCGTGCTCACCTCCTGCGCATCGGCTCTGCCATTCAGCGCCAGGAAATACAGATGCGTGCAGCCGGTGGCGAACAGCACTGCCCAGACCAAGGCAGCGCGTTGCACGAGGCGCCATCCCATCTTGATTCGGAAGCTTGCTAGTCTGTCCATTGACCCTATGTTCGCCGGGGGAGTCATGAGCACTACGCCTTCATCTGCGCCGCAAGATGCGGACGACGTGTCGCCGGCTGCCGCCATTCCTGAGCGGAGCAGCTCGGATCACCTGTTGCGCCTGTTTCAACAACATCACGTTCAACTTTCTACCATGGCCGATACCAAGGCCAGCATGATTATTACCATTTCTTCGATTGTGCTGACCATTGCGCTCGGGCGCCTGCACGACTCCGAGTACCGGATTGCGCTGATCGTGCTGACCATTTTCACCATGCTCGCACTGCTGATGGCCATTATGGCCGTGCTGCCGAAGTTTCGCGGCGTCAAGCGGCTCGATGGGCCGATTCCGCCCGGCTTCAACATGATGTTTTTTGGCCATTTCACCGCGCTGCCACCGGAGCGCTATATCCGCGAGATGGCCGAACGCATGATGCCCGGCAAGGCCTACGAAACCGTGTTGATGGATGTCTATGGGCTGGGCCAGTACCTGGCCCAGCACAAGTACCCGTATCTGCGCTGGGCCTACGTATTCTTCTTGAGCGGTTTCGTGCTGGCCTGCCTGGCCCAGCTCTGGCAGGTGATGTTCACCTGAGGGCGATCACTCGATCTCGCGGTGAAAAGTCAGGGTGTGATCGCGGCCGTTGGTGCGCAGCCGTTCGGCCAGCCGCTCGGCCAGATACACCGAACGGTGCCGGCCACCGCTGCAGCCAAAGGCAATGGTGATGTAACTGCGGGTTTCACTTTCGAACCGCGGCAGCCAGTTTTCAATGAAGTCCGCCACTTGCTGAAAATAGGCTTCGACGGTGGTTTCGCTGGCGAAGAAATCGCGCACCGCTGCATCTCTGCCACTCAAGGGGCGCAAGGTCGGGTTCCAGTGCGGGTTGGGCAGGCAGCGGCCGTCGAAGACGAAGTCGGCATCGGTGGGAACCCCGCGCCGAAAGGCAAACGACTCGATCAGGATCGACAGTCCCTGCTGCAGGCTGAGCTCCAGCTCGGTGATGATCAGGCGCCGCAGCTGATGGACATTGAGATCGCTGCTGTCGATCACCTTGTCGGCGATGGCGGCCAGCGGCTTGAGCAGGCGGCGCTCCAGCGCGATCGCTTCAGCGAGCCGGGTGCCTTCACGGCCGAGCGGGTGCCGACGGCGGGTGTCGGCATAGCGCTTGAGCAGTACTTCGTCGCGACAGTCGAGAAAGATCAGCTGGTGCTGCAGGCCCATCTTGCCGACTTCGGACAGAGCGTGCGGCAGATGGCTGAGATCCTCGGCACGGTTGCGCACGTCGATGCCGACGGCCAATCGGCTCGGCGGATTGCTGCCGCCCAACACGCTGGCGACGAACTCCGGCAACAAGTCGGAGGGCAGATTGTCGACGCAGTAGCAGCCGAGATCTTCCAGGGTGCGCAGCGCGATGCTCTTGCCCGAGCCGGAAAGCCCGGAGACGATGATCAGTGGGGCGCCGCCGAGTTTGGGAGTGTCGTCGTGAGCAGTGGAACTATGCGTTTTGCTCATGGTGGGCACGACCGTGTGTGAGATCGATATCGGTGCGTCCAAGGCGCACCCCATGTCCACGGATAGGGTGCGTCTTGGACGCACCGGCCAGACATGATGCTTCGCTCGACCGCCGAGTCACTCTACCGCAAACCCCGCCAGAATCGAATGCTCCGTTTCACCAGGGACTATGCCGGCGCATCTGGTGCGCCTGACGATCGATAAAGGTTTGCGCGGCATCGATGCCCTTGCCCTTCAGGATATGCGAGCGGACGGCGGCCTCGACCAGCACCGCCAGATTGCGCCCGGCGGCCACCGGTAGGGTGATCTTCGGAACATCCAGTTCCAGCACCCGACGCGAGCCCTGGTCGCCGTAGAGTCGATCGATCGGCTTGGGATTGGTTTGCGGCTCTTGCTGCTCCAGGTGCACGATCAGGCGCAGATACTTGTTTCGCTTGACCGCGGTGTCGCCGAACATTTCCTTGACATTGAGAATGCCAAGGCCGCGCACTTCCAGCAGGTCCTGCAGCAGCTCAGGGCAGGTCCCGTCGATCACGTCCGGTGCAATCTGGGTGAACTCCGGGGCATCGTCGGCCACCAGGCGATGGCCGCGGGTGACCAGTTCCAGTGCCAACTCGCTCTTGCCGGCGCCACTGTCTCCGGTCAACAACACGCCGATCGAATAGACCTCCATGAACACGCCATGCAGGGTGGTGCGACGCGCCAGATTCCGGGCGAGGTGATACTGCAGGTAGGTCTGCAGCTCGTGGCTGCGTCGTGGTGAAACCCAAAGTGGGGTATCGGTTTCGTTGGCGGCATCACGCAGGTCGGGTGGGCAACTCTGGTCGTGAGCCACGATCAGCGCGGTCGGCTTGGCATGGCAGATCTTCGCCAGCACCTCCCAGCGCAACCTGGGCTCCAGTCCGTCGAGGTACTGCAGTTCTTCGGTGCCAATGATCTGCACCTTGTTCGGGTAGATGGTGTTGAGATAGCCAGCTAGCGACGGACGTCGGGCCGAGCTGTCTCCGGGCTCAATGCTGCGGCTTTCGCCGCGCTGGCCGGCGATCCAGCGCAGCTGCAAGCGCTCCTGCAGCTGTTCGAACAGCTGCTTGGAGCTGACCCTGATCTGCAATGCCTCAGTCATGGGTCGTCGCTCTCAGTGCAAGAGTGGTGTTGTGGACGGTGAATCGGATGGCGCGCAGCGATCAGTGTGCATCAGCGGCCCGCTCCGGGTTGGCTTCGGTCAGGCCGCGGCGTGGTGCGCCTGCCAGTCGCTGAGCAGGGCGAACAACTTGCTTGACTCTTCCACCTCGCGCAACTGCTGGGTGAATTCGCCATCGTTGAACATCTCGGCCAGCTGGGAGAGCAGCAGCAGATGTTGATTGGTGAAATGCTCAGGTACGCCAAGAGCAAACAGCAGATCGACCGGCTGACCATCCGGCGCACCGAAATCGAGCGGCTCGCTGAGCCGCACGAAGGCGCCCACCGCCGAGCTCAGCTCAGCGCTACGGCCGTGGGGAATCGCCACGCCACCACCAAGTGCGGTGGAGCCGAGCTTCTCACGCGCGCAAAGGCTGTCGAAGATGGCTCGTTCGGTGGCATTGCCTTGGCCTTCGCCAAGCAGCGTAGCCAGCAGTTCAAGCAGTCGCTTCTTGCTGGTTACGCTGGCCCCGGCCTGTACGCGGCCGGGGGTCAGCAGGTCGATCAGATGCATGAGCGTGAGAGAGAATCAGCCAAAACTGGCATTGCGGGCGGCTGATTCGCCGCGGTGGTGGTCGTGAAGTTTTTCCTTGTACTTCAGCACTTGGCGATCGAGCTTGTCGGCAAGCAGATCAATTGCAGCGTACATATCTTCCGCCACAGAGTCGGCATGCAAGGTGCGGCCGGCCAGATTGATAGTGCCTTCAGCCTTCTGTTCGAGCTTGTCGACCGAGAGAATGACGTGACCGTCGAGCAACTTGTCGGCGTGCCGCTCAAGCTTGGACAGCTTGTTCTGCACGTAGTCGCGCAAGGCCGGGGTAACGTCGATCTGGTGACCGCTGATCTCGATCCGCATGGGGACCTCCTTGGTCTTCATGACACGCCGCAGGAACAACTGACAGGCGCGGCGGCACGCAGCCTGCAGGAATCAGTGTCCGGAGAGTCGGCAGGGCGCCGAGAGCTGAGAGACGCACGGATTCGGGACTTCACTTCAACCTATCCGCTGACGCTCGTTGGAGGCGGGAATATTCATCGCTTCGCGGTATTTTGCCACGGTTCGGCGGGCGACAGTGACACCCATTGCCTTCAATTCTGTGGTCAATTTCGCATCTGACAAGGGTGACCTCGGATCTTCGGCGTCGACCAGCCGGCGGATCATCGCCTGGATCGCCGTGCTCGAGGCGGCGCCGCCGTCGCTGGTCGGCACGCCGGAAGAGAAGAAGTGCTTGAATTCAAAGGTGCCGCGCGGGGTGTGCAGGTACTTTCGAGTGGTCACGCGAGACACGGTGGACTCATGCAGACCCACCTCCTCGGCGACTTCACGCAATACCAGCGGCCTCATGGCTTCCGGCCCACGATCAAGAAATCCGGCCTGATGGCGCACGATGCAGCCGGCCACCTTGAGCAAGGTGTCGGCGCGGGTCTCCAGGCTGCGAATCAACCATTTGGCTTCCTGCAACTGGCCACGCATGTAGTTGGCATCCTGTCTCGATGCCGACGCAATCAGACCTTGGTAGTGACGGTTGATGCCCAGGCGTGGCGTCGAACCGGGCCCCAATCGCACTTCCCAGCGGCCTTGGTGGCGAAAGGCAAAGGCGTCGGGGACCACGTACTCAACCGAAGTTGGCGCCACCTGGGCGCCCGGTCTCGGGTCGAGCGAGCGCAGCAGATCGACTGCCACTGACATGGCTTGCGATTCGACCTTCCAGGACTCGGCCAATCGTTCCGGGCCCAGCTTGGCCAGGGTCTCCAGAGCCTCATGCGCCAGGCGCAGCGCCAATGCCCGGCCATCGGTATCGGTCGGCAGGGCATTCAGTTGCACCTGCAGGCATTCAGCTAGCGTTCGCGAGGCCACTCCGATGGGGTCAAAGTGCTGTAAACGGTGGCGAACGGTTTCGATCTCGGCTTCATTCGCCTTGAACGCAGGCGAGATCGCTTCAATCAATTCGGCCAGTTCGGCGCGCAGATAACCGTCGTCATCGATGGCGTCGATCAGGGTGACCGCGATCTGCCGGTCACGTTCGTTCATCGGGGTGAGATTCAGTTGCCAGAGCAAATGGTCGTGCAGCGTTTCGGTTTCCGGCGAACCCAGTTCGGGCCGCTCGCCATCTTCGCCGCTGCCCGAACCACTGCCGCCGGGCGACAGCTCCCAGTCCGGGGCCAGATCCTCGTACTGCGTCTCGCTGGCTTCGAATTCCTCCGATTCGCTGTGCTCGACCGGCTCAGGTTCGTTCTGACTATCGTCGTTGCGCTCAGCCTCCGCCTCGTAGTCGCTGTCTTCAGGGCGTTCGAGCAGAGGGTTGCTTTCCAGGGCCTGATTGATCTCCAGCTCCAGTTCCATGCTGGACAGCTGCAGCAACCTGATAGCCTGACGCAATTGCGGCGTCAGCGTCAGACTTTGGCCAAGCCGAAGTTGCAGAGTGGGTTTCAAGACAGATTCCGATTCCGAGCCTTTGACCTACATGCGGAACGTTTCACCCAGGTATACCCGACGCACCTCGCTGTTTTCCAGCACCGCGGCAGGGGCCCCCTGGGCCAGCACCCGACCGTCATTGAGAATATAGGCCCGATCGCAGATGCCGAGGGTTTCACGGACATTGTGATCGGTGATCAGTACGCCGATACCGCGCGCTTTCAGATGGCGCACGATTTTCTGGATCTCGCCCACCGAGATTGGATCAACGCCAGCGAAGGGCTCGTCAAGCAGCATCAGGCGCGGCTTCATGGCCAAGGCGCGGGCGATTTCCACTCGCCGCCGCTCGCCGCCGGACAGGCTGGCACCCAGTTGGTCGGCCACATGGGCGACCTGCAACTCATCGAGCAGGTCGGCCAGTTCGGTTTCCCGGCTGCGCCGGTTGAGGTCTTCGCGCAGCTCCAGAATGGCCATGATGTTCTGCGCCACGCTGAGCTTGCGAAAGATCGAAGCCTCCTGCGGCAGATAGCCGACGCCGAGCTTGGCCCTTCGATGCATCGGCAAAGGCAGCAGGTCGGTGCCGTCGAGCAGGATTTCCCCGTCGTCGGCGGCCACCAGGCCGACGATCATGTAGAAGCAGGTCGTCTTGCCGGCGCCGTTTGGCCCCAGCAGGCCGACCACTTCGCCGGCATCCAGGGAAAGGCCAAAATCCTTGACGACTTCGCGCTGCCGGTAGCGCTTGCGCAGACCGCGGGCAACCAGCATTAGTTGGTCGGCGCCTTCTGCTTCGGCTTGATCGTCATCTGGATTCGGCTGCCGGGCGCCCCGCCTTCCATCTGGCCGGTGTCGATCTCATAACGCACACGTTCACCGCG
Source organism: Pseudomarimonas arenosa (assembly GCF_014841215.1). GTDB lineage: Bacteria > Pseudomonadota > Gammaproteobacteria > Xanthomonadales > Xanthomonadaceae > Pseudomarimonas > Pseudomarimonas arenosa. The sequence goes on from NZ_JACYTR010000042.1 coordinate 30,735, forward strand.
AAGCTCGCCCTCCGGCTGGGTGATGACCACGCTGCCCGTCAGCAGCAGCACATTGCTGGCCAGGTCGTAGTCGATCCTGTTGGCCCGCGCCTGCATCTGGCCGCCGGTGTCCAGATCCTGTCGTACCGTGGCCGGGCTGCCGGTGAGAATGGCCTGCTTGATCTCGCCGGCCTGGCTGATGATTTCGGCGTCGCGCGATTCGATCCGCAGTGAGCCTTGTTCGATTTTCACGCCCTCGCTGAGCAGGGCACGGCCGTTGTCGCTCAGCACGATATCGCCGTGTCCGGCGTCCAGACTCATTTCCTTCTCGCGGTCGCTCTTCAGCGCCATGGCGGGCAGCGGAAGCAGCAGACAGAGCGCACTAGCGAGCAATCGGTTCATAACGTGCAGTTACCTCGGATAGCAGTTCGATACGGCGGCTGGCCAGTTCGGCCTTCAGCCCTTTGCCGCGGAGTATAGAGCCGGGCGCGGTAATGGTGACCCAATCGTCGCTCTCGATCTGGTCGGCCTTGGGTAGAAAGTCGAGCTGCTCGCTGCGCAGGCGGATCGGCACGCGCTCGGCGGTGGTCGGTCCGCGCAGTTCGACCTTCTCCAGCAGGCGCAGGCGGTCGCCGTCGCGGCTGACCCAGGCACGCTCGGCGCGACCGGTCCAGACCTTGCCTTCGCCGTCGGGGGCCCGCATGCGCGGGTCTTCGATGTCCAGGGTGCCGAGCGAGGGGTGGCGGGCCAATCGCGGGCCGCGCATCGAGAAGCTCTCCTTGCCTTGCTCATCGAACACCAGCAATTCGAACTGTTCGATCTGGTAGTCCGAGCGCGGCGGGCCGACCAGAGGGGGCGGCAGCTCGCGCTGATGCAGACTCCAGGCCCACCAGCCGGTGATGATCACCGCCAGCGACAATACCGCGATGAGCCAGGGATGACGCCTGTCGGTCATTGCTGGAAGGCCCGCGTTGCGTCCTGCCAGCGGCCTTGCGCGAGCAGCAGCAGGTCGGCCCATTCGCGCACCGCTCCATATCCGCCGTCGAACTGCGAGCGCCAGTCCAATGCCGAGTTCAGGGCCCAGTGGGCGTCGGCGGGGCCCGCGGCGAAACCGGCCCAGGCCAAGGCCGGCAGGTCGGGTAGATCATCGCCCATGAAGCCGACCTGTTCGGCGCCAAGGCCGCGTTGATCAGCCAGTTCGGCCAGTGCATCGCGCTTCTCGCGACAGCCTTGGATCAGGCCTTTCACGCCGAGCTCGCCGGCCCGGGCTGCGGCAATCTTGCTGCGCCTGGCGGTAATCCAGACCACTTCGATGTCGGCCTGCATCAGCAGTTTGATGCCCAGACCATCCTTGACGTGAAAGGCCTTGTGGCTTTCACCTTCGTCGTCGATGAACAGCTGGCCATTGGTCAAGGTGCCGTCAATGTCAAGGCCGATCAGGCGAATTCGCTGAGCCTTCTCCCTTAACGCGTCGTTTAGCTTTGGTGGCTGGTGTCGGTGCAGGTCGTGCATGCGCTCTCGCCGGCTCAGACAACGCGGGCGCGCAGCAGGTCGTGAATATTCAGTGCCCCGACCACACGCTGCTCGGCATCGACCACGATCAGTGCGTTGATCTGGTGCGATTCCATCAGCTGCGCCGCTTCCACCGCCAGACGGTCGGCGCCGATGGTCTTGGGGTTGCGAGTCATCGCTTCGGTCACGCTGCAATGGCGCATGTCGAGCTGACGGTTGTCCAGTGCCCGGCGCAGATCGCCGTCGGTGAAAATGCCCAGCAGTCGATTGTCCTGGTCGACCACGGCCGTCATGCCCAGCCGTTGCCGGCTCATTTCTACCAGAGCGTCGCTCAGGCTGGCCTCGGCGCTCACCTTGGGTACGGCATCGCCACTGTGCATGATGTCGTTGATGTGCAGCAGCAGACGGCGGCCCAGGCTGCCGGCCGGGTGTGACCGGGCAAAGTCTTCGGCAGTGAAGCCGCGCGCCTCGAGCAGGGCGACGGCCAGCGCATCGCCCATGACCAGGGCGGCGGTGGTGCTGGAGGTCGGTGCCAGCCCCAGCGGACAGGCTTCCTCGGGTACGCTGACATCCAGATGCACGTCGGCATGCCGGGCCAGCGTGGAGTAGGGGCGGCCGGTCATGGCGATCAGTCGATTGCCCTGCCGGCGCAGGGTCGGCATCAGGGTGAGCAGCTCTTCGGTTTCGCCGGAATTGGACAATGCCAGAACCACGTCGGCATCGGTGATCATGCCAAGATCGCCATGGCTGGCTTCGCCTGGGTGCACGTAGAACGCCGGGGTGCCGGTCGAGGCCATGGTGGCGGCGACCTTGCGCGCGATATGGCCGGATTTGCCCATGCCGATGGCGACCACCCGGCCGCGGCAATCCAGGATCAGTCGCGAGGCCGCGGCGAACTCCGGGCCGATTCGCTGGCGCATTGCGCGCAGACCTTCGACTTCGACATCCAGCACACGCTGACCGCTGCGGCTGAGCGCTTCATCAGTCACGGGGGTGCTGGGCTTGGGCGGGGCGACCGGAGACAGCTGGGCATTCATGCAGGGGACTACGCCATAAAACCAGGGGATGAGCGGGACTCACGTTGCAGCAGCCCGCAATCGACTATCATTCGCCCCTCATTCTATCCCAGCCGACCCTGTCCCGACGCCGAGTGCAGCGTGCGGGGCCGGGTCAGGTACTCTTGACCTTCATGAATCCAGAAACTATTCGTCAGATGATCGAGGCCGGTCTGCCCGGCGCAGTGGCTGAAGTCGCGGGCGACGACGGCGTGCATTTCGAAGCGCGGGTGATCTTCACCGGCTTCGCCGGCAAGTTGCCCCTGGCACGGCACCGCATGGTCTACGCCACCCTTGGCGACAAGATGGGTGGCGAGATCCATGCGCTGTCATTGAAGACCCAAACGCCCGACGAGGCAGGAGCACGCTGATGGCCAGCATCGTGATTACCGGCGGCGAGCCGTTGAACGGCGAGGTATGGATCTCAGGCGCCAAGAACGCGGTGCTGCCGATTCTCGCCGCCAGCCTGCTGGCCGACGGACCGATGGAAATCGGCAACGTGCCGCATTTGCACGATGTCACCACCACCATGGAATTGCTCGGACAAATGGGGGTGGAGCTGATTGTCGATGACAAGATGCGCATTCATGCCGATTCACGACCGGCCAACCGGCATTACGCGCCGTACGACCTGGTCAAGACCATGCGTGCGTCGATCCTGGTGCTGGGGCCGATGGTGGCGCGTTTCGGCGAGGCTGTGGTCAGCCTGCCCGGCGGTTGCGCCATCGGTTCGCGTCCGGTCGATCAGCATATTCGCGGTCTGCAGGCGCTTGGCGCTGATATCTCGGTGGAAAACGGTTACATCCACGCCAAGGCCAAGCGATTGAAGGGCACCCGCATCGTGATGGATCTGGTGACCGTTACCGGCACCGAGAACATCATGATGGCCGCGGCTCTGGCGCACGGCACCACTGTGATTGAAAACGCCGCGCAGGAGCCCGAGGTGGTCGATCTGGCCAACTGCCTCAATGCGATGGGTGCCAAGATTGAAGGCGCCGGCAGCAATACGCTGGTGATTGAGGGCGTTGAGCGCCTCAACGGCGGTCGCTATGACGTGCTGCCCGATCGGATCGAGACGGGCACCTTCCTGGTGGCCGGGGCGATGACCGGTGGTCGCGTCCTGGCCAAGCGCGCGCGGCCCTCCACCCTCGATGCGGTGCTGGTCAAGCTCGAAGAGGCAGGTGCCCACATCAACAGTGGCGATGACTTCATTGAGGTCGACATGCGCGGCAATCGGCCGAAGGCGGTGAACATCACCACCGCGCCTTACCCGGCGTTTCCGACCGATATGCAGGCCCAGTTCACCGCCCTCAATGCCGTTGCCGAGGGCGTCGGCGTGATCACCGAGACGGTGTTCGAGAACCGCTTCATGCATGTGCAGGAGTTGAAGCGGCTGGGCGCCGATATTCGCGTCGAAGGCAAGTCAGCAATCATTCGCGGTGTGCCGCGGATGACGGCGGCGCCGGTCATGGCGACCGATCTGCGCGCCTCTGCCAGTCTGGTGCTGGCCGGCCTGGTGGCTGAAGGCGAGACCCAGGTCGATCGCATCTACCACATCGATCGTGGCTACGAATGTATCGAAGAGAAGCTGGGTGTGCTGGGCGCCAAGATTCGGCGTCTGCCATCCTGAGCACCCAGTTTCGCCTGATGGCCGGGGCATGGCGCCGCTCTGGTGCTGTGCTCGGGGTGCTGCTTGGGCTGTTGACGCCATGCGCGATGGCTCAGATCTTGCCGACGGTGTCGGCCGGGTCGGGTGCCGAACGGGTATTTGCCGCGGCCAAGCCGGCCCTGGTGCAGATCCGTACCCTGGTGCGCGAAGGCGGGCGGCAAAGCAGCATCGGGTCGGGCTTTCTGGTCAGTGCCGATGGCCTGGCGATTACCAACTATCACGTGGTGTCGCAATTCGCCCTGGAGCCGCAGAGCTATCTGCTCGAGTATCTGAACGCCAACGGCGAGCAGGGTGAGCTCAGCCTGCTGGCGATCGATATTGCGGCCGATCTTGCCGTGGTGAAACTCGCTGTTGAGGACGCTGCTCCGCGGTATCTGGAGTTCGATCCAGCGGCCTTGCGCGGTGAAGTGGCCAAGGGCGAGCGCCTGTACTCGATCGGCAACCCGCTCGATCTTGGCTTCACCATCGTGGAAGGTGTGCACAACGGCCTGGTCGAGAAGAGTTATGTCGAACGCGTGCACTTCTCTGGCGCGATCAACCCAGGCATGAGCGGTGGCCCGGCGCTGACTGAGTCGGGCCGGGTGGCCGGTATCAACGTAGCCAAGCTGTTGTCGGGTGAGCTGGTCAGCTTTCTGGTGCCGGCCCGCTACGCCGAGAAATTGCTGACCGAGGCTCAGGGCAAGGCTGAATTGTCCCTGCCGCAAGTGCGGGCCGAGATTTCGAATCAGTTGCTGGCCTGGCAGGAGCGTCTCTATCAGCAACTGCTGGCCGATCAATCGCCACGTTCGGTGCAGTTTGGCGACTACCGGGTTGAAGAAAGCGAGTTGCCCTGGTTCAGCTGCTGGGCCAGCACCAATAGTGACGAGCGACCGAAGCCGAAAGTGCGTGTTCAGAGCAATCGCTGCACCATGCAGAATGGCGTGTTTGTGGCCGGCGATCTGGACACCGGTCTGGTCGAAACCAGCTACGCCTATGCCCGCACCAGCGAGCTGAATGACTGGCAGTTCGCACAGTTCCTGAGCCGCATCTACTCGCCCGGTAATCAGCGCTACTACGATGGCGAGCGGCTCACTGCAACCCAGTGTCACGACAGTTTCGTGCGCGGCGAACAGCCCGGGCAGCCACCGCTGCGGGCGCTGATCTGCGCCCAGGCCTACAAGGAGTTCGAGCAGCTGTACGAAGTCGAAGTGGCCGCCGTCACCCAGGATCAGAACCATCAGGCCCTGGTGGCCAAACTGAGTATGCGCGGAGTCAGCTATCCCAATGCGATGGCTGCGGCGCAGCGCTTTCTGCACGGCATCCGCTGGGCCGAGCAGCCATGAATACCGAGCAAAGTGTGGGCAATCGCTTGGTCATCATCGAGCGCTTCGCTCGCGGCGGTGAGGTGGCCGAGCGACAACGCCATACGGTCGGCCAACATGATCAACTGCGCATCGGTCGCGGCTACGATGTCGATCTGCAACTCGACGACGCCTATGTAGCTCCGCTGCATCTGCACGTTAAGCGCGATGAGCAGGGGCGGCTATGGCTGGAGGATGCCGGTAGCCGCAACGGGCTGAGCGATGCCCGCGGTCGCCGCTTGCAGGGGGCGCAGGAAGTGCGTGGCAGCCTGGAAGTGCAGATCGGGCACACCCGGCTGCGCATTCACGACGGTGCACCGGTGGTGGGGCCGGAGCGGGCAATGGATTTGCGTCGGGTCAGCGCCTGGTCGGCATTCGGCCTGCTGCTGCTGGCGGTGGCCCTGGGCGCGCTGGGCGACTGGCTGAAGGTCACTGGAGAGCCGCCGTATCCGCCGTATCAGGCTCTGGCCGTGGGCAGCCTGATGGCGCTGATCCTGACCCTGGGCTGGAGCTTTGGCTGGAGCCTCGCCACCCGCTTGTTTACCCATGAGCTGCGATTCGCGCGTCATCTGTCGATCGCTGCTCTGGGCAGTGCGATTGCCGGTGTGCTGCTACTGCTGGTCAACCAGTTGGCCTATTCATTCGATTTCGAGCTGCTGCACCGCATCGCCTTTATTGGCTACTGGGCGCTGTTCGCCTGGGTCTGCTGGCGCCATCTGCGCGCGGTCAGCCCGGCACATCTGAAGATCAAGGCCGCCGCCGTTGTCAGCCTGGCCGCTGCCGCTGTGCTGGTGCAGGGTATCGATGACTGGTGGCAGCAGCCCGAACGCATCGCTCCACCGCGCTACCTGGGCCAACTCGCCCCAGCCAGTTCACGTGTGGTGGAAAACCAGACCATCGCCGAGTTTCTGCACCACGCGCAGGGCATGCAAGCCGATCTCGATCGGCTGCGCCAGCAAGCGGAAAACGAGCAACAGGCTGATCACTGATCCGCTGCGGCGCGAATCCGGCGCATCTGCCCTGCAGGCAGTCGGCGCGGCGACGCATGGAATGGCAAAGTGTGACTAGCCCTTAAGGCCTATGCCGGTGGCCGCGACTAGGAGTATGGTGCGCGGCTAGTCAGACCCGAGACCGATCATGCTGCACATCCGTGAACTCTCCAAAACCTACGCCAACGGCGTAAAGGCCCTGCACCAGATCAATCTGGATATCCCCACCGGCATGTTTGGCCTGCTCGGGCCCAACGGTGCCGGCAAGTCAACCTTGATGCGCACGATTGCAACGCTGCAGGATCCAGACAGCGGCAGCATCACCCTCGATGGCCTGGATGTGCTGAACAACAAGCACGAAGCGCGCAAGCAGCTCGGTTATCTGCCGCAGGATTTTGGCGTCTACCCAAAGGAGAGTGCGCGCGACATGCTGGAGCATTTCGCCGTGCTGAAAGGCGTGCTGGCCACCGGCGAGCGGCGCGATCTGGTCGAGGCACTGCTCAAGCAGGTGAATCTGTGGGAGGTGCGCAATCAGAAGCTGGGCGGCTTCTCAGGCGGCATGCGTCAGCGTTTTGGCATTGCCCAGGCGCTGATCGGTCAGCCCAAGCTGATCATCGTCGACGAACCCACCGCCGGCCTCGATCCGGAAGAGCGCAACCGCTTCCTCAACCTGCTGGCTGAGATCGGCGAGAGCGTGGTGGTCATTCTGTCGACCCACATCGTCGAAGACGTCACCGACCTGTGTCCGCGCATGGCGATCATCTGCAAGGGCGAAGTGCGTCTGCACGGCGAGCCCCGCGAGTCGATTCGTTCGCTGGAAGGCAAGGTCTGGAAGCGCACCGTGGCGAAGGCTGAGCTGGCGGACATGGGCAAGACCATGACCCTGCTGTCGACTCGTCTGGTCGGCGGGCAGACGGTGGTGCACGTGCTCTCGGACGCCAATCCCGGTGCTGGTTTCGAAGCGATTCCGCCGGATCTCGAAGATGTGTATTTCGGCCAGCTGCGCGCAGCTGCCTGAGGCGCGTCGCGCCTGATGCACGCCCATACTTCGGGGAAACTCAATGCTTAAACATATCTTTGCCTTCGAGCTGCGGCAGCAGTTCGGCAACCCAGTGTTCTGGATTGTGGCCGTGGTGTTCGGTCTGCTTGCCTTCGGCGCCAGTTCTTCCGACGCCGTGGAAGCCGGCGGCGCGATCGGCAACGTGCTGCGCAATGCGCCGGTGGTGGTGATCAATCAGCTGAATGTGTTCTCTGTATTCGGCATGTTGCTGGTGGTGATCTTTGTCGCGGGTGCCGCGCTGCGCGACTTCGACACCCGCAGCGCCGAGCTGTTCTTTTCCTCGCCGGTGAAACGGCGTGACTATCTGCTTGGCCGTTTCCTGGGTGGCTACAGCAGCACCGTCGGCATCATGCTGGCAGTGGCCTTTGGTCTGTTTGTCGGCACCGGCATGCCCTGGGTGGATGTCGAGCGGCTGGGGCCGACGCCGATCGCTGCCTACGCCTGGGCCTTCGGCGTATTGGTGCTGCCGAACCTGCTGTTCATCTCGGCCTTGCTGTTCACGGTGGCGGTGCTGACGCGCTCGACCTTGATGACCTATGTCGGGGTAATCGCCTTCTTTGCGCTCAGCATCGCTGGCGGCACCCTGACGGCCGATCTCGATACGCGCTGGATCGCCGCCATGCTCGATCCGTTTGGTCAGCAGGCAATCGATGATGTGGTGCGCTATTGGTCCGCCGAGCAACGCAACACGCAATTGCCCGAGCTCGGCGGCGTACTGATCGCCAATCGTCTGATCTGGATCGGCATCAGTCTGCTACTGTTGGCGGCGACCGCACGCTGGTTCCGCACCGATCGCGAGGGGCTGACCTGGCGACGCAAGCGCGCCGGTACAGGCGCCGCACCTGCGTCAGCCGCCGCCGCTTCGGTGGTGATTCCGCGGGTGACCCTGCGCAGTGATTTCGCCGCGCAATGGCAGCAGTTTCTGCATCAGGCCTGGTTCGACACCAAGGGCGTGCTGAAGGGGGTGCCGCTGCTGGCCATGCTGCTGATTGGCCTGTTCTTCCTGATCATCAACTTGGTGTTTGGTGATCAGCTGTTCGGCACCACGATCTACCCGACCACCGGGCGCATGACCGATCTCATCCTCGGCTCATTTGGTCTGTTCATGCTGATCATCGTCGGCTTCTATGCTGGTGAGCTGGTGTTTCGCGAGCGCCAGCAGCGAATCGCCGAAGTCACCGACGCGTTCGCCAACTCCGACTGGGTACCGTTGGCAGCCAAGGCGGTGGCCTTGACCGTGGTGGTCTACCTGTTCTACTCCGTCGGCATCCTGGTTGGTATTGGTAATCAGATTGCGCGTGGTTACTACGAGTTCGAGCTGACCCTGTATCTGCAGCGGATGGGGATCGACACCCTGTCGTTCATTCTCACTGGCATTCTGGCGCTGTTCCTGCATGTGCTCAGCAATAACAAGGCGATCGGCTATCTGCTGACCCTGCTGTATATCGCCGGCCGCACCGCCCTGAACCTGCTCGACTACAGCAACAACCTGTATCGCCCAATGGGCGCGCCACCACTGCCGTACTCGGATATGAACGGCTTTGGACACTTCCTGGTTGGCCACCTGTGGTTTCGCGCCTACTGGGGCGCTCTTGTGGCCATCCTGTTCTTCGCCGGGCTGTTGCTCTGGGTGCGCGGCAATCGTGCCAGCCTGACAGAGCGCCTGCGTGAGGCGCGGCGCCGTTTGCGCCCGGCCGTTGCATTCGGCCTGACCGCATCGGTGCTTGCTTTCCTGGCCATTGGTAGTTTTGCCTACTACAACACCATGGTGTTGGCGAAGCAGACCGGGATCAATGCCTATGTGCCCGATGATGTGGCTGAAGATCGCCTGGCCGACTATGAAAAGCAGTATGCGCAGTACAAGTCGCTGGTTCAGCCGAAGATCCGCGCCATCACCACTCAGGTCGATATCGAGCCGAAACCGCGCCGGGTGCGCATCGTGGGCGAGTATCAGCTGGAAAATGACAGCGATCAGCCGATCGATCTGCTGCATGTGGAAATCGCCGGCGGCCAGCGTGTCGATGCGCTGGCCATCGGCGAGCAGAACCTGCTGGATCCGGCCGAGCAGCCGGTGCTGCGCGATGAGACTCAGGGCCTGACACAGTACCGATTGGCGCAGCCGCTGCAACCGGGCGATAAGCGCTTGTTCGTCTTTGATCTGGTGTTTGAGCCGCAAGGCTTTGGCAACGACGCGGGGCCGACCCAGGTCGTGCACAACGGTAGCTTCTTCAACAGCGGCGCCTTGCCCTCCTTTGGCTACAACGCGCAGCGCCAGCTCACTGATCGCAGTGCTCGCCGCAAGCGTGGCCTGGGCGAGCCTGAGCGCATGCCGAAGATCGATGACGAGTCAGCACGGCAGCAGATGGTGCTGGGCAACAATGCCGACTGGATCGCGTTCGAGACCACGGTGTCGACCGATCCTGATCAGATTGCCCTGGCGCCGGGCTATCTGCAGCGTGAGTGGGAAGAGAATGGTCGACGCTACTTCCACTACAAGATGGACGTACCGATGGTGAACTTTGCCGCCTGGCTGTCGGCCGACTGGGCGGTGAAGAAGGACAAATGGAATGATGTGGCTCTCGAGGTGTACTACCACCCGGCGCATCACTGGAATGTCGATCGGATGATCGAAGCCAGCAAGAAGAGCTTTGACTACTTCACGCGTGAATTCACTCCGTTTCAGTTCCGCCAGCTGCGCATACTGGAGTTCCCGCGTTACGCAAACTTCGCTCAGAGTTTCGCCAATACGGTGCCATTCTCTGAAGGCATAGGCTTTATCGCCGATCTGCGTGACAAGGAGGACATCGACTACGTGTTCTACGTCACCGCCCACGAAATTGCTCATCAATGGTGGGGTCACCAGGTGGTCGGTGCGAACCAGCAAGGCTCGACCATGCTGATCGAGTCGCTGTCGCAGTATTCGGCCTTGATGGTGATGGAGAAGGAGTACGGCAAGCAGCAGATGCGTCGATTCCTCAAGTACGAGCTGGATCGTTACCTGCGCGACCGGGCCGGGGAGTTGGTGGAAGAGCTGCCTTTGGCCCTGGTCGAGAACCAGCAGTACATCCACTACCGCAAGGGCTCGATGGTGTTTTATGCGCTGAAAGAAGCGGTGGGCGAGCAGGCCTTGAATGCTGTGCTGCGGCGCTACCTGCAGGACAACCAGTTCCAGTCGGCGCCATACACCAATTCGCGCGAGTTTCTGCGCTATCTGCGCGAGGGTACCGATGCCAAGTTCCACCCGCTGATCGAAGAGCTGTTCGAGAAGATCGTGTTCTACGACAACCGGGTGGTGAAGGCCGAGGCCAAGAAGCGCGACGACGGCAAGTACGTGGTCAGTCTGGAACTGAAGTCAGCCAAGTTCGAAGCTGACGGCAAGGGCAAAGAATCCCCCCTGGCACTTGGCAATGAGATCGAGATCGGTGTGTTCGCCCGGCCGGACAGTGGCAAGGAGCAAGATGAAAAGGTGCTGTACCTGCAAAAGCACCGGATCGACAGCGAGCAAACCACATTGGAGATCGTCGTCGACGAACAGCCCTACGACGCCGGCATCGATCCCTATAACAAGCTGATCGATCGGGTATCGGATGACAACCGGAAGAAGGTCAGTCTGTAGTGATCCGGCGGCTTGAAGTTCAGTAGATGTAGGGTGGGCCGGTGGCCCACCGTTGGCGCCACGATGGTGGGCCTCAGGCCCACCTACAAGTTCATTGCCCTTGCAGGAGTGATCGCAAGAAAGTGCGCCCCTGCTCGGCGCACTTAGCCCGGATATTTCATGAGGTCGCGCCGAAAGATCCGGCGATTCCAAGCGGGGCGAGAGTTTCGACCGATGGTGTTGAGATAACAGAGTGTTCGCGATCTTTCGGCGCTGGCACGGCCCTCATTC
>NZ_JACYTR010000043.1 GCF_014841215.1 Pseudomarimonas arenosa
AGGGCCGTGCCAGCGCCGAAAGATCGCGAACACTCTGTTATCTCAACACCATCGGTCGAAACTCTCGCCCCGCTTGGAATTGCCGGATCTTTCGGCGCGACCTCATGAAATATCCGGGTTAGCATGAGCGTCCTGATCAACGCGAGACAACACCCATGTGGATTGCACTGACGCGTGAACTCAGCCCGCGATTGGCCGATTGCGAACTGAGCTTTGTCGATCGCGAGCCGATCGACCTTGATCTGGCGCGCCTGCAACATCGCGCCTATCAGACCAAGCTCAGTGAACTTGGCTGTGAAGTGCGCGAACTGCCGGCCACACCCGAGCTGCCCGACAGCGTGTTCGTTGAAGACACCGCTGTGGTTCTCGATGAAATCGCCCTGATCACCCGCCCGGGTGCCGACAGCCGGCGCGCCGAGATCGAAACCATGGCCGACGTGCTGGCCGAATATCGCCCGATTCGGCGCATTGTCGAGCCGGGCACACTGGACGGCGGCGATGTTCTGCGCATCGGCAAGCGTTTGTTCGTAGGCCTGTCCGCGCGCAGCAATTCAGCGGCCATCGAACAGATGCAGACGGCGCTGGCGCCCTTCGGCTATCGCGTAGAGGGTGTGCCGATGCGCGACTGCCTGCACCTGAAGTCGGCCGTCACTGCGGTCAGCGACGAAGCAGTGCTGATCAACCCCGATTGGGTCGACAGCGACGCGTTCGCTGATTTCCAGCAGCTCAGGGTCGACCCGGCCGAGCCGCACGCCGCCAACGTGGTACGGCTAGAACACGGACTGATCATGCCGGCTGGCTTTCCACACACCCGTGATCAGTTGCGCAATGCTGGACTGGTCGTGCACGAAGTGGCGCTGAGCGAGCTGCAGAAGGCCGAAGGCGCGGTGACCTGCTGCAGTGTTCTGCTAAGGAATATCTGAATTGTTGATCCGGCGGCTTGAAGTTTGAACATCCTGTCCAACTTCAAGCCCCGCGAGTCCGGTGCCGTTCGACAGGCTCACGGCAGGCAGGCCCGTACTCGCGGGCGCTTCACGGCGCCTTTAGCGCGGATATTTCATGAGGTCGCGCCGAAAGACTCAGCCCAGGCACGGCAATAGTTCAGAGATTCCCGCGGTGCAAGGATGCCCCGCCGTGATCAACAATGTAGGTTGTTGATCAGCCTGAGGACGAAGATTCGGCCGCGGGCAAGCGCCAAGCCATGATCGCCCCGACGGCACCAAGCAGGGCCAGTGCCAACAGCGCTGCAGCCAGTGAACGCTCGGCGAGCATCGCACTCAAGGCCCCGACCGGCAGCAGGATCAACCCCATCGCCGTGTTGCTTGCCGCGACGTAGTCGCGTCGCTGCTGACCTTCGGCGATATTGATGATCCAGGTCTTGCGCCCGATACGAACACCTTCGTGCGCCACGCAGAGCAACCAGAACAGCCCGGGAATCAGCCAGGCCTGGCTCAACCAGCTCGAGCCGACGCTGGCCAGGGCGAACGCCGTCAGCCCGAGGGCGGCGGCCAGACCCGCCGCCATACCCATCACCCAGCGACTGGAACGATCGGCCAGGCGGCCCCAGATCGGTCCACCCAGCATGCCGGCCAGACCCGCTAGCAACACGAACCACCACCAGCGGGCGGCATCGATCGACGCCTGCTGATTGGCCAACAGCAGGTAGTAGGGTGCTGACAGCGCCGAACACAACAGCAGGCTGCGAATGACCACGAAGCGCATCAGCCGGCGATCTCCGGTCAGCAGCCTGAGCTTGGCCCAGGCCGAGCCGGAGGTGCTGCCGGCCGAGTCATCGCGCGGTTCATCGACCGCGGCAAACAGGGCCGCGGCCAGCCACCAGGCCGCCGCCGCTGCCAGCAACACCCACGCAATGACCTCGGCCTGACCAAGATCGCCAGTGCCAAGCAAGACGCTGGCCACCAACAGGGTCGCCAGACCAGCCGCCGCCGCCGCCCAACCGCCGGCCCGCCCGCGTATCGACGCGTCCAGCACTCGGCCCATGACATCTTTCGAGGCCAGCGAACAGGCACTGCGCGCCAGGGCGAACAACAGCAACAAGCCCAGCAATGCATAACCAGCCGTTTCGCCCTGCAAGGTCAATGCACTCAGCGCCATGGCGGCGACCGCAGCCCCCTGCAGCAGAGCGCCCGCACTCCACACCCACTTGCGTCGGGACCATCGATCGAGCTGCGCTGCGATCAGGCTCTGCAGCACCATGCTGCCGGCCTCGCGGATCGGCACCGCCAAGCCAATCATCCAGACCGGCACCCCCAGACTCGCACCGAGCCAGCCCAGGGTCGTCTTGGGATTCATCAGCGCATCGCCCAGCTTGGACAAACCGTGGCTGACGACGATCAAACCGACCGTGCGCCGCTGCTCGCGATCACGCCGGTTGCCTGCCTCGCTCATCCGCGATCGCCTTGGCGTCGGACGCCATACACTCCCAACGCACTCACGCCTGCTTCGATTGCGCCGGATCGCTGGTGGCAACGCCCCCCGGCGCCTTGCGCGGCAGGCAGAGGCGGAAATCGGTGCCGGCCGAGCCCTGCACCAACTCAATGCTGCCACCCAAGGTCTGCGTTACCAGATTGAACACGATGTGCAGCCCCAAACCGGTGCCGCCCTGATTGCGCCGGGTGGTGAAGAACGGCTCGAAAATCTTGTCGCGTAGCTCCTCAGGCACGCCGACGCCATTGTCGCGGACGCGAATCTCCACCTGATCGTCAGCCAGCGTGTTCGCGCTGAGGCCGATCTCCCCTGCCGCTTGAGCTGCGAATGCATGGGTCAGGGCATTCTGGATCAAATTGATCAGCACCTGCCCAAGCGTACCGGGAAAGCTATCGAGCTCGATGCCCGGCGAACACTGAACAGACACCTCCACCGAGCGCCCCTTCCACATCGACTTGCTGCTCTCCAGCAACTCCTGCAGAAACCCGCTGAGATCGAAACGGCGCCGGGCGTCCACCGTCTGATCCACCGAGACCTGCTTGAAGCTGTGCACCAATCGCCCCGCCCGCTCCAGGTTTCTTAACACCATGCCGGTGGCATCGCGGGCAACATTGACGAAGCGTTGCATCTCCGAACGGGTCAGCCGACCATCGCTGAAACTACGCTCAAGCGCCACGGTCTGGCCATCGAGCAGGCTGGCGGCGGTCAAGGCCACGCCCAGCGGGGTGTTCACTTCGTGCGCCACGCCCGCCACCAGTTGCCCCAGTGAGGCCATCTTTTCCGACATCACCAGCTGCTTCTGCATCGCTCGCAGCTGACTCAGCGTGTGCTCTGCGGCATCGCGCGCCTGCTGCAGCTCGGCGGTGCGCTCAGCCACCATGCGCTCCAGCGTTTCGCGCACCCGGCGCCGATACAGGGCCGCAGCACTGGCCTCGGCCAGCATGGTCAGTACCGCCGGGTCATCTTCGCCAAAGCGAAAGCCTGGCTGGTAGCTTTGCACCACCATCGCACCGGAGACTTCGGCACCGAGCACCATGGGTACACCCAGCCAGTCGGAAGCGTTAGGTCCGTAGAGATGATCGTCCTTGGTATCGCCATGTCCGGCCTGTTCGAGCAGCTCCTCCGAGGAACCGCGCAACACCCGGCCGGCAGCCACGATGATCGCCGACATCGATCCCTGCAGCCGGCCCTGGCGAAAACTGATCGGCTCCCAGTTGTGATCGTACTGATCACAGTGATAGGGAAAGTGCAGCCATTCGCGGCGCTCATCGAGCAACACCACAAAGAAGTTTTCCGCCACCAGCAGCGGGCCCAGCGCGCGGTGCAGCGCTGCGAAACCTTGGCTCAGCGAGGCCACCTGTTCCAGATCATGCGCGGCTGCCAGCGCCACACGCAGCGCTTCGGCGCGCCGCGCCACGCCCGACAGACGGGTCAGCCGCTCATCGACCAACCAGGTGTCGAGGGCGTCCAGCCGCGCTTCAACCCAGGCTTGCAGATGCTGCACTTGCGAGGACGTCGGTGCCGAGGCGAACTGGACGAGCACGGCGCCCACCCGCCGATCGCTGAGCCGCAGCGGCACGGCGGCTCGATTCGCTTCCACCTGCACACTGCTCAACAAGCAGCACTGTCGCGCCATACGCCGATCTGCCACGGTGCCCGGCTCGCCCTGCACAGCGCGTGGGTGCAGCCCAAGATCATCATCGACCCACAGCTGCAGCGACCCGCAGCCTCCACCCAGGACGTGCGCCAGATTGGCCAGCGAAGCCTGCAGCGCTGACGCGCCTTCGGAGGCGACCTCAGCGCCGCCCTGCTCTGGCTCGCTCATGACAACCCCGCCCGCTGACTCATCGGCCCCGACTCGCTGTGGCGCAGCACTTCCAATAGCGCGTTTTCCGCCTCTCCGCAATGCTCTTCGGGCTCAGCTACCATGCGCATGGACTTTCGGGGGTTCTATGCGCCGACTTGCCCAGCAGGCCATTCACGAACTCTGTCTCTCCTTGCCCGCGACGGAGGCGGTGATTTCACATGGCGCACCGAACTACAAGGCGCGCGGCAAGAGCTTCGCCATTTTCGTCGCCAATCATCATGGTGACGGTCGCATTGCCTTGTGGCTGGCAGCCCCGGAGGGCGCTCAGGAGCAGCTTTGCCTGGCCGCGCCCGAGCACTACTTTGTGCCGCCCTATGTCGGCCCGCGTGGCTGGGTTGGCGTGCAACTGAACACCGGGCTCGACTGGCAGGATGTCTATGCCAGAGTGCGCGAAGCCTGGGCCTGCGTGGCGCCGGCAACCTTGCGTCGAACACTTCCGAAGACGACTCCGATCGCTGCGCCGAATGCCGGCCTGCAACTGAAGGAGATCGACCCGCTACGCAGCAAGCCTGCAGAGAACGCGATCCAGCGATTGCGTGCTTTGTGTTGCGCCCTGCCCGAAGTCACCGAGACCACGCAATTTGGCGCACCGACCTGGAAGGCCGGCAAGCGCAGCTTTGTCACCCTGTGGGCCAAGGATGATCAGCTCAACCTGCAGATCTGGGTCGGTGTCGAGCAACAGGCCATCATGACCGAAGACCCGCGCTTCCATATTCCACCCTACATCGGTCATCAGGGTTGGATCGCGCTGCGCCTCGCCAGATCGACCAACTGGAATGAAGTGAAATCGCTAGTTATGCAGAGCTATCGACACTTCGCGCTGCAGCGGATGCTGAAACAGCTCGACGCGCAATAGCAGCCCTGCGAGGCAGCAGGCGGTGCGCGGCCGCCGACCGCCTTGAGGCTGATTCTGCGCTGGCGGCGACCTACTGCGCCGGCTCCGGGCTCTCCTCGGCGGCGCCGCGAACAATCTGCGCCACGATGCTGGGATCCTTGATCTTGTGATCCGCCGCCAGCAGCAGGAGCTTGGACAGCACTTCCTGAGTGCGGGCGTCGTCATCGACAAAGGGCAACTGCAGGCGGCTGCGCTTGCTGTCCGGCGCCGGCACCACACACAGGTAGCCAGCCGGCATCAGATGAATCACCGCCGTGCCCAGATGCAGCCGGTAGTTGGCCAGCTTGCCGCGAATCAGCGCAAAGGGTGGCTTGAGCTCGACATTAGGCAGGCGCAGCGTCGGCAGCAATGCCTGCAGCAACTGGCAGCGCGCATCGATGGTCTCCTTTGAGGGCAGATCCGAATCCGCTGCCGCAGCGGTGATGATCAGGTCGATATCACGCATCAGTTCGGAGAACGCCAGCGGCGAGAGTTCGGTGAGCACAACCGCCTGCTGCTCGCGACCACGCGAAAACCAGATCCGGTCGAGCACCGTGGTCTCGCTTTCGGCCAGAAAGTGATTGACCTCGGGCAGTTCGAGATGAGCGGTGACACCCGCCCCCAGCGCCTTTCGGGCGGTTACCGGGTCGCAGGTCATCTTCCAGCGCCGCGCCGACAGAATGGCCGCTGCCACACGCGACTTCACCCGTCGACCCGCGAACCGACACGACTCCTTCATAGCCTCCAACTCCACTGGAGTGGGCACATAGGCCTCGCGGAACAGCTGCTTGAATGGCTGTTGCCAGCCCTGATCGACCAGCCAACGCTGCCAGTCAGCCAAGCTACCCTCAGCCAGCAGATCCACCACATGGGCAATGCGCAGGGGGCCGGTCGGTTTGAACGGCTCGCCTACGCAATTCAGCAAGCCCTGCTCTGCCGCATCGAGCCGGCCGCTGCGACCGGCAGCATCGACCAGGAACAGCTTCAGCAACATGCTCAATGCCACCGGCGATCGGCGTAGATTCTCAAGGTAGCCCTGGTCGAGCTGGGTGCCCTCGACCATCAGATTTTCCAACGCCGCGCGATAGCGACCAGCCTGATCCTTCAGCACACCGAAGGTGCTCAGAATCGGCTCCAGCGCCGGATCCTTCTTCAAGGCCGGCGGCAGCGCCTTTAGCAAGGCGCCATTCTTCTCAATCACCCATTTCGGCTTGTGCTGATCGATCTCCATGCGCAGTCGATACCCCTCATGCGCAAGTTCGGTGACCAGCTCACTGCGCAGATCGGCCTGCTTGGCCTCGACTGCCCATTCCAGGGCCGCCAGATCGGCATAGCCGGCGGTACTCGCCAGGTTGATCAGGCCGACTCTTGCTGCCTCACGCACATTGCCCGCGCGTTCGTAGCCGAACTTATTCGATGCCTCCTTCGGCGCCGCGCGCAAGTACTGGTAGCGCTGAATCAGGTCCGCATCGTCCTTGAGCGGAAACAGGCCGTACAGGCGAATATGCTCTTGCGACAGACGCTTGAGCATCGAGTCGAACTTCTTGTCCGGGCCGCTGCGCATGGCCTTGATACGCTTCAGGGTGATCGGAAAACGCTGGGTCTCGGCCACCAGCGCCAATACCTCATCGACCTTGTCACCGAGGTCCCGCAGCAACTGATTGGCGCGCACAGCATCGAATTCCACCTCGGCCTCCTGCGCCTCTGCTGCGACAATCAACTCCCATAACTCGCAGGCTTCGGCCATCGACAGCGCCGCCAGAATCGGGCCGAACTGGCTATCAGTACAGCCTATCAGCTGACGCAGCACCGACGGCTCAAATCGACGCAAAGCCTGTACCAGCTCGCTGTGGCTCTCACCAGGATCGAGCTCACGCACATTGGCCAGCAGCCGGATGCACTGGGCGGAGTTCCATTCGGCACTGCCGTAGTCAAGCTTGTTCATCACCAATGGCTTGGACTGCAGCAGACTTGCCGCAGCAAGCAGGAAGCGCGAGCCACTGAGCACGATCGCGCTCGAACCGCTATCGCGTGCCATCGCTGTCAATCGTGCACGCCCCTGGCTGTTGGCCAGATCAAACAGCCAGTTCAGTGCGATCGGGCGGAACGGCTGCAGGTCCTGGTCAAGCTCGTCAGAAAGCAACAGATAGAGCAGGTCCGGATGGTCGCGGTGCATATGCTGCAACAAGTTGCTGATCCGCGTTTCCTCAAGCACTCCCAGGCGTCCCATCTGGTGCAGGATGCGACCGAACTCCAGCCCCAGCAGCAGAAAGCTGGCACTGGACATGGATTGACCGACCTTGGCCCGGACACCCGTCGGAAAGCTCAGGTCGAGCTTCAACTTGGGGCCCTCGCGACCTTCGATCAGCGCCAGCACCGGCTCGGCTTCATCGGCCGAACGCGCCAGCTCCAGGCACTGCACCACCAGCTCGGGTGGTGTCGGTGACAGAAACGGAAACTGCTCAAGCTTCAAAGCATCGTCGAGCGAACTCAGCACATACTTTCGCTCATACTCGGGCTGCTTCGCGGCCAGTTCGCGATACTGAACGAAACAGGCGGGCTCGCGCAGATCATCGGCACTGTTCGGGTGCCAGACCATGAAGCGCAGGCGGTCCAGCAGCAGGTTTCGTGCGTAGTCACCCGCCAGATGGCTCAGCAAGTGCCGAGTGAACTCACCGGCATACCAGATGCGGTTGCGCACATCGGTATGGCTGAGGTAGTAGCGCCGATTGCCGATGCGATCAACCTGGGCTGGGAAACAATAGAAATCCGCCACACAACGCTCGAAATCATCAGCCAGCGGCGCCTCGGCAATCAGCTGCAGAAACGATTCGTCGCCGCGATAGGCACTGCTCGCCAGCTTTTCCAACTGGTCACGGGTCTTGACGCCTTCGACCAGCTGCATCAACCACGCTTCATAGCGGCGCAGACGGCTCAGTTGCTCGGCACTGGGTTGCCACTGTTCGGCGACATGGTTCATTGGTCTGCTCTGGAAATTGGGGGGCAACTCATGGACTAACCGCCTCGCAGTTGGGTCAGGCGCAAGAATGCGACCTGGGTTTCGGGACTGAGCGGCACCGACTCGTCGAGCCGCCGATAGAAGCTGCCGTCCACCACCAGATGGAATTCGCCACGCGCAAATGCGGCTCTGGCGCGCCGCACTTCCTCGTTCGGATCAGGCGCGATTGGCGACACGGATGCAGGCAGGGCCACGCGCCCCTGCGCCTTGCCACGCGCAATCTGCTCGGCGTCGAGATGCCGCGGCCGTTCGACCGCCAGCACCTGCTGTAGTCTGATCTGGGTCTGTACGGCCTGCGCGATCAGTTCGGCCACCGGAATGGTCACGCCCTCCAGCGCGAGCTCGAAGGATCCAGCCGCGATGCCCACCTCCGCGCTGTTCGGCAGTTCTGCGTTGATCTTGAGAAGAGGCATGTCGATGGCGTGCTCAGGAGCCGGCGAGCTTAACGTTCGGCGAGCGCGGCGTGAAGTCGCAGCGGGCACGGTTCGGAAACTCTGGCCGAAAGTCGCTATGGTCGGCATTCCGACCACAAGTCGCAGCGAAGCGCGAAAATGCTGAGATGCATTGACCAGCACGACCACCCACTGCACTCGGCGTTCTGCCACTTGATGCGACAGGTGTTCACCCGCTCCGACTTTTCTCGCTGGATCGAATGGGGCGAATGGGGCCAGGGCTACCGGGTCCTTGCCTGGCAGGAAGGTGATCAGTTACTGGCCAGCGTAGGGGTTACGCGGATGTCGATGATCATCCACGGTGAGTCAATTCAGGCTGACCAATGGGGTGCGGTGGCCTGCCATCCGGACCATCGTGGCCGCGGCCTTTCGCGCCACGTGCTCGAAGCGGCCATCAAGCAAGCGGGCGCTCGGCCGATCTTTCTCTATGCCAATCCCAATGTTCGTGAGTTCTATCCGCGCTTTGGTTTTCGACCGCTGTCCAGCTACCGTTTTCGCTGGAACTGTGAGCTAGAGCCGGCTGCGCCAGCGGCGACCTTGCTGGATCTGCACTCGGCAGAGCAGCGAGCGCAGCTGCACAACCAGAGCACCGGTATCGCCGACAGCTTTCGACTCTCGGCAACACATTCGAGCCGCATTGCCAGCTGGTACTACGCCAATGGCTTTGCCCGGCCGCTGCGCCGGGTAGAGAGCAGCTTGGTCTGTGCGGGTGTGAATGCCGGCGTTCTGTACATTGATGGCTGGTTCGGTGCCAGGCCGACTGATTGCCGGGCCACCTTGGCCGCGCTAATCGACCAGCCGGTGCGAAGCGTGGAGTTCGGCTTCTATCCCGACGCCTGCCTGCCTGACAAGGTGTTAAGTGAATTGGCAGCGGTCATGGAACCCGAGGCGGATCTGTTTGTCCGTGGCTTTGACTGCTGGCCGG
Organism: Pseudomarimonas arenosa; assembly: GCF_014841215.1. Lineage (GTDB taxonomy): Bacteria > Pseudomonadota > Gammaproteobacteria > Xanthomonadales > Xanthomonadaceae > Pseudomarimonas > Pseudomarimonas arenosa. The sequence continues at coordinate 9,586 of NZ_JACYTR010000043.1, forward strand.
CCGAGGCCGGGCTGTCGCCCTTGGCACGCACCTGAGACGGTAGGCGCATCGATACCCACGTTTCACGCACAACAAAAAACCCCAGACCAGCCGGGGTTTGATGCTTCGACCAGCGCAGTCTGCGCCGTTGCCGAACTCAGGCCTTCTTGGCCGGCGCCTTCTTGGCCGGCGCCTTCTTGGCTACCGCGGCCTTCGGCGTGGCGCTGCCGATCTTGACGCCCGCAGTGCGCGCATTGCCGTAGCTGCCGGCAAACACCTTGCCGCGGAAAGTCTTCTTGTCGCCCTTACCCATGTCTCTTGCTCCTCAGCAAAGTGTATCGACAGCCCGGATGGGCTGAGAAAGACCGCGAAGCGTAGCACGCAGCAGCGCCCTGGTTAAAGTGCTGGGCGCGGATAAGCCTGCTGACTCAGGCCCCCACCGGCTGCGTACGCAGGCTGGCGTGGCTGAGGCGCAGGTTGACCCAATGGGCTGTGGCCAACAGCGACCCGCCCGCCACCATCAGGCTGGTGTGCAGTACCCCGTGGGTATGCAGACTGGTATAGGCACCGACCCAAAGCAGGGCGACGCCAGGCAACAGGAACCACCAGGCGCGGAACGTTCGATGGCGTCGGTACCCCTGAGTAAGCGTGGTCAGCGCCAGCAGCGAAGCGAACAACACGAAGGCCTGATCCAGATCGGCCCGGCCCAAGAGACCCAGCCCCAAGGACGGCAACATCGCAATCAAGATCGGCAGCAGGGCGCAATGGACCGCGCACAGGGTGGAAGCCACCATGCCCAATCGATCACCACGTGACAGCCAGTCGGCATCCTTCATTCGCATTTCTTCTGTGTTATCAGCCACTTATGCAGCGCCTCCAGGTGGACCGGAGGCGTTTCCGCTACAGTATAACATTCTGCGAAGAAATTCTGCTGACAACTGAGGGTTTGGTCACCCAGAACCGTCAGTCAGATCTATGGAACTGCTTGGCAGGCTGCTGAGACTTGTTTCAGCAGCGTGAAATCGCGCGCCAAGAACGGCGCACTCGGAAAACAAGCACGCAAGCGATTGATTTCCGGCAAACCGTTCGTCAGGCTCACGGCAGGTGTGGCGCGGCGTACGTTGGGCTAATAGCCATACTCCGCATCACGCTGTTCCACCGCTTCGGTGTCCTCTTCGCCCACCTCTTCCAACAGGCCCGCGGCCGCGGCATCGGAGGCCTGTTCGGCGCTGGTTTCCTCGCCGATATGGAAGGCGGCATAGCCGGGTAGCACCACCTGATTCTTGGCCTTGCCAATTACTCGACCGTATAGCGGCGACAGAATCTCGTGTTCGACGTTCTTGATCGGATCGACCACCATGCCAAGTCGCTGCCCCTTAACTACCCGTTGCCCCAATTCGACATCGGCGATCAGCATGCCACCGGCATTGGCCCGCACCCAACGCGATTCGTAAAACACCGCCTGGGGCTCCTGCTCAGCCGGCCCTTCAGGCACCAAACCCATGTGATGCAGCAGGATCTCCAACGCATCCACCGAGAGATCGATTTCGCGCTTCTCCAGCGTGCCAGGGGCGCCCACTTCGAAGGTCACCGCCGGGATACCGGACTGGGTGGCGGCCACGCGCAGCATGCCGCGGCTACCGCTGCTGTGCAGCACCGGCAAGGCGCCAAAGCCGCGAGCAAAACGCAGCACTTCAGGCAGACGCAAGTCGGCACGCACCTGCGGCAGGTTGGCACGGTCGAAACTTCCAGTGTGGAAGTCGACCACCGCATCGCAATGCTGAACGATCTGGCTGAAGAAACTATAGGCAATGCGCGAGGCGATGCTGCCGCGCAGACTGCCGGGAAAGTAGCGATTGAGGTCGCGACGGTCGGGTAGGTAACGCGAATTGCGGCTGAAACCGAACAGATTGACGATCGGCACGCCCACCACGGTGCCGGATAGCACGCTCGCGTCAACCCCATTGAGTACCCGACGCACGATCTCCACACCGTTGATTTCGTCGCCGTGAATGGCGGCGGCCATGCACAGCACCGGCCCCGGCCGCACTCCATGCACCACATTGACCGAGACCACCGTATCGCCGCCGGCGAAGGTCTGACTGACGCTCCAGCGCAACAGCTTGCGATCACCGGGCGCCACGGTTTCGCCAAGAATTTCGAACGAAGTCAGCTGTGGTGGGCCGACAAAGTCCGGACTCCCCGGCAGCGCGATCGGATCCAAAGCCGGTGGACCGACGAAATCAAGCACGCTCGGTGTCGCTACCCGCGCGCCCATGCTGGCCTCGGCGGTAGCGGTCGATTCATTTGAGTTGCGGGTGGCAACCTCCGGCAGCGCCTCCACTACCGCCGGGGCCACTTCCTGCAGGCGCTCGATGTCGTCCTGCAATTCCGCGTCTGGCGGCACGGCTTGGTCCGCGGTTGTTGCCGACACAGCCGCCCGCTCCGGCGCAGCCTCTACTTCACCCTCAACACCCTGTTTCACTTCCACAGCGGACGACACAGCGGACTGCTGAGCGCCGACATCAACGACACCCAGCAACAGACCTATCATCAGCGCCGACACCACGTCCGACCGACGCTTGACCATGTGCCGTCTCAGCTCAATCACTTTTGAGACAACGGGCGCAGCGGCCATGCACTTCCAGGGTTTGAGCCAGAGGCTTGAACCCCAGCGCCTCTGCGCGGCTGCGCAACAACTGCGGGATCTCTTCGTCTTCCAGCTCGATGGCGTCGTGGCATTGATCACAGATCAGAAACGGTACCGAATGCTCGATCCGCGGATGGTGACAGGCAACGAAAGCATTGATCGATTCAAGCTTGTGAATAAAGCCGCTCTGCAGTAGAAAATCCAGCGCCCGATACACCGTCGGCGGAGCCACAGCCCCCTGCACCGCACGCATCCGTTCAAGCAGATCGTAAGCCTTGATCGGCCGACCTTCCTGGGCAATCAAGGTCAGCACCCGTTCGCGCAATTCGGTCAGGCGCAGGCCACGTTCTTCGCAGATGGCCGCCACCGCGGCAACCAGACCCGGCGCATCATGCACATGATGATGGGGATGGGTGCACACCTGTTCGATCGGGCCATGGCTCATGGCCCGGATCATAGCATCGGTGCATCGGCCCACTGTCGTGCAGCAGGCCGCGCTTTATGCCCAGACTTGGACTTCATTCAGTGCATAGCGGCAAGGCAGCATCGATTCGGCGCAGGGCCTCGTCGCGCCCGGCCAGGAACACTGTGTAATCGATTGAGGGGGACACCTGGGTGCCGGTGATGGCGACACGCATCGGCTGAGCCACCTTGCCCACGCCCACGCCCTGTCCTTCCGCCACCTGACGCAGGGCGGCGTCGACCTCCTGCGGGCTCCACACCGACAGCGCCGCCAGGGCATCGCGCGCTGCGCTCAGAATCAGCGCGGCGCCCTTCAGGTGCTTGGCCACCGCGGCCTGATCGTAGTTTTCGATCGACCGGTACCACATGGCCGCACGCTCGGCCATATCCTTCAGCGTTTTCACCCGATCGCGCAAGGCGACGATGACATCCGATGGGTTCGGTCCGGCTTGCCAATCGTAGCCCTGGTTTTCCAGGTGCCAGATCAGATGCGGCGCCAGACTGTCCGGGTGATCGGTCTTCAGATACTGCTGGTTAAGCCAGCTCAGCTTTTCGACATCGAAGCGAGACGCTGAGTGATTGACGTCCTCGATGCGGAACAGGTTGATCATCTCTTCGATCGAGAAGATCTCCTGATCACCATGCGACCAGCCCAGCCGGGCCAGGTAGTTCAATACCGCATGCGGCAGAAAACCATCGTCGCGGTACTGCATCACACCCACCGCGCCGTGCCGCTTGCTCAGCTTGGCGCCGTCCGGCCCGAGAATCATCGGCAGATGCGCAAAGCGCGGCACCTTGGCGCCCAGCGCCTCGTAGATGTTGACCTGACGCGGCGTGTTGTTGACGTGGTCATCGCCGCGGATCACTTCGGTGATCTTCATGTCAAGGTCATCGACCACCACAGCGAAGTTGTAGGTGGGGAAGCCGTCGGAGCGGATCAGCACCAGATCGTCGAGTTCTTCATTGCTCCATTCGACCCGGCCCTTGACCGCGTCGTTGAACACCACGCTGCCCGAACTTGGGTTCTTGAAGCGCAGCACCCGGTTGGGGTCATCGCGCTTGGGCTCGTTGCGGTCACGGTAGTAGCCGTTGTAGCGCGGCTTGGTGCCAGCCGCCATCGCCGCCGCCCGCATCGCCTCGATCTCGTCCTTGCTCTCGTAGGCCCAATAGGCCTTGCCGGCTTTCAGCAGATCTTCGGCAACCTGCAGATAGCGATCGGTACGCAGGGTTTGGTAGAACGGGCCCTCGTCGTGCTCCAGCCCCAGCCACTGCATGCCCTCGAGGATGGCGTTGACCGCCTCCTGGGTGCTGCGCTCGCGGTCGGTGTCCTCGATCCGCAGGATGAACTGGCCGCCCTGGCGACGCGCCTCCAACCAGCTGTACAGCGCAGTACGGGCACCGCCTATATGCAGAAAGCCGGTCGGGCTGGGGGCAAAACGGGTACGACAGGTCATGGATGATTCTCAACAAAGCAAGCCGGCCATTTTAGCGCGGTTGCGGGGTGATGCTGAAGCAGGACGAAGCGATCGCTTCGCTGCGGCGCTATCGAACCCCGCAGCGCCGAACGAGCATCGAATCTGCTCAGGGCTCGATCGTGATGGTGATCCGGGCCGACTTAACCACCGGCTTATGCGGTGTATGCAGGTGATCACCCAGCAACAGCTGCAAGGTGTGCTCGCCAGGCGTCAGCTCCAGCTGTACTTCGGTCTGCCCCTTGCCAAAATGCAGGTGCTTGGCGTCGGCCGGAATCGGCTGATCCAGCGGCGGCAGATCGGTGTCGATCAGCAAATGATGATGGCCGGTGGCGGGCAGATCGATGCCGGCTGGGGCCACCCCCATGCCGCGCAAGCCAAAACGAACCGTGACCGGCGACTTCAGGCGGGCACCGTCCTGCGGACTGATGAAGTAGAGCTCGGCATCGGCCGGTGACTCGGCGCTTTGCGCCTCTGCGCTGAACAACAGGCCAACCCACAACAAGGACAGAAGCAAGGTCCGCACGATGATTCTCCTGGTTCTGGTATAGCGCGCAGTGTAACCGCGATGCACATTGCTGGTAGAACACGCCCGATCATGCTGGCTATGGCTACAATGGCGGCCATCGAACCTTGGCGTTCGCCGGCTGTCATAGCCCTTCACCGCTTGATCTGCTAATTAGGATTTGGAGAACCCCATGCTGCAATCGAACTGGCTGCGTGCCCTGGCCGTGTCTGCCCTGATCACCCTGCCGAGCACGGCGATGACGCAGGACACTGCACCGCCCTCTGCCGAGGAGGTCGCCGCTGCGCCGGCACAGCCCAACAAGGTGATCATGCGCACCAATATGGGCGACCTGAGCATCGAGCTCTACCCGGAGAAAGCGCCGAAGTCGGTCGCCAACTTTCTTGAGTACGTCAAGGCTGGGCACTACAACGGCACCATTTTCCACCGGGTGATCGACGGCTTCATGATTCAAGGCGGCGGCTATACCGCCGATCTGCAGCTCAAACCGATGCGCCCGGCGATCGAACACGAGGGCAAGAATGGCCTGTCGAATCTGCGCGGCACCCTGGCCATGGCTCGCACCAGCGAACCGCACAGTGCGCAGGCGCAGTTCTTCATCAACGTGGTGGACAATCCGCGGCTCGATTTCGTCAGCGAACAAACTGCTTACACCTGGGGTTACACGGTGTTCGGCAAAGTGATCGAAGGCATGGATGTGGTCGACAAGATCCGCAGCCTGGAGACCGGGGCGCAAGGCCCGATGAGTCGCGATGTGCCGCTGCAAACAGTGCTGATCGAAAAGGTCGACATCGTGCCGGTGGCAGAAGCCGCCCCGCCCGCGGCCCCGGCGGCCGAAGAAGCCGCGCCGGCGGTAAGCAACTAAGCGACGGCGCGCGACTCGGCGTTCGGCATTCGGTGCGTCCAAGTCGCACCCTTGCCAGGCCGAATCAGCGAAATCGACCATGCACACAGCCAGCGCCCATTTCATTTCCGATCTGCATCTGGACTCGACCGATGAGCCGCGCTGCCAGATCCTGCTGCGCTATTTGCAAGGCGCTGCGCGCAATGCCGAGTCCCTGTTCATTCTCGGCGACCTGTTCGAGGCCTACATCGGCGACGACGATGACAGCGCCCTGCTGGCCGTAGTGGCCGAGCATCTCCGCGCACTGAACGAGGCCGGCACCCGGGTGTACCTGATGCACGGCAATCGGGATTTCCTGATCGGCGCGGAGTTTGCCGAGCGCGCCGGGGCCCGTTTGCTGCCCGATCCCAGCGTGGTGCGGCTGGGCGGCATCGATACCCTGATTGCCCATGGCGATGCCTACTGCACCGATGACCTCGGCTATCAGGCCATTCGCAAGCAATTTCGCGACCCGCAATGGCAGGCCGGCTTCCTGGGCCAGCCGCTGGCAGCGCGACGAGCCTTTGCCGAACAGGCTCGCGCGCAGAGCAAGGCACATCAGCAAGGCGTGTCGATGGAACTGATGGATGTGAATCCGCAAGCCATTGAACAGGCACTGCACCTGTACGGCGTTGGCCGATTGATTCACGGCCATACTCATCGGCCGGCAGAACATGAAGTCAGGCTGAGCAATAGCCAGCCGGCAGAACGGATCGTGCTCGCTGACTGGCGGGAGAGCGGCGAGTGTTTGGCGGTGGCGGCTGATGGAGAGATCAGTCGGCAGGTGCTGAAGCGGCAGGCCTGAGGGAGGGCTGGCGGGCTGCCTGGGGGAGCGATGGCGCGCCAGGGGCCGCCCTACACATTCAGCTATTCGCCATCGGTTTCGCGCGGTAACTCAATGCAGAAGCGCGCTCCGCATGGGCTCGGTTCACACCAGACCCGTCCGCCGTGTAACTCGACGATGCCGCGGGTAATCGGCAATCCCAACCCGGTGCCGCCGCTGCCGGTGGCCACCGAACTCTGGGTGAAGGGCTCGAATACCGACTCGCGTTCGGCTGCCGGCACACCCGGCCCCTGGTCGCTGACCGAGATCAACCAGGCGCGCGGCAACGACTCAAGCTCGCATTGCACGGCCGAACCTGGGGGCGCGAAGCGCAGCGCATTGGCGATCACATTGCGCAGGGCCTGCGCCAATCGCGCCTCATCTCCCAGCGCTGGCGCATGCGCTCGCCGTTTGCCGCGCAGTTGCAGCGACTTCTGTTCCATCGCCGGTTGAAACTCCTCCAGCACGCAGAGCAGGATAACGGCGAGATCAACTGGACCACGACTAAGCAGCAGTTTTCCCGCTTCAATCTTGGCGGTGTCGAGCAGGTCGTTGACCAGGCCAAGCAGCACGTCTCCTGAATGGCGAATCCGCTCCAGAAAGCGCATCCGCTGCTCCTGACTCAGCTCTGCATCATCCTCGATCGCCAACTTGGTGAAGCCAAGGATGCTGTGCAAGGGTGTGCGCAGCTCATGCGACATCTTGGTCAGGAATTCGCTCTTGGCGCGACTGGCATGATCGGCCTGATCCTTGGCCGCCAGCAGCTGCGCGGTACGCTGCTCGACCCGCTGTTCGAGTTCTGCGTTAAGTTGGCGCAACCTTTCTTCCGCCATCACGCGATCGGTGACATCACGGTTCATGCCAACCCAGCGTTGCGGCTTGCCTTGCTCATCGAGCTGGACATAGCCATTGCCCTCGATATAGCGCAGCTCTCCATCGTTGCGTCGATAGATGCGGTAGAGGAACTGCTGAAATGGTCGCCCTTGGCGAAATGCTTTCCCCTCGGCATCCACTCGCGCAAGCTCGTCGGGGTGTACGCAGGCACGCCAGGTTTCGTGGCGACCATCAAATTCCTGCTCCGTGAAGCCAAATATGCGGCACATCTGCGCGTCCCAGGTCAGCTGCTGATGACTGAGATCGCGCTCCCAGATGCCATAGCCCGAGCCGGCCACGGCCAATGCCAGGCGGTTGTTGAGATCGGCTACCGCAGCCCTGCTCTGGCGCAGGGCCAGCTCCTGCGCCACCCGCTCGCTGATATCGCGCAGCACCACGGTAAACAGCGAAGCACCGTTCACCACGGTGTGCGAAATCGAGGCCTCGACCGGAAACTGTTCGCCGTTCGCTCGCAGGGCACGAACCTGGCCGGGCCCGCGGATGCGCCGCGGCGGGGTGCGGCTTTCGGCAAACTGGCGCATCCACCCGGGATGTCGTTCGCGAACCTGCGGCGGGATAAAGCGCTCCATCGGCTGCCCCAGCACCTCAGCGCGCGGCACACCGAACATGGCTTCGGCGGCGGCATTGAAGATCATCACCCGACCGTCTGCATCGCAGGTGATGATGCCATCGAGGGCCGTTTCAACCACGCTGTACAGGCTCGGATCACAGGCCGGAATCGCCACCGCGGAGGCGCTGGGCTCACCGACCGGGTCTCTAAGCTCCGCCGCCATGCGCTGCTCTCTCGTTTGGAGACAGCCGATACTAGCCGCAGATTCATCGATTAGCCCACTCTTCAAGTTTTAAAGCGGCAAATCGCGAGGCGACGGACGGTAGTTGCACCACATCAAAGTGATGATATTAATGATATCGATGTTTCCTGAGGGCCAGTCGATGTCTCGATCACAGGTCGCGCCCGCCGCTAAATACGGGCTGCAGCGATGAGCCAACCCTACGCGCTCCCTACCGAACTGGTGGTGCAGGCAGCGGCCGAGCTGCAGGGCGAGCTGCTGACCCGGCTTGCCTGCGCCCAAGGCGAGCTCGAAGTCGATGGCTCGGCGATTGAACTGATCGATGGCGCCGGACTGCAGTTGCTGCTGGCGGCGCAGAAAGAAGCCAGACGGCGCGGCCTGACATTGCGCCTGCGCCGTCCCTCGGCGGTGTTGCAGCGCACCTTGGGCCTGACCGGCCTGCGCGGTCGGTTTCCCCTGCTCGATGAAGGAACCGCGTCATGAATCGGAGCAACAAGGAAGATGCCTACGCTCGCGCCCTGGAAACCTTTCACATCGAAGCCCGCGACATGGTCCAGCAGATGGAGCAGTGCCTGCTCGCGCTGGAAGACGCGCCCAATGACAGCGACACCCTGAACGCCCTGTTTCGCAGCGTGCACACCATCAAGGGCTCGGCCGGCTTGTTCGCACTGGACGATCTGGTCCGCTTCAGCCATGAGGTCGAGACCGTGCTCGACCGCCTGCGCGCTGGCGCCCTTACTCTGAACGACCAGTTAAGCTCGCAACTGCTGCAATGCGCCGATCATATTGCCGATCTGCTCGATCATGCGCGTCAGGCGCCAGGGGCGGCGCTGCCGCCCGATCTGGCTGACGATGGCCAGGCCCTGCTGAAGTCCTTGCGCCCACTCAGTGGACTACCGACCACAGCCTCCAAACCTAGCCGTTCCACCGAACTGGTGGCAGTTGCCGTACCTGCGGTCTGGCATATCTCATTGCGCTTTGCTGCCGACAGTTTCTTGCATGGCATCGATCCGCTGGCCACGCTGCGCTATCTAGCCAGCCTGGGCGAGATCGAATTCGTCGAGACCTTCGATGCCCGCTTGCCGGCCCTGGCCGAGCTCAGCGCCGAAACCTGCTACCTCGGCTTTGAGTTGCGACTACGCACCGAAGCCGATCAGGCCACCCTGGACGACGCCTTCGAGTTCATCCGCGACCAATGCGTGGTGCACTTGTTGCCGCCGAACACCAGCACCCAGGCCTATATCGCCCTGATTGAAGACTTGCCCGATGATGCCAGCCGGCTGGGCGAAATCCTGGTCGGTTGCGGCGCCGTTAGCGCTTCCGAACTGCATCGCGCACTCGCCAGCCAGCATAGCCAGGCGGCAGAATCCTCGGCTGCGGCGCCGCTGGGCGAGATCCTGATCGAACGAGGGGTTGAGCCCGAGCTGGTCGACGCCGCCCTGCGCAAGCAGAGCCGCACGCGCGAACAAGGCGAATCGAGCCGCTTCCTGCGTGTCGATGCCGACAAGCTCGATGCATTGATCAATGTGGTCGGCGAACTGGTGATCCTCAGTGCCGCTACCAAACTGCAGGCCGAAGCCAGCGGCGCCGGCCAACTGGTCGAGTCGAGTCAGCAGATGACCCGGCTGATCGAAGAGATCCGCAACGGCACCCTGGCCCTGCGGATGGTGCCGATCGGCGAGAGCTTCAGCAAATACAAGCGGGTGGTGCGCGATATCGCCAATGGCCTGGGCAAGGACGTACGGCTGGAGCTCGAGGGCCAGGACACCGAGCTGGACAAATCGGTGGTGGAGAAGATCGGCGACCCCTTGCTGCATCTGGTGCGCAATGCGCTCGATCACGGGTTGGAACTGCCGGCGCAGCGCCTGGCCGCAGGCAAGCCCGAACAAGGCCTGCTAAAGCTCAGTGCCTGGCACGATTCCGGCAGCATCGTGCTGCAGGTCCGCGACGATGGCCGTGGCATCGACACCGAGCGTGTACTCGCCAAGGCCCGCGAACGCGGGCTGCTGGCCGCCAATGCCAACCCCGGTCACGACGAGATACTTAACCTGATCTTCGAACCGGGCTTTTCCACCGCCCAGCAGCTATCGGACCTATCCGGCCGTGGCGTCGGCATGGATGTGGTTAAACGCAATATCGAGGCCTTGCGCGGCAGCGTACAGATCGCCTCGCAGCGCGGCCGGGGCTGCTGCATGACGATTCGTCTGCCGCTCACCCTGGCCATCATCGACGGATTCCTGGTGCGCTGCGCTGGCAGCAACTTTATCGTGCCGCTGGATCAGGTCGAGGAGTGCATCAGCGGTCAGGCTGGCTTGAGCCTGGATCACGCCTGCACGGTGATCGAGCAACGCAATCGCCCACTACCGGTGCTGAGCATCAGTCGCTTGATGCATCTGCGCGGCGCATCCAGCCAACGGCCGAGCATCGTGGTGGTGCGCGACGGCGTGCGGCGCGCCGGGCTGCTGGTCGACCAGCTACTCGGTGAGCACCAGACCGTCATCAAACCTCTGAGCGAATTGTTCAGCCCGCTGCGCTGCCTGGCCGGGTCGACCATTCTCGGCTCGGGCGAAGTGGCCCTGATTCTCGACGTACCGGCCTTGATCGAACAGGCCAGTCAAGCGCACCGCGCCAGTCGCAATTCCCACACGGCCAGGCAGCGACTTGCCGCCGAGCCACAACCTGCCTGAACCGCCGGCCCGACCCGGTACCCGCCGAATCGATTTCCGTGGAGATTCCCCATGCTGAACAAACTGCGTGTTAGCACCCGCCTTGGCCTGCTGTCATCGATTTACATCCTGTTCCTGCTCGGCCTGGGCCTGTTCAGTCTGCAGCACCTGAATGCAGCACTGCACTCCATGGAGGGCCTGTATCACCATCACGTGGTGCCGCTGCGCGACCTGAAAGTGGTGGCCGATCTGTACGCGGTAAACATCGTCGATGCCACCCACAAGGCGCGCAATGGCAACCTGAGCTACGAAGAAGCGGAACGCGGTGTTGCGGAGGCCCTGCAGCAGATCGAACAGACTTGGACGCGCTATGCCAAAAGCGTCGAGAACCTGGAAGAACGGCAGCTGATTCAGGCCGCCGAGCAACTGCGCCAGGCCACCGATCAACCCATTGCGGCGCTGCGTCGCGCGCTGCTGGAGCAGGACCGTGCCGCTCTGGAGCGTTTCAGTATCCAGGAACTCTACCCGTTGATCGACCCCTTGTCGGCCAAACTGTCTGAACTGATCGAACTGCAGCTCAGCAATGCCGAACGCGAATTCGCCGAGGCGCAGGCCGACTACAACGAAACCCGCAGCCGCTCGATGCTGGCGATGGCGATCGCGGTGCTGCTTGGCTTCGTGCTTTCCTTTCTGCTGGCACGCAGTATCACCAAGCCCCTCAATGAAGCGGTCAACGCAGCGCATCGGCTGGCCGAGGGCGACCTGACCGTCAGCATCCGCAAAGCCAAAGGACGCGATGAACCCAGCCAGCTGCTGGCGGCGATGCAGACCATGATCGAAAAGCTGGCCGGCACCATTGCCGGGGTGCGCGACTCGGCGCTGTCGCTGACCTCGGCCTCGGCCCAGGTCAATGCCACCGCGCAATCGATCTCGCAAAGCGCCACCGAACAAGCGGCCGGCGTCGAGCAAACCAGCGCCTCAGTGGAACAGATGTCGGCCTCGATCGCGCAGAACACCGAAAACGCCAAGGTCACCGATGGCATGGCTGGCAAGGCGTCGAAGGAAGCGGTGGAAGGCGGCGAAGCGGTGACCCGCACCGTCGATGCGATGAAGCAGATTGCGGCCAAGATCGGCATCGTCGACGACATCGCCTACCAGACCAACCTGTTGGCCTTGAACGCGGCGATCGAAGCGGCGCGCGCCGGCGAGCATGGCAAGGGCTTTGCCGTGGTGGCGGCCGAAGTGCGCAAGCTGGCCGAGCGCAGCCAGGTCGCGGCGCAGGAAATCGGCGAGCTGGCCGGCACCAGTGTCACCGTGGCCGAACGCGCCGGCAAGCTGCTCGACGAAATGGTGCCGAGCATCCGCAAGACCTCCGATCTGGTGCAGGAGATCACCGCCTCCTCGGAGGAACAGGCGGTCGGCGTCAAGCAGATCAATGCGGCGATGAACCAACTCAATCAGGCCACGCAACAGAATGCTTCAGCGTCGGAGGAACTGGCGGCCACCGCCGAGGAGCTGTCCGGCCAGGCCGAGCAATTGCAGCAGCTGATCGAGTTCTTCAAGTTGCAGCGCCGCGACGAGGCCAGCCGCAGCGAACGCATCCAGCGCACGGCAACAAACAAGCTGCACACCCTGCCGGCTCTGGCCGAACCCAGCCTGGAAACACAGTTCGCCCGCTTCTGAGCCCCAGCCATGAATCAGCTCACTGCAGTCGCTCCCGGCCCGCTCGAACTCACCAGCGGTGAGGAGCAGTTCCTCACCTTTCAATGTGCCGGCGGCCAGTACGGCAGCAGCATCTTCGCGGTGAAGGAGATCATCCAGTACGGACAGGTCACTGACGTACCGCTGATGCCGGCCGAAATCCGCGGCGTGATCAACCTGCGCGGCCAGGTGGTGCCGGTGATCGACTTAGCTGTTCGTTTCGGCAGGCCGCCGGCCAGGATCTGCAAACGCTCGTGCATCGTCATCATGGAAGTCGACCGGGGCGAGCGGACACAGGAGGTCGGTGTGCTGGTCGATGCGGTCAATGAGGTGATCAACATCGCGGCCGCCGAGATCAACCCGGCACCGCATTTCGGCACCCAGGTACGGGCCGACTTCATCCGCGGCGTGGCCACGCTCAATCAGCGTCTGGTCATTCTGCTCGATGTGCAACATACCTTCGACTTTACCGAGCTCAGCGCAGCGGTGGCCGCGTTTAATCTCGAAGCGGAGCTGGTGTCATGATGGCCAATCACTCAGCAGTCGGCGACACGCAGGAAATCAGCGATGGCGAATTTCTGCGCTTCCGCCGCCTGCTGCAGCAACACGCCGGTATTGCCCTGTCGGACAACAAGAAGGCCCTGATTGCCAGCCGCTTGCAGAAGCGATTGCACACCCTGGGCATCGGCTACAGCGATTATCTGCAGCAGATCGAACACCCTGCACAGACTGAAGAGCGGCAATGTGCAATTGAATTGCTCACCACCAACGAAACCTATTTCTGGCGCGAGTCGGCCCACTTCGGCTTGCTGACCGAAGCCGCCCGCGGCGCGCAACAGGCCGGCCGCGAGTTTCGCGCCTGGAGCGCGGCCTGCGCGTCTGGCGAAGAGGTGTACAGCATGGCCATGGCATTGCAGAACCTGTGTGACCAGGGCCTTGGCCTGCGCTGGCAGATTCTCGGCAGTGACATCAGCATGCGCATGCTGCAACGCGCGGTTAAGGGTCACTACCCGCTGCAGCGCGCCCAGCAATTGCCGCGTGAACTGCTCAGCCGGTACTGCCTGCGCGGCACCGGCGAACAGCAGGGCAGCCTGCTGGTAGCACGCGAGCTGCGGCGCAATATCAGCTTTGCTGCGATCAATCTGATCGACGCGATGCCGCAGCTCGGCCGCTTCGATGCGATCTTTCTGCGCAATGTGCTGATCTATTTCGATGCCGAGACCAAACGTCGGGTGGTGCACAAGCTGATCAAGCATCTGCGCCCGGGCGGCCTGTTCTGTGTCGGCTTGGCGGAAAACCTCGGCACCCTGCTCGACGGCAGCATGGCCGGGCTGCAGTCGATCGCCCCCGGCGCCTACCGACTGAGCGAGCAGGAATGACCGTCTTGGCGCGCCAACCGGTCGAGCCGTTTGCAGCAGTGCCGTTTCAGCCCGGCCGCGCGCATCAGCTTGGCCCCGGCGACTGGATGGTCGGCCAGGGCAGCGGCACGGTGGAGACCCTGCTCGGCTCCTGCATCTGCCTCACCCTGTGGCATCCCAACACCCGACTCGGTGCCGCCTGCCACATCATGCTGCCCGAACCTGGCCCGCACGCCGAGCAGGATGACCCACGCTACGCGCCGGCAGCTGTAAGCCATATGCTGCGCGAACTCCGTCGGCGCGGCGCCAACCCACGCCAATGCCAGGCCAAACTGTTCGGCGGCGGCAAGATGTTCCACTGCAGCGGGCCGGATATTGGTCAGCGCAATATCGATGCCGTGCTCGACCTGCTGCAGCAGCAAGGCATGGCAGTGGCGGCTCAGTGCGTCGGTCGCGCCGGCTATCGGCGAGTCCGCTTCGACCTCAGCTCAGGCGCGGTGGAGCAACGTTTCGACAGCCTGCGCAGCATAGCCGATAGTTTCAGCAGCGAGCCGGGGCGCAGCTGATGCGCCCGACCGAGATCAAGGTGATGATCATCGACGACTCGGCCGTGGTGCGGCAGGTGCTGGGGGCGATGATCAACCAGGCGCCCGGCATGCGCCTGCTGGCGACCGCCAGCGATCCAATCGCCGCCCAGCCCAAGCTGTCGCTGGAATGGCCTGATGTAATCGTGCTCGATGTGGAAATGCCCAGGATGGACGGGGTCACCTTTCTGCGCCAGCTGATGGGCGAGCATCCGACCCCGGTGGTGATCTGCTCAACCCTGACCGAACACGGCACCGCCACCAGTCTGGAAGCGATGGCCGCTGGCGCAGTCGACGTGATCACCAAGCCCAGACTCGGCCTGAAGGATTTTCTCGCCGAGCAGGCCAGCTGTCTGTTGCAATCGATTCGCCAGGCCGCTCGCAGCCGGCCGCGCCTGCTGCGCCCGAGCCGCCCACCACCCGCGGTTTCAGCGCCACAGGCATTACCCAAGACCACCGACAAGGTGATCGCCATCGGCACCTCGACCGGCGGCACCCAGGCGTTGGAACTGGTGCTGACTGGATTGCCACGGGTGGTGCCGGGCATGGTGGTGGTGCAGCACATGCCAGAACGCTTCACCGCCGCGTTCGCCGCCCGGCTCGATTCGCTCTGCGCGGTCGAAGTGAAGGAAGCCGAACACGGCGATCGGGTGCTGCCCGGCCGGGTACTGATCGCGCCCGGCGGCCGGCACATGCGCCTGGCCCGCAGCGGTGCGCTGTATCGGGTGGAGATCAGCGACGGCCCGACGGTGAATCGGCACAAGCCCTCGGTCGATGTGCTGTTTCGTTCGGTGGCCCAGGCCGCCGGCCCCAATGCCACCGGCATCCTGATGACCGGCATGGGTGACGACGGCGCCCGCGGCCTAAAGGAAATGCAGGCCCAGGGCGCCTACACCATTGCCCAGAACGAAGCCAGCTGCGTCGTGTTCGGCATGCCGCGCGAGGCGATTCGATTGCAAGCCGTGAATGAAGTGCTGCCGCTCGATCAGATCGCACCGGCTATCGGCCGGATTGCACTTTGATCTATGGCTACTCACGCTCCTTGTGTCATCTTCTCACCGCGCCGGCAAGCCGCCGGGTGCTTGAACTTGAACAATTGGCTGGAAAGCCTGACTCTCAGAGCAATGAGCGAATGCCCGAAACCATGAACGCCTGGCGCGAGCGACCGGCCTGCCGGTCATCGACGAAGCCTGGAGACCGAATCGATGAAGAAGCGACGCGCAGATAGCTACTCCACCCTGGAGGTGGCGCGTTTGTTGAGTGTGACGGTGCAGACCGTTCAACGCTGGGTCGATGCTGGCCATCTGCAGGCCTGGCGCACCGTCGGCGGACACCGTCGCATCGATGCCAACAGCCTGCAGCAGTTTCGCCAGGCCAGTGGCGAACTGGCCCTAAGCCATCCCGAGCTGAGTCACAAAGTGACAGCGGAGGAGGTACTGGAACCCGTCGCGGAACCGCGCGTAGTGGTGGCCGACGATGACGAGGCCGACCGCGAACTGATCGGCTATCTGCTACATCGATTGCGGCCGAACTGGCAGGTCGAATTCGCCGAAAATGGCTTCGCCGCCCTGCTGGCGATCGGCCGTCACCGTCCCGACGTGCTGATCACCGATATCGTCATGCCCTATCTCAATGGTCCGGCCATGCTGCGTACGCTGATGGCCGACCCCGAACACAGCAGCATGGCCATTCTCGCCGTGTCCAGCCATTCTGCCGAAGAGATCCGCGAACTCGGCGGCCTGCCCGCTGGCGTGGCCTTCATCGGCAAGCCGCTGAGCCGCGAAGCGCTGAACGAATTCCTTAACAAGGCGATCAGTCGCGCGACCAGCACTGAAGCAGCGGTTTAGTTAGCCATCGGGAAGCGGTTCAATCTTTGGCATCGGTTGGGCCACAGGCCCACCCTACTCTCGCCTATAGCGGGCTGCTGAGACGCATTTCAGCAGCCTGATAGCGCGCGCCAAGAACGGAACGCGAAAACCTCCGTTCGCTCCCCAGGTATCGCAGGCGAGAGGGACCGCAAGAGGGCCATAGAGGGGCCGAAGTCGAGAGCACGGGAAGTGGGCGGGACCGCAATTGAAGCCAAAGCCATCCATCTTGGTGCTTTGGCCTGAGTCCAGCACCCTGTGCTAAGACGCCCGCGTACTGCGCCGCTCGTCACCCTCATGCACCAGGGTCGCCAAACGCTCCGGATCGAGCAGGCTGATCTTGCGCCCCTGCACCTTGATGACGCCCTCATCCTGTAGGCGCGAGAAAGTGCGGCTCACCGTTTCGATCACCAGACCCAGATAGCTCGCGATCTCTTCCCGGCTCATGCTGAGGCTGAAGCTCAGATGCGGCCGATGCAGCTGCTCCAGCCGGCTCGACATGCTGTGCAGCATCAGCGCCACGCGCTCGGTGGCGTGTCGGCGACCGAGCATCTCCAGATGATCGTGATCGCGATTCATGCTGCGCCCCATCACCTTCAGCAACTGGTGCTGCAGACTCGGAATCTTGGCCGCCACTCGCTCCAGATCCGCGAACGGCACTTCGCAGACCTGGGCCTCTTCCAGCGCCAGGGTTTCGCAGCGATGGCGGCCATTGCCCAGGCCGTCCAGCCCCATCAGCTCACCCGGCAGATGAAAGCCGATCACCTGCTCGTCGCCCGACTCGCTGATTGCCACCGTTTTAAACGCGCCCTCCCGGGCCACGAACAGCGAATGCATCTCTGCACCCGCTCGATACAGTGCGTCGCCACGCTGCAGCGGTCGGCGGTTCTTGACCAGATCCTCCAGCGTTTCCAGATCATGCGAAGTCACCCCGCCGCCCAGGCACAGCTCCTGCAACGAGCACTGGCCGCAGGACTTGCGCAGCGAGTTGAGATTGATGACCTTGGAGGTACTCATAGCGGTCGCAGTTTAGCAGCTGACTTGTGAGCACGGCGAAGGCAAAAGTAAACAAATCGCCGATCCCACGCACAGCCTCCCGGCTCCCTCAGTCCATGGAGACGGGGCTGTTGTGCGGGCCGCGACAAAGCGGCCGTGCACCCTGACAGGCCACTCTCCACCGCGTCTACTTACCCGCACCTTCAAAATGTCTCTGTAGCCAGCCATTCACCTCGTTATGCCAGTGAACACTGTTGGCGGGCTTGAGGATCCAGTGGTTTTCGTCGGGGTAGTAGACGAACTTGCTGTCGACGCCGCGGCGTTGCAGGGCGTGGAAGACTGCGAGGCTTTGTTCGACCGGGATGCGGAAGTCGAGTTGGCCGTGGATGACCAGCATCGGCACTTGCCACTGGCTGACCCGGGTAACGGGGTTGAATTTCTCGTAGTTGCCGGGCACTTGATAGGGGCTGCCGCCGTTCTCCCATTCGGTGAACCAGAGTTCTTCGGTGGCGTAGCCCATCATGCGTTGGTCAAAGACGCCAGAGTGGCTGACCAGGCAGCGCCAGGGCTGAGTCCAGACGCCGGCAATCCAGTTGACCATAAAGCCGCCATAGCTGGCACCGAGGGCGCAGGCGCGGTCGCCATCGAGGAAGTCGTACTTGGCCAGCGCGGCAGCCCAGCCTTTTTGCAGGTCTTCCAGCGGCTTGCCGCCCCAATCCTGGCTGATTGAGTCGGTGAAGGCCTGGCCATAACCGGTCGATCCGTGGAAATCGATGAACACCACGGCCCAGCCCTGGCCGGCATAGGTTTGCGGATTCCAGCGGTAGTGGAAGTTATTGCCCATCGAGCCCTGCGGGCCGCCATGGATGATGTAGGCGACTGGATACTTCTGCCCTTGCGTATAGTTCCAGGGCTTCACTACATAACCATGCACTTGTTCGTTGTTCCAGCCGGAAAAGCTGAACTGCTCGTATTCGCCCATGGCGATGTCGGCCAGGCGATCGCTGTTGAACCTGCTTAACTGACGGGTGCCGCGGCCTTGCGCATCGGCAACGAACAGTTGGGCCGGTTCGGTGAGCGTGCTGCGGGCGAATACCAGGTGCTTGCCGACCTGATCAAAGCCGGCCACGCTGCCGCCGCCGGCCAGCTTGCTGGCCTTGCCAGTCTTGATGTCGATGGCGAACAGCGCGTGCTCGCCAAGATCATTGCTGTCGGTGAGCAGGCGCTTGCCATCGGCGGCCAGGGCCAGGCTGCCGGCCGAGCGATCCCAGCTCGGGGCGATTTCACGGGTTGCACCGCTGGCCAGGTCACGGGCCATGATGGCGAAGCGATCGGCCTCGAAACCGGGTCGCTGCATCGCCAGGTAATACAGGGTCTTGCCATCGGCCGAGAACAGAGGATTGGCATCCCAGGCCTTGTTGGCTTCGGTGAGATTGCTCGGTGCGGCGCTGCCGTCGGCCGGCACCGAGTAGAGATCGAAATTGGTCGACCAGGCCTCACTGCTGCCGCCCAATCGTGCACTGAACACCAGGCTGCGCCCGTCGGCCGACCAGGCGTAGTCGGCATTGCCGCCGAACGGTTTGCTGCTGATATCGCCATCGACCCCGGCGCTGACCCGAATCGGCGCGGCAAGCTTGCCGTCTTCGCCAATGGCAGCCACGAACAGCTGGTTGCGTCGGCCGTCGGCCCAGGTATCCCAATGGCGCACGAACATGGCATCGAACACCTGGGCGCTGTGCTTTTCTGCCTTGCGCGCGTCGAGGCGCTGGGTGGTGCAGGCGAGATCAGGGCAGTCGGTGAACACTTCCAGGCTGAAGGCCACCTGCCCGCCATTGGGCGAGAGTTGGTAATTCAGCACGTCGAGCGGCAGCTCGGAGACGGCCTGCGCCTCGCCGCCGGCCAGATCCAGGCGCCAGAGTTGATTTAAGCCACTGCGCGAGGAGAGGAAATACAGCGATTGGCCGTCGGCTGACCAGCTCGGCTCGCTGGCATTGCTCTCGAGCTCAGTCATTCGCCGCGGCTCACCGTTGGCTAGTGACTGCAGCCACAGCGCGGTGCGGCCCTTGTTGGCCTCCATATCGGTGCGGCGCAGCAGGTAGGCCACCTGCTTGCCGTCCGGCGACAGGGTTGGCGCAGAAACGCGCTCGAACTGGACCAGATCTTCGACCGCCATCCCGCGCTCGACCGCCCCTGCATGGCCGATGACAGCGGCCAACGCGATTCCCAGACTGACTCGCAACATCACCACCCTCCCAATCAGGTCAGCGGGCGATGGTAGGCCTCCGCCCGGCGATTGACTAGCCGCAGGCGCCGCGCTTGCGCCTATACTCGCGGGCTTGCGGGGAGCGAGGGATTGAGCCTGGTGGCGCAACGCCCCCTCTCCCCCCCCTCCCGCCAGAGGAGAGGGGCTTGCCAGGATGGGCTTCGGCAGTGTCGAGTGCGGCTTGATCGGCATGCTGGAGATTCGGGATCGCCGAGTAACGCGACGATCCCCTACCCTTGACCTTTGCGCAAGGGGATTTTAACAACGCGTTCCGACTGCTGAGGGTGGTCGAGCGCATGACTTGAACAACCAGGGGAGGATGCGCGTGTCCCACGCCACCCAGCTCAGCAACGATGATTTTCTTGGCCATCCCAAGGGCCTGTATGTCTGCTTCTTCACCGAGATGTGGGAGCGCTTTTCGTTCTATGGCATGAAGGCGCTGCTGTTTCTGTATCTCACCAAGTACCACCTGTTCGGCGACGATGCCGGCTATGAGGTGATCGGCGCCTATGGTGGCCTGGTGTACGCGATTCCGGTGCTGGGCGGCCTGCTGGCCGACCGCTATCTCGGTATGCGCAAGGCAGTGATCTTTGGCGGCATTCTGTTGGTGCTCGGTCATTTGGGCATGGCGGTGGAAGGTGAGCAGGCCTCCAGCGTCAATGGTGTGGTGCAACGCGACGATGCGGCACTGCTGGTTTTCTATACCTCGCTGGCCTTGATCATTGCCGGCGTCGGCTTTCTCAAGCCCAATATTTCCACCATCGTCGGCCGACTCTATTCCGAGGATGACCCACGTCGCGACTCCGGTTTTTCGCTGTTCTATGCCGGCATCAATCTGGGTGCCCTGTTCGCCTCGCTGATCTGCGGCTTCCTCGGTGAGACCTACGGCTGGAAGTACGGCTTTGGCGCTGCCGGCATCGGCATGGTGCTGGGCCTGGGCATGTTCCTCTGGGGTCAGCGCTATCTGCATGGCAAGGCCGAAGCGCCGGATGCTGCCTGGCTGAAGGCAGGTGGAATTCCAGGACTGAACCGTGAGTTCAGTATCTATCTTGCTGCGGTACTGGCGGTGCCGGTGATTGCCGGGTTGATGTGGGCGGTGGGCAATGGCGTCGGCAGATTGGGCGAGCATTGGTCGCCGGCCCTGGCGTTGATGTCGCTGATGATGACCGGCGTCATCATCTGGTTTATGCAGTTCACCCTGAGCCAATGCAGCAAGGTCGAGCGCGACCGCATGATCGCCCTGATGGTGCTGATCTTCATGGCGCTGATCTTCTTCACCCTGTACGAGCAGACGTATGGCTCCTGGGTGGCCTTTACCGATCGTTTGCTCAACAAGGAGCTGTTTCCCAGCTTTGTGATTCGCGAGGGCACGCCGATGCCGTGGTCGATCGCTTCCCTGCTGCTGGCGCCGCTGTCCTTTGTCATCGCTGCCAAGCTGTCCGATCGCAACGCCAGCTCCCAGGCCCCCAAGCTGGTATTCACCGGCATTTTTGCCCTGGTATTGGTGCTCCTGGTGCGCGACCTGCTGGTGCTGCCGCAAACCGCCGGTTCGCTGACCTTCCTCGGCGCCATGTTCATCGTGCTGCTGGCACCGATCTTCACCGTCCTGTGGGGCTGGCTGGATCGCTATCAGCTGAATCCGACCAAGCCGACCAAGTCGGCTATCGGCCTGCTGTTCGGCGGTCTCGCCTTTATCCCTCTGGCGATGGCGGCAGAACAAGTCGGCAGCACCGGCCAGATGGCCAGCGTGTGGTGGTTGGTGCTGGCCTACTTCATCCTTGAAATCGGCGAGATGTGCCTGTCGCCGGTCGGTCTGTCGGCGGTCACCCAGTTGTCGGTGGCGCGGGTTGCCGGCCTGATGATGGGCACCTGGTTCCTGGCTACCGCGTTCTCCGAGGTACTGGCCGCACAGTTCGGCAAGCTGGCCTCGATCGAGATTCCCGAGGGCGAGGCGATCAATCTGGTCGAAGCAGCCAGCAAGTACGCGGATTTGTTCTGGCTGATGACCACAATCGGTATCGGCTGTGCCGTCCTGGCTGGCCTGTCGATTCCCTTGGTGCGGCGGATGATGCACGGCGTCAAGTAGCGGGATGCTGAAGCACCTCCGTCCGGGAGTTGTTCAGCGCAACCGTCGAACCAGGGCGCCGCTGTAGCCGCCTGTGTCAGACTCGCCGCATCGAACTGTGAGCAGGCCGATGCGGCGCTTTCTGTTGTCCACGCTGAAGCTGGTAGCGATGGCCTACCTGCTGTTTCTCGCCCTGCTGTTCATGCAGCAGCGCGCGATGATGTTTCCCGGCGTTGCGCTGCAGTCCGGTACGGGGCACGTCCCGACGGGCGCGTCGAACGAGATCGCCCTTCCGGCCTCCTTTGGCCAGGTCAAGGCATGGTGGTTGGAAGCCGAACGCGCCGAGCCGCCTTCCGCCGCTGTGCTGTATTTTCACGGCAACTACGAACTTGCCGAACATAGCATCGAGTTACTCAAGCCTCTGAACAGGTTGGGCCTGCACGTCCTGCTGATCGAATACCCCGGCTATGCCGGCAGTGACGGCGCGCCCTCGCGTGACAGCCTGCGTGAAGCGGCGCGCGTCGGCTATGACTGGCTGGCAGCGCAACCGCAGGTGGATACCGAGCGGATCATCGCCATGGGCCGCTCCATCGGCACCGGGCCGGCCAGCGAACTCAGCCTCGATCGCCCGCTGCGCGCCATCGTCCTGCTATCACCCTTCACCGCGATCCGCGATTTCGCCTGGCGCATGCTGGCGCCGCCGCTACTGATTCGCGACCCGTTCGATAACCGCGCTGCCCTGCGCCAGTTCAGTGGCCCCGTGCTGCTGTTCCATGGCCGAGATGACGAAATCATTCCGTTCGCGCACAGTCAGGCCCTGCTAGCCGCTGCCGATCGTGCCGAACTGATCGAGATGCCGGGCGGCCACAACGACGCGCCCTACTTCGAGGCTGCGTTCATGCGGCAGCTGCAGGCCTTTCTGCAACGCGAAGCCGTGTTGCCCGCAGATTGATCGAATGCGCCGTGGGCGCACTGGACAACCCGGTGGCTACACCTTAACCAATTGCTTGGCAAACCTGGCGGTCAACTCGGGCGCTGGCAGGGCTTTGGAGAAATGAAAGCCCTGCCCTTCAGTGCAACCTCGCTGCTTGAGGAAGTCGAGCTGCGCCTGGTTCTCCACCCCCTCCGCCGTCACCCGCAGTTTCAGCGCCCGGCCCAGCTCGATCACTGCCACGGCGATCGCCTCATCCTCCTGATCGCCCGGAATATCGGCGACAAAGCTCTGGTCAATCTTCAGCCGTTCAACCGGGAAGCGCTTGAGGTAGGCAAGACTGGAATAGCCTGTACCGAAGTCATCGATCGACAACCTCACACCCAGTTCCCGCAGCGACTTGAGTCGCGCCATGGCTTCGTTGGCATCCACCACCAGGATCGATTCGGTCAGTTCAAGCTCCAGGCATTCCCCCGGCACCTGATGACGCTCAAGCGCTTCGGCCACCAGTTTCACGAAGCCTGACTGATTGAATTCCACGGCGGAGATATTGATCGCCACCGGCAGCAGCAATCCTGCCTTGCGCCAGGCACCGGCCTGGGTCACCGCCTGATCCAACACCCAGGCGCCCAACGGCACGATGGCGCCACTTTCCTCCGCGACCGGAATGAAACGCGCCGGCAGCACATTGCCATACTCCTCATCGTGCCAGCGCGCCAAGGCCTCCACACCCACCACCTGACCGCTGTTCAAGTCGACCTTGGGTTGGTAATGCAACTGCAGACGCCCCTGTTTCAAGGCCTGACGCAGGGCCTGATCGAGCTTGACCCGCGCCAGCAGACCGATATTCATCTGTCGCTGATAGAAGCGAAAATCCGAACGGCCGCGCTCCTTCACGGCATACATCGCCGAGTCGGCATTCTTGATCAGCTCGTCCATGTCGGTGCCATCGCCCGGATACATGGCAATGCCGATGCTACAGCTGAGGTTGAACCGCATATCATCCAGTTCAATCGGCTCTGCCAACGCATTCAATACACGCCGTGCTGCAGTTTCGGCCCCCACCGCATCGACCTTGTTCAACAGCAAGATGAACTCATCGCCGCCCAGTCGTGCGGCGGTATCCACCTGCCGCAGGCACAGTCGCAGTCGTTCGGCCACTTCGACCAGAACGCGATCGCCGAAGGCATGGCCCAGCGAATCATTGATCTGCTTGAATCGATCAAGATCGATGAAAAAGGTGGCGAAGCTTTGCTTCGAGCGCACGGCGTGGGCAATGGCCAGCTGGAATCGCTCTTGCAGCATCACCCGGTTTGGCAGGCCGGTCAGCGCATCACTGTAGGCGAGCTCCTCGATCCGGCGTTGTGCCTCGCGTGCCTCGGTAAGATCCTTGAAGAAGCCGATATAGCTTTCATCCCCTGCCTCGCTCTTCGGCACCCGCACCAGAGACAGCAGGCAGGGATAGGCTTCGCCGCTCTTGCGCCGCGCCCACAGCTCGCCTTGCCAGTAGTCGTGCTCGATCAGCGATTCCTGCAATTGTGCAAATGACTTGCCGCTTTCACGCTCGGCCAGAAATCGCTCACTGCTGAGATGCTCGATCTCGTCGTCGGCAAAACCAGTCATGCGCTGAAACGCCGGGTTGGCCGCAATCAGATCGAGCCGTGGATTGGCAACGAAGATCGCATCGATGCTGGATTCGAACACGCGGGCGGCCAGCTTCAGCCGGGCTTCGTCGGCCAGTCGCTGGGTGACATCGCGAAAGGAAAACACCCGACCAATCGGCCGGCCGCGGGCATATTGCGGCAGGGTGACGCGGTCGAGCACCTTGCCCGAACGCAGCACCAGCAGATCCTGCGCTTCCAACAGGGGCGAACGGTCGATCTGCCCTATGCGCTGGCTATAGCTATCCTTGTCCGTAACATGCTGTTCCATCCAGGCAAACACCGCCTGATCGTCACGCTTGGTAAGCAGCATTTCCGGCAGATCCCACATCTCGGCGAACCGGTGGTTATAGCCGCGGATGGCGCCGTCCATATCCAGCACCAGAATGCCGTCGGCGGTGGATTCGAGCGTGGCGCGAAGCTCGGAGATGATGGTTTCGAGCTCGTGCTCGGCACGATGCTGAGCCGAGCGATCGAGCATGGCGACGACGTAGAAGGCCGGGCCACCGCTGAAGGCCAGCTTGCTGACCCGGCGGTCAATCTGCACCAGGCTGCCGTCGGGTCGAGTGACCAGGGTTTCCGAATAGATATTGTCAGAGCGGCCGGCGGCGACGTCTTCCCAGAAAAACACATCCTGTGAGGTGCTGGCGAAATCGACCACCGGGCGCCCCAGCATCTGTGAGCGCGGCAGGCCGAACAGCGCTTCGGCCGCCCGATTGACGCCGCGCACGTGCAAGTCGATAGCATCGACCAGCCAGACCGCCTCCAGCACACCTTCGATCAGCGGCTGGATGGCATGTGGCGTCATGCAGCGACAATATCCTCGCCGCTCAAGCGGGCGCGCTCGAAGAAGTAGCACATGCGCTTGCGTGGCGACAGGTAATCGAACACCGCACGCGGCAGCTGCAGCGGCTTGATACTGCGCTGCACACCAAGATCGCGAAAATCCTCCAGATCGAGAATGATCGAGTCTTCGGCCGGCACTTCTTCGCTGTACACCACCACACGCGGTTTCAGCGGTCGCATCGGGTTCACGGCAACAGACAGGGCGAAGCGATTGTCAGTGAGTTGCACCACCGAGCCTGGCGGGTACACGCCCATCATGCGGATGAACACCGCCATGGTGGTGGCGTCGAACTGCTGCCGATGCTTGGCGAACATGATCGCCAGCGCATCGTGCGGGGTGGCGGCCTGAGCCGGATTGCCCGGATTGACCAAGTTGTCGTAGTAGTTGACCAGACACACCACTTTCGATGCGGCGGACAATTGCTCGCCCTTCAGCCCCAGGGGATAGCCACTGCCATCGCAATTCTCGTGATGCTCGTTGATCACCCTGATCACCGACGGGCGCAGACCCATCCGCTGGCCGATACCGATGCCGTGCTCCACATGCTGCTGGAACACCTTGCGTTCCGCTGCCGTGCTGGGGTCGTCGGCAAAATGCAGCCGATCGGGCAGGTCGAGCTTGCCGATGTCATGCAGCAAGGCGCCTTGACCGATGGTCAACAGGGTTTCCTCGTCCAGGCCACAGGCACGGCCAAGCAGTACCGACAGCACGGTCACGTTCAAGGGATGCAGGCTGGTTTCCTCTCCGGCCTTTTCTGACAGCAGGCGAATCGCCACTTCGCGCTCGTCGGTCATCTCGGCCACCATCGAGCCGATCAGATTCTCGACCTCTTCGCGGGCCATCTCCGGCTGACCACGGGCCGTCTGGATCACCGAGCGAAACGCTCTGGAGGCCTGACTGAAGGCACGCTCGCAGCGTTCGAGACTGGCCTGCTGAGCCAGCAACTGTTCGCGCCGCGCGGCTTTGGCCAGATCTTCAGGACGCTTGCCGTCCGGAACTTGCGCCACGACCGCAGGTTCGACGCTCGGCTCTGTACCGCTCAGCTCAGCATCGCTCAAGGGCTCGACGTCACTGCGATCGGGCGAATAGCGAATGCGCTGCAGACCGAGGTTGCGCAGGGTGTCGATCTGATCCTGGCTGCGCAACTTGAAGCTGTTGAACGGAAACGGGTGCTCGGTCCAACTCAAATCGAGGTAAACGAACAGGCCGATACGCAAGCGTGCGATATCGATCAGTCTCGCCTGACTATCCGCCATCCGCTGACCTCCAAAGCGGGCTACCGCCTGCCGCGGCATCCCTGGCCCAGTCGACGGCTCATTTAAGCATGAGCCCGTGGAGCTTGGATACTGCGACGACCGTCACGTGACGCCGACTTTGACAGCTTTCCTCATCGTTTGGACTGTCGACCCTGCAGCGCTGCGGATAAGATGATCCTTAGACGTCGGCAGCCGCGAAATGTGAAAATCGCGCGAATAAAACTGCCCGATACTCGCGGTGCCACGCTTGCGCTAAGGATTCTTATGGAAGCCGCTGTAAGCAATTTGCAAACCTGGTCAGAACGGCTGTCAGAACGCTCACTGCCGGCCTTCGCCCAGACCGCGGCGCAGATCATCAATCGTAGCAATGACGTGGAAAGCTCGGCCGCTGAACTCGCACGCTGCGTGTTGCAGGACATGTCGATGACCGCCCGCCTGCTGCGCATGGCCAACAGCAGCTATTTTGCGCCGCCCGGCACCCGCATCAACACGGTCAGTCGCGCCATCGTGATGCTGGGTTTCGACACGGTGCGCGATCTCAGCCTGTCGATCGCCGTGATCGACAGCCTGTGGGTCGGACCGCATCGCGATCAGGTCGCCAACGCCATGGCCACTGCCTTTCACAGCGCCATGCAGGCGCAGAAGCTGGCCCAACTCAGCCATCATCCAAGCGCAGAAGAGGTCTACATCGCCACCTTGCTCTCGCACCTGGGCGAAATGGCGGTGATGTGTTTCCTCGATGATATTGGCGACGCGCAGCGACAGCGATTGCTTGACACCCTCGGCCGGCCGCCGGCCGAGCGCGAATCGGTGGAACGTGACGTGTTGGGTTTCGCCCTACGCGATCTGACCGCCGTGCTGAACAAGGATTGGCGGCTCAGCTCCGCCCTCACACAGGCCCTTGATCGCAGCTCGCCGATGAACACCGCCAGCAGTCTGATCGGGCATGGCAACAGCCTGGCCTACCTACTGCGGCACAAGGGCGAGGGCCCTGAACTTAACACGTTGATCAATGAAATCTCCAAGTCCCTGCACATCTCAAGTCGCGACTTGCACAGTGCCGTGTGGCAGGTGGCACAACAAACAGCCGATACACTCAGAGCACTCGGTGCACCAGCGGTGGCTGATCTCGTTCCACACACGCCTGCCACGCCGCGGTCACCGACAGCAGACAGCGCCGCTCAGGCCGAGGTCGCCGACCAGGCAGCTGCTGTGCCGAACACCAAGCCGGCAGCGCCCAGCACGCTGTGGCCGCAGGGTGACGCTCATCTGCAGCTGGCCATCATTCGCGACCTTTCGCAGACCTTGCTGGAAGGCAAGCCCAGCGCCATCACCCTGATGGAGGTCGTGCTGGAAGGCGTGTTTCGCGGCGTCGGCATGGATCGCGTCGTCTTTGCCCTGCTCACGCCGGACCGCAGCCAGCTGAGGGCGCGTAGCAGCCTGATCGCCGACGGCGCCAACTTCAGTCCGCCATTTGAGTTTTCGATTCGTGATGGCGAAACCTACGGCTTTTCGGCCTGGCTCAAGCAGACCGAACCGGCATGGTTGCAGGGCGAGCTACCGCCTGTTCCTGCCAGCAAGACGATGCGCGCCTTGAATGGCGGTCATTGTTTTTTTGCCCCCTTGTGGGTAGGCAGTACCGCCATCGGCGGCCTGTATGCCGACCGCGCGCCCAGTGGCCGACCGCTCGATGCCGAACTGTTCCAGCAGTTCAAGATGTTTGCCCAACAGGCGCGCATGGGACTTGGGTTTATCAAGCAGAGAGCCGTGATTCGTGATTCGTGATTCGTGATTCGTGATTCGGGATTCGGGATTCGGGATTCGTGATTCGTGATTCGGGATTCGGGATTCGGGATTCGTGATTCGTGATTCGGGATTCGGGATTCGGGATTCGGGATTCGGGATTCGGGATTCGGGATTCGGAGTTCGCCTTGACCCGAAGCGGCTTCAAGCCCCTCTCCCCTGGAGGGAGAGGGGTTGGGGTGAGGGGGAATGCCGCCCGCCGCCCCCTCACCCCCGACCCCTACCCAGGAACCTCGCTATGCGAGGCCCCTGGGCAGGCAAAGATCGGCTCGCTAACCCCACCCCGGCCCTCCCCGAACATCGGGGAGGGAGTTCCGGGGCACCAGCCGGCGCGCGTTGTCAGTGCGCATCGATCTCTCCCTCCAGGGGAGAAGGGAGCAACGGCGCATCTTTGGCGAATCAATAGGTTGCGATATCGGTTCATGGAAAGAGACCGATTCGCACTGACGACGTCGCGCCGGTTGTGGTTGAGACGACGAGTCGAATCGAAACAAAGTGTTCAAGTCAATCGATTACGGAAAGAACTCGGCCTGCCAGCGCTGGTAGCGTTGCTCGCCGATACGGGTGGCCCGCGCGTTGGGCGTGAAGCGGGCTGCTACTCGAGGCGCGGGCAGTTCGATGCCGTGAATTCGCCAGAGCAGGCGGGCGGCGCCGTAGGCGCTCAGTTCGTCCTCATCCACGGTGTACAGCGCACGTTGCAGGCTGTTGGCCAACAGCTGACAGAAGTCCTCTGAACGACTCAGTCCACCACCGAGCGCTATCGGATCTGAGCCGGCAGCGCGCATGCAGTCGATGTTTCGGCGCAACAGAAAGGCGATGCCTTCGGCCACCGCGCTGATGGCGGCCGCATCATCGGCCGGCTCGGCACTGAATTCGAAGCGCGGCAACGCTCGCCAGTCGGGTGAGCCGAGCCCGCTCGGGGCTGGTAGGCAGAGCGGTGCATCGCGCCCGGGTGAACGGATCGCTTGCCAGGGCGTGCTGTGCCAATGCCTTTGTTTGGCCAACCACTCGAACGCGGCACCGGCGGCGTTCACCGTGCCTTCCGCCGTCGCGTCCGGCGTATCCGCTGTGGGCAGCAAGCTACGCAGCAATCCCGGCCCGGCTTCGCCTGGGCTGAGCACGAATGCGCCGGTGCCCAGATTGATGATCGTCGGTGAAGTGCCGTGTTCAGAGAGTGCGGCCGGCAATAGATTCTGGTCACCGGCCTGCAACTCACAGCGCAAGCTCGTTGCCGTTGACCACGGCAGGCTGCCGAACAGCTCGACCTGCACGTCGGGCTGCGGTCTGGGCAGCCAGTCGGCACGCAGCCCGAACAGCGCACAGGCCGACGCCGACCAGGTCAGACGCTGGATATCGAACAGCAGACTGCGCTGGGCCAAGGTGTAGGCGCAGCGAGCCTGCGCTTCGCCGATCAGCGCCTGCTGCAGGAAGCTGGCCAGCGGGCCGATCAACGCCTGTCCGGTCTGCAGCCGGACGCGCAGACCATCGACGTGTTCGACCAGCCAGCCCAGTTTGCTGGCGCCGACAAAGGCATTCGGGCGCAGGCCGGAGATGCGCTGCAATTCCGGCCAGTGCTGGCGGCAGGCTTCGATGCGATCGGCGGCGCGACTATCCTGCCAGCTCAACACCGGGCTGAGCGGTCGGCAATCGTCTCTACTCCAGGCCAGCACGCTGGCCCGCTGACAGCTGATCGCAAGCGGAACACCCTGTTCAGGGGGCTGAAGCTGGGCCAGCACCGCGCCGATCGATTGCCGACACGCCTGCAGCAGCGCTGCCGCATCATGCTCCACCCGACCGCGAGCCGGATGCGCGGTGGCGATCGGCTCCATCGACTGTGCCAGCCGCTCGCCCGAGGCCAGGTAGGCAAAGCAACGGGCGGCATGGCCGCCCAGATCCAGGACCAGAACGACGCCAGCCACCGTTTAACCCGGATATTTCATGAGGTCGCGCCGAAAGATCCGGCAATTCCAAGCGGGGCGAGAGTTTCGACCGATGGTATTGAGATAACAGAGTGTTCGCGATCTTTCGGCGCTGGCACGGCCCTCATTCGGCCGCTGCGCGGCTACGCAGGGCATTCGCCCTGAGGTCCTTTGCGCCGATTGCCGCGTTGTTCGGCTGCTGTCGCAGCTACGCGGGACTGCGTCCCGATCTCGCCCAAGTGGGCCCACCACTTGGGCTCGTCGCGCCTTGCACTCGACGCAAAGTCCTCGGTGATCATCCGCACCCCTCATGAAATATCCGGGTTAGCCCGGATATTTCATCAGAAGAATGAGTGACGGCGTGGTTTTCCCTTAAGATTCAGTTGTCTACGCTGAATAACAAGGACCACGCCGTCATGACAGAGTGTACCGTTCAAGGCGAACTTTTTGG
>NZ_JACYTR010000044.1 GCF_014841215.1 Pseudomarimonas arenosa
AGAGGGGCCGGGGGTCGCCAACGTTCGATTGCAACCACACCCACGCCGTATTCGTACCCTCATCCGCCCCGGTCCCCTTCTCCCACAGTGAGAAGGGAACAGCCCTGACGGTCCGCTCCTGGCAAAGTCGGAACATCAAGCCGCGTGGCTTTCCTGATTGGCCTGCGGCCGATTGAGGTGCAGGCGCTCGACGACAATGCCTTCCACTTCGGCCAGTTTCTGCAGCAGTTCGGGTTCTGCGCGGACGCCGAATTTGCCGTTGGCGTCGAGGGTGCCGCGGGCGGTGGGGGTGCTGATGTCTAGGCGCAGCGGGGTGTTGCCGGGGCGGTACTGCTTTAGCAGGTCGTTCAGTCGTTCGAAGGCGGCGGGCTTTCTGAGGTCGAGTTGCAGGTCGAGGCGGCGGGCGAGGCGGGTGATCTCGGCTTTGAAGTCCCAGGCGTGTTTCACACGCAGTGACCAGCCGCCGTTGAATTCGTCTTCCTGCAGATTGCCTTCCAAGATGAGAATTCGGTCGCGGCTGAGCAGGCCGCGGTAGTTCATGCAGGGTTCGCGGAAGAAGGCGGCTTCGACCCGGCCGAGGCCGTCTTCGAGCTGCACAAAGGCCTGGGTATCGCCGCGCATGCGCACGGCGGTCACCAGTCCGGCGAGCAGAATGTAGCCCGCTTCGAAGCGCTGACCTTTCTTGTCGGCGTAGGCCTTTTCCAGTTGATCGAGGCGATAGCCAGCGACTTGGCTGAGCAGTTCGCGGTAGGGGTCGAGGGGATGGCCGCTGAGGTAGTGGCCCAGGGTTTCGCGTTCGCCTTCCAGGCGGGTTTCCAGCGCCGATTCGTTGCAGGTAGGGAGTTCAATCTGGATTGGCTGCGCTGCGCTGCCACCAAAGATATCGATCTGGCCGGCGGCCTTGTCGCGTGCGGCTTGCTCGGTGGCGCGCAATACTTCGGGCAGCTGCAGGAACAGCGAGGCGCGATTCGGGCCGAGGGCATCGAGGGCGCCGGCCGAGATCATTGCTTCGATCACCCGCCGGTTCAGCTTGCTGGCTTCGACGCGCTGGCAAAAGTCGAGCAGGTCCCTGTATGCGCCGCCACGCTGGCGTTCCTCAACAATGGCTTCCACCGCGCCGCGACCGACGCCCTTGATCGCGCCGAGACCGTAGCGGATCACCTTGTCGCCGACTGCTTCGAACATATAGGCCGAGGCATTCACATCGGGCGGTAGCACCTCGATCTTCAGTGCTTTGACTTCGGTGAGGAAGTTCACCACCTTGTCGGTGTTGTCCATATCGGACGAACAGACCGCGGCCATGAACTCGGCCGGGTAGTGCTGCTTCAACCAAGCGGTTTGATAAGCGACCAGGGCGTAGGCGGCCGAGTGCGACTTGTTGAAGCCGTACTCGGCGAATTTTTCCATCAAGTCGAAAATCGGGGTGGCGATTTCCGCCGCGATGCCGCGCTCGGCGCAGCCCGCCTCGAACTTGGCACGCTCCTTGGCCATCTCTTCGGGCTTTTTCTTGCCCATGGCGCGACGCAGCAGGTCGGCGCCGCCCAGCGAATAGCCGGCCAGCACCTGAGCGATCTGCATCACCTGTTCCTGGTACACGATCACCCCGTAGGTGGGTGAAAGTACCGGTTCAAGCAACGGATGCGGATAAGTGACCTCGGCATTGCCATGCTTGCGGTCGACCCAGTCCTTATCCATCCCCGAGCCCAGCGGGCCGGGGCGGAACAGCGCGGCCAGAGCGATGATGTCTTCGAAACGGTCGGGCTTGGCCCGCTTCAGCAACTCGCGCATGCCGCGCGATTCGAACTGGAACACCGCCACGGTGTCGCCGCGGGCAAACAGACGGTAGGTGGCAGCGTCGTCCAGGGGCAGGGCGGTGATGTCAAGAAAGCCGGGATTGGGGATTCGGGATTCGGGATTCGTGAGAGCAGTCTGCGCGGGCCCTGAAACCGAGTCCTGCTGCGAGCCTTTTGAAATCGCCGAGTCCCGCTTTTGCGAATCTCGAATCCCGAATCCCGAATCCCGCCGCTTGTTGATCGCCTTTACGGCCCAATCAATGATGGTGAGCGTGCGCAGGCCAAGAAAGTCGAACTTCACCAGGCCGACGGCTTCGACGTCGTCCTTGTCGAACTGGGTAACCGGATTCTTACCGCCTTCTTCGGCGAACAGCGGGCAGAATTCGGTCAGCGGTTTGGGTCCGATCACCACGCCGCCGGCGTGCTTGCCGGCATTGCGGGTCAAGTCTTCCAGTTTCAGCGCCAGGTCGACCAGCTCGCGGACATCATCCTCGTCCTGGTAGCGCTGAATCAGTTCGGCTGAGCAGAGCTCGCGATCCTTGGCCGCCTTTTCGCTGCGGCCCAGCGCATCGTCCAGGCAGATGCCGAGGGTCATCGGAATCAGCTTGGCGATACCGTCGACGAAACCGTACGGATACCCCAGCACGCGGCCGGTGTCGCGGATCACCGCCTTGGCCGCCATGGTGCCGTAGGTAATGATCTGGCTGACGTGGTCGCGACCGTACTTGCGGGCGACATAGTCGATCACCTCGTCGCGCCGATCCATGCAGAAATCGATGTCGAAGTCGGGCATCGACACGCGTTCTGGATTGAGGAATCGCTCGAACAGCAGGTCGTAGGGCAGCGGATCAAGATCGGTGATGCCCAGTGCCCAGGCGACCAGGGAGCCGGCGCCGGAGCCGCGGCCGGGTCCGACCGGGATGTCGTTCTGCTTGGCCCAATTGATGAAGTCGGCGACGATCAGGAAGTAGCCAGGGAAGCCCATCTTGATGATGACGTCGAGCTCGATGTCGAGCCTTTGTCGATAGCTGGCCTCATCGTGGCCGGCGGCGCAGGGCTGCTTAGCCAGGCGTTCGCTCAGCCCCTCGTGCGAGGTGTGGCGAATCCAGCTTTCCAGCGTGTGGCCGTCGGGAATCGGGAACTCGGGCAGGTAGTAGGTGCCGAGTTGCAACTCGATGTTGCAGCGCTTGGCCAGTTCGACGCTGTTCTGCAGTGCCTCGGGCAGATCGGCAAACAGCTCGGTCATCTGCTCGGGCGATTTCAGATACTGCTCGGCGCTGTACTCCCTTGGCCGTTTCGGGTCGGCCAGCACCCGTCCGGTGGAGATGCAGACCCGCGCTTCGTGCGCCTCGAAGTCATCGCGCTCGACAAAGCGCACATCGTTGCTGGCGATCGCCGGCAGATCGAATTCGAAGCCGAGATGGAGGGCCTGTTGCACCCAGACCTCCTCGCCGGCGCGACCGCAGCGGGTCAGCTCCAGATACAGCCGGTCAGGGAATATCCGTGACCAGTGGCGCAGCTGGCGTCTGGCAAGCTCTTCTCGCCCCTCGGCCATGCACTGCGCCACCGCCGATTCGCGGCCCAGGATCAGGATCAGGTCTTCCGCGTGCTGGGCCAGCCAGTCTGGGTCAATCTGTACCCGCCCGTCGGCGTGGCCCTGCAACCAGGCCTTGCTCAACAGGCGCGAAAGGCTGAGGTAACCCGCGTAACTCTGACAGAGCACGGTGATGCGACACGTCGCCTGTTCCGGGCTGGTCAGCCACAGGTCGGCGCCCACAATCGGCTTCAGTCCGGCCTTGCGTGCGTCCTTGACGAACTTGACCGTGGCGAACAGGTTGCTCTGATCGGTAAGAGCGACCGCCGGCATGCCCATGGCGGCGCAGCGCTTGACCAGATCGCCAATGCGAATGGTCGAATCGGTCAGCGAATACTCGCTGTGCAGATGGAGATGGATAAAGCTCGGGGACATGGGTACTCGCGCCGACCCGCTACCCTTGGTGAGGACGCACCAAGCAGCCGGTCTGAAGCAGGAGCGTAGCCTTCGCATGCATCACGAACAAGGCTTGACGTGCGATGCATAAGGCCTTCCGGGCATGGTCGTGGTGGCCGGTGGAGGGCGGCAGCGCCTGCCGGACAACGGATGCTCTCGGCAAAGCTCATGTGTCAGTTTGAGGCGGCGCACTCTGCATGCTGCCAGGGGGGCGTCATCACGCCGGTGAAAGTGACTTTTTTACCTTGCATGGGTCGGTTTGACATCGGCAAGCTTCAAACAGCACCAGCTCGCACGTTCGGCAGGGGGGCGCAACGTGCCAAAGCAATCATGCGCCAGGCAGACTAATGCGCGGGGCGCCGGCCGTTCGGTGCTCACCTGCCTGAGCGCAATCAAATCGAATCAACGACTTGGAGATACCGGAAATGAAAGTGCAAGCCTTGATCTTGTCGGCTTCGGCCGCGCTTCTGCTCAGCGCCTGCGCCAGCGCGCCGGTGGCCAATCCGTCGGGTATGCGTACGGTGGATGTGCCGGTCGATAGCAAGGGGCCGGTGCAGGGCGTCGGAATTGAAGGCGCCGACATTGTCGCCATGACCAACCAGATGGCCCGCGACCTGATGGCCAACCCAACCGTGGCCGGGCGTTCCACGGCACCGCGGGTGATCATCGACAGCCAGTATTTCACCAACGATGGCATGCAGCGGATCAACAAGAACGCCATCACCGATCGACTGCGCGTCGAACTGAATCGGGCATCGGCTGGACGGATGGTGTTCGTCGGTCGCCAGGGGGTCACGGCGATGGTGGAAGAAGAACGCGCACTGAAGCGCGAGGGCGTCACTGATAGCGGTACCGTGGGCATGGCGCGGGCGCAATTCGGCGGCGATTACCGTCTGGCCGGCCGGATCAGCTCGCTCGATAGCCGTGATCCGCGTACCGGCGTGATTCAGCGTTATACGCAGATCACCTTCCAGTTGGTCGACCTCGAAACGGCAGAACTGGTGTGGGAAAACATCTATGAGTTCCAGCGTGCGTCGGCAGACGACGTGATCTATCGCTAAGGCAGCCTAGCCGAGCGCATTATTCCAGGGGGTCAAGATGCTCAATCGAAGCAAGATGTCCGCGGCCCTGATGGCCGCCCTGTTGGCCGGCTGCGCATCGGCACCGGTGCAAACCGTGCAAAACGACGCACGACTCGACCGCATGCTGGATGGGCACTCGCCGCGCATGCAACGAGTGTTGACCGATATGTATCAGCAGGGCGAGTGGAACGCCGTGCTAAATCTGGGTCGAGCCGCGCATCTGGCATTGGAGGAAGGCGATACCGCCACCGCTGCCCGCGCTCTCGACATGGCCATTCTGCGCGTTGAGAGCGTCTACGCCGACAACGAGTCGGCGAAGAAGGCGCGCTCGGTGTGGTCGAAGGAAGCGATCAAGGACTTCAAGGGCGAGCCGCACGAGCGCTCGATGCTGTATTTCTACCGCGGCCTGGTGGATCTCGCCGAGGGCGATTACGAGAACGCGCGTGCCATGTTCCGCTCGGCCGAGTACCAGGACACCCTGTCGGAGGCGGAGTCCTATCAGTCGGACTTTGCGCTGATGAACTGGATGTCGGGTTGGGCCTCGCAGTGCGCCGGCGACAGCAGCTCGGCCGAGGAAGGCTTCAGCCTGGCCAAGGCGCAGCTGCAGGCGCGCGCCGATAGCGGCGCCGAATGGGAAACCAAGCTGATCGAGAGCAATGGCGAGATCGCGCCGGTTGCGGATGCCACCCGATTGCAGGTGTTCGAGCTGGGACGGGGGCCGACCAAGTACGCCGGTGGCAAGAACAATGAGCTGTTGATGTTCACCTACGGCGCCCTCAGCGAGCCGCGCGAGTGGGCGTTGGGGCCTGATGTGGAATCGCTGCGCCCGGACGAGAAGACCAATGGCTGGATGGCTGAAAGCCTGGGCTATCAGGCCACCACGCGTGGCGGTCGGCAGGTCGATTCGGTGCTGGCCGGCAAGGCCAACTTCAAGAACAACGCCGAAACTGTCGGCCAGGTGGCCCAGGATGTCGGCACTGCGGCGATGTACGCCGGTGCGTTTTCCGGCAATGACGACCTGATGGGGGCCGGCGCTGCGGTGGCCTTGATCGGCCTGTTCTCCAGCGCCATGGCGGCGGCCGCAGATCCTGATGCTGACAAGCGCGCCCTGGGTCTGCCAGAGCTGCTGTTCGCCGGTGCCGCTCCGCCGTCGGACAAGCTGTTCTCGCGGCCGAGCGAGGGCGGAGAGTGGACCTTGGTCGAACCGGTATTCACGGCCGAAGCCGGCAAATGCTCGATCGAAATCTATCGCGATCAAGAGGCCAGCAATGTCGCTCTTAACGGGCAGTTTGTATTGGATCCGCTGACCGATCGCGAACGACGCAAGCTGATGAAGAAAAACAGCGCACGCGACACCGCGTTCCGCAATGAAATCACTTCGCTATTCGAGCGACCGCTGAGCCCGCCTGCCGAAGCGCCGGCCGACGCTGAGTCGTTGACCAATCAAATCGACTAGGACATTGAGATGAGCAGTTCTTTTGATGTTGTTCGCAGTGCTCGCAGCGTGCTGGCGGCGATGGCCTTGGCTGCGCTGGCAGCGGGGTGCGCCGCGCCCGCCGGCGTGCGTCCGCAGTCGGTGCCGGAGTGCGACTACAAGGCGCTGAAGAGTGCTACACGAGCGGACGGTCCGGCGATTGTCGCTACCGCCTACAACTCGATTTCCAATGTGCCGCTCAACGCCATTTCGATGGGCGATCAGGGCATCTACAACTCGATCATCGTGCAGACGATCGCCTCCGAGCGTACCGCCACCGGTACCGTGCGCACCATGGCGCGCTTCATGAACTGCACCGACCAGCCGCTGCAATTCCGCATGCGTACCAGCTTCCTGCGCGGACCGGCTGACAGCGCCGTGCCTAGCGAGGCAGTGTCAGCCTGGAAAACGGTGTTCTTCCAGCCGCGCGCGCTCAGCGTCTACGAGGAGCTGTCGCTGAGCAAGGATGTCGACTACTTCCTGATCGAAGTTGGGCGTTGAGCCGGAGAAGGCCATGAGCAGTCGAGTCGCAAATTACACTGTTGGTATCGGACGGATGACCCAGGTCGCGATCGGGATGGCCGCCGTACTGGGCGTCGTCGGCACGGCGGTTGCACAGGATCCTGGATATCGCGATCAGCCGCCGGTGATGCAGAGCCCGGACTACGGTCCCAGCTCGCAGCAGCGCTGGCAGGAAGCCTTCGACTCGTTGCGCATACGCTATGCCGATCGCGGGCCGCTGCGCATCGCGGTGTATTGGGGCAAGCAGATCGACTCCGAGGCGCATAGCAGGGTGGTCGATGTGGAAGTCAGTGAGACCGTGACCGGCGCCGCTGCGGCGACCGTGCGTGCCGCGGGCTATGCCTCGGAGGTCGAGCATGGGGCCGGCGTTCGGGTCGAGCGCTCGGCCACGGTGCGTGGCCAGGCCCGTCTCGACAATAGCGAGTCATCGGCGTTGTCCCGGCATCAGGGCTGGGATCTGGAAACGCGCTTCAATCAAGTGCTGCGGCAGGCCGGTGTGTCCCTGGTGCGTTCCGATCTCGCGGCCCGACAGGCACGTGAGAAAGGCGAAGGGGATGCCAATCAACTCGAAATCCGCGGCTTGAACCAATCGGCCGATCTGATTCTGGAAGTCGAGGGGCGCCCCGACTACGCGCAACCCACCGGCTGGGAGTTTCGGGTCACCGCCACCGCACTGAAGAATTCGCAGATCGTCGCTGAGTTTGTCACCAGCGCGATTCCACCCGCCGGGCCACGTCCGCGATTCGTTGCCGGGCCAGATGGCTTTGAACGCGAGCGTCCGGCCGATATCAGCGAGTATGAGGTGGCCCAGCAGCTCGCGCTGGAAGTGGCGCAGCAGATTCTCGGCAGGTCACGCTGAAGCGGTGACCCATCTGGTGCGGCGTGCCGCACGAGATGGCTGCGTTGAAGGGCGGAGTCCCGGCCATCCTTGGCCGAGCTCCGGCGCCTGCGCCGAGGGGAGGGCGGTACAGGCGGGTTGGTTGCGCGGAACTCAGTTGACCCGGAACGTCGTCAGTTCGGCCTGCGGGGCATAGCCCTGACGCAGGCGACGACGATGGCGCAGCGCCAGCTTAAGTTCCTGCTCACGCATGTCCATCCAGCCGTCGCGGTCCAAGGCGGCGAACTGCGGATAGTCGCGCAGGAATCGGCGGTACTCGCGCCAGGCCTGCCACTCATGGTTGTGATCGGCCAGGGCCAGCTCCAGCACGATGGCATCATCGAGCAGACCGAACTGCGAGCTTTGATCGGGGATCAGATCGTCATCATCGATGAAGTAGCCCAGCGCTGCGTTCAAGGCATGACGCATGGCGGGATTCGCCCATTGCGGATGATCGAGCAGTTCGATGACTTCGCCAAAGCTGTCGAGATGAGCTTGTAGAAACTGTGGCAGCCGGCTGCGATCGACAGCCTGGCAGTGCTCGCGTGCGGCCTGCAGCAGATCGGCTTGTGGCATCGCCACGGTTGACGCGGCGGCACCTGCCCACGCCGAGCGGAACGGCGCCAGTGCCTGTTCGTTCATGCTGACGTGGATATCGAAACTCATGACACTCTCCTGCTGTGGGTGATACCTGTTTGATGACCTAAGATGGAGATTGGTTGCCTGATGTGACTGCGCCGAAAGTCATGATCGTGACTTATGGCAGAGTGTTTTCTTTAGCTGGCGTTTTGTTTTCGGCGCATCTATTGGTTTCGGCTGCGACGTAATGAGGCCTGGCAGCGATGAAGCGAACAGTCGACATCGCTTCTTAGCATGGTGTTTCAACAGTTGTCGGGGGAGAGGCAATGGGCTGGATGGTGAGGACTGGCACAATCTGTGCGTGCTATCTCTTGCTCGTGCCGTTGGGGTTGTACAGCGCGGTGGGGTGGGCGGCGGAGTCGACGGTCGACTGGGTGCGCGAGGAGCCCAAGGCGTTCGCTCAGGCTCGAGAGGAGAAGCGTCTTGTCCTGCTCTA
Organism: Pseudomarimonas arenosa; assembly: GCF_014841215.1. Classification (GTDB taxonomy): domain Bacteria; phylum Pseudomonadota; class Gammaproteobacteria; order Xanthomonadales; family Xanthomonadaceae; genus Pseudomarimonas; species Pseudomarimonas arenosa. Next base: position 8,814 of record NZ_JACYTR010000044.1, read on the forward strand.
TCTTGAGGCTGTCTGGTGCCACTGGTGCCATGTGATGGATGAGCGCACCTACCGCGATGAGAAAGTACGGCAACTGATCTCCGAGCACTATGTTCCGTTGCGCATCGATCAGGACGGGCGGCCGGATCTTGCGGCGCGCTATCGGGACGTGGGCTGGCCGGCAACGGTGGTATTCGATGCGGATGGACGAGAGATCCTCAAGCGCCAGGGCTTCGTTCCGCCTGAGCCGATGGCCCGGCTGCTGCAGGCCGTGGTCGATGATCCGTCGCCCGAAGCGGCGTCGCGTGTGCTGGCGGATGTCGTGTCCAGTGGCAGCGAGGCGCCGGAAGCTGCGACACTTAACGAATCGTTGCGCCAGAGGTTGATTGCACGCCATGAGCGATCGGTGGATATGCAGCGCGGCGGTCTGAAGATGGCGCAGCGCTATCTCGACCGCGACAGCGTTGAGTATTCCCTGCGTCAGGCCGCCCTTGGCGATGATGTGGAGGCCCAGCGGGCGAAGGTTTCGCTGGATGCGGCGCTGGCCCTGCTCGACCCGGCCTGGGGCGGTTTCTATCAGTACTCGACGGGTGGCGATTGGCGTCACCCGCACTTCGAGAAATTGACCGCCATCCAAGCCGACTACCTGCGCATCTATGCTTTGGCCTGGTCGCTGACCGGCGATCGCCGTTACCGTCAGGCGGTGGAGCAGGTGATCGCCTATCTTGAGCGGTTCATGCTATCTGCCGAGGGGGGCTACTTCGCCAGTCAGGATGCCGACCTCAAGCCGGGCGAGCATGCAGCTGACTTCTTCGCCCTGGACGACGCGGCACGCATGGCCCTGGGGGTGCCCCGTATCGCCGAACAGCGCTACACGCGAGAAACCGCCTTGGTCGCCGAGGCCTTGGCGATCTGGTACGAGATCAGTGGTGAGCGCAGCGCCCTGGACCGCGCCCGTGCGGCCTGTGTTTGGGTGCTCGCTGTGCGCAGCCGTCCGGAGGGCGGATTCCTGCACTTGTCGCAGGACGACACCACCCCCTATCTGGCCGACCAGTTGGCTGCGATGCGCGCCTTTACCCAGATGTACAAGGTGACGGCCGAGCGATCCTGGCTCAAGGAGGCTGGAATCGCCGCCAAGACGATCGAGCAGCATCTGCGCGCATCTTCAGGGTATCTGGCCGCGCCGCGAGGTAGCTCGGTGATCGCGCCGGTGGCGCCGATTGACGAGAGCATCGCGCTGGCGCGTGCCCTTAACCGATTGCTTCGCTATAGCGCCGATCCGTTGCATCAGGCGATGGCCGAGCATGCGATGCGGCATCTGTCGCGGCCGGAAGTGGCTCTGGCGCGCTTTACCGAGATTGGCATCGTGTTGGCCGACGAGGAGCGGCAGGTAGCGCCGCTGCATCTGACCGTGGTCGGCGGCAAGCAGGATCCGGAGGCGCAGGCCTTGTTCGCGGCGGCCATGCGCCAGCCGGCGGCTGACAAGCGGCTCGATTGGTGGGATCCGGCTGAAGGGCCGCTGCCCAATCCGGATATCCGCTACCCAAGCTTGAGCCGCGCGGCGGCCTTCGTATGCAATGAGGGTCGCTGTTCGACGCCCTTGCATGAAGCCGGCGAAATCGCTGACTTCCTGCGTAGCCTGGACCAAGAATCCCGCCCTATCAGTCAATGAGCCGGCGAGGCGCTGCTGGCCAGTGACCGCATTGTAGGCAACTCTACCCTCGGTCCTGCGCTGAAGCCGTCGACAGGCGTATGCTTGGTCGCATCGGCCGTCGTCATGGCTCGCGGCGGCGAAGGGGGCTGTGTGCGCGACTTCGACCGCTTCTTGCTCACCGTTGTCTACGACATTCCCTTGCTGCTGTTCGTGGTGGATCCCGAGAGTGGCGAGATCGTGTATGCCAATCAGCACACCAGGTCGACCCTGGGTGAGCACTGCGTCGGCCGTTCGTTTGCCGAGGTATTTCCAGCCGGAGGCGGCAGCCACTACTTCGTCAGCTATACGCAGCGTCAGGACGGCGATCAGGATGCCGCCCCGCCGCTGCGTTCCGAGTACTACGACGACGACAGCGAGAACTGGTATCACGTATTGCAACGTTCGATCGAGTGGGCCGATGGCAGCAGCAAGTACCTGATCCTGCTGAATGAGATCAATGCGCTGAAGCGATTGCAGAAGGATCTTAGCGAGGCCCACGCTGCGGTCGCCTTCAAGAACCGTGAGCTGGAACATGCAGCTAAGACCGATCGGCTCACCCACCTGTACAACCGCCGTCACCTGGATGCGATCCTGGAGCAGGAGATGGTGCGGTTTCGCCGCTTCTGCAAGCCCTTTTCTCTATTGATCGTCGATTGCGACAGATTCAAGCAGGTCAACGATCAGCACGGTCATCAGGTCGGGGACATAGTGCTGGTGCATCTGGCGCGCCTGCTGGCAACCGGAGTGCGCGCGACCGATACCGTGGGGCGCTGGGGCGGTGAGGAGTTCTTGATCGTGTTGCCGGAAACCCATTTGCGCAGCGCCGCGCTCGTGGCTGAAAAGCTTCGTCAAAGCATCGATCAGCACGAGTTTCCGGTGATCGGCCACATCACCAGTAGTTTCGGCGCGACGGAATTGCGTGGCGATGAAGACATCAAGGACCTGGTCGCCCGTGCAGACGCGGCCTTGTACAAGGCCAAGCACAATGGCCGCAATCGGGTCGAGGTGATGAGTTGAGATGAGAAGCCTGTGCGGCCTGCTGCTGTGGTTGGCCTCGGCGGCCATGGTCTTGGCCACTGAACCACCACCGCAGAAGGTCAGCCTGCAACTGCAGTGGAAGCATCAGTTCGAGTTCGCTGGCTTCTATGCAGCCAAACAGCAAGGCTACTACCGAGACGTCGGGCTGGAAGTCGAGTTCGTCGAATACAGCCCGGACATCGACACGCTCGAAGAGGTGCTCTCAGGGCGCAAGGAGTTTGGCATCTGGGGGGCGCAGCTGATTCGCGAGCGCTTGCAGGGCGTTCCAGTCGTGCTGGTCGGTAACTATTTCAAGCGCTCGCCACTGGTCATTCTTGCCCAGCCGGACATCTCGTCACCGGGAGATCTGCGCGGACGGCGACTGATGGCACCCGAGGGCGATATCGGTACGGTGAGCTATCAGATCATGTTTCGCCAGTTCGGCCTGCGCACTGAAGACATCGTTCTCGTGCCGCACTCATTCCGTGTCGATGAGTTCTTGCGAGGTGAGGTCGACGCCATGTCGGCCTTTGTTACCGACCAGCCATTCTATCTGCGTCAGGCCGGCAAACCGTTCAATGTGCTCGATCCCAACAACTATGGCGCTGAGTTGTATGACGTCAATTTGTTTACCTCGGAAGCCTACGCCAGGAAGTTCCCGGCCCAGGTACGGGCATTTCGCGATGCTAGCAATCGCGGCTGGGACTATGCCCTGGCACATCCGGAAGAGCTGATCGCGCTGATCTTGCGTGACTACAACACCCAGGGACGATCGGCGGAAGGGTTACGCTTCGAGGCGCGTGAAACCAACAAGGTCATGCTGCCGCGCGTCTACCCGGTGGGCGATATCGACTCCGGCAAGTTGAGGCGTATGGCGGAGCTATATGTTCAGTTGGGTGAGGCGGATTCCTTGGATGGCTTGCAGGGCTTCGTATTGGACGGAGACTCTGCAGTCGGCCAGGCGACCGAGACGCTGCAGCTCAGTGCCGAGGAGCGGGCCTTCGTTGCCGAGCATCCGGTGATTCGGGTCAGCAACGAGATCGATTGGCCACCATTCGACTTCTTTGAAAATGGCGCCGCTCAAGGGTATTCAGTTGATCTGTTGCGTCTGGTGGCGCGCAAGATCGGGGTTCAGATCGAGTTCGTGCAGCACGACACCTGGCCGGCGCTGGTGCAGGCATTCTGTGACAAGGAGATCGACATCCTGCACCCAACCGATCGCTCCACCGAGGCGACGCGCTGCGGGTTGTTTACCGAGCCGGTGATCCGTGAAACCTCGCAGTTCCTCACCCGGCGCGATTTCAAGCCAGTTCATGAGATTCAGGACCTGTTCGGCAGCGTTGTTGCCACGCCCGCAGGCTGGGAGCAGACCGAAGTATTGCGCCGACTCTATCCCGACCGGCTACGCTTCATCGAAACCAAGGGAATCGAGGACGCCATCGACGCCGTGCGCGATGGCCGGGCCGATGCGACCACTGACTTCGGCTCATCCCTGCACTATCACATCAACCGTTCCGGCTACACCAACCTGATCGTGCAAGGCATGTGGACGCGCGCTGACAAGGGCGGCGAGTTCGAAGCACTGTACCTGGCCGCTCGCAACGACTGGCCCATCCTGCAGCGCCTGCTGCAGCGCGGTTTGGCCGCCGTCAGCGTGGCGGAGCGGCGAGAGCTGCAGATGCGCTGGCTGGATGCTCGTGGACAGATCGCAGCGCTCGATCTCAGCGCGGAGGAGCGCGCCTTCCTGCGAGCCCATCCGGTGATTCGCGCCAGCAGTGAAGTGAATTACCCGCCGTTTGATTTCCTGCAAGGCGGAGAGCCTAGCGGCTACAGTATCGAACTGCTCAACTTGCTGGCCGAGCGCGTTGGCTTTCGGGTCGAGTACGTGACCCATGAGAGCTGGTCAGAGTTGATTGAAATGCATCGTCGGGGGGAAATCGACCTTCTTCACTCACTGTTTCGCTCTGCTGACCGGGAAGTGTGGGGGGAATTCTCCCAGCCCTACATGCGGGTGCGCCAGGTATTCGTCAATCGCAAGGGCGGCCCGCGCCTGAGTGAGTTCGCTGAACTTGAAGGCAAGGTCGTTGCGGTTGGCAAGGGGTGGGCGCACGACGACTATCTCGCCAGGAACTATCCCGCGATCAGACGTTTGCCCGTTGAAAACGTCGAGCAGATGCTCGATGCAGTGTCGACTGGACGTGCCGACGCCACCTTGGAGTCGGAAGCGGTACTGCGCTACTGGATGGACAAGAAGGCCCTGACTGATCTGCAGGTCGCCGGCTGGGTGCGAGAGCTGGCGCAGAACGAAACTGGCAGCCATTACTTCATGGGGCAGAAGTCGGCGCCGGAACTGGTCGGAATTCTGGACAAGGCGATGGCATCGCTGACGCCCGCTGATTTGCGGCCGCTGCAGTCGAAATGGTTGAGCAGTCTGCAGCAGGAAACCGCTTCGTTGGTGGAATTGAGCGTGGAGGAGAGTAGCTATTTGCGGCAGAAGGGTCGATTGCGCCTGTGTGTGGACCCCGAAAGCCCTCCTTACGAGCGCATCAACGAAAAGGGAAACTACGAGGGGGTTGGCGCCGACCTCGCCCAGCTGATCAGTGATCGAATCAATCTGCCGTTGGAAACGCATGTAACACCGCATTGGGATGCCTCGTTGGCTGCCCTGCGTGCGCGTGACTGCGATCTGATGTTGCTGGTGACCGATCTTCCGAGCCGACGCGATCGAATGGATTTCACCCGCACCTATGTGGAGGAGCCGCTGGTGGTGGCGACTCGCGCGTCCGAAGTATTCGTGCGCGATATTCAGGCCATCGGCGATCGGCCCGTTGCGATCGTCAAGGGGTACTCCTACTCCGACATTCTGCGTCAGCGGCATCCTGACATACACATTGTCGATGTCGAGAGTGCCGAGCACGGGCTGGCGGACGTGCGTGATGGCAGGGTCTGGGGCTACATCGGTTCGATTCCGGCCGTGGCCTACAGTCTGGCCAAACACCGCATGTTCGATCTCAAGATCGCTGGCAAGCTTGAAGTCAGTGATGAGCTGAGTGTGGCGACGCGCAATGATGAGCCCTTGTTGGTTGGCATCATGCAGAAGGCCATAGACTCGATCAGCGATGCCGAACGGCGCGAGATCATCAATCGATGGATCTCGGTTCGCTACGAGCAGGCTTTCGATTACGCATTGTTCTGGAAGATCGGGGCGGCGGCATTACTGGTGTTGTTCGCCATCGGAATCTGGAATCGAAAATTGGCGCGCTTCAACACCGCCCTTGGTCGGGCAAAGGAACAAGCCCAGTCTGCGCTGAGCCAAGTGGCCATGCTGCTGGACAACTCGGGCCAAGGCTTCCTTTCGTTTGGGCCGGATCTGGTGGTGGAGCCGGGCTGTAGTCGCGAATGTGAGCGCATCTTTGGCGGCGAGGCCGATGGGCGTAAGCTCCCCGATCTCTTGGCGCCTGCGAATCCCACTTTGCGCGGACTGGTTGGCAAGACCCTGCCCCGGGTGATGGCGTCTGCCGACGCCTTGCAGCGCGACGCCTATCTCAGCCTGTTGCCGCGGGAAATCGTGCTCGGTCAGCAGGTTCTGCACGCCGATTATCGCTTGATCGGCACCGATCGCATGATGCTGGTGCTGACCGACATCAGTGCGGAAAAAGCCTTGGCGGAACGCTTGGCCCAGGAGCGTTTGCGGCTGGAGTTCGTTGTTCAGTCGCTGGAGAATCGTGAAGATCTACTGAGCACCCTGCGTGAGTTTGAAGATTTTCGCTCGCGGGCATTGCCGGACCTGCTGAGCTTTCAGCGCGACCCCATGAGCGTGCTGGACGAATTGTATCGGCGGATTCACACCTTCAAGGGATTGTTTGCGCAGGCCGGTTTACCGCTGATGCCGGAGCAGCTGCATGACTTGGAGAGCAAGCTGGCGAACCTGCGCCAGTCTCAAGGTGGTTTCGACCTGTCGGAAGTCAAGCGCGTGCTCGGTAGTGTCGACCTTGGGGCAGTACTCGAACAGGATCTTGAAGTGTTGCGCGAAAAGCTGGGCAGTCAATACTTCAGTGGCGAAACCGAGATACATCTCGCTGCTTCCCTGATCGACCAATTGCAAAATGAGGCAGAGGCTCTCTATGGTGCCGACTCACGCATGCTGGATCTGATCAGGCAATTGCGCTTCGAACCCTTGACCACCTTGCTCGCCCCGTATGGTAGAGCAATGGAACGGTTAGCTAAGAGGCAGGGCAAGCTGTTGGCGCCGATTCGCTTCGAAGGCCTGGACATGCGCGTCGATCCGGCCGTGCTGGGGCCATTTTGCCGGTCGTTGTCGCACGTGCTTCGCAATGCCGTTGATCACGGTATCGAGGACCCTGATACCCGCTTGCTGGCGGACAAGCCCGAACTCGGTAGCATCGTCTGCCGTGGCCGCGTCGATGCAGGTCGGCTGATTCTGAGCATCGAAGATGATGGCTGTGGGCTCGATCTTGCGGCCATCGCCGCCAAGGCCGCTGATCTCGGTCTGATCGACGCGGGCGAAACCGAGTCCTTCGATCTTGCTGATGCCGGACGCATGCTGTTCGCCGATGGGTTTTCGACCCGTGCTTCCGCCGATGTGGTGTCCGGGCGCGGTGTTGGCCTGGCGGCGGTGCGCGTTGAACTGGAGCGAATCGACGGTGACTACCGGGTCGAGTCGGTGAGCGGGAAAGGAACCCGCTTTGTGTTCAGCCTGCCCTATGTGACGCCACGCGCCGTATCCGAGCAAGATTCGCCGCTGCAGCGAGCCAACCTGCTGTTGCAACCTCTGCCCAAGGTGATGCGGGCATTCTGTCTCCAGCACCTTGATCTGGCGATTGAATTTGAATCGGAGTCACGTGAGATCAGCGCCAACGATCTGGGCGAGTTCACCGCTGTGATCGGATTGGGCAGCGGTCTGGATGCGGAGATTGGCCTTTCAATGAATCGCCCGCTTCTGATGGAGATGACCCGCCGTTTTGGCCCGGAATTCGCCGAGCATGAACTCACCGGAATGGCGGTCAGCGTCGGCGCCGAGATTCTCAATACCCTGGTGGGCAACGCCACGGTGTATTTCACCCATTTGGCCCATCATGTCGACATGGGCACGCCACAGGTGGTGGACAGCGACGACTACCCGATAAGATTCGGGGAGCGCGTTTTTCGGGCAGTCGTCGGTCGCGCCGAGGCCGGAGAGATCAGCCTGTTCTGCATTCTGCGCGAGGAGTTGATGGCATGAAACCGCGAACCTTCCTGATCGTTGACGACTCGCCGGCGGTGATCAAGCGCCTCAGTCTGATTCTGGAAAGCCTGGGGCACGAAGTGGTGGGGACCGCCAGCAATGGTGTGGAAGCCGTCGCCATGGCCCAGGCGCTCAAGCCCAGTGCGATCACCATGGATATCCAGATGCCGCAGATGGACGGCCTCGAGGCCACCAAGCGCATCTTGCATGACTACCCGGACAAGCCGGTGATCATCATTACCGCGCATGGTCAGGAGAGTACCGTGGTCGACGCCATCGGTGTCGGCGCGAAGTATTTCATTTGCAAGCCGATCGAGCGCGACAAGGTGCTTGAGGTTCTTAACAAGGTGTTTGATGAAACCTAGCGCGGATATATCCGGGCTAGTCGGTCGTTGGCTGCTCGAAACCGCCGTGACTGACTGCGCTTGGTTGCGCTTGGGTCAGCGCAATCCTTTGCACCACCAGCACGCCATCGGCGTGGGTATAGGGATGGGGCATCAACTCCGGCGGGCGTGCAGGTAGGGCAAGATCTCCGATGGCCTTGGGATACACCGAAGTCAGGACCAGTTCGGTGGTCTCGTTCACGGCCTCGGCGTCAAGCTCGAATTCGATCAGCACACCTTCCTGCGGCGGCGCGTAGACGCGCAAGACCGGCCAGGAACGAGATTGATCTGATGGTGGCGGTAAGGCTTTGCCATCGATTCGCCATGAGGTGAATGCATTGCGCGGCACGTAGAGATTCATTTGTCGCACGTCGGATGGGGCCTTCAGTTCCAGCCGTCCTCCGCTTGCTGTCGCTCGGAGTTCGATCGAAGCGCCTTCGAGCGAGGGAAGTGCAAGTTCTCGGGCGAAGACTTCCCGCTGACTGCCCGGTGCGTAGCGTTCGCTGTTGAGGGTGGTCGGCGCATCACCGAGGATGTCTCTATGCCAGTCGCTGAGTAGCGCATCGTCGCTGATCCGGAAGCTTTTTCCATCGACCTGCACGGTGAATACGCTGGCCGGGGCAGGGTGCTGTTGATCGAACGGTGAGCTAAGTGCGGCCCAGGCAAACCCGGTTACTGCGCAGAGACTGAGTACGGCAGCGGGTGCGCGGAGGTCGCGGCAAAACAGCGCGGGCAGGGCAGTCAGCAAGGTCATCAGCAACAACAGCATGGCGATGGCCGCACTCATCAGGGCGAGCATCACGAACAAGGATTGGGCAAACGGAATCAGGATCAAGCCGGCCGGTATCACGATCAGGGCGCTGACCAGGACCAGGGCACGGCGGGCCTGGGCGTCGCGCCCGGCCACGACCCACCAGATGGCAGGCAAGCACATGGGCCAGGTCACCAGGAAGAGTCCCTGGGGCATGGCGAATGCGAGCAGGCCGATCAGCAAAGGCCACAGCAGGGCAGCGCCAGCGACCAGCGCGACGGATGACAAGGGCTTCGAAAGAACCAGTGCCGCGATCAGCAGCACGGTGGTCGCCCCGATGGCGGGAAGCCAGTGAATGTCTCCGTTATGAAGCTGGGTGATGAGCAACAAGAGCGCCATCAGGGCGATGGGCAGAATGGCCTTGCCGCGGTGCGCGGCGGCCTGTAGCCAGATCGCCAGGCCGAGTGTGAGCAAGGCAAATATCCACCACAGCGCCTCGCTGCGCGCGAGCTGAGCCAGGCTGGCGCGCAGGTTTTCGCTGCCCAACCAGTTGTTCTGCAGGTGGATGATCAATAGCAGGGGCAGGGCCAGGGTGAGCAGGGCGGTGACCCATCCGCGCAGCAGATCGAGCCAGGACAGACGCGACTCCCACTTCAGCCGCGCCACGGCCAAGCCCAACAGCAGTGCGACCAAGCCCCCCGCTAGCAGATCGATCCATGCTGGATAATCGACCAGACCGATGCCGGGCAGAAAGAAGAAGCTGCGTTGCGCAGGCGATTTGCCCAGGTCAACGTCGCCCAGTTGCTGTTCATTGGCCAATCGGCGGGCCAATGGCAGGGCGTAGTCACCGAGATGCTGCAGGGTTGATAGTGAAAGTCTCTGTGGTGTGTCGGTGGCCTGGTGATAGTCGAAAAAGCCGTCAATGAAGGCGAAGTTCATCCCGGCAAAGCCGGCTTCCAGGGCGATCGACAGATCGGTGTCGTTGGGGATCTGCTTGTAGGCGGCCAGGGACAGTGAATTGGCCAGAGGATGGCTAACTTCGTCCTGTAGTATCTCGATCAAGGGCGCTGAGGGTTCGCTGGTCTGGAACATCCAGACCGGTCCGCGGCTGCCACGAGCATCGAAGTTCAGAACAAGCCCGGTCCGTGCCGCCGAAGGATGGTGGCCGAAGTAAGCCTGGGCACCGAACAGCCCGGTTTCCTCGCCATCGGTGAACAGAAATAGCACATCGTTTCGTGGTCGCTCGCCACTGCTCAGCGCACGGGCAGTCTCCAACAAGGTGGCGACGCCGGAACTCGCATCACCGGCGCCCGGTGTCGACTCGCGGGTGTCGTGGTGACTCATGAGGATCAGCTGCTTGCCATCGCGGCGCTGGCCCGGAAGGCGGGCCAACACGTTGTGGACGGTGGCCACGCTGGCCGCACTCGGGTGCCGCGAATATTGGTAGGTCACTACTTGGCGTTGCACCTCCACTTCGAGTCCGAGCGCCTGCAGGGTTTCCACCAGGTAGGCGCGAACGGCTGCGTTTTCCGGCGAACCGCCAGCGTGTGGGGTCTGGGCGATCCGCTCCACATGGGCGAAGGCGCGGCCGGCCGAGAACTGATCGGCCGGGGCGTCAGCGGGCAAGGGGGCTGGAGGCTGGCTGCTATAGCGACCGACCAGACTCAAGCCGACGAATACCAGCAGTATGGTTGCCATCAGCAACCAGCGATCACGCCTGGGCTCAGTTCTGCGCACGATGGCTCCGTCAAGCAGGTGGCTGAAATACTTCCATCCTGAAGGATTTCCGCGCTCGCCATCCATGGCGCGCGCCTATCAGTCTTCTGACATGAGTCTCAGGACTACGCTTGAAGTTTGGCCCAGGCCGAGCCGCGGTAGCAAATCACAACCCGCTTAGCGCTGTGGCGGGCAGTCGTTCGAAGCAAACAGATCGAACTGTTTGACCGGCGCAAAACTGCGGCGGTGCAATGGGCAAGGCCCGTGGCGGCGCAAGGCATCCAGGTGCGCGGCTGTGGGATAGCCTTTGTGGCGGTCGAAGCCGTACTGCGGAAATTCTGCGTGCTGGGCAGTCATCCAGCGATCGCGACTGACCTTGGCCAGGATCGAGGCGGCGCTGATGGCCGGTTCCAGATCGTCGCCGGCGATCAAGGGCTCGGCCCGGCAGGGCAGATCGGTAGGCAGCTTGTTGCCGTCAATCAGGGCCAGATCAAGGGGCATGTTCAGGCCGCGCAGCGCTTCACGCATCCCCATCAGGCTCGCTTGCAGGATGTTCAGTCGATCGATGGCGGCCACATCCACATGCACGATGTGAAAGCCAATGGCCTGTTCGATGATCTCGCTGTAGAGCTTCTCGCGCTGCGCTTCGCTGAGCTTCTTCGAATCGGCCAAGCCGGCGGGATGGCGGCGCGGGTCGAGCACCACGGCGGCCACCACCACCGGACCGGCCAAGGGGCCACGACCGGCTTCATCGACACCGGCAATACCTGCGTGCGGTGTGCGAGCCTGGTAGGGTGCGGGGCTGTTCACGACGCTTCGCCGGTGGCGAGCAGATCACTCAGCGCGACGGCGGCGGCGGACTCGCTGGGAGGCAGCAGACTCTGGTGCAGTTCGCGACTTCGCTCGCGGTAGTGCTGGCGCCGTTCGCTTGCCTGCAACCAGGCCATCAGCTCGGCGCACAGGCGCGACGCCGTGCAGTCGTGCTGCATGCATTCGGGCACCAGATCTTCGCCTGCCAGCACGTTGGGTAGACTGTAGCGATCGACCTTCAGCAGTCCCAGGCGTTTGACGATCCAGTGGGTCAGCGGCGCAATGCGATAGCCGACGACCATCGGCACCTTGGCCAGCATGCCCTCCAGTGCGGCGGTGCCGGAGGCCACCAAGAGCAGATCGCTGGCCTGCATCACCGATAACGAGCGACCCTCGGTGATGATGAGTTGCCGCCGCAGCTGGGCAATATCAGACAGCGACAGGCGCTCACTGAGTACGGTGGGGTCGGGCGCTGCGCCGCGTTCAAGGTCGGTCAGCGCCCGATCGATCAGACTGGCCAAGGCCGGACGCGCCAGGGGCAGGGCGACCTGCCAATCGGAATGGTGGCGCAGAAACAAGGCTGCAGCGGACAGAAAACTCGGTGCCAGTCGACGCAACTCGCTGTTGCGACTGCCCGGCAGCACGGCCAGCACCTTGGCTTTTTGTGCAATCGAAAGCGCGGCGCGTTCGCGGGCGACATCCGGGTTCAGTGGGATCGCCTGGGCAGTTGGGTGGCCGACGAAGCGGGCATCGACCTGATAACGTTGATAAATCGGCGGCTCCATCGGAAACAGACACAACACGCGGTCGGCACTCTGACCGATCTTGGCCGCACGCTGCTCACGCCATGCCCAGACCGAGGGGCTGACGTAGTGTGCAGTGCGAATGCCGCGCTGTTTCAGCCAGCGCTCCAGGCCGAGGTTGAAGTCCGGCGCATCGATGCCGACCACCAAATCCGGCGCCCACGCCAATAATCGTTGACGCAGCTCGCGGCGAAAGCGCAGCAGGCCGGGCAGGTGCTTGAGCACCTCCACCAGCCCCATCACCGACAAGCGCTCGCAGTCATACCACTCGGAAACACCGGCACGTCGCATCGCCTCGCCGCACACGCCAACCAGTTCCACCGACGGGTGGTGGGAGAGCAAGCCCCGGGCCAGCTCAGCCCCGAGCAGATCGCCCGAGGCCTCGCCAGCGATCAGGGCGATGCGGCGCGGACGCTTGGCGTCCGCCGGGATTCGGGATTCGGGATTCGGGATTCGAGAAAGCGGGTTGTCGCTCATGTTGAAGACTGCGCCTTGCTCGTGCTCTTGAAGATGCATTCCAGCATCGACACATCAATTCCCGGCGAGGACTCGCACGCGAATCCCGAATCTCGAATCTCGAATCCCGGCTCTCAACGCACCAACGACCGCTGCGAGCGGTCAATGAACTCGATCAGCGAGGCGACATCGGGGGCGTCTTTGGCGGCTTCGGCGAGTTGTGCGCGGGCGTCGGCGAGGCTGAGGCCGGATTTGTAGATGGTGCGGTAGGCGCGTTTGATGCTGCTGACGCGGGTGCTGTCGAAGCCGCGCCGCTTCAGGCCTTCGCTATTTATGCCATGTGGCTCGGCATAGCTTCCCGCCACGGTGACGAAGGGCGGCACGTCGCGATTGATCACGCTGCCCATAGCGGTGAAGGCGTGGGCGCCGACCTGACAGAACTGGTGGACCAGGGTGAAGCCGCCAAGGATGGCGAAATCGTCGACCCGGCAATGACCGGCCAGCGAGGCGGCATTGGCAAAGATGGTGCTGTTGCCGACCAGGCAGTCATGGGCGATATGCACATAGGCCATGATCCAGTTGTCGTTGCCGATCCGGGTCAGGCCACCGTCTTCCTCGGTGCCGCGATTGAACGTGCAGTACTCGCGAATCACGTTGCGGTCGCCGATTTCGAGCCGCGTTGGTTGCGCCTTGTATTTTTTGTCCTGCGGCTCGCCGCCGATGGAATTGAAGGCGAAGATGCGATTGTCGCGGCCGATGGTGGTCGGGCCCTCGATGATCACATGACCGGCGATTTCGGTCCCTGCGCCGATCTGTACGCCCGCGCCGATCACGCTGAACGGACCGACGCTGACGTTCTCGTCCAGTTCGGCTTTGGGGTCGATGATGGCGCTGGGATGGATCATCAGGATTTCCTGCCTTCGGCGCAGAGAATCTCGGCGCTGGCGACTTCGTTGCCGCCGACTTTGGCGCAGCATTCGTACTGTGCCATGCCACGCAGGTTGCGTTTCAACACTACTTCGAGTTCCAGCTGGTCGCCCGGAACCACCATGCGCGAAAAACGTGCCTTGTCAACCTTGACCAGATAGAACAGCCGGTCGCTGTTCAAGGGCTTGCCACCGGCGCTGAGCTGGGTGAGCAGCCCGCCGGCCTGGGCCATGGCCTCGACCACCAGCACGCCGGGCATCACCGGGTGGCCTGGGAAGTGGCCGGCGAAGAACGGCTCATTGATGCTGACGTTCTTGATTGCCTTGATCCGCTTGTGCGGCTCCAGCTCAACCACCCGGTCCACCAGCAAAAAAGGAAAGCGATGCGGCAGAAGCTGCATGATTTGGGTGACGTCGACCGGCATTGTCGGTACGGCGGCAGTGTCGTTCATCAATCGGAGTCCTTCGATTCGTTTTTCATCGCCCGCGCCAGCCTGTCGAGCTGACGAAACCGGGCCGCATTCTTGCGCCAGGATCGCACGTCCTGGATCGGTGTGCCTGAGGCATATTCCCCTGGGCCGCTCAGCGAGCGGCTGACCAGACTCATGGCATTGATCCGCACCCGATCACCGATCTCAAGGTGACCGGCAATCCCCACGCCGCCAGCGATCAAGCAGTATTGGCCTATTGTCGTCGATCCGGCGATGGCTGTGCAGCCTGCGATGGCGGTATGGGCACCGATGCGCACGTTGTGGCCGACCTGGATCTGGTTGTCCAGACGCACGTCGTCTTCCAGCTCGGTGTCGTCCAGGGCGCCGCGATCGATGGTGGTATTGGCGCCGACCTCGCAGTCATCGCCGAGGCGCACCCCACCGAGCTGCGGCACCTTCAGCCAGGTGCCCTGGTCGAATGCCAGGCCAAAGCCATCGGCCCCCAATACGGCGCCGGGGTGAATCAGACAGCGCCGGCCCAGTCGCACGCGACGCACCAGCACCACGCGCGCCACCAGTTCGCTGCCGGCGCCAAGCTCACAGTCTTCCCCGATGATGCAGCCAGGGCCGAGCCGGACACCAGCGCCGACCCGCGTACCCGGCCCTATGCTGCAGTGCGGGCCGATCTCGGCCGTCGGATCGATCGTGGCCTGAGGATCGACCACGGCACTGGGATGGACGCCTGAGCGCAGGGTCGGCCGTGCTTCGAACAGCGCGGCGATCCGCGCAAAGTCGGCGTAGGGGTTGCGGCTGACCAGGCAGCGGCCAGGCACGGCGCCTCGGTCGGCCTCGGCAACCACCACGGCGCCGGCTTGGGTGTCGGCCAGTTGACTGCGATAAGCGGGGTTGGCCAGAAACGCGACCTCATTGCCGCTGGCTCGCAGCAGGGTGGCCACACCGTCGATGGCGTGATCGTCGCCGACCAGCTCGAGCCCGAATCGCTCGGCCAACTCGGACAGGGCAAGGCGCAGCGACTTGCTCATTCCGCACCGGCGCTGCGCAGGCTGTCGATCACCCGGTCGGTGATATCGATCTTGGCGTTGTAATAGATCACCGGACTGGTCAACACCAGATCGATGCCCTGGGCGCGGGCGTATTCGGCGACTGCTTCGCTGATGGCCGGAAAGGCGCGGTCAGCCTCCTCGCGGGTGCGCCGGGTAAGTTCGTCGCGCATGCGTTCGCGGCTGCGTTCGACTGAACGGCGCAGGGCATCGGTCTGCTGTTTCAGCCGTTCGGCTTCGTCGCGCTGGATGAAGGCTCCTTCTTCCCGCAGGCGCGTCTCCATGCTGGCCAGCCGTCCCTGGTCCTGCTTCAGCGCAGCATCGCGGGCGGCAAATTCCCGGGCCAGACGCTCCCGCGCCGCTGCCATCTGCGGCGCACCGTCGAGCAGGCGCTGCATATCGACGTAAGCGATTTTCAGCTCGCTACCGGCTTGTGCCGCCAGCGGGCCTGGCAGCGCCAGTCCACACAACAAGGCCCCGGCGAGCAGGGCACGCATGGCCACGCCTGGGGCATCGGCAAGACGAGCCCCGCGCATACGTCGGCGGGGCTTGATCTTGGCGTTCATGGAGGGCGAGTCGTGGTTGAGCGGTCTTAGAACTGAGTCCCGAAGGTGAACTGCAGGCGCTCGATCTGATCGTCATCCTTTTTCTTGATCGGCGTCGACAGGTTCAACACGATCGGGCCAATCGGCGCCTGCCACTGCAGGGCCACACCCGCCGAGGCGCGGAACTCGCCGACGTCGAAGGCGTCGAAATCGGCGAACACATTGCCGAAATCAAAGAACGCCGAGACTCGCGTGGTGTCGGAATCGAGCAAGGTGGGGAAGATCAGCTCCAGGGTGCCGGTGGTCTTGAACGAACCGCCCAAGGGCTGGCGGAACGAGCTGAACGGCGACGTGAAAGTTGGGCCGAGGGTGTTGTCTTCAAAGCCGCGAATCGAGCGCACGCCGCCGGCGTAGAAATTCTCGAAGAAGGGCAGCCCCTCGGCCGTAACGGTGACAACGTCGGGCAGGGTGTCGTCGTCTTCGATGCCCGGATACACGCCATCGGGGTACACCACGTCGCGGGTGAAGGACTTGCCATAGCTGTCGCCATAGCCGATTTCTGCAGCGGTCAGCAGCACGACCTTGGTGCTCAGCGGCCAGTAGCGCGCAAACTGGTAGTTCAGCTTGTAGTACTCGACGGTGGAGCCGGGCAGGGTGACTTCGGCGCCGATGCGCTGGAAGGCGCCGCGGGTCGGATTGAAGAAGGCATTGCGCGAGTCGCGCGCCCAGGAGAGCTCCATGCGCCAGGCATTGAAGGTCTTGCTGCCCAAGGCATCGAGGTAGTCAATGAAAGGCTGCGGCGAACCGGCGCCAAAGCCATTCAAATTGCAATAGATGAAGCCCGGCGGCGGGTCCGGGAAGGGCAGCACGTTGCCTTCATCATCAAACTCGGGCGGCGGTGTGTTGACGTGGTTTGCCGGGCAACGTCCGTCAAACAGATTGATCTGATTGCGGTCGATGCCGAATACCAGACCGATGGTGTCGGTCTCGGTGAGCGGAATGCCGAACACCGCTTGCAGCGCGCCGTTGTCGGAGGTGAAGCTCGCTACGTTCTGTTCGCCGGAATCGAGCTCACGGTAGATCAGGTTGTAGCCCAGCGACACCCCGTCATCGGTGAAATAGGGGTCGAGGTAGGAGAAGTCGACGCGCTTGACGAAGTCGTTGTTCTGCACCGTAAAGGCAACGCGATTGCCGGTGCCGAAGAAGTTGTTCTGCTGCACCGACACCGAGGTGATCAGGCCGGAGAGCTGCGAGTAGCCGAGGCCGAACACGAAGCTGCCCGAGGTGCGCTCCTTCATGCTGATCACCACGTCGACCTGATCGTCGGTGCCGGTGACTGCCGGAGTTTCGATACTGATGTCTTCGAAGAAGCCGAGCCGTTGCAGACGGATCTTCGAGCGGTCGATCGCCGCTTGCGAGAACCACATGCCTTCGAACTGACGCATCTCGCGGCGGATCACTTCGTCGGAAGTACGGGTGTTGCCCTTGAACAGCACGCGGCGCACGTAAACGCGCTTGCCCGGTTCGACAAAGAAGTTCAGCGACACCGTACGCTTTTCGCGGTTGATTTCCGGGATCGGCTGCACGCTGGCAAAGGCGTAGCCGATATTGCTCAGCACCGCGGTAATGGAGTCGGAGGTCAGCTCCAGCAGGCGGCGTGAGAAGGTGTCGCCGTTGCGCACCAACACCAGGCGATTCAGTTCCTCCACCGGGATGATGGTGTCACCGCTGATCTTCACCTCGTCGACGGTATAGACCTCACCCTCGCGAATATTGGCGGTCAGGTACATCTCGCGACGGTCGGGGCTGATCGACACCTGAGTGCTTTCGACATTGAAGTCGACATAGCCGCGGTCGAGGTAATAGGAATTCAGTTTTTCCAGATCGCCAGACAGCTTTTCGCGCGAGTACTGGTCGTCACGACGATACCAGCTCAGCCAGTTGGTGGTGTCCGATTCCCAGCTATCGAGAATCTCCTCATCGCTGAAAGTCTCGTTGCCGACGATATTGATGTGCTTGATCTTGGCCGCTTTGCCTTCCTTGACGTTGATGGTGACGTCAACGCGATTGCGGTCTAGATCAGACACCGAAGTGTCAATCGAGACGTTGTACTTGCCGCGATTGTTGTACTGCCGGACCAGCTCCTGGGTCACCCGCTCGAGCTGCAGACGGTCGAAGGTTTCGCCTTCGGACAGGCCGATGTCTTTCAGGCCCTTCAGCAGCTCTTCGCTCTTGATGTCCTTGTTGCCGCTCAGAATGATCTGATTGATGGCCGGACGCTCGGTGATCTGCACCACCAGAATGTCGCCCTGGCGTGACAGCGATACATCGTTGAAGAAGCCGGTGCGGAACAGGGCGCGAATCGCTTCGGCGGCGCGGGACTTGTCCACCACATCGCCTCGCTCGATGGGCAGATAGGTGAATACCGTGCCGCTGGAGATGCGTTGCAGACCATCGACCCGGATATCGGAGACGGTAAACGGGTCAAAAGTGTTCGACTGGGCCAGTGAACTGGCAGGCGCACAGGCAAGCGCCAACAAGATGGCAGCGGCTATTCTTTTCATTGTCACGTCCGAAGTGGAAAGGTGCGAAGCAAGCTGGGGCGAATCAACTCACGAGCCGCACGATATCGTTATAGAAGGCCAGGCCCATCAAACCGGCGAGAAAGACCAAGCCCACATATTGCCCGGCAACCAGCATGCGCTCGCTGACCGGGCTGCCTTTTATCATCTCGATAAGGTAATACAGCAAATGACCGCCGTCCAAGATCGGGATTGGCAGAAGGTTCATGATGCACAAGCTGAGCGACAGCACGGCGAGGAAAAACAGAAAGCCGGCGACCCCGGTCTGGGCCGAGGCATTGGCAAACTGAGCGATGGAAATCGGCCCGGAGAGATTGTTGAGGCTGGCCAACCCAACGATCATGCGTTTCAGCATGCCGAGAGTGGCGGCGCCGAGCTCGTAGGTCTCCTTGAACGATGCCCCGATGGCGTCGATCGGCCCGTAGCTCAGCACGACGTCATGTTTTGCCGATTGGCGATCTGGCGCAATGCCTACCCGCCAGACCTTGCTGCCGTCGCTCGCTGATTCGGCTTTCGGCTGCAGCTGGAAGTCCAGTCGCCCGCCATCGCGTTCGACCACCAGGGTGACCGCAGCACCGCCGTCCTCACGCGCATTGAGCACGCTGCCGATGCGGTCAAAGAAGTCGATGGCCTGGCCGTCGATGGAGATGATCCGATCACCGGCGCGCAGCCCGGCCTCGGCCGCAGCGCCGTCCTTGACTGCTTCCCCGACAATTGGCGGCAGCATCCATTGGCGCGGCATCAGGCCGACCTTGCGCATCGCCTGGCGTTCTTCCAGCGCCGGGTCGATGCTGTCCAGGCCGAGCTCGACCTGTCGTATGGCGCCGTCGGCGTCGGCAACCTGCAGATCCAGCGCGCGGCGATCCATGACCGCTGCGGTGAGCTCGATATTCAGGTGGGTCCAGGTCGGCACCTCTTTGCCATCGACCTTGAGGATGCGGTCATCCAGCAGCAGCCCGGCCTGCTCGGCGATGCCGCTGGTGCGACCGACGGTGGGTGAGTAGTCGCCCTTGCCGATCAGGAACATGGCCCAGAGCAAGAACAGGGTCAGGATCAGATTGAACAGCGGGCCGGCAAAGACAATGGCAAAGCGCTGGTAGACCGATTTCTGAGTAAACGCCTGCGGCAACTCGGCTTGTTTCACCTCGCCTTCGCGTTCGTCGAGCATTTTGACGTAGCCGCCCAAGGGCAGGGCGGCGACCACGAATTCGGTGCCGTTCTTGCCCAGGCGCCGCCACAACGGTGTGCCGAAGCCGACCGAGAAGCGCAGTACCTTGACGCCGCAGCGACGCGCCACCCAGTAGTGGCCAAACTCGTGAAAGGTGACCAGCACGCCGAGCGCGACGATCAACCACCACACCGAGCCGAAAAACTCACTCATGAAACTGCCTCGTTCTGCTTACTTGCGCCGGCTGATGTCAGCCTGCGCCCATTGTCGCGCCTTCTGGTCCAGTTGTAGCCGGGTTTCAACGCAAGATCCGGCCTCCAGTGAAACCGCATTCAAGGTCGATTCGATGACCTCGGCGATGTCGAGGAAACCCAGTTGGCGCTGAAGGAAGGCTGAAACCGCCACTTCGTTGGCTGCATTCAATACCGTGGTACCACCGATGCCATGGCGCAAGGCCTCGAAGGCCAGCCGCAAACAGGGGAAGGCCTGCAGGTCGGGTGCTTCGAAGTCGAGTCGACTGAGGCGCACCAGGTCGAGTTCAGCGACCCCGGCGTCGATCCGCTCCGGCCAGGCCAGGCCGTAGGCCAGGGCGGTACGCATATCCGGGTTGCCAAGCTGGGCCAGGGTGCTGCCGTCGATGTAATGCACCAAGGAGTGCACGATGCTCTGCGGGTGCACCACCACCTCGATTTGCTCGGCGCGCAGATTGAACAGCCAGTGTGCCTCGATGACCTCCAGGCCTTTGTTCATCAGGCTGGCCGAATCCACCGAAATTTTCTGTCCCATCGACCAGTTCGGATGCGCGCAGGCTTGTTCGACCGTCACCTCGCGCAGGCTGTCGCGTGAGCGGCCACGAAACGGACCGCCGCTGGCGGTGAGTACGATGCGGCGGATATCCGGTCGCAATCCGGCGTTACGCGAGCCGGTCGGCAGGCATTGGAAGATCGCATTGTGTTCGCTGTCCACCGGCAGCAGCTCGCCGCCGCCCTCGTCCAAGGCCGCGCGCAATAGATCGCCGGCCATGACCACTGATTCCTTGTTGGCCAGCAGGATGCGCTTGCCGGCGCGGGCAGCAGCCAGGGCCGAAGGCATGCCGGCGGCACCGACAATGGCGGCGATCACGGTGTCGCAGGCCGGGTCGGCCATCAGCTCGGCCAAGGCCACCGGGCCAGCATGCGCCTCGGTGCTGAGGCCGCGCGCCGATAAGCCGGCCCGCAGGGCGGAAAACAGCGTCGCATCGGCAATCAGCGCATGACGCGGCCGATGCTCGGCGCATAGCTCGATCAGCTTGTCGACCTGCTGTCCGGCACTCAGCAGGTATGGGCGGTAACGCTGCGGGTGCCGGCTGATCACATCCAGGGCACTGCGACCGATCGAGCCGGTGGCGCCCAGCACGGCCACCGATGTCATGCTGTCAGTCACAAACCCAACCAGAGCTTGCCGAGGGCGAATACCGGCAGGGCGGCAATCAGGCTGTCCAGGCGATCCAATGCCCCGCCGTGCCCGGGCAACAGGTCGCCCGAGTCCTTGGCGCCGGCCTGACGCTTCATCAGCGACTCGAACAGGTCACCGAGCACCGAGACCAGCCCGGTGAGCAAGGCCAGGGCGGCCATCGGCAGCCATTGATGCCAGCCCACTCCCAGCAGGGGCATGGCGGCACTGGCGACCAGCATGACGCCGGCCAGACCGCCGAAGAATCCGGCCCAGGTCTTGCCCGGGCTGATGCTCGGCGCCAATTTGCGGCCACCGACACGGCTGCCGACGAAATAGGCAAAGGTATCTGCGGCCCAGACCAGCATCACGGCGTACAGCAGCCAGCCCGGGCCGTTCGGTTGTTCAGCATGCAGCAGGGCGGCGCCGCTCCAGGCCGGCACGATCAGCACGGTGCCGATGGTCAGCTTGATCAAGGCGTTGCCGCGATTGCGAGCTTTACCGATCTCCGGCTTGGTCAGCCACAGGGCGGCCAGTATCCACCAGATCAGGCCGACCACGATCAACTGGCGCGCAAGGTCATTCCAATCAGCCCAGGCCAGCGCCGCCAGAAGCACGGCGTTGATCGCCACCACCAGGGCTCGGTGCAAGGTCTTGCGCAAGCCGGCGAGCAGGCCCCATTCCCAGATGCCGGCCAGCAACAGAATCGAGATCAGGGCCATGAACACGCCGGTGGGCATGTACAGCACGGCCATGATCGCCAGCGGCGCCAGCACCAGGGCGGTCAGCACTCGCTGTTTCATGACGCGGCTCCTGCCTTCAGTTGCTCGCTGATCAAGCCGAAGCGACGTTCGCGAGTGTTGAACCAATGCATCGCCCGATCCAGTTCGGCGGCATCCATGTCGGGCCAGAAGGCATCGGTGAAGTACAGCTCGGTGTAGGCCATCTGCCACAGCAAGAAGTTGCTGATGCGTTGCTCGCCGCCAGTGCGGATGAACAGGTCGGGCGGCGGCAGATCAGCCAGACACATCGCCTGGCTGAGCCGCGGCTCATCGATGTGCGCGACCTGCAGTTCGCCGTTGGCCACCTGGGCGGCCAGTCGGCGGCAGGCCTGCACGATGTCCCAGCGCCCGCCATAGCTGGCGGCGATGTTGAGCTGCAGGTGTGTGCCGCTCGCGGTGTGCTGTTCGGCGCGTTGCATGCGCTGCTGAATCGGGTCGCTGAATGCCTGGCGCTCGCCGATGAAGCGCAGCCGCACGCCGCGCCTGGCCAATTCTTCGACCTCGCGATCCAGTGCCCGCATGAACAGTTGCATCAGGGCGCTGACTTCGTCCTGAGGTCGCTGCCAGTTCTCGCTGGAAAAGGCGAACAGGGTGAGCGCTTCGATGCCACGGTCCAGGCACCAGTCGATGCAGCGATTGACCGCGCGCGCGCCTGCCCGGTGGCCGATGGTGCGCGGCCGATGCCGCGCCTTGGCCCAACGGCCATTGCCATCCATGACAATGGCGATATGACGAGGCGGCATACTGCCTGCCGATCCAGAAGCGTTCACCCAGGCAGTGCCTCAGACTGCCATCAGCTCGTCTTCTTTGGCCTTCACCACGCCATCGACGTCCTTAACGAAGCGATCCGTCAGCTTCTGAATGTCGTCTTCGGCCTTGCGCTCTTCGTCTTCGGTGATCTGCTTGCTCTTCAGCAGTTCCTTGACGTGTTGAATGGCATCGCGACGAATGTTGCGAATGGCCACCTTGGCGTTCTCGCCCTCATGCGACACGTGCTTGGACAGCTCCTTGCGGCGCTCCTCGGTGAGCGGCGGCAGGATGATGCGGATGATCTGGCCGGCGGTATTCGGCGTCAGTCCGAGATCGGACGCGAAGATCGCTTTCTCGACCGCCTGCACCATGTTCTTTTCCCACGGCGTGATGGTCAGGGTGCGGGCGTCGGCGATTGCCACATTGGCGACCTGCGACAGGGGTACATCCGAGCCGTAGTAGTTCACTTTCAGGCTGTCGACCAGGGCAGTGCTGGCGCGTCCGGTGCGCAGCTTGGTGAGATCGTGCCGGAGCGACTCGACGCTCTTGTGCATGCGCGTCTGCGCGTCTTTCTGGATGTCGTTGATCATGCGTAGCTCCATCAGTGAGCGTTTAGCCGTGGGCCGGAATCATACGTGGCAACTGTCGTCGCCGCACCCGAGGCGGGCGGGGCGGCACGCTGCCACTAGTTGAGGCGGTCGCGGGTGTGAACCAAGGTGCCGATGTCCTCTCCCTGCACGATGCGCATCAGGTCGCCCGGCTGCGCCATGTCGTAGATGCGCAGCGGAATGGCGTAGTCGCGGCACAGCGCGATGGCTGCGGTATCCATCACCCGCAGATCGCGGGTGATGACGTCCTCATAGCTCAGCCGCGCGTAGCGCTTGGCCTCGGGGTTTTTCTTCGGGTCGCTGTCGTAAACGCCGTCGACCTTGGTCGCTTTCAGCATCAGCTCAGCACCGATTTCCACTGCGCGCAGGGCGGCGGCGGAGTCGGTGGTGAAGAACGGATTGCCCGTGCCGGCGGCGAAAATCGTGATCCGACCTTTTTCCAGATGCCGGATGGCACGGCGCCGAATGAAGTCTTCGCACACCTCATTGATTTTCAGCGCGCTCATCACCCGGGCGTAGGCGCCGAGCTTTTCCAGCGCGTCCTGCATGGCCAGGGCGTTCATCACCGTGGCCAGCATGCCCATATGGTCACCGGTGACCCGATCCATGCCGGCAGCAGCCAGTCCGGCGCCGCGGAAGATATTGCCGCCGCCAATCACCACGCCCACCTGGCAGCCGGCGCGGCTGATTTCCTGGATTTCCCGCGCCAGACGCTGCAAGACCTCGGGGTCGATGCCGTAGTCGAGCTTGCCGAGCAGGGCTTCACCGCTTAGTTTAAGAAGTATTCGCTTGTATTTCAGTGGCTTAGCGTTCACGGTCGGGGCCTGGGCGGAGACAAAACCCGCCTATTCTAGCCGGCTCTGCCCGGTTCGTCCGAGACTTTCTGCGCCGCAACCCAGCGCAGACGGCATTGATGGCGCTGCAGCCACGCTTCCAACGACGCAGAGAGCAGTACATCGCCTGCTGCCAGCAGTTCGCCGTCGGTGTTCCAGAGCAGGGGGATCTGTTCGCGCTCCCAGGGCGGCAGGCCCAGTGCCTGCAGGCACTTCTTCAATGAGCTGTGGTGGGTCCGGCCGGGCAGAAGCAGCCGCTCGCCGCCATGACGGGCGCTGACCCGCCAGGTCTGCGCCGCCGTGACGGGCGGTTCCAGGCTCAGTCGGCCGCCGCCGGGCAAGTCGCAGGGCTCAAGGCCGCTCCAGTCGCAGTCGCTCAGCTGCAACGGCGGGCTGGGTTCGGCGAGTCGCAGCAGGTCGCGATAGCAGCGCAGTTCGTAGCCCGACCAGATCAAACGAAAATGATCATCGGCCGATGAATCCGCGCTCGCAACGAGCTGCTGATGCAGGCGCGCGATCAGACTGGCGGGCGGCACGGCAAAGCCGAGTCGACGGCACCAAGCACGCAGCACCTCGCCCAGGGCGAAGCGATCGAGTCCGTTCCAGACTGGCCAGCGCCTGACCTCCGGCGCCAGGGTGGCGGCGGCGGCCAGCCGCTGCTCGGCCAGTCGTTCACGATCCTCGCTCTCGGCCCGCAAGCGCTCGGCTGCGCTGGACAGCAGCCGGTCAGCGTGCGGCCAGCGTTCGCTCAGAACTGGCAATACGCGATGGCGAATCCAGTTGCGATCGAGGCCAAGATCGGTGTTCGCAGGGTCTTCCAGCCAGTCGATCTGTTCGGCCACGGCATAGGCCCGCAAGCGGCTGCGATCGAGATCCAGCAGTGGGCGCCAGATCCAGCGCTGATCGGAGAAGCGGCGCAGCGCGCGCATGCCGGCCATGGCGCCGCTGCCGCCGCCGCGCATCAGCTGCAGCAGCAGGGTTTCGGCCTGATCCTGGCGATGATGGGCCAGGGCGATCAGCGCGTCAGGCGGAGTGGCCTCGGTGAATGCGGCGTAGCGCGCCGCGCGTGCTGCGCCTTCCAGGCCCAGGCCGGCGGCGCGATTGACCTGAACCGGCAATCGCCGAAAGCCGACACCCAGGCGCTGGGCGAAGCGCTCGGCTCGATCGGCCCAGGTAGCCGAATCGGCGTGCAGCTGATGGTCAACATGCAACAAGCTCAGCGCGCCGGGGGGCAACAGGCGCGCCAGGGCATGCGCCAGCACGCATGAATCGAGGCCGCCGCTGAACCCCAGGTACAGCGGCCCGGCCGGCCGCTCGGCCAGCCGCGCACGCAGATGATCCAATACCATTGCGCCATGAGAGCGAGCATTCATCCCGGCATCGTGCCGGAAAACCGGCGCTTGTCCATGCCTGACGGCGCCTCGGGCAGTCGCCGATGAGCGCGCGTCCCGCGGTCATTGCGCTGATGGGGCCAACGGCGTCGGGCAAGACCGCCGCCGGGATTGCACTTGCTCAGCGTCTGGATGGTGAGGTCATCAGTGTCGACTCGGCCCTGGTCTATCGTGGACTGGATATCGGGGCGGCCAAACCTGATCTGGCCGAGCGGGCGGGCATACCGCATCATCTGATTGACCTGCGCGAGCCCTGGCAGCCCTACAGCGCGGCCGACTTCGCGCGCGATGCCGAGCGCCTGATTGTCGATATTGCCGGCCGTGGTCGGCTGCCGATTCTGGTCGGCGGCACTGGCCTGTATTTTCGCGCCCTGCTGGATGGCCTGTCGCCGATGCCGGAGTCAGACCCGGACACCCGGGCGACGCTGCAGACCGAGCTGCACGAGCGCGGCATTGCCGCCCTGCATCAGGAATTGCAGCGGATTGACCCGCTGGCGGCTCAGCGAATTCGGCCCACCGATCCGCAGCGCATTCTGCGCGCGATCGAGGTGTTCAGGGTCAGCGGCCGGGCCCTGAGCACGTGGCAGAGCGAGCAGGGTCGCCGCGTGCGACCGTTTCGATGCCTGAAGCTGGTGCTGGCCCCCGACGACCGCTCGCTCTTGCATCAGCGGATCGAGCTTCGCTTTGAGCAGATGCTGGCCCAGGGCCTGATCGATGAGGTGCGTGCCTTGCGCACCGAGCCGCGCAATCATGCCGATCTGCCGGCCATGCGCGCCGTGGGCTATCGGCAAGTCTGGCAGGCGCTGGACGCCCCGGCCTTGCTGCCCGAACTGAAGGCGCGCGGGGTGGCGGCCACCCGCCAGCTGGCGAAACGCCAGTTGACCTGGTTGCGCTCCGAACTCGATGCGTTCTGGGTCAATCCACTGACCGAGGCTGAGCGTCTGCTGAGCCGGGTGGGGGATTTTCTGCGCCATTGAGCGCCAATCGCATTGAATCTGGCGGCGATCCGCCCTCCGTCAGCGCAGACTCCGTGTACCATAGAGACGTTTTGTCACCGAGGCGGTTCCGGTTTGGAGCGATGCGCGGTGAAGACGGTGACCGGATCGACCGGTCGCACATAACAACACATCAGCAGGAGATAACATGTCCAAGGGTCAGTCGTTGCAGGATCCGTTTCTGAATGCTCTGCGTCGTGAGCGCGTGCCGGTGTCGATCTATCTGGTCAACGGTATCAAGCTGCAGGGCACCATCGAATCGTTTGACCAGTTCGTTGTGCTATTGCGCAACACGGTCAGCCAGATGGTCTACAAGCACGCCATCTCCACCGTTGTACCGGCGCGCAATGTGCGCATGGGTACGCCGGGAGTGGGCGGCGCCGAGGGTGCGCCGGCCGGCAATGGCGGTGAAGAGTAAGTTCTGATTGTGCGCCGGCCCAGCCCGGCGCCGCGGCCGCGCCAGGCGGTCAAAGTGAAAGCCATTGTTTGAACGTTCTCGGCGCGGGGAAACCG
The DNA here is from genome assembly GCF_014841215.1 of Pseudomarimonas arenosa. GTDB lineage: Bacteria > Pseudomonadota > Gammaproteobacteria > Xanthomonadales > Xanthomonadaceae > Pseudomarimonas > Pseudomarimonas arenosa. Next base: position 35,683 of record NZ_JACYTR010000044.1, read on the forward strand.
CGCTTTTGATTCAGCCGCATCCGCCCGGCCAATTCGATCAGGAAATTCTCGACGAATTTGCTGAACTGGCACGCTCAGCCGGTGCCCAGGTGGTAGCGACCCTGCCCGCACGCGTCGAGCGCGCCAACCCGGCTCTCTTGATTGGCAGTGGCAAAGCCGACGAGGTCAAGTCGATGTGCGCGGCCACCGGCGCCGATCTGGTGCTGATCAACCACACCTTGAGTCCGGTGCAGGAGCGCAATCTTGAGCGCCTGCTGGAGCGGCGTGTGGTGGATCGCACCGGCCTGATTCTGGATATCTTTGCCCTGCGTGCGCAGTCGCATGAAGGCAAACTGCAGGTTGAGCTGGCGCAACTGCGCCACATGGCCACCCGTCTGGTGCGTGGCTGGACCCACTTGGAGCGCCAGCGCGGTGGTTCGATTGGTTTGCGCGGCCCGGGCGAAACCCAGCTCGAAACCGATCGTCGCCTGCTGGCCAAGCGCGTCGACATGCTGCAGCGGCGGCTGGAAAAAGTGGCTGCCCAACGCCAGCAGATGCGCCGTGCGCGGGTGCGCAACGAGATCCCGCGCGTGGCCCTGGTCGGCTACACCAATGCCGGCAAGTCGACCTTGTTCAATGCCTTGACTGGCGCCGAGGCCTATGCGGCGAACCAGCTGTTCGCCACCCTCGACCCGACCGTGCGTCGCCTCGATGGCCTGCGCTGCGGGCCGATTACCCTGGCCGACACCGTTGGTTTCGTTCGCGACCTTCCGCATGATCTGGTCGCGGCATTTCGTTCCACTCTGTCAGAAGCGCGTGAAGCTGACCTGCTGCTGCATGTCGTGGATGCGGCCGACCCGCAGCGCGACCTGCGCATCGAGCAGGTCAACCAGGTGTTGAGTGAGATCGATGCGGCGGATATTCCCCAGTTGCTGGTCTACAACAAGATCGATCTGATCGAGGATGGGCAGCCGCGCATCGACCTCGACGAATCTGCTCAGGCGCGTCGAGCCTTCGTTTCGGCGCGTAGCGGTGCCGGCCTCGATCAGCTACTCGACGCTCTGGGGCGCCGCTTCAGCGAAGTCCAGGTCAATGCCTGGCTGCAGATTCCCAACTCCGCGGGCCGCCTGCGGGCCCGTTTGTACAATCTGGGGGCGGTTCGCGACGAGCGGCACGACGAGCAGGGCTGGCGCCTGCAGCTCGACCTGCCGCAGCGTCAGGCAATGCAGCTGTTCAGTCAGGAGGGCGCGCTGGGGCAGTCCTGTATCGATCAGCTGGAGCTGCGCGCCGCAGCGGTGGACGACTGGGGCTGACCCTGTTATGCGGAAGTGTAGGCCCTCGCTTGGCACTTGCATCGACTGCTGCAATCGGGCTTTGTGTAGCCGACACGGGGTTCGGGCTAGAATGCGGCGCTTGTAATTGCGCTGGGTCGACCCCAAGTGCTCAGAACCGAGGCGGGTGTTCGTCTTCGCTGCAGTGCATCGCAGGGCGAAGCGTTCGATCGCCAAGATCAGCCAATGTTAATCAGGACGGCCGCCGCTTGTGGAGGCCGCTCAGGGAAGCGGAGTATCAAGATGGCGTGGAATGAGCCAGGCGGCGGCAAGAAGGATCCCTGGAAGGATCAGGAAGGCCAAGGCGCCGACGTCGAAGCTTTTCTCAACCGTCTCAAGAACAGCATGGGGCGAGTATTCGGTGGTGGTGGTGGCGGCAGCGCTGGTCGCGAAGGGCGTGGCGGGCCCAATCTGTGGCTGATCATCGGCGGCCTTCTGGCCATCTGGTTCGTGCTCGATGCCTGGGTGATGATCGACGAGCGCCAGCGCGGTGTAGTGCTGCGCTTTGGCAAGTTCGAGCGGATCATGGATCCCGGTCCCAACTTCAAGTTGCCGCGTCCGTTGGAGTCGGTGACCAAGGTCGATGTCACGCAACTGCGCAGCGTCACCGATCAGGTGCGCATGCTGACCGCCGACGAAAACATCGTCCAGATTGAATTCAATGTTCAGTACCTGGTGAATGATCCTCAGGCTTACCTGTTTGGCGCGCGTGAGCCCGACGCCACACTGAAGCAGGCTGCCGAGTCTGCCGTTCGCGATGTGATCGGCTCCAGCCTGATGGATTCGGTTCTGACCGGCGAACGTGCCGCCTTGGCGGCCGATGCTCGCAAACGTCTGCAGGCCAGCCTCGACAGCTACAAGACCGGCTTGTCGGTCTCGGTGTTCAACATGCAGAACGCGCGACCACCCTCCGAAGTGCGCGAAGCCTTCGACGACGCCATCAGTGCTCGTGAAGACCGCGAGCGCATCGAGAGCGAGGCTGAAGCCTATGCCAGCAAGGTGGTGCCCGAAGCGCGTGGTGAGGCAGCGCGGATTCGAGCAGAGGCTGAAGGTTACAAGGAAACGTCCATCGCTCGAGCCGAAGGCGATACGCGTCGCTTCACTCTGCTGGCCGATGAATACGCCAAGGCGCCGGAGGTGACACGCCAGCGGCTCTACCTGGAAACCATGCAGGACATTCTGGGGCGTAACCGCAAGGTGTACGCAGGCGATGGCGGCAACGTGCTGTATCTGCCGATGGATGGGGGCGGTGCCGGCAACGCACCGATGTCGCGGCTGCCGGCAGCCAACACGGCCCTGCCTTCAATGACTGTCAGCGCGCCGTCAGCCGAGCGCGATACGCGCCGCCCTGAGCGCGGCAGCCGAGGAGAACCCCGCCGATGAGAGCAATGCTACCGATTCTGCTGATCGTGGTCGCCTTTCTGGGCATGGACTCGGTCTACCAGATCCGCGAGAGTGAGGTCGGCCTGCGCTTCCAGTTTGGACGCATTGTCGAATCCGATATCAAGCCCGGCATTCACTTCAAGCTGCCTCTTGTGCAGAACGTGTTGAAGTTTGATCGCCGTATCCTCAGCCTGGATGGGGAGCCCGAGCGCTACCTCACTTCGGAGAAGAAAGACGTCAATGTCGACTTCTTCGTCAAGTGGCGCATTGCGGATGTGCGCAAGTTCTACCAAGCCACCGCCGGCATGGAAGTGAATGCCATGCAGCGGATGTCGCCCATCGTGAAAGAAGCCATCCGCAATGAGATCAACCAGCGCCCGCTGAAAGATGTGGTGGCTGGCGAGCGCAACAATCTAGCCGAGCAATTCGTCAGCGTGGCCAATCGCTCGGCCGAGAGCCTGGGCGTGCAGATCGTTGACGTGCGCATCAAGCGAATCGACCTGCCGGAAGACAGCCTGGTGGTCGGCTCGGTGTTCGACCGTATGCGCGCCGAACGCTTCCGCGTGGCCAACGAGCTGCGCGCAGAGGGTGTCGAGCAATCGGAAACGATTCGTTCCAATGCTGATCGTCAGCGCGCCGTGATCATCGCGGAGGCCGAACGGGATGCCCAGCGCCTGCGCGGTGAAGGCGATGCGACCGCGGCTGAGATCTATGCCAAGGCCTACGAGCAGCGGGCTGAGTTCTATGCTTTCTACCGTAGCCTGGAAGCCTACCGCAACAGCTTCAGCGATGGTCAGGGGGTGCTGGTGCTGGATAAGAACAGCGACTTCCTGCGTTACTTCGAACAATCCAGCGCGCCGCGTCGCTGATCGTCAGCGCCGCGAGCGGAACACTAGTCAGGTATGAGTGAGGATCTGCTCGCCGCGTTGTGCCTGATGCTGGTGATCGAGGGGCTGTTTCTGCTGGCCGGGCCGAACGCCTGGAAACGCATGGCTGAGCAGATTCAGCAACTGCCGACCAGCAACCTGCGGGTCGGTGGTGCGGTAATGGTTGGCCTGGGGCTGATCTGTCTGCAGCTGGTGCGCGGCTAGTGGGCCCACCACTTGCGCTCGTCGCGCCTTGCACTCGACGCAAAGTCCTCGGTGATCATCCGCGCCTCCTCATGAAATATCCGGGCTAGCTCGTGTGCTGGGAAACCGTGCCGGCGCGGAAAGGTGTTGCTACAGCCAGCGAGCTCGCTTGAACACGATGTACAAGGCGATCAAGGTACTGAAGGTCAGCCCGATCAATACCCAATAGCTGTACTCGCCGGCCAGCTCCGGCATATGCACGAAGTTCATGCCGTACCAGCTGGCCACCAGGGTCGGCACGCCGAGCAAACCGGCCCAGCTCGCCAGGCGTTTCACCACTTCACCCTGCTGCATCGTGGCCAGAGCCAGATTCACGCTCATCGCCGCGGTCAGCATCTCGCGCATCGTGTCGGTGGCTTCGTTTACGCGAACGGCGTGGTCGAATACGTCGCGAAAGTAGGGCCTTACCTCATCGCGGATCAGCCCCGGGTGCAAGGACATCAGTTGGTTGAGAATGTCTTGCAGTGGTGAAACCGCTAGCCGCAGGGTGACCAGCTCGCGTTTCAGCTCGTACAACTTGTGAATGGTCGACTGGTGGAAGCGCTTGCTGAAGATGGCCTGCTCAAGCTTCTCCAGCTCGTCCTGAAAATTGCGCACGATCGGCATGAAGTTGTCGACGATCAGATCCATCACCGCATACAGCCCATAGCTTGGGCCCAGACCCAACACATCTGGTTCGCGCTCACAGCGCGCCCGCGCCGGCGCATAACTCACCGATGCGCCGTGACGGACGGTCAGCAGGTACTGCGGCCCAACAAATACGGCTCTGTTGAATTCTGAGTGGGTAAGTTAGGTAGCATGCGGGTTAACAGCTCGGAAGTTGAGCTTGCCCGCGATCAAGAAGATGACGGTGCGGATCGTGTCGAAACGAGAGAATCCGCGAGC
>NZ_JACYTR010000045.1 GCF_014841215.1 Pseudomarimonas arenosa
AATCGTCCACCCGTATCCGAACCAACGCTTCGCGTTCTAACTCGATGCAAGAGCCGGATGCGTTAGCAGCGCACGTCCGGATCTGTGCGGGGGGCGCCGGGTGACCGGCGGCCCTACCGCGATTGATCTTTGCGCCGGCCACCTAAATGGTGGGTGTCCAAATCCGCGGAAGCAAATCCGCGGGAACTATGAAGCGGGAAGTGGACGGTATCTGCAGTCTGATCCGGTTGGGTTGACAACAAGTGCACAGACTTTCGCCGATGTCGATTCGGCTCCGCTGTATTTCTCAGATCCAAATGGGCTAAAGAAGAAGACACCAACTCGCAATGTGTGCGGATGCGAGGTCAAGGGGAAAGGGCAAAAGACTGGGGGCAGAGGCCGTGCAAGGAGATCCGAGCAGATCGCCCAGATAATGGCATGTTCGGGAATGTACATAAGAGTCGGAATCAACATTGCCATACGAACCCTTGCAAGGCGCAAGGATGATCCGAAGTATCGGCCGGATGTCTGTGGTGAGCGCTGTGATGGGACCCATCGACGTTGTTGAAGTTCCATCACCTACTGATTCGCCGCAGGATCTAGCCAATAGAGCCCGAACCGGACTTGGAAACTTGGGTTCTGGATCTAAGCCGGGAAAGATTCGAATTACGCCTAAGTGCTGCAAGATCTAGTTTGGAGGGGCGCATGATCAACCGATTCCAGTTCTTGTTCATTGATTTCCTAAAGGAAACCTCGCCTGCCAGCTGGGCAGACTTTTGCGCGAGCTTCCTGGAAGAGGCTGGAGTGACCGCAACTTTTGTCGGAGGGCCATCGGGAAGGTGGAAGAAGGCGCCTAAGAAGCGCGATGCACTTGTTGCATCGATTGCTTTGGGCAGTGTGCAGTCCGCACAAGGCGGTACGAACTCTCACTCCTCGACTCCATTCGACGGCTGGGGCCTCTCACTCAGCCTGTCAGCCGGTACCGATGTGGTGGTTGCCCGTGCGGTCGAAGGTGTTGGTTGTGGTAGTGATCAAATCTCGGAATGGACAGTACATGTGGTCGAGAAGCTGCAAGCGCTGTCGCCTATCGATTACGGCTACGCGTACGAGAGTTGTTCGCCGAAGGATATCGGGTTCGGCATGGGGGTGATCTGTGGCCGACCCTCGCACGGGTTGAGGAATCTTTTTGGGGACGACGAACGGGTTTCTCGTTGGTCTCGCGCAAAGATGTGGGGCACATGCCGCGGCTACCTGTACGATGTATTCAATGTGAACGTGCTGGATCAGTCGAGATTCGAGAAAGTGAGCGCGGCGCTGGGTGGCAATCTTCCTGGAGTGGTCAAAGCGTGCGGGCCAAACACGATGTGGTTGCTTGAGATTGAAGAAGAGCGCCGAGCTGCAGCCGTAGCGCTAAACGCCGCGGGACTTTGCGTGGCATCGCATGCTTACGGAAAGGCGAGTCAAGAACGCCCTCAAACAAAGGTTTCCTGACTGCCCGTTGCTGCAGCTAGGTAGGGCGGATCTCTTGACCCGCCGCTCTGTTGTTGTCGTTCGCCGCAACTACTCCGTGAATGCAATGAAGTCATGGGTTCTGTTGGTCCTCGGGCCTGCGCGACCAAGACGCCTGGACCGACTAAAAAGCTGGACACGACGCCTGGACACGAAGCCTGGACATCCGTCAAAGGTCATTGCTCCGTCTATCCTCTCGATCCCGAGACGCGCCAACCGTGGTCTGGGTTCCGCGATTGGCAATCGCTGTCGAGGATTGCCCAATGGGACATGGGTGCGATTTATTTTTGGAGGCTAGCTAAGTGAGTGATTTTGTAGCGCAATTGGCTCGCATCGGTGCCCTTCCATTCACTGCGGTCGAAGTTGCTGAGGCTAGGCTTCAACAGGCGATTCCCGCTCGCTGTGCTGGCCTCGTGTTACCGCTGTTGCAGCGGCGAAATGGATTCCTGGCCTTTGAGAGCGCGTTGCAGGTGTTCGGTGTTGATCAAGGTGCCCCATTCGATTTTGTTAGTTGGAATCGCGCTGATGGTTGGCGAGCCAATTACGGCGAACTCGGTGCCGGTCTCGATTTCTTTGCCCAGGATATCTTTGGCGGACAGTACGCGGTGGAAGAAAGCCATATCATCAAGTTCGATCCAGAGACCGGGGAAAGATCGCGCGTCGCTGAGTCGATGGAGGGTTGGGCCGAGCTGATACTGAGTGATTACGACTACGAAACTGGATATACGCTGGCTAGCGAATGGCAGAAGGAATATCGGCCGTTGACCTTTGGGGAGCGGCTGTATCCCAAGCTACCCTTCGTGCTTGGGGGGGAGTTTGAAACTTCAAACCTTTGGGCGGCTACGCCGGAAAAAGTGTCAGGATTTCGAGGCTATATCGCCCAGCAGCTTCACGGACGTCCAGACGGCACTTTCATCAAACTCAATCTTCCGGGCGGCAAGACGCTTGAAGGCCGTCTGCAGCGCTGATGCGGGCCGGCCTCCATCAACTCCTCAACTGGGGCGGGTCTCTTGACCCGCCGCTCTATTGCGGAAATGTGCCGCCATCACACCGAATGTGTAACAAGACCTGATGTTGTGAGGCATCGGCCTGCGCTCATCGCTATCGTGTGTTCCTTTGGCGGGTCAAGGCCCGCCCCACGCCAAACGCATCCGCAGCTTCTTGCGCAAGCACTGGCCCGAGCGCTGACGCTGCCCCTGGTGTGGTTTCCCTACCCATTGTTCAGTCGCTGCTGGATGTGGTTTATCGAAGGCAGCGAGTGGGCTGCCATGCGGATGTTCTCCACTCCGGTTCGTCCTGCCTTCAGCGCCATTGTTGTCGGCATTTCGCTGGGCACGCTGAGTAACTTGGTGTTCGATGGCATCATGCATTCCGACATGCACCCGCTATGGCCATTCTCGACTGCCAAGCCAATCCACCAGCTGTTCAGCATTGAGGCCCTGCACGTCGTGTGTTTGGCGTCGGGCGCTGGCTACGCTTAACGAAGCACGGAGTAGGGGCATTGCAGACGCAAGGAGCGGCGCGGAGACTGTTGATCCCGGCTGGTCATGATGTCTTGCGAGTCAGACTAGTGGGCCTGATAGTCTTGCCAAACTGTAGGATTCCCACCTGGATGACTCATTGAATGACTCGTGTTCGGCGATTTGCGCTTGCTCTGGGGGTGCTGATGCTGCCTGGCCTATTCGGCTTGTTTGCCGCGAAGGTGGGTGAGGGCAGGTACACCGCCTTGGTGCAGAAGTTTCAGGCGAACCAGGGTGATGAAGTAGCGGCCGTGAGTGCCGCAGAATTCTGTCGGGGACCGATGCCCTCGCCGCCGCTTGGCTGGCAGGAGGAAGGCGATGAGACGCCGCCCGCTGAGGTGCTGGTCGCGTCCGACTGTCGCATCCTGCTCGGCCTTCCTGCTCTGCGGTGGATCGCGGTGTTTAGCATGCTGGCCGGGGGCGGGCTCTTGCTCGCGCTGTGGTGGGCGGCGTCAACCGTTCGCCGCGACCGCAACCGACTGTTGACGATATTTCTTCCGGGCTTGCGGGTGGCCGTCTATGGTGCGATCGCCATGTTGCTGCTCAGCGGCTACCTGATTGCGTTTGGCGGATTGGCCGCCATTCCGGGTGAATTGGCTAATCTGGCGGTTGTGATCGGCATTCTGTGCGTGCTGGCGGCTCTATTCGCCACCTTCAAGCTGCGCGGCGCCTTGCATCCGGATGTCAGTTTCTACCATGCTGCATATGCCTCGCCGACGGCCCATCCGATGCTTTGGGAGCTGATCGAGCGTCTGGCCGAGCGGCTGGGTACGGCCAAGCCCGATACGCTGCTGTTGGGCATTGAGCCCACTTTCTTTGTCACCGAAGCACGAGTGCAAAGCCATCGCGAGCGTAAGCCGCGCGCGGGTCGAGCGATGTACCTTTCCCTCCCGCTTATGCGCATGTTAAGCGTGCCTGAGCTGGCCGCCGTGATAGGCCACGAGCTGGGCCATTTTCGAGGCGAGGATACGCGTTACTCGTCGCAGTTCTATCCGGTGTATGCCGGTGCACATCGCGCGTTGGAAGGCTGGTACGAGGGCGAGGACTACTGGCTTACCTGGCTGGCAACCTTACCCGCAGTTCAGTTGCTGGAACTGTTTGTCACCGAGGTAGAAGAAGTCGAAGCCGAGATCAGCCGTGAGCGCGAGTTGCTTGCCGATCGCGCGGGGGCGGAAGTCGCATCCGGCATGGACCTGGCTTCTGCCCTGCTCAAACTGGGTTCCGCCCACATGCTGCTGCCCGAGTTTGAACAGGACGTCTGGGAGCGGTACTCGAAAGGCAATGAATGGGCGCCGTTGGGCGAGCGCTTGGCCAGCATCTCCGTGCGCAGGCTCGGGGAGGCGGCCCGGCAGGACTTGGAGCTTGAGTTCCCTCACCCCACCGACTCGCATCCGCCCATGCCCGAGCGGCTGGCATCCTTGGGCCTTGGCTGGGCCGCGGTTTTGGACCAGCTGACCATGCCGACGCTTGAGCAGAGCAGTGTGTGCCTGATCAACGACGCTCGCCGGCTCGAGTGCGAGCTTTTTCGCCAGTGGCTGGCGCAGTTTGATGATGAGCCTTAGGCCAAGCTGGGCATCGCCAATCCCTATCGGGGGAGAGACATGTCGATCGAGCGTAAGCTGGCTGATTGGCGAGCAGAGCATGCCCCACTCCGGGCCAGGAGCCCGGCCCTCAAGGTGTCTGCGTTACCCGATGGCGCGGTGGTCTTGCAAGCGCTGTTTCACCATGAGGCGCCCGTTTGCTGGCCGCGAAACCTGCACAAACTGGGCGCGCGCGCACCAAGTGGCGGGCGGCTGCGACGGAGGAGTCGATGCGGGTCGGGTTGTTAGCCTGGATGCTTCGTGAGGTCGCGCCGAAAGACACCGCCAGCCCACCGCAACGTTCTCGGGCAGTTCTCACTGCCGGGTTAGATGAGTTCATTGCAGGTAGGGACGCGGCGGGTGGACCGTCGAACTCAGCGGATAGCGCGACGAGCAGAAGTGTGAACAATCTGCGAAAATTGTCGGCCCGCGCGCCGAGGATGGGCCAGAGCCGCGTTGCTCGCTATCACTGAGATTTGTATGAAACGACTGCTGGTCGGCGTATTGCTGCTGCTTGCGGCTGCTTTGGGTGTGTTTGCGTATGGCGTTTATGGGCTGCAGCTAGGTACTTCGAAGGCTGTGTGGCGCTGCTTCTTGGCTCCAAATCCGCCGGGCGTCAAATGGTCCATGGAGTTGGTCGCGTTGCAGTGTCGTGACTTCAATGACCCGGTGATCAGCGAGCGGGAGATTTGGAATTCGGTGGATGGCCGGGTGGATGAGCTGGAGGCGCGGTTTGCGGCACTTACCGACCAGCTTTCGGCCGGGCAGATCAGCGATGTGTCCTATGCGCGCGCGTTCCATGCGTTCGAGTATGGCAGCGATGAGGTTCGCGGTCTGGTTAATCACTGGCGCGAGCAACGACCGGAAAGTGCCTACGCGCTCACGGCGCAGGGTATCCATCTAAGTCAAAAGGCGTTTGAAGCACGAGGCATCGCCTTGGCCAGGGATGTAAGCGAGGAGCAATGGCAGTCGATGCGAGAGTTCGGAGGCCAAGCCGCCGAGCTGCTTCGAAGGGCAGTAGTCATTGAACCCAGATTGTTGCCTGCCTGGAACCAGCAAATCGTCCTGGGCAGAATTGGCGTGCGCGAAGCCAGCGAGGAGGAGGCGTTGGCGGGGGCCTTGGCCCAGTTCCCTGACGCCTATACGCCGCGTTCCGTCTACTTATTCGGATTGCAGCCCAGGTGGGGCGGTAGTGTGGAAGCGATGCGGGGCTTTGTCGCGCGCTCCATCGATGAGGCGGGCACCAATCCGCGCATGGCCTTGTTGCAGGCGCAGGCCCTGGCTTTTGAACAATGGACAAATACCAATTGGAAGGATCTAGCCGAAGTGTCGCGGCGGTCGCAGGCGCGCTTGGTCGAGGCGCCCAATCTTGATGAGATCTTTGATCTCTCGGATGAGCAGGACGGCAAGGCTGATATTGAACTTGCCTTGCACTATGCCAACGCAGGCTTGCGCTTCCGTCCTGCTCATTATGCTTTTCTGCGCAACAAAGCGCGCGCGTTGACCAGCCTTAATCGCCCGCAGGAGGCATTGGCGGTGATCGAGGAAATGCTCGAACTCAATCAAACCAATGGTCAGAGCTTGTGGATGGGGGCGTACGCTGCGCGCAAGGCGAACAATCATGCCTTAGCGGAAACCTATTACCTGCGCGCTGCCAATCACGTCGACGACAAAGAGGGTCTGCGTCGCGATCTGGCGGGCTACTATCTCTACCACTTGCAGCGCTACCAGGATGCTAAGCGTGAAGTGGCAGCACTGTTGGCCATCAATCCTGAAAGTGCCGATGGTTGGCTGATGCAGGCCGACGTTATCGTCAATCTAGGATTGGAAGGGCGTGAGGAGGCTGCAGGCAGGTTCCTGCGCTTTGCCGATCGCTCCAACCCCAAACATGCCAGTGTGATCCCTTCGGTGGTCGCATGGATCAACGAACAGCGAGCCAAGCGCGGAGAGCCGCCTCTGGCTGCTCACTCGGGCGATGCAGACTCCACCGCGGATCAAACGCAAGACTAAGTGGCAGCCGAGCCTAGGTTCGGTGGCACTGCTGATTCGGCAACTTGAGTTTGAACATCCCGCTCAACTCAAGTCTCCCGCGTCCGGTACCGTTCGACAGGCTCACAACGAGCCTGCCCGTAAGCGAGGGCGCTTCACAGCGACTGCGTCGCTGCGCGCTTGTAGCCCATCCATGGCTGCGTTATTGAACCGGCCAATCAAGACATTCACTGGCGGGTTCAACAATGAAGTACGTTGGCCGGCTGACGCACTCGTACTGGAACGAAGTCTTGTGTAGTCTGCGAGTATGCGACCCAGGGGAGGCAGGGCTATGAGGCGAACGGGGTATGCGTGGCTGGCCACGCTGGTCATATCAATGAGTTTGGCGCTGATGGCGCCGTTGCAGGCTGAGGCAAAGGAGACTCCGGTGGTCGATGCATTGAAGTCGATGGAAGATAATCTCGCTGCTTTGTCGGGCAAGTCGGTGAGCCTGCACCTGTCGAATGGACATACCGTGTCCGGCAAGGTGGCCGAGGTGGGGGCTCAGCACGTGCGTATCGCCGAGATCAGTGGCAAGGAGTATTTCGATGCCCTGGTGCGGATCGACAGTATCGTGGCGCTGGAAGTGCGCGCCCGCGGCGGCTAGCGCCAGGTTCGCGGGGCGGGGCTGGCCCCCTTGGCAGGGCGTGGGCGCTGAGGCTGGGCAGCGTGCCCAGCCTGTCCTTTCGGGCTAACTCCAGCGCAACAGGTTGAGGAATTCGCGGCGGGTCTTGGGCCCATAGGTGCGGAAGTGCGGGTTGGGCTGGTTGGCGTAGTTGGCGCGCGCCTGTGCGATGGCGTCGCGCTTGAGGTGCCGGTCGAGCACGTCTTCGGCCACCGGATAGATGCGCAGGGCATTCAGGCCGAAGATCTTCGCGCGGATCTGTGGCGTGATCTCCGGGTAGCCATAGCGCTCGCGGAACTCCGGCGATATCTGGAAGGTTCGAAAGGCCTGGATCTGATCCTGCGGGCTGCCGTACCAGATCGAATCGGTGCCCCATAGGATGTTGTCTTCGCCCACATGCAGCAGCAGCTTGCCCAGCGCATGGGCGGCGGAATCTGGATCGCGCATCAGGAAGCGCCAGGTGGAGCCGAGTTCGGCAAACACATTGTGTTGCCTGCCAAGCTCAGCGCCGCGCAGCGCGTTCACCAGCCCATCAATGCCGTCGTTGCGCTGTTCATCCAGCGGCCCTTCCGGCGTGCCGGTGACAAAGCCTGAGTGGTAGATCAGAAAGTTGACATCGGAAAAGCGCTTGGCCACCCGGCCAATCTCCTGGCAGGTACTGTGCTCGTAGGAGTCGGGGCCGAACGGTAGTCCTTTGTGAATCGCAATGTTAGGAACCTTGAGCCGTCGGGCTTCCTCAATCATGCGCAGCCCAGGCTCATCGTCCATGAAGAAGCCTTTGCGTTCTGGCCCCCACTGCGTATAGGTCTTCCAGGCGGCGATGTTGAAGCTGCCGGCCAGTCGTTCCATGTCTTCGACATCGCCGGCCTGATTCGGATTCACCCGGCCATGCAAGTACAGCCGATGGGTGCCCTGCATCTTCTCTACCACTGCGGCGGTAGCTGCTGCTTCTTCGATGGTGAGTGGCTCCGAAGCCCGGGTCGAGGGGACGAAGCTCAACACGGTGAGATCGGTGTCGGAATCGAGGAAGATGTCCTGGATAAAGGCATCCGGCCCCAGGCATTGCAGGTGATCGAGATTGCCCGGCAGGGCGGCCGCGGCGCAACCGCTGGTGTCCGGAAAGGTCAACGGACGGGCGCTCTCGGGCAGGCGCCGGGTCCAGGCGCCGGTCGGATTCACGAAGTGCCCTTGCACATCGAAGATGAATTCGTTGCCGCCAATCTCAGCCACGGCCAGGGCCTGGTCCTCGGCCGCCTCGGCGCTCAGTTGATAGAACCCGCCGCGCTTTCCCGCAGAGGCAAACGCCTGGTTAAAGAAGAGCAGGGTGCTGGCTGCGCCGCAGGCCGAGGTGAGAAAGCCGCGGCGGGTGCTTGCCGCACGTTTGGCCAGGCGGTCGGCCTGATCCAGGGCCAATCGATTGGCGCGCCGGTGCACCGGCTCCAGCGGCACTGGGGCGAATTCGCCGTTGCTGGTGCTATCGAGCTTGATCGGTAGTCGCAAACCCTCGGGATCGTGCTGCTTTCGCATCGTCTGCTCCGCGCTCAGTCGACCGACACCGGGCATGGCCTGGCGGGTCGGTGGATCGCCGAACCGATGGGCGGGCGCTGGGCTCTCGTGGCACGCGGGGTCCGACGGGCTTTGGTGCCGATCATAGCCGGATTTGTCGCTCGCTGCCGGCCGCGTGGGACGGACTGCGCCATGCCGGCGCTTGCTCGCCGAAAGTGGAAGGATATGTTCAGTAGCTTTTCAGTCGCGGAAACCGAATGCCACCACCATCATCGCCAGATCGTCGGAGAACTGGTCGGTGCTGTAACCCTTTACTTCGTTCAGAACGCTATCGATCAGCAGCTCTGCTGGTGAGTCGAGTTGCTTTTCGATGGCGATCTGCAGGCGCGTCTGCCCGAACGGGGCGGCGTCTTCGAACTGCGCCTTGAGCAGACCATCGGAAAACAGCAGCAGCCGGTCGCCCGGACTTAGCTGGGTTGTCCACTCATCGACCGGCTCTGCTCGCTCTCTGGACAACGCCGGGGCCTGCGGCAGGTCCAGTGCTTCTTGCAGTTGATCGCGCAGTCGGATCGGCGCCGGCATGTCGGCGTTGCAAAGCGTGAGCCGGCCTTCATCAAGATCGAGCAGGCCGAGTTGCAGTCGCAGGCGCCAGCCCTGTTCAGGACCTTGCTGCAGATGTTCCAGCAAGTGAAGCATCGCCTCGTGCGGATGCTCGGTCTGGCGCAGCACCTGCGGCAACAAGGCGGTGACTCGAGTCATCAGCAGCACAGACTCGCCATCCGCACCGTCCACCTCGCCGAGGTAGAACACGCAGCGACCGGGTACCGGGCTGACAAAGCCGTAGAAGTCGCCCGCCACCTGCGCCGCCGGTCGCAGCACGGCATTGATCTGTGCCTGATACTGCGCGCCGAGAAACACCCGGTCGGCCGGCAGGGCGTGGGCTTGCAGCTGCCTTGCGAGTAGGGCCTGGCCCGCCTTGCGCTGTGCTTCGCCGTGCTGCTGGCGCAGTTCACCGCTCTGTTGGCTGAGTGACTGCCGACATTGCTCCAAGGCATCGCCCAGTCCGTGTAATGAAGAACCGGCAGGTGGCACGGTGACCGGCTGATCCAGATCGCCCAGGGCGAGCCGATGGGCGGCGTCAATGAGTGAACGCAGCGGATCGGCGAAGCGAGCGGTTCGCCGCGCCAACCAAAGTCCCATCAGAACGGCAATCAGCAATACGGCAACGCCGGCAATCAGGCTGTGGCGGTACAAGGAGCTCAGCAGTTGCCGGTCGCTGATGGCCGCGGCAAGTCGCCAGTCCACTCGTTTCAGCGGCAGGCGCACCATCGTGTAGCCCGCGCTGGCGTCGCGCTCAAGGTGGATGTCGTGCTGTTTGCCTTGAAGCAGCCACTGACGCAGTGGCGTTGAACCCTGGCTGGTGATTGCCGTATCCAGGGTGTGAGATCGATCAAGGCGCGGGTCAGCCGCAATCAGCACACGTTGATTGCCGTCCAGCAGAACGAAATCGGAGAGCTCCCCCTCGCTGTTCCAGCCCAGCGCCTGAGTCATCTCCACTACGCGTTCCAGCGAAACCGAAACGCTGGCCATGCCGTAGAAGCCCGATTGCGGATCACGCAGCGGGTAATCGAAGGTCAGCGTGTCCTGGCCGCCTGCGGCATCGTTGAAGTACGGCGTCGACCACCATCCAGACGGGCTGTCCTTGGTCTTCAGATACCAGGGCTTGGTCCAATACTCGAAACGGGTGGCAACAAAGTCTTCGACGTGGATGCCCTTGGCGCCGAAGGTCACGCCGATGGCAAAGCGCGATCCGCGATTGACCGGGTTGTCGGGCTCCAGCAGCAGGCCGAATTGCACCAATTCGCCGTCGTGCAGCAGCTTGGCGGCAAAGACCTGCAGTACCTGCTCGCCGCTCAGGCTGCCGGATTGGACGAACTTGCCTACTTCGGCCGCGCGCAGCTCGGCGCGGGAAAACACCTGATCGAGTCCCTCGACGACCCGCTGCTGACTTTGTAGCAAGCGTTGGCTACCTTCGAGCAGAGTTCGATCGCGCTGCAGCACAAAGATGATGGCGAGCAAGGCCCAGGCGGTGAGTGCGAAGGCAGACGCGGCGCCCAGCGCCCAGCGAACCTTCAGTGCCTGGGGATTGAGCATCGACGCCGCTCAGGTCTTGCCCAGGTCGCCATGTTCGGCATCGGCGAAGCGTGCGGCGATCTCCCGGAAGGCATGGGCGTGCAACAGAAAGGCGTCGACCAGATCCGGATCGAAATGGCTGCCGCGACCTTCGGCGATGATCTGCACGGCCTTCTCGTGGCTGAAGGCTTCCTTGTAGACCCGGCGACTGATCAGGGCATCGTAGACATCGGCCACTGCCATCAGGCGTGCCGACAATGGAATCTCCTCGCCGGACAGGCCAAGCGGATAGCCGCTGCCATCCCACTTTTCCTGATGGGAGTAGGCAATCTCGCGTGCATAGCGCAGAAAACTGTCGGGCGCGTTGAGGATCGATTCGGCGGCCAGGATGGCATCGCGGCCCAGCGTGGTATGCGATTTCATGATTTCGAACTCGGCGTCGGTCAGTCGGCCGGGCTTGAGCAGAATGTGGTCGGGAATGCCGACCTTGCCGATATCGTGCAAGGGCGCCGACTTGTACAGCATCTCGATTTCGTTGTCGCTCTCGAGCGCCTGGCGAAAGCGCGGGTGATAACGCACCTCCATCGCCAGCAACTTAACGTAGTGCTGCGTTCTGCGAATATGATTGCCGGTCTCGTTGTCGCGGGTTTCGGCCAGCGAGGCCATCGCCATGATGGTGGCATCCTGCACCGCTGCCAACTCGCGCATGCGGCGCTGCACTTCCGCTTCAAGGTAGGCGTTCTGGTCAGCCAGCAGGTCGCGGGCCTTTTTCAGCAGCAGCTGGGTCTTGACCCGGGCCAGTACGATCGGCGGACTGATCGGCTTGGTGATGTAGTCAACCGCGCCGACGTCGAATCCTTGCTGCTCGTCGGCCACCTCATTGCGGGCGGTCAGAAAGATGACTGGAATGTCGCGGCCGCGCGGCATCTGCTTCAGTCGCCGGCAGACTTCGAAGCCGTCGATCTCCGGCATCATCACATCGAGCAGGATCAGGTCGGGCGGGCTGTCGCCGGCCACCAGGCCCAGGGCGCGTTCGCCATGGTTGGCAACCAGCACGCGATATTCATCGCGCAACAGTCCCGACATCAGGCTCAGATTCTGTGGGGTGTCGTCCACCACCAGAATGATTGGCCGCTCTTCTGCGTTGACTGCATGGCTCATCGTTGCACCTCTCCCGCTGCTTGCATGATTTGCAGCGCACGATCGAATTCGAATTGACTCAAGGCTCGCGCCAGCTGACGGAAGCGTTCGCCGCCAAGATGCTGCTTGAGCCCACCACGTAGTTGCTGAAACTCCGCTTCCGCCTCGGCATCGCCACTCGACAGCAGGGCGCAGAAGTGTTGCAGCGCCGCGGCATCAATGGGTTGAGCCGGCGTGTCATTGGTATCCTCGGCATTGTTCAGGATGCCATTATGGTGCGCCGGCGACGCCACGATGCCGGCGATGACATCGTTGAGTGCACGACTGAGCTGTTGTACGGCCGGCTGACAATCGCCGCCATGACGCAGGCAGTTCTCCAGCTGCTCGGCGGCGGCGGCCAGATCGCTGGCGCCGAGGTTGCCGGCGACGCCGCGCAGACTATGCGCCAGATGCTGGGCGGCGTCGCTATCGTTGTTGGCCAAGGCCGCTTCGATGCGGTTGGCGCTCTGGGCATGATCATCCACCAGCCGGCGCAGTAGCTCGCGGTACAACTCGACGTTGCCGCCGCAGCGGCGCAACCCTGCGTTAAGGTCGATGCCTTCGATGCGCCAGCCCAGGCCCTGGGGGGCGCTGCCGGATTCCTTGGCGCGCACGACCTTATCGACCGACTGCGGCTGCCACCAGCGTCGCAGGGTGGTGATCAAGCGGTCCGGGTCGATCGGCTTGGTGACGTGATCGACCATGCCTGCCGCTTCGGTGCGCTCACGCTCCTCGCTCATTGCGTGCGCGGTCATGGCGATGATCGGCAGCTGCGCAAAGCGTGGATGTGCGCGCAGCGCCTCGGTGGCCTGATAGCCATCGAGCACCGGCATTTGTAGATCCATCAGTACCAGTTCGATCGGCGGCTCGGTGGATTCAAGGAGTGGCAGCACGTGACCGCCATGTTCGGCCAGACTGACCTCGGCGCCCGCCTCCACTAGCAGTTCCCGCGCGATCTGACGGTTGATCTCGTTGTCATCAGCGACCAGTACGCGCAGTCCGCGCAGTGGTCGTTGCTCCTGGGTGGGCGATAACGGCTGCGTGTCCGTCGCGCCGCTGGCAAACAAACGGTTGAGGGTGTCGAGCAGGCTGGAGGCGTTCAGTGGTTTGCTCAGAAACGCACAGACGCCAGCGGCATCAGCGGCCAGACGCACGTCGTCGCGGGCAAAGGCGCTGACCATCACTACCCGAGTGGGATGGGCCGACGACAGTCCGAGCAGGCGACGAGTCGCCTCGACGCCGCTGATGCCGGGCAGATCCCAGTCCATCAGTACCAGGTCAAACGGACGATGCGCGGCGATGGCTTTTTCGGTCTCGCGCAGCGCTTCTTCGCCGCTGGCCACGTACATGGCATCTACCGGCAGGCCGGCCAGCAGGTCGGCCAGGACTTCACGGGCACTGGGATTATCGTCGACCACCAGAGTGCGCAGGGTCGGTAGATGTGAAATCGCTTCGACCTGCCGTGCATCTTCGCGACCAAACCAGGCGTTAAACACGAAGCGGCTGCCCTGGCCGGGTTGCGACTGCACCACGATGCTGCCGCCCATCAGCTCGATCAGCCGCTGCACGATGGATAGGCCAAGGCCGGTGCCGCCGTACTTGCGCGTGGTTGAGCCATCGGCCTGGGTGAAGGGCTGGAACAGGCGGGCGATCTGTTCCTCGCTCATGCCGATGCCGCTGTCGCGCACCTCGAACTCCAGCTTGACCCGTGCATTGGCCTGTTCCGCGAGGCGTGCGGTGATCCGCACTTCGCCGCGCTCGGTGAACTTCACCGCATTATTCACCAGGTTGATCAGCACCTGGCCGAGTCTGAGTGGATCGCCTTCCAGTGCCTGCGGCACAGCGGATGGCACGTCGAACAGCAACTCCAGCCCCTTTTCGAAGGCCTTGCCGCTGGTCACCGTGGCGACATTCTCCAGAACTTGATCGAGTCGGAATGGCACCCGCTCCATGCTCAGCTTGCCGGCTTCGATCTTGGAGAAGTCAAGCAGGTCGTTGATGATGCCGAGCAGGCTGGTGGCAGCGTTGTGAATCTTGCTGAGATAGTCGCGCTGGCGCTCGTCGAGCTGGGTCTTGAGGGCCAGATGCGCCATGCCGATGACCGCATTCATCGGTGTGCGGATCTCGTGACTCATGTTGGCCAGGAACATCGACTTGGTGCGGGTGGCCTCCTCGGCTTGTTCGCGGGCCTGACGCAGGGCCTCTTCGACCCGCTTGCGTTCGGTGATATCGATCAAGGTGCCGACCCGCGATTCCGGGCTGCCATCGTGCTCGTACAGGGCCTGGCCTTTTTCCACTACCCAGCGGACTTCACCGTCACGACGCACGACGCGGTACTCGAGGTCGTACGGCTTGCGCATGCTCACCGCCTGCTCCAGCTGTCGATGCACGGTGGCATTGTCTTCCGGATGAATCAGCTGGCTAAGGCGGATTCCCGCTGCCTGGCTGAAGGCGGGCTGCGCATGACCGGTCAAGGTCTCGACCCCGCCGCTCAGGAACAACATGGTCTCGTTGGGGTCGGCTGCTACCCGATAGACGGTGCCGGGAATGCTGTCGACCAGCACGCGGAACTGCTCTCCGCTGCGTGCCAGCTGGCGCTGCAGGGTGCGCTCGTCAGTGACATCGACCATCAGCGCAACCACCCCGCCGGGGCTGCTGTCCAGGGCGCGGAAGCCCGACAGCAGAATGGTGACTTCATGGTCCTGTCTGTCATCGAATGGAATCTGACCTTCCAACTCGATTGTCTGCGCGCTCTCCAGCACGCGTACCACATGCGGCTGCACGATCGCGACCAGGGCGTCTGGCAGGCCATGGGCATGGCGCAGGTCCTCGCCTTGAATACCCTCGCGACTGGCGCCGAAGGCGCGCAGGAAGGCGCGATTGCAGCCGCTGATGCGGCCACGCCCATCGAAGAACCACAGCGGCGTGGGAATGGTATCGATCAGTAGTTGCTGAAACTGGAAGGAGGCCGCCAGCTCATTGCGCTTGCGCCGCTCCTCAGTGACATCGAGCGTGACGCCGACCGCGCGCAGGGCGCGGCCATTGGCGTCGCGGAAGATGCGCATCTCAACACGCAGTTCGCGCTGCTCGCCGGACGGTCGCAGAATGCGCCAGTCGTCGGCAAAGTGCTCGGCCCCCTGTTCGATGGTGGCTTCCAGCTGTTGCTTGGCCCGCGGGCGGTCGGCTTCGACCACGCAGGCTAGCAGGTCGTCGATGCGTGGACCCAAGGTGCCGGCGGGCTGACCGAGCATGCGCTCCAGCTGCGCCGACCAGAAGTGCTTGCTCTGGCCGAAATCGAGATCGAACACCCCGATGTCGCCGGCTTCCTGGGCCAGGGACAGCAGCTCGGATTGCTCACGCAGCACGCGCTCGGCGCGTCGGCGCTCGCTGATGTCCTCGATCATCCACAGGTCGCGTTGCTGCCCGTCGGCCGCCTCGATGCGTTTGCCGATCAGGCGCGCCCAGAAGCGCTCGCCATCGCGGCGCTTGATCGGACCATCGAAGACGGCCATGCGTCCGGCGGCCAGCTTGATTTCAGCGGCGCGCTGCTGTGCGGCGTAGTCCTGAGCATTGACCTGTAGCTCGTTGATGCGCATCTGCATCAGATCGGTCGGCTTGGCATACCCGAGCATGTGTGCGGCGCTGGGGTTGCAGTTGAGGATCTGTTGATCGCTCAAGATCAGAATGCCCATCGGTACATGGTCGAACAAGGCCTTCTGTTCCTCGACCAGGGCGTCGAAATGTGCCTGGGCGCGCACCTCTTCGCTGACATCCTCGATCCAGGCGCTGAACATCATGCGCTTGCCATCGCGGCCATAGGGAGCGGCGCTGATCTGAACCTGACGTTCCCCTTGCTGATCGTCTGGCAGGCTCAGGGTGCGGTTCAGCGGTCGATTGTCATAGCCGGCCTGCTCGAAGTCCTTCAGCAATTGCTGGCGCTGGGAATCGGGCAGCTGTTGCAGCAGTCGCGATGGATCATGGATCAGGCTGTCTTCGTCGAGCCCGAAGATCACCGCACATCCGCGGGTGACGTAGTCAATGCGCAAAGGCTGGGCCTGACCGGGCTCGAAGCTGGCCTGGAACACCCCCACATGCAGGTTGTCGGTAACCCGGCGCAGACGATCGCGGGCCTGTTGCAGAACGCGGCGCAGACGCATGCCGCGACGCATGCCGGCGGCCAAGGCCACGCACAGCACAATCACCGCCAGCGCGGCGACACCGGCGGCCAGGTCGCCGCCGCTGGATTCCGCCAGGCTGAGCCGTGGTTCCACCCACAACCACCAGGTCCGACCCGGTGCGGCAACCTGCAGCACTCGCTGGTCGCCGCGGGCGCTGGGCAGCCGTACACGGCGAAACGAATCACCGGCTTCGACCCGGCCGATGCTGGCCAGACGACTGGCCAGCAAGCGAGCCTCGTGGTGATCGCCTTCGTAGAGCTGAAAATCGATCTTGTCGATTCCGGGAACCTGGTCGATTCCTGACAGCATGTCGTAGACATCGATGCTGCCGACCATCACGCCCACCAGGCCCGGAATGCGCAGAGCGGGTGGCGGCGGCTCTGGCGTGGCGAACACCGGCATCATCAATTGCACCAGGGCCACCGGGTTGGGGCGGGTGGCGGTGGGCAGTTCGCGCTGCAGGCTGCTGGCGGCCACGTCACCGAGGTTGCGGGCGCGCGCAATGGTCTCGGAGTTCAAGCGGATGCGCAGTGATTCATCTTCCAGGGTGCGTGGCGACTCAACAGATAGTTCCGTTGCCATGATCAAGCCGGGCTCGCTGATCGATGGCGGCAGCGCATACAGCTGCGGGAAGAACACCAGTCGTTGGCGACCGTAGCCGGGTCCCTGGGCGCCGTCGTGCTCATGGATGCGGAAGTCGCCAACTTCGTTCTGCATGCGCAACTCGTAGCGCTCGTCGTCCTGAGTCAGAACCCGAGGCCACCACTGCAGGTGCTGCACGGTGGTGCCTGAACTGAACACGGTGGTGGCAAAGCGCTGAAACTCCTGCTGGGTGATCTCACCACGCAGGTGGTACATCCAGCCGAGGCTGCGCACGGTCATGGCAGCCGCATCGGCATTGCGCTTGATCAGATCGGCCACCTGATTGCTGACCGCTTCGGTGCGCCGCTCGATCGCCTGACGCTGCGCCTCGGTCAGCGCGCGATGCAACAGGATGGCAAAGGCAAAACCGACCAGTAGGACGCCAGCGAGCAGGATGTACTCGCTGAGATACAATCTGCCGTGGTCCGAGCGTAACTCCGACTTCAAAAGGCAGCTCCCTGTGCGATGCCCGGCAACCAGGCGTGCCGGTGTGGCGCGATCGTAGACAAGCGACACTGCGCATCAATGTAATGCAGAACATGTGATCAGGTCATCGACTGACGACCGGCCATCGATCGGACGGTGTCGATAGTCGGCCTTGCCCACTCTCTGTGCTCGCTTGACCACGCAGCGCAAGGGGCTGCGTCGTGCGGCAAAACATTGCATGCTGTGCCAGAGCCGCCGATGTGCTGGGCGGAGCGGGAGGCCAGGCATGGGTGATCGCTGGCGTAGTCGAGGATCCATCGCGGTGGGCGCAGTCCTGCTCGCGTCCCTGCTTGGCCTGTGGCTGGGCCGCGACCCGGTTGCGCCTGAGACCGCGCCGATGCCGCCCAAGCCCTCAAGCTTTGCCGCCCTGCACGCTTTCCCGGAGGAGGAGAAGGCGACTGTCCGCCCTGCCGCCGAGGTGCAAGAAATGGCCGAGCGCGCCTGGGCCTTGAGTCCCAGCGCCCCGTTGCGTCAACGCCTGCCGAGCTTGCTGGAACTGGCTCGGGCCGGCGATCGTGAGGCGGCATGTTGGCTGGCCTTGGAATACAGCCAATGCCACACCTTGGCAGTGATCCACAATGTCGGGCGGAATTTTCACAGCTTGCTCGAGCATCGGGCCTTGCCCGGGGTTAGCGCGCAGCAGGAAGACGACCTCCTGCTGGGCATCGCCGACGCTGGCGAGCGTCACGGGCGCAGTGCCGAGCATTGCCAGGGAATTTCCGAGTTCGAAGCCAATCCCGGCGTGCCCTTGTTGCAGGATCTGGCGCAGCAGGGCAGCGTACGCCTGAAGGTGGTGGCAGCCTTGATGCAGCCCAATGGCAGCCTGTTGCGATTGCCCCGAAGCGCGGTGATTCCGCTGACCCTGGACACCAGCACCGATCGCCTGGCCTCTCAGTTCTATGCCGACCATGCCTTGCCCTATCTGCAGCAAGGCTTCAGGGCTGGCGACGCCCTGGCCCTGGAGGGCCTGATCCTGATCCACGCCCCCGACGTGATCCACTTATCCGACAACACCGACGTGGCCTTTCGACTGCCCAATCCGCGCTTGTTTGCCGCGCTGGCCTTGCTGGCCGAGCAGGTCTACGGTGGCGAGATGCTGGGCCCGCAGGCGCGCAATCTGCTGCAGCGCACGCTGGAGCAGATGTCGCCGACTGATCGATTGGCGCTGGAGCGGGATGTTCAGATCGAGGCGCTGCGCTGGCAGGGGACGGCACAGCCAGCGCCTGAGCAGGTCGACTGGGATTACCAGGCATTCTGCCGATGAAAGCGCAACCAGCCGTGCGCCACCCGACCAGCAGGAGGATCGTTCGCAACGCCCATGCATCTGACCGCTGAACTCGACATCCGCACCTTGCTCTTCTTGGTGACCTTGGTGGGCCTGCTGATGGCGCTCACCATGGCGGTATTCGCGCGTCGCTTTCCGCACTATCCAGGGGCTGGTTGGGTGGCCGCGGCCGACGCCTGCATCGCCCTGGGTGCCTACCTGATTGCCATGCGTGGCGAGTTTCCGGACTGGCTGACCACGCTGCCCGCCAGCGCCCTTACCCTGCTCGGCCTGCTGCTCAACTACGAAGGCCTGCGGCGCCTGCTGCAAGAGCGCAACGCCTGGTTCTGGTCGCCGCATTGGCTGTTGTTGCTGTTGCTGCCCGGCTCCTGGTACTACACCTATGTCGATCCCAGCGTACACGGGCGGGTCGTCGTGTTCAGTGGCGTGGGATGCCTGGCTGCGCTGCTCACTACCTATATGGTGCTGGTGCCGCAGCGAGCGGCCGATGCACCCAACCTGCGACCGGTCGCCTGGGTGTTTGCCGGCTTTGCCCTGATGCTGCTGTTGCGCGTATTCCACACCCAGGATCCGCGGCAGGTCGATGATTTCATGTATGCCGGGGCGTTGAATGCCGCAGTACTGGCCAGCTATATCGTGTTCCTGATCCTGAAGGATGTCGGCCTGCTGCAGGCCTGCGTGCGTCAATTGATCGCCGACGTGGAGCGGCAGGCGCGCACCGATCCGCTGACCCGGCTGATGAATCGCCGTGCTGTGATGGAGCAGGGCGAGCGGGCCTTCCATCGCGCCGTCAGTGGCCAGGCACCGATGGCCGCCATCATGGTCGACCTGGACCATTTCAAGCGGGTCAATGACGAACACGGCCATCAGACCGGCGATGCCGTGTTGCAAGGGGTGGCGCGGATACTGCAAGGCTCGGTGCGACCCGGTGACCTGTGCGCCCGCTTCGGTGGCGAGGAGTTTCTGCTGGTGTTGCCCGAGACCGCGCTCGCTGAAGCGGAACAGCTGGCCGAGCGTTTGCGCCTGAAGGTCGAGCAGTCGTCACCGGAGCACTGCGGCGGCATCGCCTGCACCGCCAGTTTCGGCGTGGCGGCACTGGCCGACGAAACACGTCTGGAGGAGCTGATCTCGCGCGCCGATCAGGCGATGTATGAAGCCAAGCATGCCGGCCGCAACCGGGTCGAAGTCAGCCAGGTTGATATGCGATCGAGTTCGAGCGCGGCGAGTGGAAGTGCTGGTGCTGCCGCCGCCCAGCGGCTGGGAGCGGAGTGAATGCGCAGGCGCCTAGCTAGCAGGCCGGAAATCAATCACTTGCGTGCTTGCTTTCCGAGCGCGCCGTCCGTGGCGCGCGATATCAGGCTGCTGGAATGAGTCTCAGCAGCCTGCTAGCCCAGAAACTGCTGCAGGGCGGGGTTGTCGGTCTCTTCGCGATACCAGAAGCCCAGGCGGGACAAGGCCGCTTCGAAGCGTACATCGCTGTCCGGACTGACCTGGAATGCGGCCAGCACCCGGCCATAGGCGGCGCCGTGGTTGCGATAGTGGAACAGGCTGATGTTGTGCTCGGAACCCAGGGTTTCCAGAAAGTGCAGCAGGGCTCCTGGGCGCTCTGGGAATTCGAAGCGGAAGCAGCGCTCGCGCACCCCGACGGCACCGGGGCCGCCGACCAGATGGCGAACGTGCAGTCTGGCGACCTCATTCTCGGTGTAATCGGCGGTGTGGTAGCCGGCTGACTCCAATGTCTGGCGGATGGCCATGCGTTCGGCTGCACCGCCCTTCAGCTTGATGCCGACATAGACCTGCGCCTGATCTGCGCGTTGATAGCGATAGTTGAATTCGGTCACCGCGCGACGGCCGATGCGCCGACAAAAATCGAGAAAGGCGCCGGCACGCTCGGGAATTGTGACGCCAAACAGCGCTTCGTGCTGCTCACCAATCTCGGCCCGTTCGGTGACGTGGCCTAGCCGATCAAAGTTCATGTTAGCGCCTGACAGAACCACTGCCAGCTCACGCCCCTCGGCGGCGTTCTCGGTGATCCAGCGCTTCATTCCGGCTAGGGCCAGCGCACCGGCCGGCTCAACGATGCTGCGGGTGTCCTCGAACACATCGCGAATGGCAGCGCAGACCTGGTCGGAGTCCACTGTGACCACCTCGTCGACGCGATCGCGCAGCAGTTCAAAGGGCAGGCGACCGATCTG
This sequence comes from Pseudomarimonas arenosa, assembly GCF_014841215.1. GTDB lineage: Bacteria > Pseudomonadota > Gammaproteobacteria > Xanthomonadales > Xanthomonadaceae > Pseudomarimonas > Pseudomarimonas arenosa. The sequence goes on from NZ_JACYTR010000045.1 coordinate 20,846, forward strand.
TCGCACCGCGCAACCGTCGACGAACAGTCCGATTTGCTCCAGTCTGACCGGCGCCCCGGCCCTGATCGCGGCGTCCAGACAGGCGGCATCGTTGGGTTCAACCGCGATCACCCGGATACTCGGGTCGAGTGATTTCAGGTAGACCGCCATGCCGGCACACAGACCGCCGCCACCGACCGGCACGAATACCGCATCGACCTTGCCGCGATGCTGAGCCAGGAGTTCCATCGCCACGGTGGCCTGGCCGGCAATCACGGCGGGGTCGTCATATGGATGGATCAGGCTGCGACCATCGCGTTCGGCTATGGCATAGCCATGCGCAGCTGCCTCGTCGTAAGAATCGCCGTGTAGTACCGCACGTGCGCCCAGGGCCTCGACCGCGCTGACCTTGATCTGTGGCGTGGTGGCGGGCATCACGATGACTGCGTCGATTCCGAGCTCGCGCGCCCCCAAGGCCACGCCCTGGGCATGGTTGCCGGCCGATACGGCTACCACGCCGCGGGCGCGCTCCTCAGTGCTGAGCTGACACAGCCGGTTGTAGGCGCCGCGCAGCTTGAACGAGAACACCGGCTGCAGGTCCTCGCGCTTCAGCCAGATCGTGTTGTTAAGGCGCTTCGACAGCCTCGGAGCAGCTTCCAGCGGCGTGCGCTTGGCGATGTCATAGACCGGCGCGGTCAGAATTGCCCGCAGCCACTCCGCGGTGCTGGTCGGCACGGCAACCGGGGCAGGGACTGTGGTGGTCGGCGCGTTCATGGTCTGGCTCACCGTTGATTGTGCTTTATCGGTGCGTCCGAGACGCACCCTATGGCGCGATAGGGTGCGCCTTGGCGCACCGCTATGCCAAGGGATTTCATGCCGCCTTGGCCAGGGCCGACAGCCGCTGCAGCACGGCATTGCCGGCCTCCGCGGTGCTGGCCGGGTGATCCTTACGCAAATCGGCGGTCAGCACGCCGTCGCTGATCGCCGATGAAACAGCCTGTTCAAGCGCGGCGGCTTCAGCCTCCAGTCCCAGCGAGTGACGCAGTAGCAGGGCGACCGACAGCAGGCTGGCATACGGATTGGCAATGCCCTTGCCGGCGATGTCGGGTGCCGAGCCGTGGATTGGCTCATACAGGCCGACCTTGCCCTCGCCAACCGAGGCTGAAGGCAGCAGACCCATCGAGCCGGCCAGCACGGCGGCCTCGTCGGTGAGGATGTCGCCGAACAAGTTTTCGGTCAGCACCACATCGAAGTGCGACGGCCGGGTCAGCAGATGCATGGCCATGGCGTCGACCAGCACATGCTCGTAGGCCACGTCGGGGTATTCGCTGTCCATGATCCGGGTGACGGTTGAGCGCCACAGGCGCGAGGTTTCCAGCACATTGGCCTTGTCGACGTGGGTCAGCTTGCGCCGACGGCCGCGCGCCAGCTGCGCAGCGCGGCGGGTGACGCGCTCGATCTCGGCAACGGTGTAACGACACTCATCCACCGCCGCATCGGCCTCGCGGCGCTTGGCGCCAAAGTACGAGCCACCGGTCAGTTCACGCACGAACAGCATATCGATGCCGTGCAGCAGATGCGGCTTCAGCGGCGCTAGCTCGGCGGTGGCCGGGTGCGGTGCCACCGGGCGCAGATTGGCGAATACGCCGAGCTCCGCACGCAGTTTCAGCAGGCCCTGTTCTGGCCGCACCGGTGCATTCGGATCGCTCCACTTGGGACCGCCGACGGCACCGAGGAAGACAGCATCGCTTTGTTTGCATAGCGTGATGGTCTCCTCCGGCAGCGGATTGCCAGTGGCATCGATCGCCGCGCCGCCGATCAGGCCGGTCTGTAGGGTGAATTCGTGGCCGAACTGGCGGGCCACGGCCAGCAAGAGCTTCTCGGCTTCGGCGCCCACTTCGGGGCCGATGCCGTCGCCGGGCAGGAGAGTGATGGTGGCTTTCATTGGCAGTGCAGCTCCGTGTTGTGATCAGAATCGTTGGGCGATGTAGGGCGGGCCCTGGTCCGCCGTCTTGGACTTCCTGACAACTCGTAGCGAACCACTTGCCCAGTCATGTGATTTGAGCTTGCAATGGCGGGCCGGGGCCCGCCCTACGCCGCTTTTTCGAAGGTATCAATGGCCGCCGACTCGGCCAGCAGATAACCCAACTGATCTACCCCGCGCAGCAGGCATTGGCGGGCAAAGCCTTCGACTTCAAAGGCAATGGTCTGGCCGTCGGGCAGTTCGATCTGCTGGCGCTCCAGATCGACCGCAATGGTCTGCGTTTCAAATCCGGCGATGGCCTGCCACTGCTCGGCGTTGACCACGATCGGCAGCAGCCCGTTCTTCAGCGCGTTGTTGCGAAAGATGTCGGCGATCTGGGTCGAGATGACGACCTGGATGCCGAGGTCGAGCAGGGCCCAGGGAGCGTGCTCACGCGACGAGCCGCAGCCGAAGTTGCGTCCGGCCAATAACACGCCGGCGTTGCGCAGCTCAGGCCGATGCAGGGCGAACTCCGGTCGCTCCTTGCCTTCCTGGTCATAGCGCCAGTCGGCAAAGCAATGCTGACCCAGCCCCTCGCGCTGCGTGGTCGTCAAGAAGCGCGCGGGAATGATCTGATCGGTGTCGATGTTCTCACCGGAGAACACGGCAACGCGGGATTCGATACGACGGATGGGGGTCATTTCGTAACTCCTTGTTCCCCTCTGTGGACTCCCCCCTCCCCGCGGGAGAGGGGAGTGGGGTGAGGGTACGAATACGTATTGCGTTAGGCAGTTGCCGGGCGTAATGACAAGGCCCGACCATCATCTGGCGCTTCGCGCCACCTTCTCTCAAGGGGGGAAGGGATGAGCATGTTAAGCCGCATCACTCATCCCTCCCCAGCTGCGCGGGTCGGCGATCACGCCGGCCAGGGCACAGGCTGCTGCAGTGGCCGGGCTGGCCAGCACGGTGCGCGCGCCGGGCCCTTGGCGGCCTTCGAAATTGCGGTTCGAGGTACTGACTGCCAGCTGTCCCGGACCCACCTGGTCGCCATTCATGGCGATGCACATCGAACAGCCGGGCTCGCGCCATTCGGCCCCGGCCGCCTTGAACACCTCGTTCAATCCTTCTTCCTCGGCCTGGCGCTTGACCTGATCCGAGCCCGGCACTACCAGCATGCGCACATGGGCTGCGATACGCCGACCGCGCAGGATGTCGGCAGCTTCACGCAGGTCGGACAGGCGGCCATTGGTGCAGGAACCGATGAACACCACATCGACCTTTTCGCCGAGCAGCGAATGGCCGCCCTTGAAGCCCATGTAAGCCAGGGCACGCTCGCTCTGCGCATCGCCGGCACGCGGCACGGCACGATCGATGGCGGTGACCTGGCCGGGGTTGGTGCCCCAGGTGACGGTGGGCGCGACCTGGGCGGCGTCGATGCGGATCTCCCGATTAAATCGGGCGCCGGTATCGCTAGTTAAGTTCAGCCATTCGCCTGCCTTGGCCTCGAAGGCCTCACCCTGCGGCACCCGTGGCCGGCCTCGCAGCCAGTCGATGGTGGTCTGATCCGGTGCCACCAGGCCAGCGCGGGCGCCGGCCTCGATCGACATATTGCACAGGGTCATGCGCTGTTCCATCGACAATGCACGGATGGCTTCGCCGCGGTACTCGATCACATGACCGGTGCCGCCATCGACGCCGAGCACGCCGATGATATGCAGGATCAGATCCTTGGCGCCGACGCCGGCCGGCAAGCGGCCATCGACGGTCACCGCCATGGTTTTCGGTCGTCGCTGTAGCAGGCATTGTGTGGCCAGTACATGGCCGACTTCGGTGGTGCCGATGCCAAACGCCAATGCTCCAAATGCCCCGTGAGTCGCCGTGTGGGAGTCGCCGCAGACGATGGTCATGCCCGGCTGGGTGGCGCCCAGCTCCGGGCCCATCACATGCACTACACCGCGTTTGCCTGAGCCGAAGCCGTTCAGTTCGAGGCCGAACTCGGCGCAATTCGCCTCCAGCTGTGCCACTTGCTGGGCGGTCTGCGCGTTGGCGTAGGGCAGTTTGCCATCGGTACCGGCCGGCAGGGTCGGCGTGCTGTGATCCAGGGTGACCAGGGTGCGATCAGGGCGACGCACTTTCAGCCCCCGCCCACGCAACTCCGAGAATGCCTGTGGCGAAGTAACCTCGTGCACCAGATGCAGGTCGATATACAGGATCGCCGGCGCATCGGCGCTCTCGGCGCGGACCAGGTGGGCATCCCAGATCTTGTCGATCAGGGTGCGTGGAGTGGCGACAGTGTTATTCATGCCTTACCTCGTAGGGCGGGTCTTGACCCGCCATGTTGCGTTTCAATTCGCCGCTTCGGCTCTACCTGATGCGTGCGGAATGTGACAAAGACGGCGGGTCAAGACCCGCCCTACGCCTTTGTTGCGGCGATCACGCCACCGCCTCGAGTTTCACTTCGGCATTGGCTTCGGCATTGACCAGATCCAGCCAGCCCCAGCGATCAGCCGTGCGACCATCGAACAGACCGAAGAACTTCTCCTGCAGGGCGGCGGTGATCGGTCCGCCGGCGCCATTGCCGATCGGCATCCGGTCGACCGAACGCACCGGGGTGATTTCGGCCGCGGTGCCGGTCATGAAGATCTCGTCGGCCAGGTACAGCATCTCGCGCGGCAGCGCTTGTTCGACAATCTTCAGGCCCAGATCGCGCGCCAACTCGAACACCGTATCGCGGGTGATGCCGACCAGGATCGAGGCGGCCGCCGGCGGCGTATACAGCACGCCCTTGCGGACGATGAACAGGTTCTCACCGCTGCCCTCACTCAGGGTGCCATCGCTGGCCAGGGCGATGCCCTCGGCAAAGCCATTGGCCCGCGCCTCCATCGCGATCAATTGCGAGTTCAGGTAATTGCCACCGGCCTTGGCGGCGGTGGGAAAGGTGTTGGGTGCGGCCCGATTCCAGCTCGACACGCAGGCGTCGATGCCCTGCCTCAGGCCCTCTTCGCCCAGATAGGCGCCAAACTCGATGGCAGCGATGGCCACATCGATCGGTCCATTCGGCGGTGCCGCGACGCCAAAGCCACACACGCCACGCCAGGCGATCGGCCGCAGATAGGCAGACTTCAGCCCATTCTCGCGCACCACATCGCGGCAGGCCTGCATGATCTGGCCGACATTGAAGTGCAGGCCCATGCGGTAGATGCGCGCCGACTCGAACAATCGCTCAATGTGGTCGTTAAGACGAAAGATCGCCGGGCCGTGCTCAGTATGGTAGCAGCGGATGCCTTCAAACACCGATGAGCCGTAGTGCAGGCCATGTGACATCACATGGCAGGTGGCGTCTTGCCAGGGTTTCAGTTCACCGTTGAACCAGATGTATTGGGAGGTTTTCATGCCGGGCCATTCCTTAGGCGATCGCCTGTTCTTGTTCAATGTTTGGGCTGGCGTCGGTCAGCATCTGCCGACGCTCGATGCGATTGATCACTTCCACCAGGGCAAGCGCGCTGGCTTCCAGGATGTCGGTCGATACAGCCCGGCCGCGGTAGTCGCGGCCGTCCACCTCCACTTCCACCCGGGCCTCGCCCTGGGCGTCTTCGCCGGTCGACAGCGAACGCACATGATATTGACGCAGCTTCAGCTGAGCGCCGGTGGCGCGCTCAATGGCGGCAAAGATGGCATGCACCGGACCATCGCCGACGGCCGCTTCCTGCACCACCCGGCCCGACTCGTGGCTCAGGCGCACCGAGGCCGAAGGAACCGCGTCGCGGCCGATCGCGCCCTGCATCTGCAGGGCCAGCAGGCGCCACGGCCCGCTCTCGGTGCCGGTGCTGCCCAGGGCAATTGCTTCCAGGTCGGCGTCGAACACTTCCTTTTTCTTGTCGGCCAGGGCTTTGAACTGCGCAAACGCTTGGTTCAGTGCCGCCTCCTGTAGTTCGAAGCCCAGCTCGCGCAGGCGATCAGCCAGAGCAGCGCGGCCGCTGTGTTTGCCCAGCACCAGCTGCGAGCGCGATACGCCGACATCTTCCGGCGACATGATTTCGTAGGTTTCACGATTGCGCAGCATGCCGTGCTGGTGAATTCCGCTTTCGTGGGCGAAGGCGTTCTCGCCGACGATGGCCTTGTTGCGCGCCACCACCGAGCCGGTCACCGAGATCAAGGTGCGCGAGCTGGGGTACAGACGCTGCGTGTTGATCCGGGTGCCAACGCCGTAGTGGTTGGCGCGGGTGCGCAGGGCCATGACGATCTCTTCCAGCGCGGCATTGCCGGCACGCTCGCCAATGCCATTGATGGTGCATTCCACCTGTCGCGCACCGTTCTGCACCGCGGCCAGCGAATTGGCCACTGCCATGCCCAGATCATCATGGCAATGGCAGCTCAGAATGGCCCTCTCGATTCCACGCACATGCTGGCGCAGATAGGCGAACAGGGCGCCGTATTCGCCGGGCACGGCATAGCCGACGGTGTCGGGCACATTCAGGGTGGTCGCACCGGCTTCAATCGCGGCGCTGAATACTTCAGCCAGATAGGCCGGATCCGAGCGCGAGGCATCTTCGGCGCTGAATTCGATATCGCTGCAGTATTGCCGTGCCAGCTCGATCCCAGCCACCGCCGACTCCAGCGCTTCGGCCCGACTCATGCGCAGCTTGTGTGCCAGATGGATATCGCTGGTGGCGATAAACACATGGATGCGCCCCTGCTCGGCCGGCTCAAGCGCGGCGGCCGCGCGCTCAATGTCGTTGCGGGTGCAGCGGGCCAGCGCGGCCACACGACTGCCGCGCACTTCGCGGGCAATCGCGTTGACTGCGGCGAAATCATCCGGGCTGGCGGCGGCAAATCCCGCCTCAATCACATCCACGCCCAATTCGCACAGCGCGCGAGCGACGGTCAGCTTCTGCGGCATCGACATCGAGCAGCCCGGCGACTGCTCACCGTCGCGCAGGGTAGTGTCGAAAATGCGCACGTAGTCTTGATCGACTACGCTCTGATCGATGGTGCTCATACGGCCACCGCCTGGGCATCGCGTTTGAAGTCATTGGAGATGCGATCTGGAATTCCCAGAAAGCTCATGCGGCGACGGGCATCGTCTGCCTCGGAACTGCGCGGCATGAAATCGCCGATCAGCTCACGCGCGTTCGGTTCGTTGGCGCTATCAATGCTGAAGGTAAAGGTTGGACGGGCCACATCCAGAGTGGCCTCACGCACGTCAATCAGACGACGCACCTGACGCAGCAGTACATCGGCCGGGCGATTGCTGTTGCCGATCTGCACCCTCACCTCGACGCCGCGAGCATGCGGGCGCGAGCTCATCTGTGCGATGGAAAAGCCGCGGCGCTCGATCGTGCCCAGCAGTCGAACCAGGGCGCCTTCAGTGGCATCGATGATCAGGTTCAGTTCCAGCATGGCGTTCTCCTCGAGCTTAAGATGGAATCAGGTGTTAGGGGTGGCCGCTGGGCTGCGGTCCATCATCTGGTGATTCGGGGTGTTCGGCGGCACCAGCGGCCAGACGTTGGCCTTGGGGTCGATCTTGACGTGCAGCAGGCAAGGGCCCTCAGTCGCCAGCAGCTGACGCAGCGCCGGCTCGACCTGGTCGCGGCGATCGATGCTGTAGGCATCGATGCCGAAGGCGCGGGCCAGCATAGCGAAGTCCGGGTTGTCAGACAGATCGACCTCGGAGTAGCGCTCGGTGAAGAACAGTTCCTGCCACTGCCGGACCATGCCCAAGGCGCTGTTATCCAGCAGCACGATCTTCACCGGGATCTGGTAGCGACGCAGGGTGGCCAGCTCCTGGATGTTCATCATGATCGAGCCGTCGCCGCTGACGCAGATCACCGTGCGACCCGGGCAGCCCAGGGCCACGCCCATGGCCGCCGGAACGCCAAAACCCATGGTGCCCAGGCCCCCCGAGGTCAGGTGCTGGTGGATCGCCTGGTGTTGCCAGTGCTGGGCCACCCACATCTGATGCTGGCCGACATCGCAGGCGACTACCGCATCCTTGGGTGCCATTTCGCTCAGCTGGCGCAGCAGGGCCGGGGCGTAGATGTCCTCGCCCGGAGCGTCGTAGCGTGGCTGCGAGTCGGCGCGCCAGGCCGCACATTGCGCGCGCCATTGGCCGATTTCGGGTCGGCAGTCCAGTTGCGGCAACAGAGTGTTCAGTTCGCCGCAGATATGCACCTGAGCGTAGCGCAGCTTGCTGATCTCGGCGGCGTCGGTGTCCAGATGGATCACCTTGGCGCGCGGCGCGAATTCGGCCAGCTTGCCGGTGGCGCGGTCGTCAAAACGGGCGCCGACGCAGATCAGCAGGTCGCTCTCTTGAACCGCGAAGTTCGCTGCCTTGCTGCCATGCATGCCCAGCATGCCAAGGAAGTTGGGATGATCGCTGGGCACACCGCCCAGGCCTTTCAAGGTGCTGACCACCGGGATGCCGCTGGCCTCGGTCAGGGCACGCAAGGCGCTCTCGGCCTGGGCGATGCCGATGCCGTAACCGGTGTACAGCAGCGGCTGCTGGCTCGACTGGATCAAGGTGCGTGCACGCTGCACCGCGGCGCGATCGATCTGAACTGGCGGTTCCGCTGCGATCTTCGCGGCTGGCTGCCAGTCGATGGTGGCCTGGGCGACGTCCTTCGGCAGGTCGATCAGCACCGGACCCGGTCGACCTTCGCGGGCGATGCGAAAGGCCTCCTGCACGGTGTCGGCAATCCTGTTCGGATCGCGAATCACATAGCTGTGCTTCACGATCGGCAGGGTGATGCCCAGGATATCGACTTCCTGAAAGGCATCGGTACCCATCAGATGGCTGGCCACCTGGCCGGTGATCGCCACCATCGGCACCGAATCCAGATAGGCATCGGCAATGCCGGTGACCAGGTTGGTGGCGCCGGGCCCACTGGTGGCCAGGCACACCCCGACTTCGCCAGTGGCGCGGGCGTAGCCATTGGCGGCCAGCGCCGCGCCCTGTTCGTGACGCACCAGGATGTGGCGAATCGGTGAATCGACCAGTGCGTCGTACACCGGCATGATCGCCCCGCCCGGATAGCCGAACACCGTGCCCACGCCCTCGGCTTCCAGAGCGCGCAGCAAAGCATCGGCGCCTCGGATTCGTTCGGCAGTGGCAGGTTTGGGCTGGGCGGTCATGTCTGGATTCCGGTTGCGTATCGGGGTTCGTAGGGGGGTCTTGACCCGCCATTGTGGTTTTCGGAGTGCCTCAACGTTTGATTTGCACGAACCAAACGCCACGTTGTGGTTGGGTGTTGCAATGGCGGGTCGAGACCCGCCCTACCTCAATCAAACCTTGCGTTGTGATTGGGTGTCGCAATGGCGGGTCAAGACCCGCCCTACGCCGTTTCTTTCGCCTTGGCCGGCTTGCTGGCTTCCTGCAGCCAGGGCATGCGGGCGCGCAGTTTCTTGCCGACCACTTCGATCGGGTGATCGAGATCCTTCTGCTTCAGCGCGTTGTAGCGGGCGCGGCCGGCTTTGTGTTCGGCCACCCATTCGCGGGCGAAGGTGCCGTCCTGAATCTCACGCAGCACGGCGCGCATCTGCTCGCGGGTGTGTTCGTCGACCACCCGCGGGCCGCGGGTCAGGTCGCCGAACTGGGCGGTTTCGGAAATGAACTCGTGCATTCGCGCAAAACCACCTTCCCACAGCAGGTCGACGATCAGCTTGAGTTCGTGCAGCACCTCGAAGTAGGCCACCTCGGGCTGGTACCCGGCTTCGACCAGGGTCTCGAAGCCGACCGCGACCAGCTCGGTGGCGCCGCCGCACAGCACCGCCTGTTCGCCGAACAGATCAGTCTCGGTCTCCTCGGCGAAGTTGGTCTCCATCACACCACCACGGGTTCCACCGATGCCGTGGGCATAGGCCAGGGCCATTTCCTTGGCCTTGCCAGTGGCATCCTGGTACACGGCCATTAGCGAGGGCACGCCGCGGCCTTCCTCGTATTGGCGGCGGACCAGGGCGCCTGGGCCTTTCGGCGCGACCAGGATCACATCCAGATCCTTGCGCGGGCTGATCTGCTTGTAGTGAACGTTGAAGCCGTGGGCGAATAGCAGGGCGGCGCCTTCGCGGGCCAGCGGGGCGATATGCCGCTCGTACAACTCAGGTTGCTGCATATCCGGGGTCAGCAGGGCGATCAGATCGGCGACCGGGATGGCGCGTTCCGGGGTGTCGACCGCCAGGCCGTCGGCCTTGGCCTGGTCGTAGCTCTTGCCGGGGCGGGCGGCGACCACCACGGTAAAGCCGCTGTCGTGCAGATTGCGGGCGTGCGCACGACCCTGGCTGCCGTAGCCGTAGATCACGATAGTGCGGCCTTTCAGCGCATCGGGATTGGCGTCATTGATTCCGTAGTACTGCATGGTGGGCTCCGGTGGTTGTCTGTAGGTGGATCGTTGGGCTAAGGGATGACGGGTTCAGTGAGCAACAAAGGAATCGAAACGGGTGCCTTCGGCATCGGCGCGCGGCTCGGGAAAGCCGGTGCAGGCGCCGGTGGAGGCCGAGCTGACGGTGGCGGCGAACTTGGCCAGGGCGCCGGAACGCGGCGGTGCTTCCGGCGGATCCCAACTCGGTGCACGCCGGTCCAGCGGCGCATCGGTCGACAGGCTGCGCGCTTCGACGTCGATGACAATGCGGTCGCCGGTCTGCAGTCGGCCAATCGGACCGCCCAATGCAGCCTCCGGACAGATATGGCCGACCATGAAGCCGTACGTAGCACCGCTAAACCGGCCGTCGGTGATCAGGGCGATCTCGCCGCCCAGACCCTGGCCGACCAGGGCGGCGGTGACCGCCAGCATTTCACGCATGCCGGGGCCGCCGACCGGGCCTTCACCGCGAATCACCACCACGTCGCCGGCCTGGATCTCGCGCCGCTGCACGGCGGCAAAACAGGCATCTTCACCGTCAAACACCCGGGCCGGGCCTTCGAAGCGCAGCGCGTTGTGACCGGCCAGCTTTACCACGCAGCCTTCTGGGGCCAGGTTGCCGTACAGAATTCCAAAGCCGCCACGCCCCTTGACCGGCGCATCGCAGTGATAGATCACCTTCTGTCCGTCGCGTTCTTCGGCGCTATCGATCTCACTGAACAGGGAGTTTCCGCTGACGGTGGGTTGGTCGACGATCAGGCCGGCCTGGCGCAGGCGCGCGCCGAGCAGTTTCGAGCCGCCGGCCAGGTACATGTCCGGCGCCATGTAGCGACCGCCCGGTTTCAGATCGGCGATCACCGGGGTTTCGCGGCTGATCGAATCGAAGGCGTCGATGTTGAAGTCGATGCCGGCTTCGCGGGCGATCGCCAGCAGATGCAGGATGGCATTGGTGGAACCTGCGGTAGCGGTGACCGCAACCGCGGCGTTGCGGATCGCTTCGCGGGTGATGAAACTGCGTGCGCTGATGCCGTCCTTCAGCAGGGCCATCACCCGCTCGCCGCAGGCGCGGGCAGCGGCCTTCTTGGCCGGATCTGGCGCCGGGATATCGTTCAGGCCCATCGGCGCCAGACCGAGGAAGGTGCTGGCCAGGGCCATGGTGTTGGCGGTGAATTGGCCGCCGCAGGCGCCAGCGCCCGGGCAGGCGGTTTTTTCGATTTCGCCCAGTTCCTCGGCGCTGATCTTGCCGGCAGCGTGGGCGCCAACCGCCTCGAACACGTCTTGAATGGTGGTGTTCTGGCCCTTGTGGCAGCCGGGCAGAATCGAGCCGCCGTACAGCATCAGGCCCGGCAGATCGAGCCGGGCCAGGGCCATCGCCGCCGCCGGGATGGTCTTGTCACAACCACAGATCACCACCACCCCATCCAGGCAGTGGCCTCGAACAGCCAGTTCAATCGAATCGGCGATCAGCTCACGTGAGGCCAGCGAGGCGCGCATGCCGGGCGAGCCCATGGCGATGCCGTCGGTGACGGCAATGGTGTTGAACTCGATTGGCGTACCGCCAGCGGCCTCGACGCCGGCCCGCACTTCGGCGGCCAGCTCGCGATGATTCAGATTGCACGGGCTGACATCGCTCCAGTTGTGCACCACGGCGATCAGCGGCTTGTTGATCGCGGCGTCATCCAAGCCGGTGGCCCGCAGCATCGCCCGTGCGGGGGCTCGATCGGGGCCGGTTTTGATTGCGTCGCTTTTCATCCGTGAGTTCCGTGGTCGTTATGCATTCGTTTTCATAGGCCCAGAAAGCAGAAACCCCGCACTGGTTGCCCGGTGCGGGGTTTCGGTTGTCTGGGGGCTTTATCTCGTCAGGCCCAACACACCGATCCGCACCTATGTCGGCTAATAAGTACGAGTACGAGGCTAATGAGTACGAGCGCAGGCGCGACCAGTCGCGAGCCCTGGAGCTTCGCGGGAACGAGGTGTTGCGGGGCGTCGATGTGTCGTGCAGTGAACATGGGTTCCATGCTGTGGTGCAGCAAAGGGAATTGTCAAGTGATTTCTTAGAACGATTTTCTTGCTTTCGCGAGAAACAATCTAAGTATCAGAAAACAAAGGGCTTTCAGGCTGGTGCAAGGGGGCGGAACTAATTTCGACCGAAACCAAACGGCGGTACGTCGGTCATGAATGTCGCGGGTGCTCGACTATTCACGGCTGCCGCCTCTGAACCTGCAGCTCGCTCGCGGATATGATGGTCTGATATTGATCGATCGTGCGGTCCCAGGTCATCTCGGGCGCTGGCCGCAATGACGAATTGCATGGAGCGAATGCACGGTGAACTCATCTGCGACGAACTGGCGGCGGCGCGTCAAGTGGCTGGCTGGCTTGATTGGCCTGGTGATGTCAGCTTGGTTGATATCGATGTGGGCGGAGTGGCTGCCACCGATCACCGAGCAGCAACAGGCGGCGCTGCAGATGATGCGCGCGGGCAATCAGGATGCCGTGGGCCAACGCAACGCCTGGTCGTTGTTCTGGTTGCTGCCGTATGAGATTCCGGCGGCCGAGCGGGCGGATGTCTTGAAGCGTGATATCGCCGAGCTCAATGCCTTGAGTGCCGAGCCTGACGACGAGACGGGATTCGAGAGCAGTGCCGAGGGCCGCTATCCGCGCCGTTGGGCCAAGCAGGCGCCAGCGCACAGGTTCTGTGCAGATGACGGCGATTGCCTGGCCCAGGTTCGCGCCGACCGCGCGGCAGCGGCGGCTGAACTGGCTGGCGCCGAAGCGGAACTGCGGGCGCTGCGTGAACTGGGCGACTACGACCACCTGGCGATTCCGCATCGCGTCAGCCATGCCTCACCGATTCCGCCGTTTGGTCGCGCCTTTGCCCTGCAGCTGCTCGATGCGGCGTTGCGTTTTGAGGCAGGTGAGATCGATATCGCTTTGGCTGGCCTATGTAGCGACAGCCTGGCCTGGCGCCGGTTGAAGGGCAAGGCAGACAACCTGATCTTCGAGATGGTCAATATCCGCGTGCAGCAACGTGCTCTCAACCTGTATGCGGCGATGCGGGCCGAACTGCCTGCTGAGCATGGCGTTCCGGCGGTATGCCGGCAGGCATTTGCTGCGCCGAGCGATGACGAGCGTCAAAGCTGCGACGTGTTCCGCCTTGAGTTTCAGCTTCAGGAGAGACTGTTCGAGCCGGGAGGATTCGAGGCGTTTCACGCCAGCGATTCTGATGGGCAGTGGTTGCGCACAATCGGAACCGAGCTGTTGATAAACCAGGAGGCGACGCTGGCCCTGGGTGCCGAGCGTCTGGCACAGACGTGTGCTGCAATCCAGCTGCCGAGTGCTGAGATGCGTGCAGATCGCCGCGTCGAGAGCGCTGGCTGCGCGTTGCTGGGGCGCATTTTCAATCCCATGGGCTGTGTATTGGCGGACGTCGCTGCACCGGATTATCAGACGTACTTGCTGCGCGATCGCGATTGGCAAGGGCGATTGCAGGCCTTTCAGGTAGCCGAATGGCTGGCCACGCAGGCTGATCCCACGTCGGCTTGGGCTGCGCGACCGGCGAACATGCGGCAGATCGAGCAGGCTCTGACCCTGTCCGCCGGCGTGCTGAACATGCAGTTGCTGCGTCCGTTCGGTCGGCAGCCGCCCGATTGGCAGCTGCCCCTGCCTGCCAGTCGGGTGGCCGCGCGGACAGCGCCATCGGCACACTGAGCGCTGCTTGTCAGGGTTTCGCAGGTGGCTGACGCGAGGCCTGCGGCCGCTCAGATCGCCTTGGAAAACTGCCGCGGTTCTTCGTGCTTCAGATAGCGATCAAAGCACATGGCGATATTGCGCAGCAGCAGTCGGCCGCGCTCGGTGGCCCGTAGGTAATTGCAGTCGAGCTGCGCCAGGTTGTCATCCAGCAAGGGCTGCAGGCGTTCGATGCTCTCGGCGAAGTAGTGGCTGAAGCGAATCTCGTGTAGCTGCTCCAGCGCTGCGATATCCACTTCCCCGTGACACATCAGCTGTTGGATCAAGTCGGCACGCAACAGGTCGTCCTTGTCCAGCTCGATACCGCGAAAGGCGGGCAGGTGGCCGCTGTCCAGCGCCTGCTGCCAGTTGGGCAGGTCGCGCTGATTCTGGCTGTATAGCTTGCCGACATGGCTGATCGAGCTGACGCCAAAGCCGATCAGGTCCGATTGCGCATGGGTGGTGTAGCCCATGAAGTTTCGATGCAACTGCCTGTTGTCCTGCGCCTTGGCCAGTTCGTCCTCGGGCAAGGCGAAATGATCCATTCCGATGTAGCGATAACCGGCCGCTCCCAGCTTGTCGATGGCCAGTCCGAGCAGGGCAAGCTTGGCGTCCGGGCTGGGCAGATCTTCTGACTGGATCTGACGCTGTGCCTTGAACAGCTGCGGCAGGTGCGCGTAGCTGTAAATCGCCAGTCGATCCGGCCGCTGCTCGATGACTCGGTCCAGGGTTGTGCCGAAGCCAGCTTCGGTTTGCTTGGGTAGGCCGTAGATCAGGTCGATATTGATCGAGCGCATGCCGTTCTGACGGCAGGCCTGCAGTACGGATTCGGTCTGTTCAATTGACTGCCGGCGGTTGATCGCCTCCTGCACCTCGGGGTCGAAATCCTGCACGCCAAGACTGGCACGGTTGAGCCCATAGCTGGCGAGTTCGGCGATGCCATCGGCATCGATGGTGCGTGGATCAAGCTCGATCGAGAAGTCGCGCTTGGCCGAAAGACTGGGAAGAAAGCGATTGAACAGGCAGCGGATGATTTCGCCGATCTGCGAAGGCTCAAGGAAGTTCGGCGTGCCGCCGCCGAAGTGCAGCTGGATCACCTCGCGGTCGCGGTCGACCAGGGGCGCGGTACGGCTGATCTCCTGGTTCAGATGCTCGACATAGACAGCCGCCCGCTGCTTGTCGCGGGTGATTACCCGATTGCAGCCACAATAAAAGCACGGGCTGAAGCAAAACGGCACGTGGCTGTACAGCGACAAGGGCCGCGGGATCGGATCCTCGTTGCTGCGCGACAGGGCCTGACGAAAGGCCGCCTCACCGTACAAACTGGTGAACTGCGGCGCCGTCGGGTACGAGGTGTAGCGCGGCCCTGGCCGGTCGTAGCGGCGCAAGAGCTCAGCATCGAAGCGTGGCGCGGAGGTGATCATGGCTGCAGTCTGCCGGCTTGATCCGCGGCAGCGCTTGACCTTGGTCAAATGCCTGCGCGTTTGAATCCGGCGCGCTGTCCCTGGACAATTCCCGCTTTGTTGCCCAGCCAGGAGCTTTCGATGAGCGTTTTGCGGATGTCCGACCTTGATCTTGCCCGCAAGCGAGTATTGATCCGCCAGGATCTGAATGTGCCGGTCAAGGACGGCAAGGTGACCTCAGATCAACGCATCCTGGCCTCGCTGCCGACGCTGAAGCTGGCCCTGGATCAGGGCGCCGCTGTGCTGGTGACCTCGCACCTGGGCCGGCCGAAGGAGGGTAGCTGGAGCGAGCAGGATTCGCTGGCGCCGGTGGCCGCGCGGATGAGCGAACTGCTGGGTCGCGAGGTGCCGCTGATCCGCGACTGGGTCGACGGCGTAGCGATCGAGCCGGGTCAGCTGGTGTTGCTGGAAAACTGTCGAATGAATGTCGGCGAGGGCAAGGACGACCCTGAGCTGTCGGCAAAATACGCGGCACTCTGCGATGTGTTCGTGATGGATGCGTTCGGCACCGCGCACCGGGCGCAGGCCTCGACGCATGGCGTGATCCGTGCTGCCAAGACTGCTTGCGGCGGCCCCTTGCTGATGGCCGAGCTGGACGCCCTGGCCAAGGCGTTGAAGCAACCCCAGCGGCCGCTGATGGCAATCGTTGCTGGCTCCAAGGTGTCTACCAAGCTGGAGTTGCTGTCCAGTCTGCTCGACAAGGTGGATCAGTTGATCGTCGGCGGCGGCATTGCCAACACGTTTCTCGCCGCCGCAGGCAAGCCGGTGGGCAAGTCGCTGTGTGAGCATGACCTGATCGATACCGCCAGGAAGATCGTGGCGGACGCTCAGGCGCGCGGTGCCGATATCCCGCTGCCCCGTGATGTGGTGGTGGCGCCAGCGTTTGCCGCTGATGCCCCGGCGACCGTCAAGTCGGTCGACCAGGTGAGTGCCGAGGACATGATTCTCGACATCGGGCCGGCCACGGCTGAACACTACGCTCAACTGATCGCCAAGGCCGGCACGGTGCTGTGGAACGGACCGGTGGGCGTGTTCGAATTTGACGCCTTCGGTCGGGGTACCGAGGCCTTGGCCAAGGCCATCGCCAACTCGCCTGCGTTCTCGATCGCCGGTGGCGGCGACACTCTGGCGGCCATCGACAAATACGCAGTGGTCGACGGCATCGGCTACATATCGACCGGCGGTGGCGCCTTTCTGGAGTTCTGCGAGGGCAAGGTGCTGCCGGCGGTGGCGGCGCTGGAGGCGCGTGGCGGATAAGCGCGCTCAGATATTTCATGAGGGGGCGCGGGTGATCACCGAGGACTTTGCGCCGAGTGCAAGGCCCACGTGGACGAGAAGCAACGCGGCAATCGTCCCGCGCAGCGAAAAACTACGCGAATTGGGCTGGCCTTGGCAGGCTGCTGAAATACCTCCATCCCGGAGGTTTTTGAGCGCAAGCCTTCGACAAGCTCAGGGACCGCCGTTCGGCAGGCTCACGGCAAGCCGGTCGCGGCAAAGCCGCACCACCCATGCCGGAAATCAACCACTTGCGTGTTCGATTTCCGCGCGCGCCGTCCGTGGCGTGCAAAATCAGGCTGCTGAAATGAGTCTCAGCAGCCTGTTAGCCCGGATATTTCATGAGGGGGTGCGGATGATCACCGAGGACTTTGCGCCGAGTGCAAGGCGCGACGAGTCCAAGTGGCGGGCCCACTTGGGCGAGATCGGGACGCAGTCCCGCGTAGCTGCGTAGCAGCCGACCGAGCGTAGCGAAGGCGCAGGCTACGAAGTAGCCGTTGCTGCGTAGCAGCCGACCGAGCGTAGCGAAGGCGCAGGCTACGAAGTAGCCGTTGCTGCGTAGCA
>NZ_JACYTR010000046.1 GCF_014841215.1 Pseudomarimonas arenosa
CTACGCTCGGTCGGCTGCTACGCAGCAACGGCTACTTCGTAGCCTGCGCCTTCGCTACGCTCGGTCGGCTGCTGTCGCAGCTACGCGGGACTGCGTCCCGATCTCGCCCAAGTGGGCCCACCATTTGGGCTCGTCGCGCCTTGCACTCGACGCAAAGTCCTCAGTGATCATCCGCGCCCCCTCATGAGATATCCGGGCTAGCTACGACGCCCCTGCGCTGTGAGGGCCCGCGGGCGCACAGCGCTGCACGTTCGCTGCAGCGGTCGGCTTGTCCGCCATCTTGCGATCGACCGAACCGGCCACACGCGCCAGCCAGACCTTGACCCGCACGCCCAGCCACAATCCCAGCGCCAGGCCCAACTGCAGCGACCGGGCATTCCACCCAAGCATGATCGGGCTCAGCAAACGCGCAGCGTAGAGCAGATGGCGCAATCGATAGCTCGGATACAGATCCAAGGCATAGCGGCGCGCCAGCTGCCGCGCCGTCGTGCCCGGAGGACAGCGCTCACTCAGCGCGTAGGCACCGAGAATCTGCTGATCATTGAGTTCGAGCATGCGGCGTAACGCTATGTACAGTACCGTCGAGCGCCCGATCCGGGCCGAGCCCTGCTGCTCGACCTGCAGCATGGCGCGAAACATGCCGTAGTGCCGCGCCTCGTCCTGCGCCAATGCCGCCAAGGCAGACCGGGCCATTGTCCCCTCCACACCTTCTTGCAGCACGCGGTAGTAGGTGCTGGCCAGGGCCTCGACCACGCAGCGCGCCACCAACTCGCCGGCAATCGAACCGCGCACCGAGCGGCCATCGCAGGGGTGATAGGGCACCGTCTGCAAGTAGTCCTGCATGGCCTGGTCGAAATCAAACGCCGGATCGGTCGCCTCGATCAGCTGTCGCAACAAGCCTCCATGACGTCGCTCCTCCAGGTTCCATTGATCGATCGCCGTTGTCCAGGCCGCACCGCGCGGCTTGAATACCGCATGCAGGTAGGCCGCATAGGCATCGGCGCGCGACTCCAGCATGGCGGTGGTCTTGAGGATGGCCAACAGGCCCGGCTCGCGGGTCGCCGGGCAGCCGGTCGAGAAGGGAAAATCGGCCAGTCGCAGCGGGGTGCGAGGCGGTCGCAGGAAGTCCATCGGCATCTCCAAACAGATCGGAGCCTTATCCTGGAAAGCCAAGCAGGCATTGCGGAGCTCGAATTCTGACCAACTCCGGGCAGCCACGGGCACAGTTGAGCGTTGCGGAGCGATAATCAAGGCGATTCGAATCGGCTGAAATTCATGAGCAAACCACGTGTATTGCTGTCCTGGTCCAGCGGCAAGGATTCTGCCTGGAGTCTGCATGTGCTGCGGCAGCAGAACGAGGTGGAGGTGATGGGTCTACTGACTACCCTTAACAACACGCATCAGCGGGTGGCCATGCACGCGGTGCGAAAATCGCTGCTGCAAGCGCAGGCCGCGGCGGCCGGCCTGCCGCTATGGACGATTGATCTTCCTTGGCCGTGCCCGAACGAGACCTACGAAACCTTGATGTCCGCGCTGATGCAGCGAGCACGCAGTGAACGGGTGGATGAGATCGCTTACGGCGACCTGTTCTTGCAGGACATCCGCGATTACCGCGAGGCTCGCCATCAGGGCAGCGGCATCGGCACGCGGTTTCCGCTCTGGCAGCGCCCCACCGACCGGCTGGCGCGGGAGATGATCGACGGCGGGCTGTGCGCCCGACTGACTTGCGTCGACCCCAAGCAACTCGATGCCAGGTTCGCCGGACGCGATTTCGACCACGGCTTGCTGGCCGAACTGCCGCCCACGGTTGATCCCTGTGGAGAGAATGGCGAGTTCCACAGCTTT
This sequence comes from Pseudomarimonas arenosa, assembly GCF_014841215.1. Taxonomy (GTDB): domain Bacteria; phylum Pseudomonadota; class Gammaproteobacteria; order Xanthomonadales; family Xanthomonadaceae; genus Pseudomarimonas; species Pseudomarimonas arenosa. Next base: position 1,846 of record NZ_JACYTR010000046.1, read on the forward strand.
GCCTATCGTGGCCCGATGTTCGAGCGACCGATAGCGATTGCGTCCGGCGATATCGTAGAACGCGATGGCTTCGTGTTTGCTGACCTGTTGCCGGACGATTGACCCATTCCGAGTATTCGTAGCGACCTCGCCTATACTCGTTGCAGCGGTCGACCCCGGGGCGCATCATGATTTCATCCACAACACCGCGTTGGCTCGCCGGTCTGGCCGGCCTCATCGCCCTGTCCGAGCCGGCCCTGGCGCTTACCGATCTCGACGCCGAGTACGCCAACTGCCGCAGCAGCAGCCCCAGCGTCACCGTCACCGTCGGCCCTAGCGATGATTATCAGGCGGCGATCAATGCGGCCAGCGCCGGCACCCGGGTACAGCTGGCGGCGGGCGACTACAGCAATGGCCTGCGAATCTATGACCTGCACGGCGCCGCCGGCAATTGCATTGTCATCGAGGGCCCGGAGACGGGCGTAGCTCGCTTGATCGGTGCGCCGCTGAACGGCATCCGCAATGTGGTGCAGATCCGCAATTCAAGCTATGTGCTGCTGCGAAGACTGGAGATCGATGGCACGGGCACCACCGACCTCGATGCGCTGAAGTCCGATGCCACTATCGCCGGCGCACATAGCGCCGCCTGGTCGCACCATATCAGCCTGGAGCAGCTGCACATCCACGACTTCGATTTCAGCCAGCAGCAGGTTGGCATTTCGACCAAGGGCCCGGCGTGGAACTGGGTGTTACGGAACAATCGAATCGAGCGAGTCGGCACCGGCATCTACCTCGGCAATTCCAATGGCGCCGAACATTTCGTCCATGGCCTGATCGAGTTCAATCTGATTCGCGATAGCGTCGGCTACAACGCCCAGATCAAGCATCAGTTTGCTGCCTCGCGTCCCAGCGGCAGCGGCTTCGAAACCCTGCCCGCCACCGGCCGCACCGTGATTCGCCACAACGTATTCCACAAGAGCGGCAATTCCTCCGGCGGTGGCAATGCCCGCCCCAACCTGCTGCTGGGCACCTTTCCCTTGAGTGGCAACGGCTCAAACGATGACTATGTGGTCTACGGCAATTTCTTCTATCAGAATCCGACCGGGGTCGAGGCACTGTTTCAGGGCGAAGGCAATCTGGCCCTGTACGCCAATCTGTTCTTCAATGACCAGGGCCCGGCAATTGCTATCCAGCCCCAGAACGGTGAACTGCGCCGGATCCGCCTGCTGCATAACACCGTGCTCAGCAGCGGAAGCGGGATTTTCGTTTCGGGCAGCGTGAACGCCATGTTTGATCAGGACGTCCGCGGAAACGCCGTGTTCAGCGACGGCACAGCGATCAGTGGCGGCAGTCAGTCCGACAATGTCAGCGACACGCTGGACAATGCCGATCTGTATCTGCAAAACCCGCAGGGTCAGATCAGCGGCGTCGACCGACTCGACCTGCACCCACTGGACGGCGCCCTGAGCGGTAGCCCGATCGACGCCACGCCGATTGCTGGGCTGACCGATGCCGAGCGAGACTTCAATGATGCCGCAGTCGATCCGGCGCGCCGCGGCGCCTATGCCAGCAGTGGCGTCAACCCAGGCTGGCCGCTAGCCCTGGTGATCAAGGACTTAGGGCCGCTCGATCGGGTGTTCTACAGTGGATTCGAATGAGCCAGTTGAAACATCAATTGGCCGGTTCAATCACGCCGCTCTCCGCCCAGGGGCACACGTCCAGTCAATGGCCACACCCAGCGAATCGACTCCTCGAAGCGCTCCTCTCGTTCGGCTCGGCTCTGCTGCAGGCTGTGCTCGAATTGCGGTGCTGAGGCCTGATTGGCGATCGTCACCGGCACCACCGGGACCTGCTTTGCCTGCTCCGCCGCCACCTCGCGCATCGAGCGCAGCAAGTCAACGCGGCTCAGCCTGACTTCGGCTGCGGTGCCCGCCTGTGAGCGGTCTTCTTGAACGGCTACAGCGCTGGACGCGGCGGCAGGCGCTGAGCTATCGACCCGCGAATCGGCCAGTGAAGATGCCCCGGGAACAAGTAGCAGCAAGCTCAAGCTCGATTCGATCAGCAGCGAACAGGACATGACACACCTCTGTGAACTGGCCAGACAAGGCGTTGACCTGCCCATTCTGCGTGAATGAGAAGGGAATCTCCATTCGGACTCCGGGCCCAATGGGTCGCCATTCATACGTCGCTTGGCCCAACGAAGAGGTCCTGCTACCTCGGCAAGCCTTACCCGACCGATGGCGATGAAGTGGCGGTGCAGACTGAACTCAGAGTTCCGCGGCGCCATGATGCGGGACCATCGGATTGAGTCCGCCCAGCGAGACCGGCAGCTGGAAACTAGATGGTGGCCCGTGAAGGGCGAGAACTCCTGCTTATGCACGCCGCAGCGTGTGTGGGAGTTCGAGCGCCCGTTCGCAAGAGCGGGCCGGACTCGCGAAGCGAGCGAGCCTTCGATCAAGAGTCTGAGGCCGCCTGCGACACAGACAGTGTTCGTACTTGAAGAGGTGGTGGGTCGTGACAGACTCGAACTGTCGACCTACGGATTAAAAGGCCATTGATTTTAAAGGGAATTTTTCCCACTCGATTGAAAATACTGAGGTTTTTCGCGCACTTGCACCGGCTGCTTGTCACGCTTGAACACGGTTTTGCCCGATTTAGTGGGTCCGTGGTGGGTCCGCAGTTCAAGACCGACTACACTGCCTCCTTCATCGCCTTTCTTGGCCGACCCATGACATCCTCCTCCACCCTGCGCTTCCCACTGACCAAGACGCTGCTGTCCAAGTTGGACTTTCAGCATCGCTGGATCGGCACCGATGACCATGGTCAGCCGGTCACGGAACCGACCCCGGCCGGGGTGCGCGAGTGGTATGTCTACGACAGCGAGCGGCGCGGGCTTTACCTCCGGGTGTCATCGTCCGGCGCATCGTGGGGCGTGCGGCGCCGGCTGCCGGGCGACGGCGGTCGCGCCCACGCCCTTCGCCGCAAGTTGGGCGATTGGCCGACGATGAGCGTGCAGGTCGCGCGCCAGCGCGCCGAAGCCTGGTTGGGCCTTCTGGCCGACGGCCAAGACCCACTGCTGATGCTGGAAGCCACGGCGGGGCAAACCCGTCAAGCGCTCTCCGAGCAGAAGCAAACCGTCGGGTGGGCATTCGAGCGTTGGATGCAACACATGAAACCCACTAGCGCCGCGGGCACGCATGTGGATCGCGAACTGGTCAAGCAATGGATGGCCAGCAGCCCGCTGTTCGCCCGCCCGTGCCGCGCTATCACCATGGACGACATAGAAGCCACTTTCGGCCCGATGTTCGGTTACGCCAGCGACCAGCGTGACCCGGTGACCAAGGAAGCGCTCTATGCGGAGCCGCCGACTTGGGGTCCGCAATCCCTGCAAGAGGGTGGCCGCCCGCTGGCCTCGGTCTGGAAGGCGTACCGTTATGCGAAAGCGGCTTGGACCTGGCAAATCCAATCGCTGCTGCGCGTCGAGGATGTCAGCGCCAGCCCGTTCCGCGCCTGGCAAAAGGGCAAGAAGTGGCCCAAGCCACCGCCGCGCGAAAGCCGCCTGGATGTCCGCAAAGGCGACGACCAGGCGTGGATGCGCGCCCTATGGGCCGCCCGCTTTGAGGGCGCCGACACCTCGCGCGTGCTGGCCGATTTGCTTTGGTTGTTGAGCCTGTGGGGCACCCGTATTGATGAGGTGGCGCAAGCGCAGTGGGGCGATTGGAACCGCGAGCAGGATCTTCTCGTGGTGCCGGTCGAGCGCACCAAAACCCGGCGCGGCTTCATGGTCCCGCTGACCGCGCACACGGTCGAAGTGCTGGAACTGCGCCAGGCGCATTTGCAGCGGTGGAAGCGACCAACCGGCCCGACCGATTTCATCTTTGCGTCGCGGGTCAAGGGTCAGCCAGTGAAGTGGCCCTATTCGTTTCTTCGTCGCCTGGAAGCGCTCGGTATGCCGAAAATCCGCCCGCACGATTTGCGCCGCGGCGTCGCCTCGGACACCGCCCGGATGACCGGTCAGCGCGGCGGCATGATTGTGTCGATGATGTTGAACCATGCGACACCGGGCACCGATGTCGGCCAGGTCACCAGCGATTACCTGGCGGACAAGGCGGAAATCCTTCGGCCGCACATCGAAGCCCGCGAAGCGGTGTTCTTGCATGTGCTCGACCCCGCCCGCTACCCCAAACCGCCCGAGTTCGGCGCATTCATGGGCGCGCGCCGCGCCACGGCGCCGGCTCCGGTGAAGCCCGAGGGCGATCCGTTGGCCGCCGCGCTTGCCTTTCTCAAATCGAACCCGGACGCTGTCGGCGGGTTCATGCAAGACCTGTATCGGAAAGACGAATGACCAGCGCCGCCGACCCGCTCACTCCGCTCGATATGCAACTGCTGCGCGAGTTCGACAACCTGTCCGACACGGTGTTGTTGTCGAGCGCGCTGACCGCGCATTTGCTCGGGGTGGCGCAGGGCACGCTGCGGAACTGGCGGGCCGAAGGCAAGCCGCCGCCGTTCGTGTCGTTTGGCAAAACCAGCCCGGTGCGCTACCGCGCCGCCGCACTGCGCGCTTTCATTCACCAGCACGAGTTCGCGTCGTTGGGTCACGAAGCCCGCGCGCAGAAACTGCGGAAGGCGGGCTTGGCTTTGGATATACCCGTGCTGCCCGAGGGCAAACGCCGCTCCAATCAGCCGACGGTGATGGGGTTCTTGGGCGCGATCTCACCCGAGACAGCGCTGAACGACGACGATGTTTGGCCGTTCGTGCTCGACGGGCTCACGCGCCGCCCGCTGGATATTCTGACCGCGTTGACGCTGGATCTCGGCCCACCCACCGCGAATGAGGCGGAACAAGAAGCGGTGTGGTTGACCCGAAGCGAGTACGGCCGTGCGCTCATCGCCTCGGAAGAGCAGGCGAAAACGCTGGCCCAAGAGGCCGCCCTTCGCGCGCTTGGCGACGCTCTCCTGGCCGAACGCCCTCCCGCTCCGCCCCGCCCTCCCCGCGAACTTCTCTGAACAACAAAGCCCGCCAATCGGCGGGCTTCGTCGCTCTACCTTCTCGTTATGGTCAGTCGAAATCGGCGGCAAGCATGATGTCGTTCGGGCCGAACCATCGTCCGGCCCATGTCGCCACCACTTGGCGCGCATCGTTGTCCCACAACTCAACACGGAACGAAGCCTGGTCCGCATTCGGCAGGGCGGCGTGGTTGCCGCAGTAGACCGATATCGCCCCGCCCAACCCGCCCTCGGTCATGAACTGAACGGCCAGCATCGCACCTTGGTTGCAGCGCTGGATGGCGAGCACGCAAAAGACATGCTCTCCGTCGGTGTCTTCCAGCACGGCCTGGCAGATATCGCTCGCGATTTCCAGGCGCACGCCATCGCGCACCCCGCGCGCCTTGTTGCCGCTGGCGCTCGTCACCAGTCCCTCGTCGGCCAGGCCAATATCGATCTCGACCGTGTGATAGCCGTCACCGGCCATGATGATGTGTTCCATAAATCCTCGCTGTGGGTTGTTCCCGGTCATTCCGGTGAACCCAAACTGCCGCCACCACCGCCGAGCGCCCGGCCGCCTTTTGTCTCTTCCATACGCTAGGGTGTTGCCTGGCCCTTGCGCGTTGCGACTTTTTTGGGAAGGTGAAGGCGGTCCGTTCACCACCAAGGATTTCCCATGCACCCCACCGCTCTCCGCTCTGCCTGGTTCGCCGCATGCTTGCTGCCCCTGACGCTGACACCGACCTTGGCGCACGCCAAGAAAACCGACGAACCGGTGCCGCAGTGCGTGCTGAATATCACGCTGACCGATGCCCGCACGGGAGAGCGCTTGGCGCAGCCGCGCGGCGAACTGCTGATGGAATGGCAAAAAGGATGGAACCCCAACGTCTGGTCGTTCTACCCGCGCCACCCACCGCACATGTTCCGCTTTGCGGACGGGAAGGCTTTGGCGTTCGAAGTTCCCAGCACCAGCCATCGCCGAGACGGCAAACCGGATGCGGTGTTGTCGGTGACGGTGCGCGGTTTTGCCGCGCAACAGGTGCCTCTGTCGCTCAATACAGAATCCTGCCCCACCGGTTCGCTGGATCTCGACGTGGCGGTGTCGCCCGACCCCGGTGCCCAACACGGCAAGACGGTGTTCTTTGCCGAAGAAACGGTGGATCGGACTTGGTTTCCGGTCAGTACCCCCAAGCCCATGCTGGGTAAGTGCCGGGTGAAGGCGGGTGCACTCGGCCCGACTTGGGCGGGCAGTCCTACGACTCCGCATTTTCAGGACCTGCGCACGCGCCCCCGCTGCGCGATGGAAACCGAGTTGGTCATTTCGGTGGACGACGACCTCGCCAGCGGAACCCCGCGTTATGAGCCGATCCCCCTTTCGCAAGACGACTGCATCGTCTCGCGCCGCCGGAATCGGTGGATTCGCGCGGACGGCGAACGGGTGAAGGGCGTGCGGTCGTACGGCGCCCGGCATTCGACTTTGCTCGATCCCGGCCGCTGGTTTTTGTTGGGGCCGGGCGAAAAAGTGCCGAGCAAATCCACGTTGGCCAAATGGGCCGCCGCCGCGGGCACCGAAGCGCAAGAGGACGCCAACGCGCAAACCTGGTCGCTGCATCGGGACTATGTGGCGCACTGCGTCGGCGCGGATCTCAACGCGGCGCTCTTCGCGCTGTCCGACCACGCTCATCCGTGCTGGCAAGCCGCGCGCAAACTGGCCGTGGAGTGGAATCCCGCCGCACGCCCCAGCGTGCTCTGCGAGATGCCGCCGATGGGCTTCGAGGTCGATCCGAACGCGATGCCCGAGGGGCGGGTGGACGTTGGGCCGGTGTTGTCGGCCAAACGATAGATAGCATGGATTCCGACGCGGCGCCGTTGCACACTTGCGTCCGTTCGGCCAAGAGGGATCAAACGTGGGCAATGCATCGGTCCTGTGCACCAACGGCGATCGTTACGTCGGCGAAGTCGTCGGCGGCACGGTAAAAGTGAGCGGGCATGTTTTTGACGCGAACGACATTGAGTCGGCGACAATCAAGTACGAGGACAACGGTGTGTACGACGACACGATAACGGGGGAGTTCCGGCTCAAGGGCGGCAGTAGCCTGCGTGTCGGAGTCAGGGTCAAAAAGGGCTTCTTCCTCCGAAATCGAACCGTCGGGGAGGTTCCCTCGGGAAGCATCGTGATGAAGTGCGAGGGCTTCAGGTCGCCCATCACGATCGAGGTCCATCAGATCGCCGAGTTCTCAATCAACCCCCCGACCAAAGTGTAAAGCAGTAGAGCAACGCCGTCGGAAGACGGCCTTGCAAAGACCGGGCGCCTGCGGCGCGGGCTCTCGCTGTCGCGCTTACAGACGCATCCGGCGTTGCCCCATCGCGCGTTTCGTATCGCGCTCCGCCGCCGACCAAATCAGCATATCGCGCGCCAGCGCGCCGCACTCGCTGGCTGTGCTCTTCTTTGTGTCGAGCCCCGCCCAGTAATCCTCCTGCGCGTCCTGCGGGTCGCGCGCACGCCTGTTCTTTATATCGAGTGCCACCTCGTAGCGTTCCAGCGCTGTTTGCCCGCGACTGTTCTTTATGTCGAGTGCCGCCCCGGCTTCCACCAGCACGCGCATAGCCGTCCTGTTCTTGCGCAAGCCACTCGCCGCGTGGTGCAACGCCGTGTTGCCCTCGCGGTCCTGCGCGTCGATGTCGGACCGCGCCAGCAACGCGCTCACGGTCGCGGCTTTGCCCTGTTTTGCGGCGTGCATCAGCGCCGTGGCCCCGCTCGCATCGACCTGCCTCGCGTCGAACCCCAGCGCCAGCAGTCGCATGAGCATGGCCGCATCGCCGTTGGCCGCGGCGTACATGAGCGCGTTGCGCTTCGTGGTTGTGCTGACTTCGCGAAGATCGGCGCCGGCTTCCAGCAGGATCGCCAACGCCGCCCCGCTGCCGCACTTGACGGCGTAGAGCGCCGGGCCAAACGCCTCGTTGTTCGTTTTTCGATAGATCCGCTTGGACACGCTAGCGCCCTGCGCCAGCATGTCGCGGATGGCCGCCACGTTGTCCTCGCGAATGGCCTCGAAAAACTTTCTTTTCGCGGCAGGCGTGGAGGTGAGTTTATCCATGTCGCTGCACCCGCCCGTCCGCCATCAACACGCCATCGCGCGCGTCGAGCGCAGCGCGCTGAACACTCGCAAAGCGGGACTTTGCGCCTCGTCCGCCGAACGCGTTGAACTCGCCACGAAAGATCGATTGAACGCCCGGCGTCCGCGTGGTCCACGTGCTGCGCCCCTGGCGCTCGGCGGCGCGCGACCGCTGCATCACGTCTTCGTCCACGATCTCAACGCAGAGAAAAGCGGGCGAGTAGTGCTTGGCGGCGCTGCCGCCCGATCCGCTCGCTTCACGCACGACCAGCCAGCGCCCGGCTCCGCCCGGCAACTTCGCTTCGAAAGAAATGCGCTGACGAATGAAAGAGCCGTCGGTTTGCTCTGCTTGGTTAACAGTGTTCATGTATCCGTTCCTTTTTGCATGTGGTGGTGCGTGGCGCTTGCGCTCCACGCATTTAGGATAACTCCGCCGTCAAAACGCGCAACCCCCCTTCTCGCGCAAATGTCAAGAAATGTTTGCTTATAGATAATGATTTCATCGACCGTCGTCTGCTCCGGCGTTCGAGTGGTACGTGGGCGTTGTGGCTTTCAAGCGCGAAGCGTCGTTCCCCACGGCTTTTCCCTGGCGCGTCCGCGCCCTAAAAACAACCACGCCGCCCGAAGGCGGCGTGGGGTTCGAGGCTCACGATCATTCGAAGCCGTTCGCGAAGACCGGCTTTTCCAAGACAAAGCGCCCTTGGATGCGCTGCCCCACCGGGCATTCGATGTCGTTGTAGACCTGGGTTTCATAACCGGCGGCTTCGACGGTGACGGTCTGATGACCCGAGGCGTCGGCCCGAATCCCTCGGAAAATCTGACGCCCGCTGTGGTTCGTGATCTTGGTCCGGGACCAACCCGAGCGCACATCCGCGACGGTGACCGTGGCGCCGGGAACCGGGATCTTCTTGCCGGTTTCCGAATCGGCGCGCCAGGTTGAAACCAGCATTTCGCAAGCCAACTGCTGCGAAGCGGAGGAAGGGCTGGCGAGCGCAAGGCCAGCCAGGGCGAGGGCAAGTGCGAGCGGCTTGGTGTTCATGTGTCATCTCCGAGTAGTAGAAGTAGAGGATTTTCGAAGCGTGGCGGTCGTGCCTGGGTCTTGTGCGCTTCCCTTTACCGATACTTGAAAGCGCGGAGCGCGCAACCCCGCCGATGCTTCGAGAGTGAGCCTGGGCTTCCCCGCTTCGCTCGCTTGCCGCCTTTCGTCCTTCTTTCTCTCTCGTGTTGTGCGTGGGTCTTGCGCGTTCGCCGGATTCTGTTTCTCTGAATGAGTGCCATCCCGCACTCACGAAAACAGGAATCCCTCATGTTGAAGAAATCCCACCTGGCCCTGGTCGCCTCCTTGCTGCTCGCCTCTCCGATGGCCTTCTCGCAGTCGTTGCCCGACTGGCTGTTGCAGCCGCCTCCGGACCGCACGACTCCGCCCTCACGCACCACCATCACCCCGTCCGATGGCTCGGTGCACAACCCCTGCCCCACGTCGGCGGGCACGATTTACAGCGTGGGCCTAACCGGACCGTATGCCGCTGGAGACAACGCCATCGCGAACTGCTCGTTGGCCACAGCCACCGGGCCCGATGCGTTTGCCCAAAATATGTTCGCCAGCGCGTACGGCGCAGGGGCCTGGGCCAGCGGCGAAGACGCCACTGCGGTGGGCGGGTACTCCATCGCTCACGGTGATGGCAACACTGCCTTTGGTTCTCACGCCTGGGCCATCGGCGGCATCTTCAATACTGCTGTCGGTTCTGGTGCTCGTGTGGGCGATGGCGATCACGTCACTGCCTTGGGGAGCGGCGCGTATGCAAGCGGCGACGGAGCACTCGTATCGGGTGCCGGCGCACGCGCCTTTGGATTCTTGGCGACGGCTTACGGAACCAGCAGTCGCGCCGAAGGTGTGGCAACTTTGGCCCTGGGGAGCAGCGCGCAAGCGCTCGCTGACGGTTGCACCGCTCTTGGCGCCGGGTCCGTTTGCGATCAGGAAAACACCATTTCGGTCGGAACGAGTGAAGGTCAACGGCGCATCGTCAATGTGGCCGATGGTGTCGAAGACACCGACGCCGCCACGGTCGGGCAAATGAACCAGGCTGACCAGCATTGGTACAACCAAGCCATCAGTTATGTGGATCTGCGCATCGGCGACCGTGTGGATTTGTCCGAGGTCTACAACCGCCTGGACACCCTGGATGGTCGGGTGGATGGGTTGGACCGTGCGGTGGCATCGCTCGGCACCCGCCTCGACAAACTTGGGGCGATGTCCGCTGCACAAGCCGCGCTGGCGGCGAGTGGCGTGGCCGCCCAAGGCGGCAAGGGCAGTGTCGGGATGGCGGTCGGCTCGTACAACGGCCAGCAAGCCGCCGCGTTGGGCTACTCGAAAGCCTTCCGGCTGTCCTCGGGTCGCCCGGTCGGCGTGACCTTACAAGCCGCGTTCAGCGGTGAAACGAGTGTCGGAGCCGCGGTCTCCATCGGCCTGCGCTAGCGCGAAGCGGGGCGGGTTCGCCCGCCCCGCTCTTCCTTCTCTTTCCCTACTTCGCTTCTCTTCTCGTGGACAAGGACGCACGCATGACTCACCCTGCCCTCTCTCTTCCTCGTCGCGCCACAGCCAAACAGGTGGCTCAAGCGCTGGAGCCGAACTCCCTCACTTATCACAACCATGTGCGGCGAGTGGCCAAGCAAGCGCGCATTCAACCCGACGCGCGCGCGCCACGCTCCCAAAATCAATCGGGCAAGTCGGGTAAGCGCCCACGCGCGTTCGAGAAGACGCTTCCGAAGTTGATCGACCGCCTCACCTGCCCTCGTCACCAGGCCATTCGCCGCACCCTGCTGTTGCAAGCGCCTGGCTATGTTTGCGCCACCAGCGCCGCGGCTGTCTTGGGTATCAGCCGGCAACGGGTGCTTCAACTCTACGAGAAAGGGGCTTTCCGTCATGCTCGCCGCGGCACCGTGCCGGGCACCTCTCAACCGGTATTGCTGATCCCGCTGACGGACCTGCGTTTTGAAGCGCAGCGCCGCCGCACCAACGGGCAAAGCGAGAACCTGGCTTTGATCACCGAATGGTGGACCGACGCACAACAGGCGGCTTCGCTGCCGACCGATATCAAACGCCCCCGCCAACGTAAGAGCAAGGGGTGACGCATGGGCTCGTTCATCATCTGGTGCGCCATCGTGGCGCTCATCATCGCCAGCGGTCAGATTTGGCTCTGGGGCGTGCTCTTCTGCGTGGTGATCGCCGGCATGTGCCTCGGCATGCTCAACGGCGGCTTGAACCACCGGGACAACGGGGGCGGGGGAAGCGGCGGCAGCCGCAGCGATGGGTACGACGATTACAACTGGTGACCCTGTTTTTTACGCGCCGCCTGCGTGTGCTCCTCCACGATGCGCGCCGCGCGATCCTGCAGGCGCGCGGTGCGCGCTGGGTCCTGCTCCAGTTCGGCTTTCAGAGCATCGACGCGCCGCTGCACTTCCTGTTTGCGCGCGGGATCGCGCTCCGCGTCGGGCAGCGCGCGCCAGTCAGGATGCCACTCCGACACCAGGTCGATATAGACGTGCTGCCGCAGCAGAAACTCGGTCGCGCAGGCGCGGCCGGCTTCGATTGCGCCCGCCAACGCGCGCTCCAACTCGCTGACCCTACCCTCCAGCTCCATCACGTCGTTCCATAGATGCGCCTCTCTGACCAATGCCCCTCCTTGGGCCTGGACTTGTCGCATCGCCGCATCCGTCACGTCTTCGCGTCGTCGCCGCGCGATGGTGTCGGCTTGGGCCTCCAAGGTCTTGCGAATGATGCCCATCAGGGTGCCTCCCCGACCTCGAATCCAGACTGGAAGAAAGCGGGCGGCCGCTCCGAGGCAAAGGCCTCGTCGCCACGCCCGGCGCGTACCAGGCGCACGTAGCGGTTCAGGGATTTGCGACCGAAGAACGAGGTGTAACGGCGCAAGCCGTTGGCAAACTCGATCACATGCGCGTCGAGGGTGTTGGGCACCGTCGTGGATGTCCAATAGGCCGCATCAAACGGCATGTTGGGAAAGAAGACCGGATTGATGGCCGGATTGGCGCAGCCGGTCTCGACCAGCGATTGCAGTTCGATGACGTTGGGCAAACGCCAATCGCTCTTGCCGCCGTACGTCGAGGCGTTGGCCGCGGTCAGCGCGCCCGACCAGGTGACCGCACCGGCTGTCCCCGTTGTGCAAACGTCCCCGGACAAACCCACCGGACAGCGCTGCCACTGCAGGTCGGTGAGTACGTCCTTGATGACCTTTTCGCCCACCACGTCTTCGATGACTTCATAGCGCGAATCAGGCGCCCCACGCGGGACACCCGAAGGGCAAACCTGCTGCGCGCCCGCGAGCGAGGGGCCAACCAACCCTCCCACAACAACCAGGCAAAACACGAGGCGCCGATTCATGGCGTGCCTCCGGCGACCAGGCGCACGTACGCCGCATCCGATTTCTGAAAGACATTCGGATCGCCCCCGCCGAAACTCACGCGCCGCGCATCGCTGGCGGTCGCGGCAAAGGTTTCCGCGGCCATGTAGATGGATGAAGCGCTATTGGGAAAATAGGTCGTGTCGATTTGGGTGCCGCCATTGCCCCACGCCACCAGCCCGACCAACTCGTCCTCAGTCGGCATCCGCCAATCCGTTCTTCCGCAGAGTCCGCCACCCGCGTTCACCGCCGCCACGAAACGGCTGGTGTTGCAGGTGTTGCCCGCGAGCGTGCCACCGCATCCGAAACTCGTTTCCGTGCCCGGCACACCGTTGTTCTCATTCGTATCGGTGTTGAACCAGGTGTATTGGTGACTCCGGTCTCGCAACCCGCCGTCGGTGGTCTTCACTTCCCAAAGCAGACCCGTGACGTTGTCGCGCGTGCAGGCCCAATCGGTGGGGCCAGCGCCAAGCGCCGCGCCCGCGGTGAGCACCGAACCATTGTGGGCAATCTTGGTGTAGTCGCGCCCCGCCACTGTCGAAGCGCCGACTTTCGTGAGCACGCCCATCGCCTCCGCCGCCGCCCGCCCGCGGGTGCAATCTTGCTCGTTGAAGCCGGTGGGCTCAGGGTCAGGCGTCGTGGTGGACACCGTTCCAACCGGCGTCTGGAGGTGGTTGTAGCAGTCGAGTAATCCGGTGTCATTCAACTGCGCATGCGCGGTCGAGACGAACGCAAGCAAAGCGAGAGCCAGGCGAAGCATGGGGCGATCCATCATGAGGTCGCGTCAGTAGACCGCGCCGACCTCCCCGAGGTCAGCCGAAGAAGTGCCCCCGTAAATCTACGTGAGGAAATACGGCCCGCGAGGCTCTTCGATGCGTCCCACGCTGTCCTCATCGATGAGACCATGGGCCAGCGCGCGGGCCACGGCGGCTTGGCGGCTCTTCACATGCAGTTTCGCGCAGGCGCTGGCCAGGTAGCCTTCAATCGTTCGTGGGCTGATCGCCAAGCGCTGCCCGATTTCTGTGCTCGTCATACCGGTGGCCGCCAGGGATAAACATTGGCGCTCGCGCGGAGTCAGCAATCCGGTGTCGGCTGCTTCGCCGTCGAGATAAGTGTGCAGCGTTTCCCACGCCCACAACGCGATCTCGGCCTTTTGCGTGAGCAAGATGTCGGGTTTGGCGTGCACTTCCAGAAAGCCCCAGAGCAAACGAGGCGTCCAGAGCGAAACGACCAGCACCCCGCCGCTCAACAAGGGCGGCCGGTGTTCGCGGGCCAGGGCAATGTACGGATGCGGCGCGTTCTCTTCGACGGCATCGCGAAGGTCGTGCCGCCATCCACTCGGCAAGTCGCCGAAGAACCGCAAACGCGGCTCGCCGTCGGTCCGCCCTTTCAACTGAAAGGCCAACCCAAACGCATCGCATGCGATTTCGCGGCGAAGGTACTCCGCCAGCGCAGCGGCAAATGTCGTCCGCGACGGGCTGGCTCGCTTCGTGCTCAATCGCCATCCGTTGTTTGACAGGGAAACCATTCGGATTCTCGGTGCTGCGAACAATCGCGGTAACCGCGAAACGCCCCCAGTAAATCTTCGTGAGAACCGATCCTGCCCGGATCACCCCTGCCTCAGCAACGGGGCCACCGTGGGGGCCAACGGGGAGCTGTGGGTCCCTGGCACAATGCAGGCATGGACTGGCAGTTTTCCGACCGCATCGACGCCCCGCGCCAGCGCGTGCTTTCGCGCCGCATTCCCTTCTCGGCGCTGGCCCGTCGTCTGGCGGACACCGCGCGCCCGCTCTGCCTGCATCACGATGCCGCGGATGAAGGCCCACCGGGCTATGCGCGCGCCGTGGCCTGCCTCACCTGCGATCCGGATGCGCTGGATGTCTGGTTCAATGGGGCAGTCGGATTGCGCGGGCAGTATTTCGACAATCCGGTCCATGGCACGACCGCCACCATGACCACCCTGCTCGCGTTGATGCCGGTGCTCGCCGCGGTGCCGGTTTCGGGTCCCGATCTCGGGGTCAATCCCATCCGCTCGCTCACCGCCGCCCACGCTAAAGTATGGGTCACGGAAATCGGCAAGGGGTTTTGCGATGCCTGCGCCGGGGACGTCGGCGCGCCCCGCGACGATGAACCCGACATTCTCAACGGACGATGGGATCGCGTGGACCACCCTCAAGCGCGATGGGGCCGCAAGGCGCCGCGTCCGACGCAACTGCGTGTGTTGGGTGGTTTCGTCAGCGCGTATGGGGCGGAATGGGTGGCGCCGAACAAGGTGGACCGGGCGATGCAGATCCACGAGTGGGGGTGGACGTAGGCCCGCTATTCCTCGCGTTCGAGATAGCCGCGGTTGCGCACCACCAGAGCCTTCCCCTCTTCTTCCAGTCTCTCCATGGCGTATTCGGCCAAGGCGACCAACGCAACCCCGTACGCGCCTTGGCTCTGTTCCTCCAGCCGCTTCTTCAACGATGCGGGAATCCGAACCAGCGCTTTTACGCTCTCGTCGGCCGTCAGCGAAGCCTCGACGATCACGGTCTTCCCCTCCGCGCGTTTTTCGACCGTCGTCATGGCGAAGTGGCCGGGCGGTGAATCGGATCGGGAAGGCATCGGCGAGGTTCGAGTCCGCAGCGAAAAACGATCGGGCAGCCTACCAAGCCGGACGCCTGTGGGTCCATGTCGGCTTACCGCGCGGGACATGGAATGGCCAGCAGCCCGCGCGCGGTGTCCACCACGGCCCCCTCGTCGGTCACCGCGATCACGGTGGTGCCGGGGTCGTTCTGGAACGGAACGGAAGCCGGTGCAAAACAGTGCGCTTGCTCGGTCGTCGCGGTCGGGGTGCATGCGCCCGCCACAGCCACCGCTTCACGAATGATGCACTGCCCGGTGTCGGGGTTCACCGACCGATACGCGGAAATCGTCAGGTACTGTTCGCCCGCAAAGCCCGCGGGACATGCGACCGTTTCCACGGTCGGCGCCCCCAGCACGCCATCACAAGGCCCCAATGCCGGTACGGGGACTTCTACCGGAGGCGTGGGTTTGACGAACGCCGCCGCGCCCGGCACCCGCAGGGTGGGTTGCACCAGCACCGGCTTGGTGTTTCCCGTGGGGTTGAGGGGCAAAGGGTCGGCGTCAGCGGAAGCCGGCATGGCCAAGAACAACAACGAGAGGGAGAGCGCGATACGGTTCATGAGACGGTTTCCTTGTGTGGTGAAGACGGGTATATGCTGTCACATATATTGCAGTATATACTGCCGTCTATACCACGCAAGCCGGGTGCCGTCACCGCGATCTCGATCCGTGACCGCCGTCGCGATCACGGGCATTCGATGTACACGTTGGTCCCGTTCACAAACCACCAGCCCCCACCGTACGGCGATTCACCGAGATACTGCGAGCCGGGGCCCATGCTGGGCAGCGGGCCAGGCACCCAACAGTGCACCTGCGGTTCGGGCTCCGGCGCACCGCAAAACGAACCCCCGAGGCCGCTGGCGGTGTCCACGCGCTCACATTCCGCCCCGCTCCAGATGTACGAGTAGCCCATCACGTAGGACTCGAACCCCGTTTGTCCGGGCGGGCATGCTCGGTTGACTTCGTAGTACCCCGAGCCGGGGCAAATCATCGGACCCGGCTTGCTCGGTGGGGTGCCGGGATCGCTGGCCGGCGGATGGGGCTGACAGGTCTCGCTCGTGCCGTCGGTCGCGTCAGACCACGGCCCCCAGGTGCCGTCAAACACGCCAGCCGGACAGTTTGCCGACCGGGTGCGTGTGCCCCATGCCTTGCGCGTGCCGCTCTCACCGACACACGGCTCTTCGCTGCTCCATCCCACCGTTTGCGGGGATGGGCAAACCGGGGGTGGACAGCGGGTCTCGCTGTAACACGTCACCCCGGTGCTGGCCCACGGCCCCCATGGGGTCGAGTTGGAAGCCGGCGTGCAGGCTTGCCGCGATTGGCGGTATTCGTAGCGCACGTAAGTTTGTCCGGTCACCCCGCCAGGGCAAGCGCCCGGCGCTTCCCCGAAATACTGCGGGATCTCGGTGTCGTCGCAGTAGAACTGATGCTGCACCGGGCACGGCGCGCACGTATCGACTTGCGCGACGGTGGGGCATGAACCACTCGTTCCACTGCCGGGCGCCGTGCCGGGGGTGACGCTCCACGTGATGCTTCCTTGTTGGCCGACCGGGCAACTTCCCGCCGGACTGCCATGGACCGGCGTCGTCGAGCACGGCACGCAGCCGGAATAATCCGCCGTGAACGTCGGACACGATCCGGCCGTGGTCGCGGTGGGGTCGGTGCCTGGGGTGGTGGTCCAAGTCACCACACCCGTCGTTCCACCGGGACAAGCGGGCAAGGGTCCTGCGGCCGGACACGGTGTGCAGGTGCCCGTGACGGCTCCCTGGGTGACCGGCCCTGCCGCCGTCCACGGCGACCAGGCGCCGAAGGTCGGACCCGGCAGCAAGCCGGTGCCCGCCGGGCAGTCATAACTGACCGTTCGACTGCGTGCTTCCGGTGTGGTGGTTTCGGTGCTGCGCAAGCCGGTCGTGCCGCTTGGACATGCCGGACCGGGCGCGGTGCCGGGTGTTAAGCGGTTTTCGCTTTCGCTGCTGTCCGCCGGACACGGCGAGCAGTTGTGGCTGATCTCGCGCCAAGGGCCCCAAGTTGCGGGTTGGTAGGTGTACACGCACACCGAGTCGCGCTGGTCGGTGGTGCTGCCGTACTCACCCGCCGGGCAATCCACCACCGTCCGGCTTTCAGGAGGCTGCGGCACGCACTGCGGACCGTAAAACGGTCCCGAGGGCGTGGGCCCCGGGGCGCCGTCGGGCGGCACGCATTCGTTTTGGATGTCGTACCAGGCGCTCCACGAAATCGGAATGCTCGACACGCAATGCCGTTGCTCCGTGCGCTGTCCGCTCCACCCGCTGGCGCAACTCGCGGCCCGGGTTTCCGCTTCGGGGCAGCCGTCGGGCTGCGGCGCGCACGTGTTCCCGCTTTCGGTCCATGCCTCCCATGCCCAAGGTCCCTGATCGTCGGGTGGGCATGCGGCCGTTCGTGTTTCCAAGATGGCGCCCTGCTGGCCGGGTTCGCACGCCAGGCTCCGCACTTGCGGCGGCGGAAGGGTCAGCGAAGAGCAGGACCCATCGAAACCAATGGGGGGGACGGCGCCCGGGCCGGGCGGATCTCCAGGTTGATAGGGCTGCGCCGGAATCCAATCGCCGGGCACGGTGTGATCCGCGTGAGCCAGGGCGCCGCTGACCCCTTCAAAATACGTATAGACAACCGAACCGCCATCGGCGCAACGATGGATCGCGGTGGTGGTGTCGATGTTTCCGCCCGCCAGCACCGAGACTCCATCCACTTCGATATTCCAGAACGCATCTTGGTGTTCGGTCGCCATCCGGGCGCAAACGGCTTCCGGCAAGCCTCGATATTCAATCGCGAACCCGGCGTTCTGCTTGCCGTTGATGGTGGCCGCGCTGACATAGACCTTGGTGCCCCACTCGCTCGTCATGCCGCCGCGGGCCTTCATGGCCTCGGGCAGCAGGCCGTCCTGCTCGACCTTCCAATCCACCAGGCCTTCAAAGGTTCCGGTCATCCCCCACGCGCTGTTGATGTTGGTTGCGAGTTGGTTGAGTGTGGCCGTTTCTTTGCGTACTTGTGCGGCGACATCGGCCCGGAAGAACAAGCCATAGGTCGCCGCGGCGGCGACCGACGCGATGCCAATCCCAAGCATGACTTCTTTGAGCGTGTAGCCGGCCTGGTGGGCGTGCAGCGCGGAACCGATGGCGCGCGAAAGCGGGGCCGGGGCCGGGCTGGATGAAGAGAGTGCGGTCAGGGCGGTGCGGAAAGAGCGGTCATTGTCATTCATGCGGTCTCCGGGTCAACAGAAAAGCGGTTGATCCAGATCTACCAAGGAACGGCGGACGCGCAAGGCCCACGCACGCCTACATGCCAACGACGAGAAGAAGCCAAAGCCAAAGCGGATGCAGGGCGGCCCACGCCGCAGAGGGGTGAAAAGCGCGCGTTGCGCAAGAAGCCGATGCAGGGTTGTCGGCGCGCTAGCGTCCGGGCCGAAGGCTCCGACCGCTCTTGCTTTGGCTTTGGCTTGGGCTCGGGCTCTTGCGCGTTGGCGCGCTTCGGTTCTAATGAATGGGCAGCGGCACAACGCCCCTGCACCACCCCACACCAACCGAGGACATCACCATGATCGCCACCTTCCTCCGCAAACGCATTCCGAACGCCAACGCTCGTGCCCTGTTCTACGCTTGGGCGGCCATCATGGTGATGAACGCCACCGACATTCTGTCGGGCCGCTTCTTCACCTTCTGACATCGACCTACAACCGCGCGATGCGCCGCGGTTCTTGGTGCTGCATCGGGATCTCGGGCTGCGGACGCTGCTTCCAGCGGTCCATCTGTTCGATGACCTGGCGCACGCCCGGCATCTTCTGCAACCGTTCCAGCGCTTCGCTCATCGTGCTCGACCGCTGACGCTCCCGCTCTCGCTCACGCTGCGCGGTGGGCTGGTCGTGCAACCCTGCTTCGGTGGCGTTGCGCTTCAAGCGGTCCGTTCCGAACCGCACATGCAAGGTTTCCAAATCGTTGGCGGACCCATACAGTTTGAAGGTCTCTTTGTGGCGCGTGTAAGCCACCAGGCCGAGATGCTGATCGCTCATCCCGGCGCTGCTCACGAACTGAAACAGGTGATCTCGACCCTGCCCTTGGGACTTGTGGATGGTGATGGCGTACGCGTGCGTGAGGGTTGGCTGGTCCTTATCTCCATTCGTCCAAAACCGCAGTGTTTTACCGGCCTGTTCGCCCTCCGTCATGCGGATGCTGATGTCCGCCCATCCGGGTTTGCCCGGCATCGTGGCGACCGCCACGACAACACCCGCATCGCCGTTGACGACACCGAGGTCCTTATTTTTTTTGGTGAAGACCATCTCATCCCCGACCCCGACGGTGGTGGTTTGCTTCACCCCCCGAATGGACATTTCCACGGTCGCCATATCCGCGCCCACCTCCCCCCGCCGTTGTTTCTCGGCCCGAACCCGCTCGTTCAAGCGCTGAACGGCATGACGGGTGTCGGCGATGATCAACTTCTCGCTGGAGGGTCCTTCGGCGGCAAAATAGTCCTTCACGAGCCTATCCATGGCCGCCTTGCTGGTCGCCATCTCGACGACATGCTGGTTGTCTTGCAACTGTCGCCAGATGTCGGCGCCCAACGCGCCGCGCTCGCTGTAATCGCGCTCGCCTTCCTTCGGCTTCGTCCCATCGCCGTACATCGCGTTGGCAATCTCGCGCCCCTTCTGGGTCTTCTGCCGCCGGATATCTAGCAGTTCGACAGCGCCCACGGCTTGCTCCAATGCACGGAAACCTCCACCAGCCGCGATTGGCTGGAGTTGGAGGGCATCGCCCTGGTAGACCACTTTGGCACCCACCGCGTCGGCGTGTCTTTGAAGTCGAACAAGGTGTTGGGTGCCGGTCATGCCGGCCTCATCCACCAAAATCAACGTGTTCGAGGTCAGCGTGCGCCTGCCGGCATCCAGTTCAGACAGAAGGCTGTCATTGGAAAACGAAGGAATGCCCGACCCCGATTCAAGAAGTTTGGCCGCTTTCCAAGATGGCGCCGCCCCGATGATTTCCCTGCCTTGCACTTGAAGCGCGGGCACCCAACATTCCGCCACCGTGGTTTTTCCGGTCCCGGCCCTTCCAACTATGCAAGCCGTTCCCGCGCTGCCGCTCATCACATGCTCGACGGCCCGCCGCTGCTCATCGTTGAGCCGGAAGCCCTTCTTGCTCTCGAAATCGCTGATGGCCTTGGCCGCCATTGTGGCCGGCATCTTCCAATGCTGGTCGTGGTCGCCGCGTGCTCGTTCGGTGATGCGTTGGGTCCACTCGTTTTCTATCGCCATCCATTTTTCCGTGGCGTAACGCGGTTCGCGGTCCCGCGTGGCAAGTTGGGTGACAAAGCGACCCACCGGCTTGTTGTTGAGTTTCACCAGGTCGTCTTGGGCCAGGCGCTGGTCCGCGGCTTTCAGAATGGTTGCGGTGTCCTCGCCCAAGCGCTCTTGCATAAAATGTTGGACCACATTCGCTTTGCTGAACATGGCTTCGCGCTCGTGTTGCATATCGAGGATTTCGCGGTCGGTCAGCGGCGCATCGCTGTCGCCACGGTTGACCAGGCGCCCGCGTTCGCCGTTGGGCGCTTTCAGTGCGGTGGGATCAATGGTGATGCCCTGCTCGTGCTTCAAGTCGGTCAGCGATTGTTTCCATAAATCATCGAGTTCGCGAAAACTCGGCTCGTCCTTATGTTTGCGCGTCGCCAGTGTGGCCTGCTGCGCGCTGCCTCCGTGCTCTTTCAAGTGTGCAAGGATTTGCTGTCGTCGCTTCGAGAAATGCTCCTGCGTCTGTTCGCTGATGCCGGCCACTTCCCAGTAGACATGCCCGGTCCGCTGACCTTCGTCGTCGCGCTGGACCTGGCGCTCAATCGAATAGCCCATGGCTTGCATGCGCGCGGCGAGTTCAGCGCGGAAGAGCGCGCCGGCCGCGTGCTTGTCTTCGTAGAGCGAGGCCTGGTCGAAAGTGCTCCATTTTCCATCCGCGCCCTTCGCCACCCCATACACCAGGTTGTGCACATGCAGTTGAGGGTCCAACTCTCGCGAGCCCATATGTGTATGAGTTGAAACTGCCAACCCGGCCACATCCATTCGCTCGCACCCGCCCTTGCCTCGTCGTGTGACGCAGCGGCTCTCTAACCAGCCAATCGCGGCCTGGCTCGATTGATTGACCGCTTCCAGAATCTGCTTGCGCTCGTCGTCATCCGCGGCTGCAAACAGCACGCTGACGCTTTTGGGTGCGCTGAATGTGAGATCGTGGCCGACGCGATGCCCACCCTTCACGACTTCATTCCCGTTGGCATCTATCGTGATGGTGGGTTTTTCACCGGCGTTGCGGCAAAGCGCACGACCATCCGGCGCGTACCCTTGGGCCAGCGCATCCATGTGTTCAATGGCGACGGTGCCCGACAGTCCCAACGCTTCGGCGCCCTTGCCGACCCATTGGCTCATGTTCTCCGCTTCGCCGTCCTGCCCAATGTAATACTCCGTGGCCTTGAGGTAGGCAAGGATATCTCCCGCCCCTTTTCCTTGGGCATCGAGCGCTGCAATCGACAACATGGGTCACTCCGAGAAAGAAAAAACCTAGTGGCCTCTCTCTTGTAACAAGTCCCGGCCAACGCGCAAGCCAGGGGCCCCGGTCAGCGCAGGAAATCGGGCAAGCCAAACGGCAGCGCGCTGCTTTCCGGTTCACGGTCGGCCGCTGTCTCGCGGTCGGTGCCGCCTCCGCCATCGCCTGTGCTCTTCTTCTGTCCAAGCGCCACCGCCACCTTGACGCTCGACCGTCGTTGATGGTCGATGGCGTCGAGGTTCGTGCGCAGGGTCCAGGCGGCCGGGCAATCGGCTTGGCCGATCTTCGGCGCCTGAAAGATGGGCCATCGTAAGAGAAGCGGGTCGGACCCAAGCGAAACGATGGCCTTGATGAGCGGGCGTTTCGGATTGGTCAGATCCAGCCCTACCTCGCTGCTCAAATGGGTGTCGGGCACGACGGCCCACGCCTCTTCTTTCCAACTGCCGCTTTGACTTGTGCCGCTTGGGCTGGATGTCTCGGATGCTCCATACACGAGCACTTTCCTTGTGCCGAAGTTTTGCGCCAGCGCTTTGCGGCTTTCCCCCATCGCCATGCGGCAAATCACATGCGTGCCGACCATCGAGATCAGGGCTTTCGATTGCTCTGGCCCGTAGGCAAGTTGGATCTGATTTGTATCTTGCGCAGCGAGAATGCACACGCATCCTTTGCTTCGCCCTTTGTCAATCAGCGAGGGTAAGGATTCCACTTTGCCGAGGGTCGGCCATTCGTCGATAACGAAGGCCAGCGTGCGGCCGTGTTCGTCATCGGGCAATGTCGGGCTGACAATGTGTGTGGCCGCCACATCCACCAAGGCTCGGATTATTTTGCCTGTCGTATCGCGATCCGCCCCCTGGCGCACGATGAGGCGCTTCTTGGGTCCAAGTTGGCGCTCATCTGCGTGGACCCATTCGTGCATCGTGAACCAGCGTTTGCGTTTCGCTTTCCGTTGCCGCTCGATAGCAAAACTGTCGGCCACGCCCCACGCCGCCGACAGTATCGCCATCGACCTCGAAGCCGCCGCGATGGTGGCGAAGATGCTTTGCGCGGTCGCGCTGTTCGGGTCATCGCCAATCACGGCGAGCGCCTGGTCAATCACCGCCAGGTCGGCCTGCGACAGCACCCTCGCGTAGTCGCTCTTGACCAGTTCGAACAGGCCTTTGATATCCGCCGCGGGCAGCGCCAAACTCTCGGCCAGTTGGGTCCAGCCCCACGCAGTGCCAAACAGCGCGTATTGGCATTCAAGAATGCCCGCCATGACGGTGCGCCCGGCGCCGGTCCAAAAGGCGGACGAGGAACCGCCCTGTTCAGGGATGAACGCGGTCGCGAAGGCTTGAATGAGTTGCCGGTCGTGCGCGAGTTCCAGGGCGATATCCCATACGCCACTTCGCGCATCCCAAGGGCTGACAATGGTGGCGCGCGGATTGCGGTCGGCGACCAAACCTTGGGTGAAGTCGCCTTTAACGTCATACAAGAAGAGTTTGCGATGCCCTTTCACCAACTGATCCACGATGGGCCAGAGGATCTGCGTCTTGCCCGAGCCGACGCCACCGAGAAAGATGGCGTGCTTGGTCCAGTGGTTTTTCGGCAACGGCAAATCGGGGTGCAGGTTCAAGAATGGCTCGTAGTGTCCGCACAAGCCTTGCGATTGTTTTCGCGCTTCGGCTTCGGCCTCCCACCCGCGCCGCAGTTGGATGCCGGACACATGGCGATAGCCGACAGTGGGCTTCTGCTGCATCACGATCCATCCGCCCACACCGAGACCCGCGAACGCCGCCAAAGTCGTGCGGAATATCAGACCCATTTGCGCCAGGTCGTTGGTTGTCTGGCTCATCCAAGGGCCAAGGTGCGCATTGCCCAATGTGACCGCGTACAGCATGAGGCGTGCGGCTTCCATCAACGCCGATTTCAAGCCAAGCGGCGGGCGGGCGATGGGCACCAGGTGCAGCGCGGTGAAAGTCATCAGCGCCACCAGGCTTGTCACCAGCACGCCGAGAAAAACAGGAGTGCGCAAGTCCAGGTATCGGTCGCGCGGGGAAAGGTGGGTGGGCCTCGGGCCAAACCCACGCATCACCAGTGTGCGCTCTTTCGTGCCGAGGTCATCGGGAAGTTTTTCGGTGGTCATGCTTAAAGCGCTCGATGGAAGGCTTTCCTCGTTGTACCAAGCGACCCGTTACGCGCAAGCGCCATGCATCACGCAAGGACAGCGGCGGCCAACCGGTGGGCAGGCGCACCCTCCTATGCGGCTGTCCAGGGGTTGTCCAGGGGTGGCGTAGCCCTCACACTTTCTTTCACCCAAGAGCCTGATGAGGCCCGGCCGCCATGGTGACCATCACCGAGAAGAACATTGAGCAGCACATCAAGACGCTGCGGTATTTCGTCGGTCAACCGCGCATCGACAGAGCCACCAAGGAACTGTCGGGTCGCCTGACGCCACCCAATCGCTTCCGCGAAATGCTGATCTATGAAAATCAGCCGTTTCTTGGCGCGTTTCACCGCATCGACAGAGCCACGAAGAACGGCATAGGGCGCTTGCGTTGGAAGGACTGCGGGCCGTTGGAATACCGCGCCGCCGAAGTGGGCGCTGCGCTCGGTCAGATTGAGGCGGGCCTGTCGCCCGAACTGCGGCAGCAGATGGTCGAACGCATTCTCAACTTCGAGACGCACAGCGCGGCGCTGCAACTGGAATGGCGCACCGCCGCGCATTACACCGGTCTCGGGTACACACTGGAATGGAACCCGGTCAACACGCCGGGCCCCGAGTTTGTCGCCACCCGCGACGGGCAAGCGATTGCGGTGGAATGCAAGCGTTTGACGCGCATGGCGAAAGAGCAGTTGTCCAACCGCACTGCCTGCACCTTGCTGCATAGCCTGGCGAGCGCGGCGGATCGCAAACGCTTGGGTGGGCATATCGAGTGGACCACGCCTCTGACCGATGAGAAGTTGGACAGCGAGACCGTCTTGACGGAACTGCTGGCGTTGTTGCCCGACGGCACCAGCCGCGCCTGGTCGGCGGCCCACGCGACCTACGGCACCCTGACCGGCCACTGGCAAGCGTTGCCGATGGCAAGGCCAGTGACCGGCTGGAAAGGCTGGCTCGACCATCAGCGCGCCATGAAGCCGCACGACACACGGTCCGGCGGCTGCACTCTGCCGCTCGACCAAACGCCGGAAGGCGCGTTGTCGATATGGCTGCGCGGTCCGCGCTTCACCCCGGAAGAGCATGCCGGTTGGATCAAGAAGCAGGTGATGGGCGCCGCCAAACAACTGAAAGACGCGGCCATCGGCGTGATTTATGTGGAAGTGGAAGGCGTCGATGATGTGACCGTGTTTAGCCATGGCGGCTTCTATGATGATTTGGGCTATGTCGTGTTCGAGGCCTTCCCCAAGGTGGCCGCGATTTGCTGGATTGGCGAGGCCACCGATGACCGCTCGCAAGCGGGTTTGCTGGTGCGCCAGCGCCGCTACTGCGCGCAGTGGAACGGGGCGTTCACGAAAGAAGAGCGCGCCGCCATCCCGCTGATGGGCCTTGAACCTGCCTAGCGCGGCAGCGCGGGTTTCTTCCTCATAAAAACAACGCCGCCCGAAGGCGGCGTGGGTTTGGGGCATCTTCCGATGCCAGGCTGCACGCTATCGCGCCGGGTCATAATCGTTGGCGCCTCCCTTCTTGCACCCGCCAGACCGGCGGCATGAGCGTCATGCTGGCCGCGCTGCCGAGCAGAGTTCGGCGCTGGTCCAAGGCCACCACCGCCGCCGCCAGGTGCTTGTGCTGGCCGGCGATGGCCGTTCGCACCTCATCGCAAATAGCCGCATCGCGGTCGAGCAGCATTTGAATGCAGTGCCGCGTTCGACCTTCCGCCCCATCCGGGCATCCGTTGCGGATGACGGCGGCTAGTAAGGGATCGCCCTCGTGCCGAATGTTGGCCGGCATGCCGGTGTCCAGCAATGCCTCAAACGCTTCTTCTTGCCCGTAGCGCGCCGCCAATGTCGCGGCTTGAAACAGCACGCCACTCGTGGGCTCAAAGCCCCCGGCGAGAAAGCCCATGATGTCCGACCTTCCATGCACCGCCGCGGTTTCCAGGGCCTCGGTGGCCTCGCCCTGGACCGACCGCAACCATTGCCCGTCTTCGTCTTTCCATGACTTGGCGGACTGCAAGAAGGCTTCGCGGTTGCCGCGTTGAATGTGCATCGCCCAATCGCCCGGCCACGGCCGCCAGTCTTCTGGTTTGTCGGCGACCTCTTGAACAAACGCTTGCACCGGACCGGGCATGCTGGTCAGTGACGGCGTGTCATCGTGGCGGAACGCGGTGTTCATCGTGGCGCCCTCGTCCAGCATCAGCCGCACAATGTCTTTCTGCTGGTTCATGGTGGCGAACCAGAGCGGGCTACGCCCGCCCTGGTCAGCATGAAGACTGGCGCCGGCTTCGATGGCCTGTTTCACCAGGTCCACATTCTGCTCACGCACGCCTCGCGCCAGCAGGATGTCGGCGCGCGAGGGCGCGTCTTCTTGCCATGTGCCCCATACACCGATCATGTCGTCGTCGGTCATGCGGCCATCCCTCGGCGCTGCTGCAGGCGCTCACTCAACGATTGGCTGTCGCGCACGAATGCGCCTTGGGATTGCGATTGGGATTGCGTTTGAGCCTGGCGCAAGTCTTGCACCGTCGGTCCCGGTTTCGGCGTGGGTTGCGGTGGTCCAAGTCGACCCATGGCTTCGACATCGGCGCACCACCCGGCTTCGTCGGCGCTTGGTTGGCGGCCATCTCGATGCATCCAGTCGAAGACTTGTCGCTCGCTGTACTGCTGCGGCACCGGCTGGTCCATTTGGGCCACCGGATGGTTGTGCTTCTGGTCGTACTCAATCAGCGCGGTGAAGCGCTGCGTGTACTCGTCGCGGGCTTTCGCGAGTTCGCGCTTGTCGGCCATCAGGCCATCCTCGCGGATGGAACCATAGATGGCGCCAGCGCTCATCGCGTTCCGCATCAGTTCCGCGCGCTCGCGATCCTGCGGGCTCGTGCCGGCCTGGCGGCAGAGGTCGTCGATATCGGTGGTGCTCTTATCTCCGCTTGCCAGTTCGCGGCTGGTGATGAAGCCATGGCCGCCCGAGGTCTGGCCGTCTTTCGCAATGAGTTGAGCGGGCTTGATGGGTGCCGCGCTGGCATAGCGTTGTTCCCACGCGGCCAAAACGCGGTCTTGTTCCAGGTTGTCGAGTTGTCGAGTGGGGCGCCGCAGGTTTGTGTCCATGAGAACTCCGAAGATTGAGGATGATACCTGGCCCGATGTGGTGCCTGGTTCTTGTACCTTCCCAAAAATCGGGCGTCGCGCAAGCGGCTACAATCCGCCCCTCGTTGTGCTCGGTTTCGGCGACGGGTTCACCGTCTTCGCCACCGCCAAGAAACCCGCTCGCTTGCGTTCCGCGGCGCAGGCCTCGACAAACGCGATGCCGGCCTCGTCGCGGTCCTGGTCCAAATGATCCACGGCAAAACGAACGCAGCGGTCCAGATTGTCATCCCCGGTTGCGTACGGGTCGAGGCAGTGGGTGATGACCCACCGCACCCGCGCTTCTCCCTCGACCGTGAACCAGGGTTCGCCCGTAAGCGCCGCCACCAGCAAACACTGGCCGCGCCCCTCGTGCACATCATCCTCAAAGAGGTTGTGCACGCGCACCAGATCCGGGTTCCAGGCCAACAACCGCGGCCCCACAACAGCCAGGTCCACCTGCGCCCCTTCTCGCAATGCGGCATCCAGGGGCGACCAATGGTCGGCGTGCTGCTTGGGTTCGTCTTTCAAGAACTCTGCCACGGCGTCCAGCGCGCCGAGATAAACCGCGAAGTTCAGCGGGGTCCATCCCACGCTGCACCAGTCGCCGTCGCCGCCGTCGCCGCCATCCCAATCCATTTGCAAGCGTTCGGCCGTGCGGTCGGCACCATGGTCGAGCAACAGCCGCACCATGCGCGGATGGTTGGCTTGCGCCGCGTAGTGCAGCGCCGTCTCGTCGTCGCCCTTGGTTGAGTCGCCGCGCGCACTCGGGTCCGCGCCATCGGCCAACGCTTGGCGCGCTGCGTCCAGGTCGCCCGCTTTCGCCGCGTCGAGCAAACGCCGGTTGAGCGCCGCTTGCGCCTTCGTCACTTTCTTGAGCGGTCGAGCGAGCGGGTATTTCATGCGGCCATCAGGTGTCGCCGTGGATCGCCGCCAGGATTTGCTCGCGCATCCCGCGCCCCTTCTCATCGACCTTTTGCACCATGACGTACAACGCGCGCCCCCCGCTTCGCCGGGCCCACAACTCGCCGACGTTGCGCTTCTCTTGCGAATCCTCGTTGCTGAATCGGTCGCCGCCCTTGTATTCCACCACCAGCCGCCGTCCGTCGTTCAACTCAACGACGAAATCGGGGTAGGTGCGCTGCCGCGAGGTCGGCATCCAAAACTGATTCGGCGCGACCAGGTTGCGCACCCAAAACTTCACCTCGTCCAGCAGGTCCACCACGCGCGCGCATTGAAACTCTTCGGCTTCGTCGCCGCGCCCGGTGCGCTCGCGCAAATCGCCGACCAGCGGGTAATAGTGTTTGTCGAAGCGGTACGAGCCCATGTAGGGATTGCGCGCCGGATACTGGCTGACATCGGCGGGATAGACAAAATCGTAGCGGTCGTCGTCGGGTGTCTCGATGACCGCCCCACCACCAAACAAGGTGTGTTGAAAGCCCGCCTTGTAGGCCTTGGCTTTCCCGAGCATCAGTTGCTCTTCGAGTTTGCGCCGCAAGACAAACTGCGCTTTCAGCAGTTGCGCGAGCGACCAACCTGTCTTGGTGAGCCCGTTCACCGCTTGCCGAATCCATTCGCGCAGCACGGGCTGACGAATGTTGGTCTCGCGGATCTCGTGGTCGAGCCAGCCCAACAAATCCGTGATGGAACGGTCTTGGGCAAAACCCGGCAAATAGAGCGCGGCATCATCCTTTGTCGCTTTGTACTCGACCTTCTGATTCTGCAACTTGATTTCGAAGGTCATGCTGTCTTCTTTCAAGCGCAGCGATGACAGGTCGGCCGGGTATTCGAGGGGGTCCCACGCGAAGTCTTCGTGGACGGCCCCCTCGTCCACCAACTCCAACTCGCCCTGTTCCATCATGCATAGGCGAGGCACACGGAAGACCAAGCCGCGCTGACTCGGTGCCTTGGTCATCATGACCGCGACATGATGGCGGCGCATGGTGTCGCGCGCCTCGTCCTGCTTCTTGGGCGCCGCCGCGGCGACCAGGGCGTCGATGCTGGATTCGCTGACCTCACCCGTCACGGTGACCACGCCGCCGCGCCCTTCGTCGTTCGGGGTGAACACGATCTTGCCGCTGTCGCCTTCGGGAATGGATTCGAGGTCCGGCGCCTTGCTGACCTCCATGCGTGTGACGGGCGGCTCGGGCTCCACCGCACCACCACCGGTCAGTTCCAGCGATCCGGACTTGCCGGTGCCTTCCGCTTCCCGCCGCACCGCGGACGCCGCTTCCAGCGGATTGAACCCAATCTGTTCCAGCGACCGGGTAAGTTCTGCCGCGGCCGTACCAAACGAGTCGCTGACCACATGGGCGTAGGCACGGTTGAGTTCGTCTTGCCGCCGCAGGGTGGCGTAAGGCATGCGCAACACGCGACCCAACAACTGCTGCACATCCTTGTCGGAACGCACCTGCGCCACGCTGGCGAAGATATAGGCAAAGGAACAATCCCACCCTTCTTTCAGCGCTTGCTTGGTGATGACAACCTCGATGGGGCAATCCTTCGCAAAGAGATCCACCCCATCCAACTCGCGCTGGTCTCCGGTGGCGATGGCGATGGCGGTTTCCGCCACTCCGTCGTCGTCAATCAGGTGTTTTTTGACTTCTTCAACCGTGGCGGCACCACGGGCGTTTTCCGCTTGCACCAACAGAATCGGCCGCACGAAGTCGTCTTCCTTCATCGCGAGCGTGGCGAGCGTCTTGCGCCGTGCGACCGCGGACGAAATGGCGGCCCGCCAATCGTCGTGGTGCTCTTTCAGCAGAATCGGGAACTTGATCATGTGTTCCGTCTTCAACTCGAACGCGCTGACGCTCACCAGAATGTTGCTGCTGCTGATGTCCGGCGTCGCGGTCAGTTCCACCACCGCAGCCGGCGACAACCGTTTATAGACCTCGTAGGACAGCGGCGTGGTCGCGTTGTGCGCTTCGTCCGTGATGATGAGCGGGCGATGGATGGCCAGCAGGTTGGCGAACGAATGCAGCGCCTTGCCATTTTCGCCACGCTCCAAGCCTTCAATGCTGCCAGACACCCCGCCAAAATGCGGCTCCAGGTTTTCGTTGTGCTGGTAGACCTTCCGGCCTTCGGTGTCGTTGACGCGCAGCGCCGCAACCGTGGCAATCACCACACACACTTTGGTCCCAAGGTCCGCCGGCCGAATCTGCGTGAACTCGCCGATGTCGAACACGGTGACATTCCCGTTGAATGCTTCATCCAACTCAACGCGATACGGATGCCGCGCGTTCTTAAACGCGTCCAATGTCTGCTTCTTGATTTGCGTCGTGGGCACCAGCCAGAGCACGAGCGGATATTCACGGTCGAGATACGAGCGCCCGGCCACGCGAATGATATGCGCACCCATGACCGTTTTACCGCCACCCGTGGGTATGCGAAGACAGACATAGGGCACTTCGGGCAAACCGGCGAGCGGGCTGTACTCCGTCCGCAGACCGTCTTCCACTTGGTTAGCGAAGGCGGTGGCCGCGTTCGAGATGCGCGCCTCGTCGAAGTAGCGGGCCAGCGTGGCGATGGAACGCCTTTGATAGAGTTTCAGGTCGAGAGCCATGGGTCAGCGCGCCTTGATGTCGTAGGGGGTTTGGCGGAACGTGATGTTGCGTTCGGTCCGTTGCGCTTCGGTCAGCGCGCAGGCTTCGCCATAGATCACCTTGGGCCCTTCGTGCTCGGGCAGCGAACGCAACACGCGCCGCGTCAGCACATTGCCGCCCGCGGCGGATTTGTCGCCGAGAATGCCGTTGTACAAGAGATAGAACCCGACCCCTCGGTGCACGCCGAGAAAAACGTCTTTGCTGGCGCGCGTGGAGCGCGGCTCGCCGGTTTCGGCAAACCAAAGATGCGCGGCCAACTGCTCAAACTTGATGTCGGGGCGAATGTGCCCGTTCTCATCGAAGACCGGTGGACCAAGGGTGAAGAACTGGAAGCCACCGCCACCGGATTCGGGCCAGCCCACGGCTTCGGAAATGCCTCCTTGCTCGCCGTCCACGACTTTGGCGAGGCGTAGGTGGCAATGGGTTCTGGCGTGCTCACCCATCTCCACACCGATCCACTTCCGGCCCATCTTGTGGGCCACGGCAGCGGTCGTGCCGGAGCCAAGGAAACTGTCGAGCACCAGGTCGCCGGGCTTCGAGCCGATTTCGAGCACGCGCCTCATCAGTTTCTCGGGCTTTGGGGTGCCAAATACGTCTTCGCCAAACAAGGCGACGATCTCCTTTTTGGCGTCTTGCGTGTGCCCTGCCTCTTCGTAAGGCCAATAAGTCTGCGGAACCCGACCTTGCTTCACGTCCGACAAGAACCGCTTCAACGACGGCGCACTCGCCCCGTCCTTGCCCCACCAGATACGGTTGTCTCCATCCAGAGCGAGCAACTTGTCCTTGGATATGGACCAATAGCGCCCCTTGGGAGGCCCCGAGATCTCCCGCCCGCTCGGTGTCGTAACCGGATAAATGCCCAGACTGTACGAGTTGCGCGCCGACAGGTCGCTCGACTTCCACGGCCCACGCGGGTCGTTGTCGGGATTCTTGTAGGCGCGATCCTGCGCTTCGGTCCGAGGTACCGGATTGGGCGACCATTTCTCCGCGTCCTTCGCATAGACGAACATGTGGTCGTGATCCACCGAGAAATGCCGCGCCGAGGATTTGGGCGAGTAGTTCTTTCTCCAAATCACATTGGCAATGAAGTTCTGTCGCCCGAATACTTCGTCGGCAATCACTTTGAAGTAGTGCGCTTCGTTGTCGTCCAACGTAGTCCAAATGGACCCGTCCTCGGCCAGCAACTGGCGCAGCAGTTCCAAGCGCGGGTACATCATCGACAACCATTGGGCGTGCTCCAGGTTGTCGTCGTAGTGCTCGAACGCGCTCTTGGTGTTGTACGGTGGATCGATAAAGATGCATTTGACCTGGCCGGCGTAATACGGCAGCAGGGCCTTCAAGGCTTCCAGGTTGTCGCCCTGGATCAGCATATTCGGTGCGTCGGGATCGCCGTGGTGCAGGCTCTTCACGGGCTGCAGGAGGCGGAAGGGCGCGAGGGCGGCCTTGGTCAGGTCTTTTTCGCGCTCGTACCAGTTCAACAGGGGCATAGGGCGGCGTCCGTGTCCGTCAGAAGACTCGATGATGCCAAAAAAGCCGGGCGGTCGGGCCGCCCGGCATGCTTGTGCGAAAAGTCACACACGAGCCTAGGCCGCTTCGGCCACCGGCTTGGCCTGGGCGTCCTGCTCCACCGGCTTCAACACCTCTTTCATGTCGAACACCGGTTTGGTCTCGATGACATCGCGGCGTGGCGATCCGGCGCGATTCAAGATGACCACGGCCTTGCCCTGGCCCGCGAGCAACGGCCATTCGTCCCGGCCAAAGATTTGGATATTTTTTACCCATCTCGCGCTGGCTTCTGGAAGTCGCAACACATGCCCCGCGCTTTGCCCTCGCCCCCCTCTCTCGCGCGTGGTGGCTTCGTCCACCCCGTACGAACTAACGGCACCGCCCTTCATCAAGTGGTTCAAGCCATCCTGTTCCACCGAAAGACTGCCGGCCTCACGCAGCCAGGCGGTGTCGTCGTACAACGCGCTGTCGCAATCGTAGACCGCGCGGCTTGCCAGTGTCTTGGCGGTCGTTCGGAAGGCAGGCACCAGGCTCTTCACTTCTTCCACCAGTCGCTCACCGTAGCCAACTTGATTGCTCACCCATTCGAGCGTTTCGTGCGAAGACATGAAAGCAACAGTGGACCGGAAGTTCCCGAGCAGCGTTTTCGCTTTGTCCCGACCCAACACCGCGTACAGCCCTTCAATCAACTGCGTCGCGTAAGTGCAACGCGCTCCGAGCGAACGACCGACGGGCAGCAACTCTTCGTCGGTGCGGTCGATGAGCGCCTGGCATTCATCGACCAGGATCAGCACATTGGCGTTGGGCTCATTCTTGCGCCAATCGCCGTCGCCGCCGCGTCGCTTGATGGCTTTGAAGACGCGCGCTTTCACCAAGGCCGAAATCGCGGTGCCCGCCTGGCCCCACATCGCCTCGGGCAGCGACACGCCCACGATGCCACCGCGCAAACATTGCTCAACATCCGCGCCGTGCTCGGTGGTGCACCAGTCCAACAACTCACGCCGTTCCATCAGCGGCGAGATCCAGTTGCTGAAAGTCGTCAGCATGCTGCCGCGCTCATCCGAGCCCATTGCCCTGACTGTGTTCAACGCCCACTGGATGGCCTGGTTCAGCGGTGTGCCCGCGATGCTGGCCTCGGGGTGCATCTTTCGCAAGTAATCGCAGCGCATTTGCACGAGGTCCGTCGGCGGCTCGGCGTCGGTCTTGGTGTCGGACGGAATACGCGCGACATCTTGGGCGTACTGGTTGAGGCACGCGAGGGTCCAACGGCTGGTCGGATCTTCCGGCACCACCGAACGCATGGCCGACAGCAGCACGCCACAATGCTTCAAGTGCTGATAGGCAATGCCAAGAAAGTGTGCCCCGTTCCCACTTGGCTTCTCGCCCTTGGTGAACACATCGCGCAGGGTCTGCGCCACCTCGTTCGGGCTTAACCCCTCAATCAACCCAAGAGGCACGACCGGCGTGTTGTCGCCGGGCGTGGCCTCGATGAGCAAGTAGCCGGGAATGCCTTTCACTTCACCAGGCAAACTGCCCTTGCCATCGAGCACCAGCGCTCCACCCGCTTGGGTGTTGATCCAGTTCGCCAGGATGGGCCGCAAAATCGCGCTGGTCTTGCCCGTGCCGGTGGCACCGAACGCAAAGAGATGCGTGCTTAAATCGGCGGCGGACAGACCGACGGGCAAACCGATGTCCGGCGCAAACGCATCGCCACGATGGGCAAGCGCACCCGACGCGATGCCAAGGCGAATGAAGGGGCTCGGGTCGTTGGCCGCCGCGATGGCTTGCTTCAAGCGGGCCGCTTTGTGCGACTGAAAACTCGTGCCGGTCAGCGTTTCGCCTGAATACTTCACATCACGCTTGGCAAGTTGGAAAACGCGGTTGCGGTGCTGGCGCTTCGCCCACAATGCGGGCACAAGCCCAATGCACGACGCCAGCAGCAGGAAGCCGAGACCCACGGGCGCCAGGGCCACGCCCACGACCGCCAGGGCCAACCAACCCACCCGCTTGAAACTCTTAATGGGTTCTTCCTTGAACAGCCAGATGCCCGCCACCAGCATCACGCCTGCGGCCATCGCAAGAACGCTGGCGATACTGACGGCCACCGACAACAGTTGCGCAAAGGGCACGCCTGACAATGGCAAGGCCATCGACCAGGCGAGCAGGAACAAGGCTGTCAGGGTCGCAGAACGCCCTGTTTCGACCGGCGACAGCGCGCCAAGCGTGACCCGAAGGCCAATGGCGGTGGTCAACCAGCACACTATCGTCAGCGCGGCGGCCCCGAAGAGCACGGCCCATCCGGCCAGCGTCGGCCCGCGCGCAGGGTTCGAGTTCATGCCAAGAACAGAGAGCGCAGCCAAGGGCAGCAGTAGGCCGATACAGGCGACCAAGATCAAAGCAGGAAGAAGCATGAGCACAAGCGGTGTCGCCGGGCTCGGGGAAATGGAACCGAGCAGGTCTTCGGGCAGCATGCGACCGGAAAGCGACCGACCATGCGCATCTTGGAAGAACCGCGGTTGGGCGTCTCGGAGATCCGCGGGTATAGCGCGGCCATCGTCCAATCGCGATGGAACCTCGTGTCGTGAGGCAAGTTCCCACGCTTCTTGCTTCGATGCTTGCGCCATCTCATCGAGCGGCGCATAGCGACCGAGTTGCCACGGCTTCAAGCCGCTTCGGCCGGCTTTCACCGCGCGGCGCAGCATCGGAACGACGAACAGGGCCAGGATGCCAATCATCCCAAGGGTCATGACTTTGACCGGCAGGGAAGCGCCGGTAAAGCAAATCGCGACCGCGGTCAGCGCGATGAAGAACGACGCGGACAACAGCGCCGCTTGTCTGGCAACCGCTTGGGTCAGAGACCGACGGAAGTGATCTTGCGCAAGTAAGAAGCGGCAAGTTTTGCCATCTTCCAAATCGGCCGCCGTAGGCATGACACGGGCCGAAGGGACCGCGTAAAAATCCGGCGCGACCGGCAAAGGCAGGGCCTCAACCGGGGCAATGAAGCGGGCGCCGAGCCAGGTCAGAACAGCGCTCGGCAGGCGTTGGAAATTTTTGGACAGCGACATGGGGACTCCTTATTTATATATGGGGTAGTGCAAGGGGCTTGCGTAATCAAAGTAGACGAAGGGTCGCAACGCGCAAGCGCTTCGCGCGGGTGACAGAGATGCGGGCGGCTCATTCGCCGCCCTCGTCCTCCTTCGCCTGGTCCGCGTCTTTCTTGCCAAACTTGTCTTTTAGCCACCCACGCACCTTCCCCGGCTTCTTTGGCTCTTCGGCCGCGGCCTCCTCGCTGCTCGGCTTGGGCTTTCCGCGGAACAGGGCTCCAAGGTCCACCTTGACCCGCGTGGTGCCCCGACGGGTTTCCTCGGTGGTGATGACGCTCCGCTGGTCTTCCTTTGTGACCACCGGGGTGGTGCGTGGGGTTTCGGTGGTCGTCGGTGGGGCTTGTGTCACCGGGGCCACCATCGGTGGCTTCGGGTCAGCCTTGGGTGGCTTGACCGCACCGTTGTTCACCACCGGTGCCACCGGCTTGCTTGGGGTGGTGACGGTGCGCTTCGGTGTCTCGCGCGGAACTTCGGCCGGCTTCGGGGAAACCGTGGGTGCAGTCGGGGCCTTCGGGGTTAATGAGGGCGACACGGATGGCGTCGGTGGTTGAGAGGACACCTCGGCGGGCTTTGGCTGCTCAATGCGTCCCGTAGGGGTCGGCAGGGGCGCCAAGTAGTCTTCGGGGTGCATCGGCCGAAAATGGTTGTCCTTGTCCCCCTTCGGGGAAACGGTGGGTGTTGCGGTGGCCTTGGGTTCACTGTTGCTGCCCACGGTGGTCTTGTGGACCAGGTAGGCGCCCATGGCGAGCACCATGACCACGCCGGCCCCTATGACCACCTTCGCACCACCGTTGCCCCCTGTTGGGGTGATGCGGGGTGCTTGGGTGGTGCTTCGGGGTGCCACGGGTGACCGCGGCTTCGCCTGCGGCTCGGCATCGTGTTCGCCGATGGATGCGGTAGTGGCATGGCGGCGAACCTCTGCGCGGGCCTTGACGGCCGCGCTGGCGGCCTTAACAGGCTGCTGAAATACCTCCTCGCATCGTAAACTTGTCTCATCCTTCAGATACACCGCTGGCAAGGAAGCCCGATGCGCGGAGCCGATGTCTTCATGGAGCAGTTGTTCACGGTCCGTAA
>NZ_JACYTR010000047.1 GCF_014841215.1 Pseudomarimonas arenosa
GCTACGCGGGACTGCGTCCCGATCTCGCCCAAGTGGGCCCACCACTTGGGCTCGTCGCGCCTTGCACTCGACGCAAAGTCCTCGGTGATCATCCGCGCCCCCTCATGAAATATCCGGGTTAGCTACTTGCTTCGTCGAAGCACTCTTCGGCAGGCTCAGGGAGCACCAAAGGAGCCTGGGCCACGCCGCTAACTTCACTCTCGCTGAGCCGGTAGAAGCGGCTCTCGGCGAAACTCTTGGTTCGCTGCGCGACCGGGCAGCCATTGAAGGAGAAATTTCATCTCCGCGGGCCATGGGCATTGGCCGTCATCAATGGACGCAACTTCCGGCATGCAACACGCCTAGCCCGGATATCCGGGCAAACAGGAACATGCGTGGATGCGGAGCATGCTGGAGCAGGATCGAAGGCCGCAAACGCAAACGGCCGGCGAAAGCCGGCCGTTTGCTTGACACATCAGGCAACCCTATCAGAAGCGATATCGGAAGCCGATTTGCAGCGACCACTGCGAGATGCCGTTGGTCTGGCCGTCGGAATCGGTCGGAATACCCAGCGCGCTACGCTGACCGAACTCGGTACCGCTGCGGTAGTTGTAGACATAACGGCCACTGGTGCGGTCGATACCGACCAGGCTCGCCACCGACTGGCTGCCGAAGAAGCCGTAGTCGAGCACGTGTCCCCAATCTTCATTGATCAGGTTGCCGACGTTCTGAATGTCGAGCCAGATTTCAGACTTGTGGCCTTCCATGAAGCCCGGCAGTTCCTGGCTGAAACGCAGATCGAAGGTGTTCACCCAACCAGCACGGAAACCGTTCTCCGGCGCGTAAGTGCCGGCGTACTGGCTCAAGTGCTCCTGGGTGGCCAACCAGTTGAAGAAGTCCTGCTCGGCCTGCGGGTTCGGTGTGAAGACACCCGAACTGTTGATCGAGCCGAACAGCACATCGCCCGGGCCGGCCGGCACGTAGAACAGATCGTTGAAGGTACGACCGTCGCCATTGGCATCGCCGGTGAAGATGTAGCTGAACGGACGACCGCTGCGACCTTCGTAGAACAGGCCAACACGGGTCTGGTAGTCGCCGAAGAAGGCGTGCTTCCAGTTCACGGCGCCGGAGAACCGATGTTTGATCTCGTAACGCGCGGTGCTGGTGACTTCTTCATTGACGTTGAAGCCGTACTGCGAACCGTAGCCGGAGCCAGCGGTCGAGCTGGTCAGGGCGCCCACTTCGTTGGCATCGGTATAGGTGTAGCCCAGGCTCCAGGCCCAATCGCTGTCGGCCGAGAACGGCTTGGACATCGACAGGGTCATCTGCTGACCTTCACCCTTGTTGGTGTTTTCCAGCAGGTAGACATCACCGAAGAAGCTGTTGCGGCCGAAGCGGTTGTTCGACGAGGACAGGAAGTTCGCTGCCGACGGGTTCCAGTACAGGGTGCGACCGTCCGGACCGGCGAAACCAGCACCGGTGTTGAGGGTGCGGTAGAACAGACCATTCTCGACGCTGGTCAGCAGCACTTCGGCCGATGCCACGATGCCATACCACGGCAGTTCATGGTCGAAAGCAAGATTGGCTTTCCACACCGACGGCAACTCGAAGTCGTCAGAGATCAAGTTCACGTTGCGGGTGGCACTGCCGGTCAGCTGGCCCAGCAGATCGACCGGCTGGTTCAAGCCGTCCGGGCTGAACGGAATGCCGCTGGTGTCAAAGCGAAGGTTGGTATAGGAGACCGAGTTGAAGCCGGTCGAGTTGTAGGCATTGCCCACCCACACTGAGGGCGCGCCGCCCTGGAACAGGCCCACACCACCGCGCAGCTGGGTCGGACGCTCCCAGTCAAAGGTGTAGTTAAAGCCGAAGCGCGGCTGGACGATGAAGTCGCCGGGGAAAGTATTGGTGTTGTTGAGACCAAAACCGCCGTTCGGACAATCGGCCGGGCCGGTGCCATTCGGAACACGCGGCGAGGCGAAGCATGGGTTGAAGCGCGGATCCGGGCTGGTGTCCGGACGATCGGCGCGCAAGCCGAGGGTCAGCGACAGGTTCGGCGAGACGTACCAGGTGTCCTGAATGAACAGGCCCAGGTTGGTGCTGTCGTACACAGCCGGAATCGAACCCGGGGCCGCTTCGACCTGGATGTCATAGTCGAAGTAGTTGCCGGCCAGGAAGTTGTCGATACCTTCGAAGCTGTAGTTGCCGTAGAAATCCTGCAGGAAGAAATTGAAGATTTCGTTGTCCTGGTATTCGGCACCAAACTTGATGTCGTGATCGCCAACGATCCAGGTCGCCGAACCGAAGTAGTCATAGGTCTCGGTCAGCAGGGTGTTGCCCATCGAGCTGCGCTCGGTACCGAGGCGAATGAAATCGCTGGCGGTCGGCTGGTTGTTCGGGTTGCCGTCGTCGAAATAGATCTGGATGGCCGGCGCCGTGGTCGGGTTGACGCGAACCGCGCTGTAATCGCGGTAGGAGGCCTTGAACTCGGTCGAGAAAGTGTCCGTCCAGTCGCTGAACACCTGGCCGACATAGCTTTCCACCGATTTCTGGTGGTCGTACCAGTTCGAGCTCAGCGCCAGGATGCTGGCGCCAGAGCCTTCCGGGCGCACGCGCGTCTGGTCGAGCTGGCTGTAGCGCAGGCTGGCGCGGTGGTAGTCGTTGATGTTCCAGTCGATCTTGACCGCTTTCTCTTCCAGTTCGGTGTCACCGTCACCGCTGGTGCCACCCGGGTCGAAGCCATACACATCGCGCGCGATGCGCTGCACTTCGGCCAGATCGTCGGCATCGAAATCGCCGTCGGCGCGCAGCAGCGGGGTGGTGCTCAAGTCCGGGCTCGGCTTGCCGCGCTTGAACTTTTCGTAGTTCAGGAAGAAGAACAACCGATCCTGGATCAGCGGGCCGCCAAAGGTGGCGCCGTAGGTGTTCTCTTCGCTGAACTCGGAGAACGGCTGGCCATTGATCGGGTTGTCGCCAAACCAGTCGCCATCACGGTAGTAGTCGTAGACCGAGCCGTGGAATTCGTTGGTGCCCGATTTGGTGACCGCGTTGACATTGGCGCCTGAGGCACCGGAAATCGACACGTCATAGCTCGACAGGTTGATGTCGATCGCTTCGATCGCTTCCATCGACACCGGCTGGCGCTGGGTCGGCATGTTGTTGCCTTCCAGACCAAAGGTATCGCTGGCCGAGACGCCGTCGATGGTGATCTTGTTGAAGCGCGGATTCTGACCGCCGGCCGAAATGCTGCCCGAGGCGCGATCAGTGAAGGCCACGCGCGGGTCGAGGCGCATGTAGTCCTGAATGTTGCCGCCTATCGACGGCAGGCTGTTGATGGTCTGCTGGTCGACGCTGGTGCCCGAACCCATCTTGGCCGGGGTAAACAGGGCCGACGCGGTGGCCACGACTTCAACCACGTCCAGCGACTGGGTGGCGGGCTCGAGGAACACGCTGACATTGCCGGTCTGAGCCAGCTGCAGGAAGACATTCTCAGAGGACTTCGACTGGAAGCCGTCCTTGATCACCAGCACCGAGTACGGGCCGCCGACACGCAGACCACGGGCCGAGTAACGGCCATTCTCGTCGGTAGTGGCACGAGTGATGGTGCCCGACTGGGTATGAGTGATGATGACTTCGGCGTTCGGCAGCGGAGCGCCGTCATTGCCGACCACCACACCGCCAAGCGCAGACGAGGTCTGCTGGGCAAACGCCGGGGCGGCGGCCAGCGCAATCGCCAGGCCAAGGGCCAGACGGGAGCGCGGGAGCAGGTTAGATTTGCTCATACAAATGCTTCCTTGAGAGTGAATCAATCGTTTGTGAATCGATTTTTGCTGTTGAGCCGGGGCGGCCGTCGTGGCGGCCCGTGGGGTCGGCATCCAGCCGAAAGGCTGTGTCGAAGCACCGGCGAAGCGATGATCCGCAACAGCTCTGGATTCCAGTTTCCCGCCCCAAAACCCCTGAGACGAGTTAACCGAAGGTTAACATGCTAGGAGGCGGATGTGACAGTCATATGTCAGGCGGGAAACCAATTCTTTATCCGATGTAGCGCGCCCGTTTGGCCGGCTTGAGCTGGGCCAGATCGAGCCGGATCAGGCCATCGATGCAGTGGCCGAACGAGGGATCCAGGCTAAAATCTGCGAAAACAACACCTGCGGGCGCACAAAGCTCGACATATTGCTTGTAAAGCACAGGAAAAGGCAGGTCCAGGCGCTGCAGCTCGCGGCGCAGCCAGTGCAGGCCCTCCTGCGGCGGCAGGCCGGTCAGTGCGACCCGGCAGCTCGATTCGATCTCGGTGTCGAGGCGCACCGGGTTGCGTGCCCGGGCAAAACTGCCGCGGTTGAAATAGTGCAGATGGGTAGCCATCAGCCGCTGTCGTGCCGCCTCCGGCATCTTGGCCGACAGGCTGACCGGGCCGAACAGATAGCGCACCTCGGGGTGCCTGGCGAGATAGGCGCCGATACCCTGCCAGAGGTAGTCAAGGCTACGTGTTCCCCAATAGCGCGGATGGACGAAACTACGCCCCAGCTCGACCGCTTCGGCCAGGAACTCCGTCTTGTTCGGATCAAAGTCGAACAGCGACGTCGAATAGAAGCCGGCCAATCCGCGCTCGTGCAGAATTCGACTGCCCTGCCCCAGACGGTAGCCGCCGACGATTTCCAGGCTACGGTCGTTCCACAACACGATATGCCGGTAGTGGCCGTCATAGGCATCGATGTCGCGGCTAAGGCCGGTACCCTCGCCGACGCGGCGGAAGGCCAATTCACGCAATCGGCCAATTTCGCGCATCAGTACGTTGGCCGGCTGTTCGGGCAACAGCACGATGCGCTTGCCGTCCGAGGTCTGCCCCAGCACCTCGCCCGCCTCGATGGCATCACGCACGGCCAAAGGAGCTTCCGGATGGGCGATGCTGTGCCCGGTGGTGAACAGCGGCGGTTTGCGCCGAGCCAATCGGTAGACGTGCTTGCGCATCGCGGTGGCGATGCGGCCCTCGTCGGCGCCGTGTTCGCTTAGCGTTTCGGCGGCCACCGGTGCACCGACAGTCAAGGTAATGCGTTGATGGCTCTGAGCCAGCAGTTCACGCGGCAGCATCAAGGTGCCGAGCGGTTTGGACAGCATCGACCAGCTGTAGAACGCGGCCGAGTTATGCGCGGCGATATGCACCGGCAACACCGGTGCCCCGGTCTTGCGGGCGAAACGAGCGAAGCCGCTGGCCCAGCGCCCATCGCGGATGCCGGCCGGGCCCATGCGACTGACCTCGCCGGCCGGAAACAGAATCACGACCTGCTCGGCCTCCAGGGCGCGATACACCGAACGCAGGCCGGCGCCGCCAGGCCGGTCACCGAACACCTCGCAATCGAGCAACAGGTCGCCCAGTCCGTCCAAGGCACGCAGTACCCGGTTGCCGATGATCTTGATGTCGCTGCGTACTGATCCAACCAGATCGATCAGGGCCAGGGCATCGAGGGCACCGAGTGGGTGATTGGCGACGATGACACAGCGGCCTTCGGTGGGAACGTTGAGCCGATCCGTAGGCGCCACCCGATAGCTGAAGTCCAGTCGCTCCATGCTTTGTCGAACGAAATCGAGACCGCGCACCCCGGCCAGCGCCGTCACCTCGGCATTGATCCGTTCCTCGCAGACGATCTTGCGCAACAACTCGACCACCGGCCGACCAATCATCCGCCCGCGGGCGCTGGAGAGGCGGGGGAATTGTCGATAGAAACTGGTCTCGACGCTGAGCATGGGCGGCATCCGGGCTGATCGGCGCCGAGCCTAGAGAGCGCATGCGTCAGTCAGGTGACAGGCAGACTGCAGAATTCTTTCCGCGGATAGCACCTAGGGTGCGCTTCAGCGCACCGCCGCGTCGACTTCTCTCGTTCGCGCCACCTACGCCGACTGCAGGTATTTGGCGATACCGTCGAGAAACATCTGCACCGACAGCGCGACCAGCAACATGCCCATCAGCCGCTCCACCGCGATCAGCACCCGCGGGCCCAGCCAGCGGTACAGCGCGGTGGCGCTGAACAGGATGATGGCAGTGGCGCCCCAGGCAATCAGTAGGGCGATACTGAGATCGCGCCAGCCGCCACTGATGGTGCTGCTCATCAGCATCACCGCGGCGATACCGCTGGGGCCGGCAACGCAGGGGATGGCCAGCGGTACGATGAAGGGCTCGCCATCGGGCGTATCGCCAAACATTGGCTCGCGGCCCGGAAAGATCATCTTCAGGCCGATCAGGAACAGGATGATGCCGCCAGCGATCGAGATCGATTCCTGCCGCAGATGCATGAAGGCCAGCAGGTCCTGGCCAAAGAACAGGAACAGAAACAACACCGCCAGCGCAATCAGCAGCTCACGGGCCACCACCCAGGTTCGACGTTCCGGCGCCACCGTGCGCAGCTGACTCAGGAACACCGGAATATTGCCCAGCGGATCGAGAATCAGAAACAGCAAAATGGCGGCCGAAACGATGGTCATGGCCGATCAGATGCGCAGATCATGCAATGCGCCGCTGACAAACGGCGCGGCGCCGGCCACGGCGGCCAAGATGGCCGGCACGTAGTCGGATGCCGGCGGCCACTGCGCGGGATCCTCAGCGAAGTAGGCACGCGCCCGCAGTGGCGTGCGCATCGGCCCGGGGCACAGCCCGATCACCCGAACCGCCGTGCTCTCCAATTCGTCACCCAGCACTCGTACCCAGGCCC
This sequence comes from Pseudomarimonas arenosa, assembly GCF_014841215.1. Lineage (GTDB taxonomy): Bacteria > Pseudomonadota > Gammaproteobacteria > Xanthomonadales > Xanthomonadaceae > Pseudomarimonas > Pseudomarimonas arenosa. The sequence continues at coordinate 6,681 of NZ_JACYTR010000047.1, forward strand.
GACGTGCCGCATTGGCCATGGCATAGCCGCCCCAATAGGCCTTCTCCACCCGCGCTGGGTCATCCAGCAGGCAGACCACCGAAGCCGAGTCGGCCGCCGACAGCAGGGACAGGCAGGCCTGGGTCAGCAGTGCCGGTGCGGTGGCGTTGACGTGCATGGCGCGCAACAGGTCTTCCGGCGGAATCGAGCCGAACGCCACCAGGCCCTTGAACTCGGCCTGACACAGCACAATGCCATCCAGCCGACCGAGTTCGCGCCCGATGGTCTCGGCCAGGGCCTCGTAGTCGGCCGGCCCAGCCCCTTCCATATCCAGCGGATACAGCGCCGGCGTGGGCCCTTCGGCTTTGACGATGGCGTCGTAGACACGGTTGAGCTTGGGCACGCGGCGCCCCAGCAGCACCACGGTGGCACCGGCCTTGGCAGCACCCAGGGCCGTCGCCTGCCCCAGGGCACCGTGGGCACCGGCCACCAGGATGACCTTGCCCTGTAGCTGCAGCGGCGATTCGCTGAGATCGGCCACCTTCACGCAGGTGGCCTGACTCACTCGGCGCCCCGCTGGATTTCCTCCACCATCGCCTTCAGCTGGCCCTGCTCGAACAGTTCGACAGTGATATCGCAGCCGCCGATCAATTCACCATTGATGAACAGCTGCGGAAACGTCGGCCAATTCGAGTAACGCGGCAGCTGGGCCCGCACTTCCGGATCCGCCAGCACGTTCACCGAGTGGAACTGGGCGTTACAGGCTTTCAGCACTTCAGCCGCACGGCTGGAAAATCCGCACATCGGGAACTGTGGGGTGCCTTTCATGAACAACACAATCGGGTGTTCAGACACCAGCGTCTGAATTCGATCTTGAACCGACATCGACATGACCTTCTGGACTATGAATACGACCGCGACCGTCGCGTTTGCTGCTCAAGCACCGCGCCGGCTGCACAAATTGTTACCATTCTCCCACAAGCCAGGAGCCTGGGCGCTAGAAACATTCGCCGGTAACGCATTGTTCGAGGCGTTTCCACTGCCCAGGCCCCAAGGCTGACCCGGCTACCCGACCAGGTACCGGTCTGCCGCTCCACCCGCCAATTCCCCAAAGGAACCCCGCCATGGCCATTGAACTGCCCGCCCTTCCCTACGCTCGCGACGCTCTGGCTCCGCATATCTCAGCCGAGACCATCGACTTTCACTACGGCAAGCATCACCAGACTTATGTCACCAACCTCAACAACCTGATCAAGGGCACCGAGCACGAGAACAGCGATCTGGAAACGATCGTGAAGAATTCTTCCGGCGGCCTGTTCAACAATGCCGCCCAGGTGTGGAACCACACCTTCTATTGGAACTGCCTGAAGCCCAACGGCGGCGGCGAGCCCAGCGGCAAGCTGGCCGACGCCATCAACAAGGCGTTCGGCTCCTTCGCCCAGTTCAAGGACGAGTTCAGCAAGACCGCCGTCACCACCTTCGGCTCCGGCTGGGCCTGGCTGGTGCAGCGCCCGGACGGCTCCCTGGCCCTGGTCTCCACCTCCAACGCCGCCACCCCGCTGACCGGCGCCGACAAACCGCTGCTGACCTGCGATGTATGGGAACACGCTTACTACGTTGACTACCGCAATGCCCGACCGAAATACGTCGAAGCATTCTGGAACCTGGTCAACTGGGATTTCGTTGCCGAGCAGATGGCCTAAAGTCCATCGGCAAGGCGGTGGGCCGCCGGCTTGTAGCAAGCCGCTCAAGCGGCCCACCGCACCAAGAAGGCGGAACACTGAGTTATAGGGTGCGCAGTTGCCGAGGTCGTAGGGCGGGTCTCGACCCGCCGAAGGAACACACGACACCGCCCAGCCCACCAAACCGCCCACAACACAACGTTTACGCAAGCCGCAGACAGAGGCGACAACATAGCGGCGGGTCGGAGACCCGCCCTACGATTGGCGATTCAACGCGCGGTAAGGTTGGCGTTCTAATCGGCCGTACGCGCGGCACATTTCTGCTACAAGCGATGGGCGTCGTTTCGGCTGGCTTCGACAAGCTCAGCCAGCGCTTCGCTCAGCCAATCTGAACTTGCAAGTCCGCCCTGACCGTCGACTGGAGGGCGCTCGCCCGCAGCCGAATCCAGCCCCACGCGTCAGCCCAGCGCGGCCAATACTGGCGCAACCTGGGCCTCTCGCCCCAAGCGGCGACCGGCTTCTTCCAGCTGACGCCGCAGCGCCGCCATCGAGTCACCCACGCAGGTTGCGTGTCCTACCTTGCGCCCCTCGCGCGGGGATTTGCCGTAGTCGTGCCAGTGCAGGCCGGCGATGCTGAGGGCGCCTCGGGCGTCGGGCAGTTCGCCGACCCAGTTGAGCATGCAGCTAAGTCCGCGTGCGTCGGTGCTGCCGAGAGGCAGGCCGAGCACGGCGCGCAGGTGATTCTCGAACTGGCTGCACTCGGCGCCTTCGATGGTCCAGTGGCCGGAGTTGTGCACGCGCGGTGCCATCTCGTTGGCTAGTAGTTCGCCATCGCGTTCGAACAGCTCCAGCGCAAACACTCCGACGTACTGCAGCGCATCGGCTACCGACTTGGCGTGCTGCAAGGCTGTGGCGCTGAGTGCCTCACTGCAGTTGGCCGGGGCCAGGCTGGCCGACAGGATGCCGTGGTGATGCCAGTTCTGGGTGATCGGCCAGGCGCGGAATTCGCCGTCACGACCGCGTACCGCCACCACCGAGAGTTCGCGCTGAAAGGCGACAAAGCCCTCCAGAATCAGGCCGACGGTTTCCGCCTGCCCGCCCAGCGCTGCCCAGGCGGCGTCGGCGTCGGCCTCGCTTTTCAGCCGGAACTGGCCCTTGCCGTCGTAACCCAGACGCCGAGTCTTGAGAATGCAGGGCGTGCCGATATCGCACAGCGCCCGCTCAAGATCGGCGCGTGACAGTACGGCAGAAAACCGTGGGGTGGCGATGCCGAGTTCGTTGAACAGGGTCTTCTCGGCCAGCCGATCCTGCGCCACCGCCAACGCGCGCGGGCTGGGAAACACTGGCCGCTGCGAGGCCAACCACTGCCCACTTTCGGCCGGCACGTTTTCGAAATCGAAGGTCACCACATCGACTTTCGACGCGAACTCGGCCAGTGCATGTTGATCGGTGTAGTCGGCCTGCAGCAGCGGCACGAACTGCGCAGCGCAGGCATCGGCCACGGTATCCATCACCAGAAAACGCAGGCCCAGTGGCGCGCCTGACAGCGCCAGCATGCGCGCCAGCTGGCCGCCGCCGAGAATTCCGACCGTCGTACTCATGACTGCCGCGGGTCGCTGCCGGCCAGCACATCGGCCGTCTGCTTGGCGCGAAAGGCGTCCAGGCGCTGTGCCAGTTCGGCGTCGTGGTTGGCCAGCATGGCCGCCGCATACAGCGCGGCGTTGGCGGCTCCGGCAGTGCCAATGGCAAAGGTAGCCACCGGCACGCCGGCCGGCATCTGCACGATCGACAACAGGGAATCGAGGCCGGAGAGGGCCTTCGACTGCACCGGCACGCCCAGCACCGGCACCCGCGTCTTCGCCGCCAGCATGCCCGGCAGATGCGCCGCGCCACCGGCGCCGGCGATGATCGCCTGAAAACCACGCTCCGCGGCCTGGGCCGCGAACTCGAACAGGAGATCCGGTGTCCGATGCGCCGAAACGACCTGCACATGGCAGGCAATTTCCAGGGCTTCCAGTCGTTCCACCGCGTGACGCATGGTCTCCCAGTCCGATCGGGATCCCATCACCACGGCCACTTTGGCGGCATTCTGCGTTGCGGACATGCGTCGTCCTTGGCGGGCAAACGCCTATTGTAGGCCCTTCACGCCCGGGCGCCGCAATGCCATCGGCAACCGCGTTGGCCGGTGCCCTTGGCCGGACTCAGCCCGCGACAGGACTTGCGGCTTGGTGCCTGAAGTACTCACTCCGAGCTGGTCAACGGGAGCCAGCTTGCCTGCTTGGTTCAGGCTGGCTTCGACGAGCTCAGCCAGCGAGAGCGGCTACGACGCTGCCCCGATCACACACGAATGGCCATCCTCAGCAGTCGACGCCTCCGGCCGCGACACCGATAATGCGCCCATCGCGCATCACCCATCACCGGAACTGCCATGACCATCGACAAACGCCTGCTGGACATCCTCTGCTGCCCGGACACCAAGCAGCCGGTCAGATTGATGAACTCGGCTCAGCTGGAGGCGCTGAACGCGGCGCAACGACAACAAGGCGTGAAACTGGCCGATGGCAGCGCGCTGGAAGCCCCCCTGAAAGCCGGACTGATCACCGCCGATGGCAAGACCGTGTACCGGATCGAGGACGATATTCCGGTAATGCTGGTTGATCAGGCCATCGCCACCCAGCAGATTGCCTCGTTCCCTAGCTGATTGACTATCGTGAGCGAGCACGAATTCGCTGCCGCCGACCCGGCCGCGGTGGCAGGCAATGTGGCAGCGGCATTGGCCGAAGACCTTGGCAGTGGCGACGTATCGGCGGCCCTGGTGCCCGATCACCCGGCCCGCGCCCGCATCATCACCCGCGAGCCGATGCTGCTGTGTGGACGGCCCTGGGCCGAGGCCTGCTTTCGCCAACTCGATCCGAACAGCCAGCTGCACTGGCAGGCCGATGACGGCGAGCGTCTCGAGTCCGGCGCCACCCTGGTCGAGATCAGCGGTCAGGCACGCGCTCTGCTCAGCGGCGAACGCAGCGCGCTCAATTTCCTACAACTGCTGTCGGCGACCGCAAGCGAAACCGCTCGTTATGTGGCGGCACTGGCGGGCACGCCAACGCGTGTGCTGGATACGCGCAAGACCCTGCCCGGTCTGCGTCTGGCGCAGAAATACGCTGTCCGCTGTGGCGGCGGCGTCAACCATCGGATCGGCCTGTTCGATGCGGTGATGCTGAAGGAAAACCATATCGCTGCCGCCGGCTCCATTGCGGCAGCGATGGAGCGGGCCAAACAGCAATTCCCCACCCTGCCGCTAATCGTCGAGGTGGAATCGATGGACGAATTGCGCCAGGTGATCGCTGCCGGCGGCTGCACTCGGGTGTTGATCGACGAGTTCAGCCTGAGCGACATGCAGGCTGCCGTCGAACTCTGTCGACCGATCGGCCTGCCGTTGGAAGTCTCCGGCGGTGTCAGCTTCGACCGACTGGCCGAGATTGGCGCCACCGGTGTTGACTTCGTGTCGATCGGCAGCCTGACCAAGCATGTGCGGGCGATCGATCTGTCGATGCGCTTTATTGCTCCAGTGAGATAACGATTTGACTCGCCAGAGCAAGTGCAGCCCATCGATGGGCTGCTCGCGAGCGGCGCTAACTAACCCAGCTATTTCATGAGGGGGCGCGGATGATCACCGAGGACTTTGCGCCAAAAGCAAGGCCCACTTGGACGCCCAACGACTACCCGGCTCAGAATTCGAACTGCAGCGCCGGGTGCACGCTGACCTCGTCAACCACCAGGTTGTCCGGCTGCTCGATGACCGACATGACCAGGGCCGCCAGCTGCTCTGGTTTGAGGAAGATCTGCGGGTCGCGTTCGCCGTGCTCATCGGAGCCACCAAAGCCGGTATCGATAATGCCCGGATTGACAAGACTCACCCGCAGGCCCTGATCCTTGTACTCACGCAGCAAGGAGTGCGAAAAGCCGAGCAGGCCATGCTTGCTGGCGACATAGGGCGCCATCTTGGCCAAGGGCCGGCGACCCAGGTCTGAACCGATATTGACGATATGGCCAGCGCCACGCTGCAACATGCCTGGCAAGGCGGCATGGCAGATCTGCATCGGTGCCAGTAGGTTGATTTGCAGCAGATCGGCCAACTCCTGCTCGCTGTGTTCGAGGAATGGCTTGTACCAGCCGATGCCGGCGTTGTTGATCAGACCATGCAGCCCGATCTGAATCGCTTCGCATCGTGCCAGCCCCTGGCGCAGGCCCTCGCGATCGGCCAGATCCAGCGGCAAGGGCACAATCTGACCTGACTCGCGCTCGCTGGCCAAGGCACGTAAAGCATCGGCGTCGCGCGCCAGGGCATGGACTCGTCGTTCAGGCCCAGCCAGCGCCAGGCAAAGGGCGCGTCCCAGCCCGCGGCTGGCACCGGTAATCAACCAGTTCTGCATGATGGTCTCCTACAGCCCCTACCCAGGAACCTCGCTAATGCGAGGCCCCTGGGCAGGCAAAGATCGGCTCCCTAACCCCACCCCGGCCCTCCCCGAACATCGGGGAGGGAGTTTCGGGGCACCAGCCGACGCGCGAAAATCAGTGCGCATCGATCTACCCAGGAACCTCGCTATGCGAGGCCCATGGGCAGGCAAAGATCGGCTCCCTAACCCCACCCCGGCCCTCCCCGAACATCGGGGAGGGAGTTCCGGGGCACCAGCCGACGCGCGAAAATCAGTGCGCATCGATCTACCCAGGAACCTCGCTATGCGAGGCCCCTGGGCAGGCAAAGATCGGCTCCCTAACCCCACCCCGGCCCTCCCCGAACATCGGGGAGGGAGTTCCGGGGCACCAGCCGACGCGCAAAAATCAGTGCGCATCGATCTACCCAGGAACCTCGCTATGCGAGGCCCCTGGGCAGGCAAAGATCGGCTCCCTAACCCCACCCCGGCCCTCCCCGAACATCGGGGAGGGAGTTTCGGGGCACCAGCCGACGCGCGTTGTCAGTGCGCATCGATCTCTCCCCGTCGAAGTAGGGAGCGCATAACGTTTCGTTGCACGAGTGACATCAAACCCCGCAGCAGGCGCGGGATTCCAGGTTTTCCGCCATGAATACGTTTGCAGTCGTGCTCGCCCCCAAGCCTAGCCGATTAAGCTGCCGATATCCCATCCGCCAGCGTGCGGGGACCGGTCATTCATTGACCGCCACTGGTCGGAGTCGGCATGTCTTTAGCAAAGCGTTCCACCACAAAACAATCCGCCAAGCGCGAGTTCCTGCTGATGCTCGATCGCCAGCTGGCGCAGTCGTCACATGGCGACCCGGCGCGCGCCGCCCTGCACGGCGCCGCCCTGGCCTGTCGCGAGCTCTTGAGTCAGCGCTGGGCCAGAACCCAGGCCGAGGATGCCGCGCGCGGCCGCGACGCACGCTGTCGTCGAGTGCACTACCTGTCGATGGAGTTCTTGATGGGGCGCGCGCTGCGCAATGCCTTGGCCGCCCTGGATCTGACCGACACCCTGCGGCAGTGGCTGGCCGACCATCGGCTCGATCTGGCCACGGTGATCGAGGCCGAGCCGGACGCCGCACTGGGCAACGGCGGTCTCGGCCGACTGGCGGCCTGCTTTCTCGACTCCTTTGCCGAGCTCGGGCTACCCTCGTTCGGCTACGGCATTCGCTACCGATTCGGCATGTTCGCCCAGGCGATTCAGGACGGCCGACAAGTGGAGCGCGCCGATGACTGGATGCGCGATGGCACACCCTGGGATATCCAACGCCCCGCGCTCAGCTTTCGCATCGGCTTCGGCGGAACGGTAGGCGAAGATGGCCAGGGCGGACGCCACTGGCAACCGGCCGAGGTAGTGCTGGCCAGCGGCCATGATTTTGTGGTGCCGGCGGTCAGCAGCGAGCGCGTGTCTACCCTTCGCCAGTGGCAGGCCAGCGCGGCACGGCCGATCGATTTTGCCCGCTTCGCCCAGGGCGAGTATCTGGCGGCCGGCCAGCATCTGCTGGAAGCCGACGCGCTCAACTGGGTGTTGTATCCGGACGACAGCACTGAGGCCGGTCGCGAACTGAGGCTGAAGCAGGAAGCGTTCCTGGTCTGCGCCTCGCTGGCCGATCTGCTGGCCCGACACCTGGACGAACACGGCGAGATCGAATCGCTGGCCCACTACAACGCCATCCATCTGAATGACACCCACCCGGCCCTGGCACCGGCCGAGCTGATGCGCCTGCTGCTCGATCAGCACGGGCTGAGTTGGGACGCCGCCTGGCAGATCACTCGGCAAGCGATCAGCTATACCAATCACACCTTGATGCCCGAAGCGCTGGAAACCTGGCCGCTGCGAATGTTCGAGCGGCTGCTGCCGCGGCATCTGGAAATCATCTTCGAAATCAATCATCGCCATCTCGAAGCGGTGCGCGCGCGCTTTCCTGGCGACACCGGCCTGATCGAACGCTGCTCCTTGATCGATGAACGCGGCGAACGGCGGGTGCGGATGGCAGCGCTGGCGATCGTCGCCTCGCAGCGAGTCAATGGCGTGGCCGAACTGCACTCCAAGCTGATGGTCGATACCATCTTCGCCGATTTTGCCCGACTCTTTCCGCAGCGTTTCATCAATGTCACCAATGGCGTCACGCCGCGCCGCTGGGTCATGCAGTGCAATCCCGAGCTGGCGAAACTGCTGGATCAGGAAGTCGGTAGCGGCTGGCGCCGCGATGCCAGGCAGCTGCGCCCACTGGCCGCGCGTGCCGAGCGCGGCTCGCTGCAGCACGCACTCGCCGGCATCAAGCGCACCAACAAGCAGCGCCTCGCTGCGGACATCGAAGCACAACTGGGCATCAGCATCGACCCAGACTCGATGTTCGATGTGCACGTCAAGCGCATCCACGAGTACAAGCGGCAACTGCTGAACCTGCTGCACGTGGTGGCACGCTACCAGAGCATGTTGGCCCACCCCGAAGGTGCCGACGGCAAGGGCTGGGTAGCGCGAACCGTGATCATCGCCGGCAAGGCTGCATCGGCCTATCACACGGCCAAACAGATCGTGCAGTTGACGCACGACATCGGCCGGAGGATCAACGCCGACGCCCGCCTGAACGGCCGGCTGAAGCTGGTGTTTCTGCCCAACTATGGGGTCAGTCTGGCTGAACGCATCATTCCCGCGACTGATCTGTCCGAGCAGATCTCCACCGCCGGCACCGAGGCCTCGGGCACCGGCAACATGAAGTTCGCCTTCAATGGCGCGCTGACCATCGGTACCTGGGACGGCGCCAATATCGAGATGGCCGAGGCGATGGGGGTGGAGAACATGTTCGTGTTCGGCCTGCGTGCCGAACAGGTCATTGAACTGAAGCAGCTGGGCTACGACCCGCGCAGCGTGGTGGCCAACAACGCTCAGCTGCGTGCCGTGCTGGACGCGATCAGCCGCGGCGACTTCAGCCCCGGCGAGCCGCAACGCTATCGAGGCTTGATCGACGGCCTGTTGCAGAATGATCGCTATCTGCTGCTGGCCGATTTCGCTGACTATGTTCAGGCCCAGCAGCGCGCCGATCAGCTGTTCCGTGATCCGAACGCCTGGCAGGCCCAGGCAGCGCGCACGATTGCCGGCATGGGTCGCTTCTCCACCGATCGTACCGTCGCCGAGTACGTCGACTCGGTGTGGTCGGTGCAGCGCGCCGCAGGGTCGAGCACGCTGAGCGACTGAGCTGACGATGAGCCTGCCCGCGCTGCATGTCGATGCCTTGATCAATGCCGAACATGGCGATCCCTTCGCCGTGCTCGGCATGCACCAGGCCGCTGACGGCGCCCTCTGGGTTCGCGCCTTGTTGCCCGGCTCACGTGCGGTCGACTTGGTCGATGCCATCAGCGACAAGCGGATCTGCGGCTTAGCGCTACGTCACCCCGATGGCCTGTACGAGGCGCGCATTCCACGCCGCCGCAAGCGCTTCGACTATCGCTTTGCGGTGCGTTGGAACAGCGGCGCGGAAGATGTGTACGCCGATGCGTTCGCTTTCGGTCCGCAGATCGATGCGGCAGAACTGATCCTGCTTCGCGAGGGTCGCCATCCGCAACCCGGAGCAGTGCTGGGTGCACACCCGACTGAAGTCGCCGGAGTGCAGGGCGTGCGCTTTGCATTGTGGGCACCGAATGCCTCACGGGCCAGCGTGGTGGGGGATTTCAACCAGTGGGACGGCCGCCGGCATCCGATGCGTCTGCGACACGAAGCCGGCGTATGGGAAACCTTTGTTCCCGATGTGGGGCTTGGCGCGCTGTACAAGTTCGAACTGCTGGATCGCCACGGCAAACTGCTGCCGCTGAAGGCCGATCCATACGCGCGGGCCAGCGAGTTGCGGCCGGATACCGCCAGCCGGGTCGCTGGCTGGCCCGACCCGAGGTCGCTGCCGGAAGATCGAGCAAGTCGCAATCGCCGCGATGCGCCGATCAGCATTTATGAAGTGCATGCGCCCAGCTGGCGCCAGGGCGACGGACTGTTCCCCACCTGGGACGAGCTGGCCGAATCGCTCCCGGCCTATGTCGCCTCGCTCGGCTTCACCCATATCGAGCTGATGCCCATCAGTGAATACCCATTCGACGGTTCCTGGGGCTATCAGACATTGGGCCTGTACTCAGCCTCGGCGCGCTTTGGTGAAACGACAGGTTTTGAGCGCTTGGTCAGCGCCTGCCATCAGCACGGACTTGGTTTGCTGCTCGACTGGGTGCCGGCGCACTTTCCCAATGACGCCCACGGCCTGGCGCAATTCGATGGCAGCCATCTGTATGAGTACGCCGATCCGCGCGAGGGCTTCCACCGCGACTGGAACACCCTGATCTACAACTTCGCTCGCACCGAGGTACGCAGTTTTCTCTGCGGCAGTGCCCTGTACTGGCTGCAGCAACAGGGCGTTGATGGTCTGCGTGTGGATGCCGTGGCCTCAATGCTGTATCGCGACTATTCCAGGCCGGCCGGCGAGTGGCTGCCCAATCGACACGGCGGGCGGGAAAATCTGGAAGCGATTTCCCTGTTGCGCGAAATCAATGAACGCGTCGGCGCGGAGTGCCCGGGCGCCATCACCATCGCCGAAGAATCCACCGCCTTTCCTGGCGTCTCCGCACCGACCAGCAGCGGCGGCCTCGGCTTCCACTACAAATGGAATATGGGCTGGATGAACGACACCCTGCGCTACATGCAGGAAGATCCGGTGCATCGGCGCTGGCATCACGACAAGCTGAGCTTTGGTCTGGTCTACGCCTTCAGCGAAAACTTCATCCTGCCGATCTCGCACGATGAGGTGGTGCACGGCAAGGGCTCGATGCTGGGCAAGATGCCCGGCGATGACTGGCAGCGCTTTGCCAATCTGCGCGCCTACTATGGCTTCATGTGGGGCCATCCGGGCAAGAAGCTGTTGTTCATGGGGCAGGAGTTCGCCCAGCCCAACGAATGGAGCCACCAGGACTATCTACCCTGGCAGCTGCTGGACGACCCTCGACATGCCGGGGTGCAGGCGCTGATTCGCGATCTTAACCAGCTGTATCAGCAGGAGCCTGCCCTGCATCAGCTCGACTGCGAGGCCGCCGGATTTCGCTGGCTGGTCGGCGACGATGCCGAGCAGTCGGTGCTGGCCTGGCTGCGCCATGATGGCGAGGGACGCCATGCCATGGTGATCTGCAACTTCACACCGGTGCCACGTCACGGCTACCGCCTTGGTCTGCCAGCGGAGTGTGCTTCGGCCTGGCGCGAAGTACTGAACACCGACTCGCACCACTATGGCGGCAGCGATCTGGGCAACGGCAGCCAGCCGCGCGTGCGCGAAGCGCTGGCCGCGCACGGCCAGTCAACATCAATCACGGTGGACCTGCCGCCACTCGCCACCCTGTTCCTGCTGCCGGCATGACTTGCAGCCTGCCACACACGCTGATACCGGGGCGCCCACTTCCGCTGGGCCCCAGTCTGCGCGATGGCGGACTCAATTTTGCCGTGTTCTCCGAACACGCCGAACGAATCGAACTATGCCTGTTCGATAGCGGCGGCGCCCGCGAATTGCGCCGCTTGCCGATGCACGGCCCCGATGACGGCGTGTTTCATGGCTTCCTGTCCGAAGCCGGCGCCGGGCTGGTCTACGGCTATCGGGCGCATGGCGAGTATCGCCCCGAAGCCGGGCTGCGCTTCAACGCCAACAAGCTGCTGCTCGACCCCTATGCTCGCGATATCGTCGGCCGCTTTCGGCACAGCGATGAGCACCATGGCTTTGAGCTTGGACACCCGCAAGGCGCGCGCTCATTCGATACGCGAAACAACGCGCTAAGTGCGCTTAAGGCACGCGTGACCGACGCCCTGCCCAGCGCACCGGGCCTGGCCAATCGACCCCGACACCCGGTAGATCGGCTGTTGATCTACGAACTGCACGCCAAGGGCTTCAGCCAGCAGTGGGCCGCCATCGATCCAGCGCTGCGCGGGCGTTTCGCTGCGCTGGCCGAGCCTGCCGCGATCGAACACTTCCAGCGTCTTGGTGTCACCACGCTGTGCGTACTGCCCCTGCAATGGTCACTGAGCGAAGCCGCGCTCAGCCAACGTCAGCTGAGCAACTACTGGGGATACAACACGCTGGGTTTCTTTGCTCTCGACCCGCGCTTCTTTGCCCGCGGCAGCACAGCCGAAGCGCAACGCGAGGAATTCCGTCAGACCATCTATCGACTGCACCAGGCCGGCATCGAAGTGGTACTGGATGTGGTGTTCAACCACAGCGCCGAGGGCGATGAGTTCGGCCCCACTCTCAGTTTCCGCGGGCTGGACAACCCAAGCTGGTATCGACTGCTGGGCGACGACCCCAGTCGCTATGAAAACCACAGCGGCTGCGGCAACACCTTGCGCATCGAACATCCTCAGGTCACCCAATTCGTGCTCGACTGCCTGCGTTACTGGGTCGAGCAGATGGGCGTCGATGGCTTTCGTTTCGATCTGGCAACCGCGCTGGGCCGCACCTCGCACGGCTTCGACCCGCGCGCCGCGTTCTTCACTGCGCTCAGGCAGGATCCCTTGCTCGCCGATGTGCACCTGATTGCCGAACCCTGGGACGGCGGCCATGACGGCTATCAGGTCGGCCGTTTTCCCGGTCGCTTTCTTGACTGGAACGACAAGTACCGCGATGCCATGCGTGGCTATTGGCTGGGACGCCCGGTCAGCCGCGGCGAATTTGCCCGCCGCTTTGCCGGCTCCTCGGATCTGTTTCACCACGGGCATCGCCGCCCCACTGCCAGCGTCAACTTCATAGCCGTGCACGATGGTTTCACCCTCAACGACCTGTTGAGCTATGCCGGCAAACACAATCAGGCCAATGGCGAGCACAATCGCGACGGTCACCACCACGAGATCAGTCACAACTTCGGCGTCGAAGGCAACAGCGATGATGCCCTGATCCGCAGCCGACGCCGTCACTGCCAGCGCGCCCTGCTCGCCAGTCTGATGCTGTCACAGGGCACACCCATGCTGCTGGCCGGCGACGAGTTCGGCAACAGTCAGGGCGGTAACAACAATGCCTACTGCCAGGACAACCCGACCGGATGGCTGGACTGGCCAAGCGCCGACCCCGAACTGATCGCCTGGCTGGCCGAGCTCAGCGCCTTGCGCCGAACCGAACCTTTGCTGCGCCATCCGTATTGGTTCGAAAGCGATCACCCGGCACAGCATCAGGCGCAAGCCCGCCTGCGCTGGCTGTCTCCGCAGGGCACTGCCATGCAGGTCAGTGACTGGCATGACCGCGACCAGCGCGCCCTGGCCTGCCAGTTGATTGCCGCCGATCAGGCATCGCCGCACTTGCTACTGCTGTTCAATCCGACTGAACAGGCCGTTTCGTTCAAGCTCGGCCCGCTCATTTGGCAGCTTCTGCTCGACAGCAGCCATACTGCAAAGCCCGGCACGCTTGCCCAGGGCAGTCTGCTGGCCGCCCCTTGTTCCGTGCTGGTACTACGCGCCAGTACGTCCCACCTCGAGACCGAACCATGATCGATCTCCACCAGCGCGCCGCCGGCGTTCTGCTGCATATCACCTCCCTGCCCGGACCACACGGGATTGGCGATTTCGGCCCGGATGCCTATCGCTTTGCCGACTGGCTGCAGCGTGCCGGGCAACGCATCTGGCAATGGCTGCCGACCAATCCGATTGGCCCGGGCAATTCGCCCTACCAGAGTGTGTCGGCGTTTGCCGGCAGCCCATTGATGGTGGCGCTGGAACCCCTGGTAGAGGCGGGGTGGTTGGCCTCACCCGATGCGCAAGCCGCCGGCTTTGACCATGGGCGGGTCGATTTTGCCAAGGTCGTGCCATGGCGACTGGCTCACCTGCGACGAGCCGCCGCCGGCTTCTTCGCCAAGGCCGAACAATCCGAGCGGGCAAACTTTGCCCACTGGTGCCAGGCCCAGGCGCACTGGCTGGACGACTACAGCCTGTTCATGGCGCTGGAAACCGCGCATGAGGGCCAACCCTGGTGGAACTGGCAGCCGTCACTGCGCGACCGCGATGCCCGCGCGCTGGCCCAGGCGCACCAGCAGCACGCCGACGAGGTGCGCTTCTGGGCCTTTGTGCAATGGTGCTACGACACCCAGCTGAGTGAACTGAAGTGTTATGCAAATCAGCGTGATATCGCCATCATGGGCGATCTGCCGATTTTCATCGCCCACCACAGCGCCGACTGTTGGGCGCGGCCTGACCTCTACTTCCTCGATGATGCAGCACAGCCGACCGTGGTGGCCGGCTGCCCGCCGGATGCCATGGCGCCGACCGGACAGCGTTGGGGCAACCCGCTGTATCGCTGGGATCGAATGGCCGCTGAAGACTACGCCTGGTGGGCCGCCCGACTCGACCGTGCCCTGCATCAGGCTGATGTGTTTCGCATCGACCATTTCCGCGGCTTCGCCGGCTACTACGAGATTCCCGCCAGTTGCCCCACGGCAGAAGAAGGCCAATGGGTACCGGGACCCGGGCGCGCCCTGTTCGATGCCATCAATCGCCGCCTGGGCCCGCTGCCAATCGTCGCTGAGGATCTCGGCCTGATCACCCCCGACGTGGTGGAACTCCGTGATGGGCTGGCGTATCCCGGCATGAAGATTCTGCAGTTCGGCTTCGGCACCGACGGCACCGATGAATTCCTGCCGCACAACTGGAGCAGACATTTCGTCGCCTACACGGGTACCCACGACAACGATACGATACGCGGCTGGTGGGACAGCGCATCGGCACGTGAACGCGCTTTTGCCGGCAGTTATCTCCCCGCTGGCGCTGCCGATATCCACTGGGCGATGATTCGCGCCTGTTGCAATTCGGTGGCCAATCTGGCGATTTTCCCGCTGCAGGATGTGCTGGGACTGCCCAGCAGTCATCGAATGAACACCCCGGGCACGATGAACGATATCAACTGGGCCTGGCGTTTTCGGTGGGAGATGCTTCAGGAGGAGCACGCCCGCGTGCTCGGCCTGATCGCCGCCGCCAGCGGCCGCGCGCCCCTGCCGCTGCTCGGCTTGCCGTAATCAGCCAGTTCAGCCGCCCACGCCGGCTGCGGCAGAATCCTGAGCGTGACGTTTCACCGACGGCGCGCTCACTGGCAGCTCGATCTCGAAGCAGGTGCCCTGGCCAACGGTGCTGCTGACCCGGATCGACCCGCCCAGCAGCTGAGTGACCAGGTTGTAGACCAGATGCATGCCCAGTCCGGAACCACCCGAGCTGCGACGGGTGGTGAAGAACGGATCGAAGATCCTGGCCTGAGTCGAGGCATCCATGCCGCGACCGTCGTCACTGAGCTTCAACACCAACCGTTCCGCCGAAATGGGCAGCACGTCGATTCTTACCGTGCCGATCTGAGCATCGGCAAACGCATGCTGTGCCGCATTGGTGACCAGATTGGTGATCACCTGGAACAGGGCGCCGGGGTAGCTGTCGACCGTGAGCTCCGCCGGACACTCGAGAATCAGCTGATGGCCGGCGCGACGGTAGCTCGGCCGCAGGGAGAACAGGATCTCCTCCAGTGTGGTAAGCAGATCGAAGCGGCGTCGCTCTTCGCTCGACTGATCCACCGCTACGCGCTTGAAGCTGCCGATCAACACATGGGCACGGCGCAGACTGCCGCTGATCAGCCGCAGGCCCTCATCACAGGCGGCACGGAAATCGGCCATGGCCGAACGGGTAAGGTCGCCGCGATCGAGTGACGCGAACAGGCTGCGCGCCTCTTCCTCCAGATGACTGGCGGCGGTCACCGCGATGCCCAGCGGGGTGTTCACTTCGTGCGCCACGCCAGCCACCAGGCCACCCAAGGAGGCCATCTTTTCCCGCTCGATCAGGCTGCGCTGGGCCGAGCGCAGGTCTTCCAGTGCCTGCTGCAATTCCGCCGTGCGTGTTGCCACCGCCTGATCCAGCACCTGGTAGCTGCGCGCGTTCTCCAGTGCGATGGCGGTATAGCTGGCCAGCACGCGCAGGAATTCAAGCTGGGCGGCATTGTAGGCCTGCTTGCGCAGGCTCTGCACACTCAGGTAGCCGCGCGCCCGGCCATCGTGGATCAGCGGAATGAACACCATCGACTGGGTCGCCAACCCCAACAGGGGCGGCCCCAGCGAGGGCAGTTGCTCGCGCATTTCCTGTTCGGTCTGAACAATGATTTCCCGCGACTCGCGAATGCACATGGCCCCGGGCCGGGTAGGCTCATCGATCGAGTAGCTGGCGCTGTCCTGACGTCGTCCCGCCTCCACCGCAAAGGCGAGTCGCACGGTTCTCTCATCGTCTTCCAGCCAGCCGATGAAGAACACAAAGGTATCCAGCACATCGCTGACGTGCTCATACACCTGCTGCATCGCCTGTTCCGGATCGAGGGTCGCGGTCAGCTCGCGGCCGATTTCCGCCAGGGTGAGGATGTCGTGGGTGCGCTGTGCCACGGTGTCGTCGAGGCGCTGATAGTTCAGCGCGTTGTCAATGGCGATTGCACTGTAGCTGGCCAGCACTTCGAGAAAGGCCAGCTGATCGGCGTGGTAGGCATCGCAGCGCAGGCTTTGCACAGTAAGGCAACCGATCACGCGTTCACCGACCACCAAGGGCAGATAGACGATCGACTCGGTTTCATCACCCTGCGCTGCGGGCAGGTTGGTGCTGACGTAGTTCAGCAGCTCGCTTTGCCGCGCCGTGATCAAGGGCTGGCGTTCGCGTATGCACCACACCGCAGGACGATCCTGTTCAGACAGCGGGATCTCCAAGCCCTCGGCACGCTGACCGGCCTCGCGCACGTACAGTTCGCGCAGGATCTCCTGGGCTTGATCGAACACGGCAATGGCAAAGACGTGCGTATCGAGACGGGCAGACACCCGCTGATACACCCGCTCCATGGCCTGTTCCAGATCCAGCGTTGCCGCCAGCTCGCGACCGATCTCGACCAGCTGTTCGATGTCGGCGGTGCGCTCCTGCACCCTTTGCTTCAGCCAGGCATTCTGTCGTTGGGCACGCGTCAAGCGATAGCGGCCCCACAGCACCACCACGGCCAGCAGCAACACCACCGCAAGTACGCGTGCCCAGGTCGTCTGCCACCAGCTTGGTACGATCTTAATCGGCAAGGAAACGGCCTGTTCACTCAGCTGGCCGTCGGCATCGCGGCTGCGCAGCTCGAACTGAAACTGTCCCGGCGGCAGGTTGGTGAAGTTGACAATACGCTGGCCGGTGGCGGCTTCGATCCAATCATCGTCAAAGCCAAGCAGCCGGTACTCGAAGCGCAACTGGCGCGGCAAAATGTGCTCCAGGGCGGTGAAGCGAAATGACAGGCTGCGCTTGTCACTGGCCGGAAGCTGCAAGGTAGGTACGTCCGCCCTTCCCAACACATCGGTCCACTGACTACCCAGGGCGTAGGCCGACAGTCGAGGCGGTGCTGGCGGGTGTGACTGGTGGAATGAGGAAGGGTGCAGCAGAGTGAGTCCATCAAAGCCGCCAAAGGCGATGGTGCCTGATGGACTCTTGCCACCGGCACCGATCCAGTAGCTGCGCCCCAGCGTACCTTCGTCAAACTCATAGTTGCGAAACCTGAGTGAGCTGCGATCAAAGCTCGATACGCCCACCGTAGTGCTGAGCCAGATGCGATTGTGCTGATCCTCCTCCAGCCAGCCGACCGAATCGGCGGCCAGGCCCAGACGTCGATCAAACGACTCGAAGCGGGTTTCCTCAGGGCGAGCCTGCTGATCAAACTCGACGTTCAAAAGGCCAGCGCCGGAACTGCCAAACCAGGTCTTGCCGTCGACACCGGTCATCATGCTGGTCGGCCCGGCCGGCAAGGTATGCGCCGGATCGGCACCGCTACCCACCACATGCCGATAGCGCAGCACGGCCTCCTGGCGATCGAACCAGTAAAGACCGTCCTGCGCGCCGACCAGCACGATCTGCTCGTTCAGCGGACGAATGAACGAGACGATGCCGCCGATCGGGTAAAAGGCCACTTCTCGCAGGCTGCTGCGCTCCAGCACCAGAATGCCTTCCGGCATCAGGGCCAGCCAGATTCGATCCGGCTCGGCCAGCACCCGGCGCACCCGGGCATTACGGATGCGCGGCGGCTGCTCGGGCTTGAGCAAGACCTCGCCATTGGTCTGCAATTGCCACAGTCCACGACTGCTACCGATCCAGATCAGCGGCTGATACGCATCGCGATGCAGCTCAAAGGTGAACAGCCCTTCGCTGCCCGGCAGCAAGCGGATATTGCGTGGCGAGTTTTGATATCGATAGACCCCATCCTCCCCGGCCAGCCACCAGCCGTCGGCATCGGGCAACAATGAACGCACTGACGCCGCTCGCATCGCGGCGGCCATACGTACGTCGGGATTCAAGCTGATCATTCTGTTAAGTGCGGGGCTGAGAATGCCGACGCCGCCCTCCCAGGTTCCCACCCACAGATCACCGTGCCGGTCCTGCAGCAGCGACACCACGGCACCTCGCCCCAGGCTTCGCGAGTCGTGGCGACCGTGACGATAGTGGGCAAAGCGTGCCTGATCTGGCTCGGCCTCGGCGTCGTCGAGTCGATCAAGACCGGTTTCATGTCCGATCCATATTCTCCGATCACGGTCCTGCAGCAGGCTGCGGATGCGCTCATCGCCCAGGCTCGACGGCTCGCCTTCAAGCTGGCGGAAATGGTCGGCAGAGGGCGCCGTGGGATCGAAGCCAATGCGCCACAAACCGGCCGCTTCAGTTCCTACCCAAAGTCGGTCACGCTGATCGAGCAGCAGGGCACTCACGCTGTCGCGTATCGACGCCAGACGCCCCGGTTGATCAAACTGCCCACTCTCCGGTGAGAATCGATACACGCCTTGCAAGGTGCCCACCCACAGGCTGCCGTCCGACGAGCTGGTCAGCCGCAGTACGCGCGGATCAGCCGCAGGTGGCACGAAGCTCAGAAAACCTTGCTGCTCGACCTGCCATAGCGACAGACCTGCATCGGTCCCGACCCAGATGCGCCCTTCGCCATCGCCGTGCAGGGCGAGTACGGTCTGGCCGGGCAAGGCGCCTGGTTGGTCGCGCTCGGCCGACATGCGCCAGACCTCACCGCTGCGCGGATCGAGCCGGGCAAGACCGGCCGTCGACCCCACCCACAGATGACCTTCACCGTCGAAGGCCAAGCGGCCGGCCCACGGCCCCGGCAGGCTGTTGGGGTTCTCGAAATCAGGTCGGAGTATTTTCAGGTCGAAGCCGTCGAAGCGATTCAACCCATCCTGTGTGCCCAACCAGATCAGGCCCTGGGCGTCTTCGGCGATCGCCAGCACACTGTCCTGCGACAGGCCATCGCGGGCATCGAAGCGGCGGAAGCGGGCGATGGCTGGATCCAGCATGGCCTGGACTTCGGCCGCCACCATGCCATCGCGCGGCGCCGCCACCATGCCACCGACCGGCATCAGCAGCACCGCCATACAGCCGACCAACCAAGCGGACAGCATCCCGCGCATGGCGCCCCTCGCCTTGCCCGCCCCCATCATACGGCGGCGCCGATGATCAGGCGCGCACCGGCCGTTCACAGGCGGCCAAAGCGACCGCCAAATTCAACAATCAATCGCATCAAATGGGCTAAGGTGCGCGTTGTTCGGTTGGAGCGCCACTAGATGAATGCCCCCCTGCCCCTGCTCGTGCTCTCGGCGGCCCTGAGCGGACCTGCCTTTGCAGCGGCTGGCGCCGACGAAACCGCCGCGACTGACAAGACGGAACCGGCCCTGCAGGCGGTGGTGGTAACCGCACGGAAGAAATCGGAGCTGCTGCAGCAGGTGCCGGTCAGCGTGAGCAGCCTCGATCGGACCGAGCTGGAAAAGCGCCGCCTCGACCAGCTCGACCAGCTGGCCAATGCCGTACCCGGACTACAGCAGAACGATTTGGCGGTGAGCAGCCGCCTCAGCCTGCGTGGCGTCAATTCCGGCGACAACAATGCCTTCGAGCAGGCGGTGGGCGTGTATGTCGACGGCGTCTACCGCGGCCGCATGAATCAACAGCACCTTGGCTGGTTTGATCTGGAGCGGGTCGAAGTGCTGAAGGGCCCGCAGGTGGCGCTGTACGGCAACAGTTCGATCGGCGGCGCGATCAGCGCGGTGACCCGCAAACCCAGTTTCCAGGGCGGCGGTGAATGGCGGCTTGGCTACGAAGGCGAGTATCAGACCACCCACATGCAAGGCGCGGCTGACCTGCCACTGGGCAGCGATCTTGCTTTGCGGCTGGCCGGCAGCTGGCAGGATCAGCAGCGCGGCTACTGGCCGAATCTGGCCAATGATCGCCACGAACCGGACTACGACCATCAGGCAATTCGACTGAGCGCACTTTGGCTGGCCAGCGATGCGCTCAGTGTCAATCTACGCCACGAAACCGGGCGTTATGATCGCGGCGGTCAGATATTCGATGTGTTCAAGCATGTCGACGGCGCTGGCGAGCCTTGGCCAAACTCGCCGTTCAGTGGGCTCAATGATGGTGTGCTCAACATCGAGAACGGTGCGCCATTCAAGTATCGGCGCGGGTTCTCCGATGCCGATATCGACGAAACCTTGGTGGAGCTGAACTACGACAGCGACCGCCACACCCTCACCTCGACCACGGCCCTGAGTCGCTATGACTATCGCTTGTCGACCGACGTCGACATCACACCGGCGACCCTGATCAACGTGTTTCAGGATGAACGCTACCGGCAGTTCTCGCAGGAGCTGCGGCTGAGCAACAGCGATGAGGCAGCGCTCAGCTATCTGGCTGGCGTGTATTACCAGCGCGACGACTTTCGCAATGACTATTTCTCCGACTTCAATCTGCCGGCGCTGGTAGCACCGGCGTTCGGCCTCGACAACGCCGTCACTGCCGGCCTGCTGTCGCCGTTCTCGCGCCATATCCTGCTCGATCAGCGCGGCCAGCAGAGCGCCGTCTTCGGCCATGTCGAATATGCCTTCAACGATCGGCTCAGCGCCGGACTGGGGCTGCGCTACCAGCACACACGCAAGCGCGCCGATCAGGCGGTGCGCACCGCTGGCCTTGACCACATCGACAGCAACGGCCCGCTGGTCGATCTGCGCTGGCTGAACCCACAGCTCACCGCCCTGTTATTGAACGACCCGGCCTATCTGGCCGACCCCACCGGCTATGTACTTGTGCTGCCCGACGGCACGCGTGTCGACCCAGTGCTGGCCCCCAATCATCTGCTCGGTTACCAGATCGTCTCGGCCGGCGTCGGCGTGCCGCACGAGTTCAATGGGTTGCGACGCAGCGAGCGTCAGCCCATGCTGCAGGCCAGTCTGGCCTGGCAGCACAGCCCTGACCTGCTGCTGTACGCCCGCTGGGCCAACGGCGCCAAGGCCGGCGGCTTCGATTTTCAGTACGAGCGCGGCGATCGCGACGAAGTCGAGTATGGCGACGAAAGCGCCAATGTGATCGAACTCGGCATGAAGCGCGACTGGTCCAGCCTGCGACTCAACCTCGCTGCTTACTACGGCCGATATGACGATCTGCAGGTTTCGGTGTTCGACGGTGGCATCGGCTTCGTGGTGGGCAATGCCGCCAGCTCGGAGTCGAAGGGCATGGAAGGCGAGCTGCACTGGCAAATCGCTGACGCCTGGCAGTTGCGCGGCCAGTGGTCGTACACCGATTTTCGCTATCGCCATTTCCCCGACGCCAATTGCAGCACCACCGAGCGTTTGAACAGCGGTGCCCTGCGCTGCGACTGGTCCGGGCGACGCACACCCTTCGTGCCCGAGTGGGAGGCTGGCATCAGCCTGCACCATCAGCAACAGCTTGGCCGCTGGCAGCTGCAGCATGACCTCCACGCCAACTACAAGGGCGACCATGCCACCGCTTCGGACAGCGAGATTCAGACCCGGCAACCAGGTTACACCTTGCTTGACTACCGAGTGGAACTGCGCGCGGACCACGCGCCCTGGAGTCTGGCACTGGCCGGTCGCAACCTGGCCGACCGCCAGTACAACGTGTTCACCTCGGTGATACCACTGGCTCCGGGCGGTGCCTTTGCCTATGTGCGCGCACCCGGCCGTCAACTGGAACTGGAGTTTCACTATCGCTTCTGAGCCAGCGTAAACGGCTGATCGAAGTGCGCAGGCAGCACAGCCAGAGTAACCTCAGCACTCTGAGTCAATATTCATCAATATTCGAAGGCCGGCGTGCCACGATTGGCGCCGACCAAAACTTGGGCATCGCAGGGACGATACACGCGTGCAGCTCACAGGCTTCAAGCTGGAAGAAGTGATTCATGCCACCGGCGAGACGGTGGTGGCCAGCGCGGTCACCGCCGAAGGCGATCGCGTCGTGCTCAAGTACCTCGACAGCGAGCACCCGACGCCGGAGTCGATGGCACGCTGGCAGCACGAGTTCTCCATCCTGCAGTCGATCGATTCGCCCCTGGTGTTGAAGGCGCTTGATCTGCGCAAGATCGAGCGCAGTATGGTTCTGGTACTGGAAGAATTCGCCTCGACCAATCTGGCGCAATTGATTGAACGCGGCTCGCTGGACCTCTCCGACCAGCTGGCGATCGCGGTCCGCTTGACCCGAGCCATGGGCGATGTGCACGAACATCGACTGATCCACGGCGACATTGCACCGAAGAACGTACTGATCGATCCCAGCTCACTGGCGCTGAAACTATGTGATTTCGGGCTATCGACCCGGCTCGATGTTCAATCCAAGCAGTCCGACAGTTCGGCCATGGTCGGCACGCTCGACTACATGTCGCCCGAGCAGACGGGCCGCACCAACCTGGACATCGACTATCGCAGCGATTTCTATTCGCTGGGCGCCACGCTGTACGAGTTGTTCTCCGGCCGCAAGCCGTTTGAGTTCGACGATCCGATGAGCCTGCTGCATGCCCAGCTGGCCAGTATGCCAACGCCGCTGCACGAACTGGATTCCAGCATTCCGGAACCTGTCTCTGCCATTGTCGACAAACTACTGGCTAAGCATCCGGATGACCGCTACCAAAGCAGTTTCGGGCTGCAGCACGATCTTGAGGCCTGTGCCCAGGTCTGGCGGTTGTACCATCGCATCGATCGCTTCGAGCTGGGCCGCGCTGATGTGCCGGAACGCTTCTGCCTGGCGCAGAAGCTGTATGGCCGACAGCAGGAGTGCGCTCAGGTGCTGGCCGCCTTCAAGCGCGTGGTCAACAGCGGCAATGCCGAACTGCTGTTGATCGGCGGCTATTCGGGCATCGGCAAGACCGCCCTGGTGAACGAGCTGCATCGTCCGATCCTGGCGCGGCGCGGCTATCTGATTCGCGGCAAGTGCGACCAGTTCGGTCGCAACCAGCCCTACTCGGCCCTGACCCAGGCCTTTGGTCAACTGTTGCAGACACTGACCACGGAGGGCGCGGAGCGTCGCCACTACTGGAAGTCCCGACTCAGCGACGCCCTGGGCAGCAATGCCGCCGCCGTCGCCGACCTGATTCCGGCCCTGGGCGGCCTGCTGGGCAATCTGCCGGTACTGCCGGAGATGCCGCCGGCGGAAAGCGAGCAACGCTTCCACATCGGCTTTGCCCAGTTCGTCACCGCCCTGGCCGCGCCCAACCATCCCCTGTTGCTGTTCCTCGATGACCTGCAATGGGCAGATATCTCTACACTTCGTTTGCTTGAATATCTGGTCAGGGCCGACGGTGAGCGTTCGGTGCTGGTGGTCGGTGCCTACCGCGACAATGAAGTTGGCCCGGGCGATCCGCTGCAGCTCAGCATCCAGGCCATCGAACGCAGTCATGCGCGCATCGAACACCTGCAACTCGGCCCCTTGAGCGACCAGGATGTCGCTCAGCTGATCGCCGACACCCTGCACAGCAGGGTCGAGAAGGTCGCACCATTGACCGCCCTGTGCTTGGAAAAGACCCGCGGCAATCCGTTCTTTCTCGGTCAGTTCCTGCGCAGCCTGTACGACCACGGCGACATTCAGTACGACCGCGAGCATGGCGCCTGGCGCTGGGATCTGGCGCAGATCCGCCGTCGCGGCATCACCGACAACGTGGTCACCCTGCTGCTGGAAAAGCTCGCCACCCTGCCATCAGACACCCAATCACTGCTGGCGATGGCGGCCCAGCTGGGCGGCCAGTTTGACCACCGGCAATTGATGGCGATCGGTGATCGTGATGCGGAGGCCACCGGGCAGGTGTTGTTGCCGGCCCTGCAGTCGGGGCTGCTGGTACCGCTGAATGAGGAATACAAGTTCGCCCAGAGCCCGGAGCGACTGCGCGCTGCGCGCTATCGCTTCCTGCACGATCGGGTACAGCAGGCCGCGCATGAGCTGATTCCGGAAAGCGAGCGCCGCCAGACCCAGTTGGCCTGTGGCCGCCGTCTGCTGGCCGCCAGTAACGAAGCTGAGCTGGAAGAGCGGCTGTTCGTGGTGCTGGGCTCACTGAATGCGGCAATCGAGCTGATCACCGACAGCGCTGAGCGCCAGCGACTGCTGCAGCTCAATCTTCACGGTGGCAAACGCGCCAAGTCCTCCTCTGCCTTCAGCGCCGCAGCGCAGTTGTATCGCTTTGCCGAACAGCTGCTGCCGGAGCAGATCTGGCAACTGCAACCCGAGTTGGCGCTCGACCTGTACAGGAACCTGGCCGAGGCCGAGTACTTATCAGGTCATTTCGATCTGGCGGAGCAGCGCCTGAAGGATCAGATCGAGCTTGCCACCGACAATACCAGCAAGGTCACCCTGTGCCTGGTGCGCTCGGACATGCTGCAGATCCAGGGCCGCTTCGCCGATTCCTTTGAAGTACTGCGCACCGCCCTGGGGTTGCTCGGCCACGATTTCCCGGCGCAAGAAGCACAATCCATGCAGCTGTTTCCGCTCGAATTTTCCGACTGCGAGCGATTGCTGGCCGAGCGCGACGAGACGGCCCTGCTCGGCTTGGCGGAAATGCGTCATCCCGAGCGCCTGCTGGAGATGCAGTGCTACTACGGGCTGGCCTACTCCACTTATCAGGTCGACCGCGGGGCAAGCTATGTGTTAGGGGCCTGCCGCATGGTGAAGGCAACCCTGACCCATGGGCAATGCGATTTGAGCTGCATTGCCTATGTCACCTATGTCACCGCAATGGCCGCCAGCCATCGCCCCTACCCGGCCTGCTATGCCATGGGCAAGCTGGCGCGGCAACTGTCGGAGCAGCGCGACAATCCACACTTCCGGCTGTCGGTGTATCAGTACTTCGCGGCGTTCTACCAGCATTGGTGCGAACCACTGCATGCCACCCTGCCCTACCTGGAGCAAGGACTGGCGATGGGCCGCGGCGGCGTCAACCCGCTGGCCGCCGGTTACTGCGCGCTGTTGCGCTCGGTGAACAGCTTTGTCATGGGCAGCCCGCTCGATGACCTGAGCCTGGAAGCGGAACAGGGACTGGCCTTCCTGAAGAACAGCCAGCAACCGAATACCGAAACCATGCTGCGAACCGGCGTATTGCAGCCGCTGGCCGCGCTGCGCGGCAAGAGTCTGCATCCCCGGAGTTTCGACACACCGGACGTCCAGGTCGCCAACCTCCTTAACAACGACTTCGACACACCATCAATCGCGCTGGCCTTTCATTGCGGCGCGATGGTGCGGCATGCCTATCTGTTCGATGATGAGGACAAATGGCAACGCTGCTCGGCGCAACTGCCGATGATCGCCAAACTGCTGCGCGATAGCCCGACCCAGACCGAAAGCACCTTCTTCTATGCGCTGGGCTTGCTGAAGCCGGAATTCAAGGCAGGCAAGACAGCCGATGAGAAACAGGCAGAGGCCGATACTCTGCTGCAACAGTTCCAGACCTGGGCCGAGCACAGTCCAGACAACTTTCACCACAAAGCCCTGTTGCTGGCTGCGGAGCTGGCGCGCAGTCGTGCCGACGCCAAGGCCGCCATGGAGCTGTACGCGCAGGCTATCGACGCCGCCGCGGAAGCCGGCTTCGTGCACTGCGAAGCGCTGGCCAACGAGCTCTACGCCCGTTTCTGGCTCAGTCAGCAGCAGCGCCAGCTGGCCAGCAATTTCATCCGCGAAGCCTATTTCCACTATCAGCGCTGGGGTGCCAGCGCCAAGTGCAAGGAGATCGAGGCACAGTGGCCGCAAACGGTATTCCGCGCGGTCGAGTTGCGCCGCACGGCATCGATTTCCAGCGCCAGCTACCGTGATGTCTCATCCTCGGCCGGCGTGCTCGATCTCAACTCCCTGTTAAAGGCGAGCCGACTGCTGTCGCAGGAAGTTCAGCTCGATGCCCTGCTGCAGAAGCTGCTCGGTGTGGTGCTGGAAAATGCCGGCGCCGAGTTCGGCGCCATCGTGATGTGCGAGCAGGAGCAATTGACCGTCGAGGCACTGGGACGATTCAGCGACGGCAACCTCACCGATTACGAACATTGTCGGTTGCCGCTCGGCAAGGCGGCAGTGAAGGGCGAAGCTCTGCTGCCCAATCAGGTGATCGAGTTTGCCCATCTCACCCGCACGATGCTGGTGTTGAACAAGCCGGCTGACGACCCGCGCTTCGCTCAGTGCCACTATCTACTGGCCAACCGCCCGAAGTCAGCCCTGGTCCTGCCCATCCTCAGCCAGGGCAAACAGGTCGCGGTGATCTATCTGGAGAACAACCTGCTCGAGGGTGCGTTCACCGAGCGCCACGTCAAGACGCTGGAACTATTGGGTGCCCAGGCCGCCATTTCCCTGGTCAATGCTCGACTGATTGAAAGCCTGGAACAGAAAGTGGCGCAACGCACCGAAGAGCTGCGCCAGATGAGCATGAAGGATGGCCTGACCGGCATCGCCAACCGACGCAGCTTCGATGAGCGCCTGAGTGGCGAATGGCGGCGCTGCCAACGCAATGAGCAATCGCTCAGCCTGATGATGATCGACATCGATCATTTCAAGCTCTACAACGACCACTACGGCCACGTCGAAGGTGACCGCTGCATTCGCGCCGTGGCCCAGACCCTGCAGAAGGTAGCCAACCGCAGCACCGACCTGGTGGCGCGCTATGGCGGCGAGGAATTCGCCATCATACTGCCCGACACCAATGACGAAGCCGCTAGTTGGCTGGCCGATGCGATTCTGACCGCGATCCGCGACTTGGCCATTCCGCACGCCCAGTCGCAAGTGGCCGATCACGTCACCATCAGCCTTGGCCTATGCACGGTCACCGCGGAAAGCGAAGCAAGCCCCGAAATCCTCACCACACGCGCCGATCAGGCCCTGTACGAAGTCAAACGCGGCGGCCGCAACGGATACCGCCGCTACGCCAACTGAGCCCATGGACTGCAATCAAAGTCCAGGCTAAGTGTCGATTGTCAGAGACAAGCCATCAGGCGGGCCCCGGCCCATTGAGGCACATCACAACCTTTGAACATAAGGCAGGTGGGCCAGGCTGAACGTCCTGGAGGCTGAACGTCCTGAACGTCCTGGAGAACGTCCTGGACATCCATCATTTCCGAGCTCAGCGCCGAGGAGTTCGCCGACTTGAGATCACAATCCATGATCTCAAGTGCAGGTCACGGCGGCCGCCGCACCGCGCCGTATGCCTTTACCGCACAAGGCGTGGCGATGCTGTCCTCGGTGCTCAACAGTCCGCGCGCGATTGCGGTCAACATCGAGATCATGCGCACCTTTGTGCGGGTGCGGGAATTGGCCGCCACCCATGCCCATCTGGCCGAATGGCTGGCCGATCTCGAACAGAAAACCGAGGCGTTGGCGATCAAGCATGACGGATTCAGCCGCGACCCGCGTGCAGTTGAAGCAGGTGTTCGATGCCTTGCGCGAATTGATGACGCCGCCGGAGCCACCGAAGCGGCCAATCGGCTTTGTGGCGCCGGAGGATAAGAAGGCCAAGGGGAAACGCTAAGGCGGGAACGACAACGCCCGGCGAGGCCGGGCGCTGTGGGGAAGTGGGCGTTAGCGGCGGGTGTAGGGCGGGTCTTGACCCGCCAAGGGAACACACGACACGGCCCAAATTCTTCGCATCAGAGCAGACACAACACAACGATTACGCGGGCCACGGCCCACCGAGATCACAAAGCGGCGGGTCAAAGACCCGCCCTACGCGGGCTCATCCTGATGCCGATCACCAGCCAGAATCCCGGCTCCACCCGATTCGGCGATGTGCCGGTGAGCGACACCCAAGCCGCCGGCCTGCTGATGCCCGGCGTGATCAAGCCGATCCTCTTCACCGTCGAAGCCACCCTGGTGCGCAAAACACTCGGCCAGCTCGGCAAAGAAGATCAACGCGCCGTGCGGCATACCGTCGCGCAGTTGATTGGGTAGCGGATGCGGCCACGCCCGGCGAGGCCGAGCGTTGTGGGGGAAGTGAGCGTTAGGCAGTGGCGGGTTAAGAACCCGCCCTACGCGGGCTACGCGGGCTACGGAACCCGCCTTACCGCGTTGACTTTGTTCGCCCGCTTCTTCACTACCATGACCTCGTCTGACTTCCAAACCGCTTCTCCGACCGCCGTATGGCGCGCGCCTTTCGCAGTCGGCGGCCCTCCCTGGCCCACGGCCTGGATCTCCCGGCTCCCGCACAGAACACATCCGCACATGCCACGGGTCTATCGACTCCGGAGGACCTTTACGCTGCTCGCCTAATCGCAGCGTTCCGTATTGCCTTCCCCCTCACCCAACAAGGTCGGCGTCCTCGATAGTTGATTTCGGAGCTCAATACCGCGCCTGCGCTTCCACCTGTCAACGCTTAACCTCACCGTTACCGGCTTCGGTCCATGACTCGGTGCCCCGCTGGGTGGCTAGCCCTTCGCGAGTAGAGGAACTGCCCCTCCGATGTTCTGCCGGTTTGTGCCGGCGCACTGGGTGTCCACGTTTGCGACGGAATCGGCGAATCAGATCGGCTTGACCCGGGGGAGGCGTCCATATATGTCCAGGATTGTTCATCATGACGCGGGCAGGCCGCCAAGCGTCAAAATTTCTGTCGCTTCGGAAACGCCCTGACTCGCCGCGAACACAAGCAGCTCCTTCCCCCTCTCAGTATCGAGCGGATAAATCCCAGTGCCGTACATGAGCGCGCACCCGTGAATATACGCCGCTCTCGCGTGACCTTCGCGCGCGGCTTCTTCAAACAATGCTGCCGACAGTCGCTTGTCTTGCTCTTGGTTGTCGCCAGATTCCAAGTCAACAGCCAACGAGAACTTGGCATCAGTTGAACCCAGATAGCACGCTCGCCACATACGATAGACCCAACGAAGCTCGGCTTCCTTCGATGTAGCTCCCGCGACTGGAAATGCTGCGTACCAAAACCACGCCTCTCCCAGCCCGGCCTCAAGGAAAGGCGATAGGAGATCTTTGGCCTCCTTGAATTCGCTTCGCCCAACTAGCTCTTGCAGCCTCGGCCTGATCGTTTCGAACTCGTCCATTCGGATCATCCAGTTTTACAGTTGTACTGCAGGCCTGACCTATCAGTGCACTTGCACTGCGTGTGCTTTGCCTGGCACCCCAATGCCTTGTTCGCGGCCCTCGCAGCTTCGATGACTGCATCCCCGCAGAAGCTAGCCGTCGCCGTCCCGAACTGAAATCTGAGATTGGGGTCTTCAGGACAGTTCCCTGGCTTCAGATCATTGCAATCAGCCCGACAGACGGCTGTACATCCGCTCTTTGGTTTGTCTGGCCAGGGAATCGCCCTGCTTCGTTCGTTGGAAGTCGATTGTGATGAATCTCCGGGCAACAATGACGCAGCTGCTGCGGCACTACCACCAGCTGCACCTGCGCCTCTTCCAGCTGCCCCGCTTGCTTCCGTACACTCAGCGGGATGCTGTCGACAGTATGCGGTGACCGTCGTCTCCCAAAGACCGAGTCGATCGATCAATCCCAACGGACTTCCCGAGACATAGGCATACAGACTAACTCCACCGTTCAACCCAATCGGATCCGACTCGATGTAACGCCCTGTCGAGGGATCATAATCCCGGAAGTAGTTGTAATGCAGCCCCGATTCCTGATCGTAGTATTGGCCAGGAAACCGTAACCTTGACGCACAGTTCCACCGCCGACGGCGTTTTCCCTTATAGCGCCTGGACTTAGCGAGGGCAGCGAGCATGGCGGCGAGGACGGTCCTAAAAAA
>NZ_JACYTR010000048.1 GCF_014841215.1 Pseudomarimonas arenosa
AGCTACGCGGGACTGCGTCCCGATCTCGCCCAAGTGGGCCCACCACTTGGGCTCGTCGCGCCTTGCACTCGACGCAAAGTCCTCGGTGATCATCCGCGCCCCCTCATGAAATATCCGGGCTAATACACCCGGCTTGCGTGCGACGATGTCGCATCGCATGCTTGCCTTGAAACAGAATGCGCATCCGCCCATCCCATCGCCGTTCGGAGTGCCCGACGTGAGTGACGGCCGTCCGCCGAGAACATTGAACGATTGGCTGAGTTATCAGCAGCAGACCCATCCCGACGCCATCGCGCTCGGCCTGGAGCGGGTGCAGACGATTTGGCAACGGCTGCAAGCTGGCGCCGTGGCGCAGCGGGTCATCACGGTGGCCGGCACCAATGGCAAGGGCTCGACCGCCGCCATGCTGGAGGCGCTGGGTCGGCACGCCGGCTGGAAAGTCGGCTTGTACACCTCGCCGCATCTGCTGCGCTACAACGAACGGGTACGCGTGGCCGGTGAATCGGTGAGCGACGCCGCGTTGATCGACGCATTCGAGCGCATCGAAGCGGCTCGTGGCGAACTGCCGCTGACCTTCTTCGAGTGGGGCACCTTGGCTGCGCTGCTGGTGTTTGCCGAGTCCAAGCTTGACTTGGCAGTGCTGGAGGTCGGTCTCGGTGGCCGGCTCGATGCGGTGAATATCATTGATGCCGATGTCGCCGTGGTGACGACGGTCGCGCTCGACCATATGGACCTGCTCGGCGGCGATCGCGAATCGATTGGGCGCGAGAAGGTCGGCATTGCCCGGGCCCACAAGCCCTTGGTGCTGGGCGAGTTGGATCCGCCGGACAGTCTGCTGAAGGCGGCCCAGCGACTGGGCGCCAAATTGATACGACGCGGCCGTGAGTTCGATTGCGAGCAGCGTCTGGGTGGGCGCTGGCAGTATCGCCAGGAGAACCTCAAGTTCGATCTGCCCTGGCCCACTCTGGTCGCGCCCTGCCAGATGAGCAATGCGGCCACCGCCCTGGTCGCCATTCGCTGCCTGCAGCCGATCGATCAGACCATCGCCGCGGCGGCCTTGGCCGACGTGCAGTTACCCGGACGCATGCAGCGCCTGCAACGTGAGTGTGAGCTGCTGCTCGACGTGGCGCACAATCCGCAGGCCGTTCAGCAGCTCGCCCGCTGGCTCGGCAGCAACCGGGCCGTTGGCGCCACCCACGCCGTGTTCGCCTGTCTGGCCGACAAGGACGCTCCGGCCTTGGTAGCGCCGCTGATGTCCCTGGTCGACGCCTGGCATCTGGCGGGGCTGCCCGATGCTGGCGCCCGTGCACACCCGATCGCCGAAGCCTGGCCCAAGGTGGCGGGGCTGTTGTCGCGCAGTCTGGTCGATCATCACCCGACCGTGGCCGAAGCGCTGCAGGTGGCGCGTGAGCGTGCCGCGCCGGGCGATCGCATCGTGATTTACGGCTCCTTCCATACCGTGGCCAAGGCCATGCAGGAATTGTCCGTCCCCGGGCAGTGACTGCGCGTCGCGCGACAACCAGCATCGCCCGGATGCGCCGAATCAACCCTGCCAGGTCGCAGGATCAGACTGAATCGCTGCCTACCTTGGCAAATCCGGCACGGAGCTGGCTTGCCGAAGGCCGTATAATCCGCGCCCAGCGCTCGCATACCGGATGCTCATGGATCAAGCACTGAAGCAACGCCTGATAGGCGCCGCCGTTCTGGTGGCGCTTGCCGTCATCTTTGTGCCCCTGCTGCTGGATGTGCCCGAGCAGGCGCCACCGGCTAGCACACTGCCGTTGGACATGCCCGCGACGCCGAACTCCGAGCTGCACACGCGCAAGATTCCGCTCGACCTGCCACCGCCGGGCGTCGTGGGCGATACCGATTCGGCGGCTGAAAATGGGCCGCCGCCAGCGCCAGCAGACCCCAATCAAGTCGTGACGGTGGATGCCGACAACGCCAAACCGCGCGCGGTCGAACCCGGTCAGGGGCCGTCAGCGCCGCCCGAAACACCAGCGGCGGTGATCGCCGCAGAACAGCCTCAGCCCGCGCCACCCGGCCGTGAGGTCGCCACGGCGCCGCGCCCCGCCGCCGAGGTGCCGCCTCCGCCGCAGCCTCCGGCGCCGCCGGTGGCGGCGTCAGCACCGTCCAATACTGCACCGGCCAGTGCTCAGGTGGCAGGGCGCTACTTCATCAATCTCGGTAGTTTTGGCAATCGACAGAATGCCGAGGGTCTGCGGCAGCGTCTGCAGGGCCGTGGTGTGAATGTACTGGTGGAACAAGTCAGCCTGTCGAGCGGTCCGGCGCAACGGCTGCGCGCGGGCCCCTATCGCAGCCGGGCCGACGCTGAGAAAGCCATGCTGACCCTGGCACGTGCCGAGCCCGGCAACGCCTTCGCTGTGGTGGAACTGGATGCTGAGGAAGCGCCAGCCGCCGTCCGTCGAGGCGCCTTCGCGGTGCAAGTGGGGGCGCTGAAGGATGAAGCCGAGGCCAATGCGCTGCGCGATCGACTGCGTGGTGCGGGCTACGCGGCCTATGTTGCTCGTGCGCAGACCGACGCTGGCGTTCTGTGGCGGGTGCGGGCCGGGCCTGAGCTCAATCGCGATCGGGCCAATCAGGTGCGCGACGAGCTGAAGAGCAAACTGCAATTGGATGGCATGGTGGTAAGTCATCCGTGATCAGTCGCTTCTAGCAAGCCATGCCATGGCTGGACATCATTCTACTTGGCGCCTTGCTGGTCTCGGCCTTGCTGGGCCTGTGGCGCGGCTTGATCGTCGAGGTGATGTCCCTGTTGTCCTGGGCTGCTGCCTTCATCATGGCGGTGCTGTTTGGTGCACAGTTGGAGCCGATGTTAAGTGGTGTGATCGAGGCGGCGGGGCTGCGAACGGCGGTCGCCCACATCGGCATCTTCTTGCTCACTCTGGTGGCTGGCGGCGCCTTGACCTGGCTGCTGTCACGGCTGATCGAGAAGACTGGCCTGTCAGGAACCGATCGGATGCTGGGCTTGGGCTTCGGTCTGCTGCGTGGCGCCGCCTTCGGCATTGCCTGTGTGCTGGTGCTGGGTTTGACGCCGGTGCCGCAAAGTCCGGCCTGGTCGCAGTCGACCATGGTGGGCGTGTTGATGCCAGGCGCCGAATGGCTGCGACAGCAGCTGCCTTCCAGCGTGGCTGAGAGAGTCAGCTGGCAGGCCCAGGCGGCGGAAGAGGTGCCTGAAGTTGAGACCGGTCGGCAGAACTGAACAAATGCGTTGGCGGGCATGGCGGCCCGGCAACTAGGATTAAGATCGTAGGGGACGCGAGTCCCGAGAGAGGCAAAACATGTGCGGCATCATCGGAATCGTCAGTCGCTCGGAAGTGGCCGGGCCGCTGTATGACGGACTCACTGTGCTGCAGCATCGCGGTCAGGATGCGGCGGGTATCGCCACCGCGGACGGTAACAAGATCCGCGTCCACAAGGGCACCGGACTGGTCAAGGACGTGTTCGACGAAGCCGCGATGCGTCTGCTGCGCGGACAAGTCGGCATCGCCCACTGCCGCTACCCGACCGCCGGCTCGGAAGGTTCCGATGAGGCCCAGCCGTTCTACGTCAACTCGCCGTTTGGCATTGCCTTGGCCCACAACGGCAATCTGACCAATACCGAATCCCTGCGTCGGCAAGTGTTCGAGCAGGATCGGCGCAACATCAATACCGAGTCGGACTCCGAAGTGCTGCTGAATGTGTTTGCCCATGAACTCGATGCGCGCAAGCAGCTGAGCCCCGAGGCGGCCATGGATGCCGTGACCCATGTGCATCGGCGCTGCACCGGTGGTTATGCCGTCGTGGCCCAGGTGCTGGGTCTCGGCCTGGTGGCATTTCGCGACCCCAATGGCATACGCCCCTTGGTGCTGGGCAAGCGCAGCGGCCCGGATGGCGACGAATGGGCGGTGGCCTCGGAGTCGGTGGCGCTTGATCTGATCGGCTTCGCTCGCCAGCGCGATGTTGCGCCCGGCGAGGCGGTGGTGATCACCGAGTCTGGTCAGATGCACAGTCGGCCGATGGCCAATCCAGGCCCGCACCGTCCCTGCGTATTCGAATACGTGTACTTCGCTCGTCCTGATTCGATGATGGACGAGATCAATGTGCACAAAGCGCGCATGCGGATGGGGGTGAAACTGGGTGAGAAGATTCTGCGGCTGCGCCCCGATCACGATATCGATACGGTGATCCCGATTCCTGATTCCTCACGCGATGCCGCGCTGGAAGTGGCAAACGTGCTGGGCGTTAAGTACCGCGAAGGCTTTATCAAGAACCGCTACGTCGGCCGCACCTTCATCATGCCGGGGCAGGGGCAGCGGGTGAAGTCGGTGCGCCGCAAGCTGAATCCGATTCCGCTGGAGTTCCGCAGCCGGGTGGTGTTGCTGGTCGATGACTCGATCGTGCGCGGCACCACCAGCCAGCAGATCGTGCAGATGGCCCGCGAGGCCGGCGCCAGCAAGGTCTACCTGGCCTCGGCGGCGCCGCCGGTGCGATTTCCGAATATCTATGGCATCGACATGCCGTCGGCCAGCGAACTGGTGGCGTACAACCGCAGTGAGGAAGAAATCCAGGCGGTACTGGGCTGTGACTGGTTGATCTATCAGGATCTCGCCGATCTGGAAGACGCAGTGGCCGGCCCCAAGCGGCAAGGCATGCGCTTCGATACCTCGTGCTTTTCCGGCGAATACGTCACTGGGGTCGAACAGGATTACTTTGAGCGCCTGCAGCAACAGCGCGCCGACGCGATCAAGGAGGATCGGCGGCAAGCCACTCGGCGCACCGGTTGAGCGCATCGGCCTGTCGTTCCGTAACAATGAGCGAGCTACGAGCGCAGGCGGTCGCGCTGCTGGCCGAGTCAGATCCTGAGCTTAAGGCGCTGGGTTCTCAGCGTCTTTACCGCCAGCTCTGCAAGGGCGAGATTGCTATTGACCCAGCGGCTGCGCCTGCCACTCCGGCGGCGGCCGGACGGCCGCAGCGGCCACCGCTGGTAGAGCCGCGACGGCTGACTTCGCGCGGACTCGGCTCGGTGGAAGGACGACAAGCCTTCGTTCACGCCATCGCCCATATCGAATTCAATGCGATCAATCTGGCCTGGGATGCGGTGCAGCGGTTCTCCGGCATGCCCGAGCAGTTCTATCGCGACTGGGCGCGCGTAGCCGACGACGAATCACGGCACTTCCTGATGCTGCGCGGACGATTGCGTGAGATCGGTGCCGATTATGGGGATTTCTCGGCCCATAACGGGCTGTGGGAGATGGCGGAAAAGACCGCCCATAGCTGCACCGACCGCATGGCCCTGGTGCCGCGTGTGCTGGAAGCTCGTGGTCTTGATGTCACCCCTGGCATGATCATCAAGCTCAGGCACTTGGAAGACCATGTCACAGCCGATATCCTGCAGATCATCCTTAACGAGGAAGTTGATCACGTGGCTATCGGCACTCGCTGGTACCTTTGGTGTTGTCAGCGTGATGGCCTCGATCCCGAAGCACATTTCTTCAGCCTGGTCAGCCAGCACGCCCTGGCGGCCATCCGCTCGCCGTTCAACGACGATGCGCGGCGTGAGGCGGGCTTCAGCGAGGGTGAACTGGCTTGGATCAACGCGCAGGCCAGGTGAGCAGGCGGTTTCGGCGCTGGGGGGCGTTCGGTCTCTGGTCGATTGGCACCGTTGCCTTGTTGATCGCCTTCAGCGGCACGCGCACGCTGGCCTGGTCGCCGACCGTCGCACCGTTGCCGATTACCTGGCTGCAGGCCGATTCGCCATCGGTGAAACTGCTGCGCCAGGGCGACGCCTGGGAGATGCGTGCCGATCCCGGCGTTTCGATGGCGGTGGCCAGTCACACACCCAAGGCGCTCAACGCCGACGACTATCGCTATCTCGAACTCAAGGTCGGTGAGCTCGATCCGCTGTTTCGCCTTGCCTTGTTGTGGCAAGCGGAAGAACGCTGGCATTCGCAGCCGCTGCCGCGCACCCTGGGTTCGATTACCGTAATGGATCTGCAGCGAGTGCCGGAATGGCAGGGGCGGGTGCAACGCATCGGCGTGGTGTTGTTGCCCAACGATTACGTCAGTGCCCAGGTGTTGCCGCCGCTGAGCGCGCGGATCGACGGCGTCAGCCTGCATGGCGAGCGAGTGGATCTGGCGCTGCGCTCCTTGGCCAGCTGGTGGTTGTCCTTGCGGCCCTGGAATGGGCGCAGCAATCACTCGGCAGGCTCTGAGCTGGGTTTGCAGAAGGAGCCGTCGTTGACCCTGTTTGTCGCCCTCGCCTTGGGCTGGGCGATGCTCTGCGGGGTGCTGGTCAGCACTGCGCGGCAGCGTCTTCTGTGGCGGATGTTGACCTTGCACTTGGCTGTGCTGGGCGCCTGGCAAGCCACTCAGCTGAGCATTCGCGCCTACCGGGCGGCGGTTGCCGCGCAGTACGCCGAGCCAGAGCGGGGCTGGCCTTTGGCGGCCTTGCCCGCCGCCGCCCAGGATGCCTGGAAACTGTCCTCATTGCTGCGTGACACTGCGCCGAAACGAATGGTGGTGTGGAGCCAGTCGGAATTCCTGGCTGAGTATCCGGTATGGCTGCTGCGAGAATTCAACGTCGGCACACTGGGCAAACCGGCCCAGTTGCCTGAACTGCTGCGCGCCTGGGTGGAGCCTGTGGTGGTGCTGGCCGGCGATGAGGGCTGGGGTTATCGCGCGGACACCCGTCAGCTCGAATTTGATCAGCTCCGATTGGATGCGCAGCCGATCTTTCAGGGCCAGGTGCTGAGTGCATTCGTGCTGCGAGGTGGCCGTTCGCCATGATCGAACTGGGCCTGGCGTTGCTGATTCTCACCTCTGCAACCTTACTCGCGTATCTGCTGTTGGCTGGCCTGTTCTCGGCAGACCCGGCGGTCGGCGGGGTGCCGGCGCGGCTGGGAGAGGCCTATCTTCTGGCCGTGCTCGGCGGCGGAGTCGGGTTGAGCTTGCTAGGCGAGGCGCTGATCCCCGGGCCCTCCGGCTTGTTCGTGCTGACTGGGGTGGCGGTTCTGTTTCTGGTGTCGACGCTGACCAGGGCTTCTGGCCGGCAGCGAGTCAAGCTGTTTGTCGGTCGAGCCCGCTGGCGACCTTCCTGGCCGGCCCTGCTTGGAGCCGCCCTGCTGCTGATCATCGGCATCCAGGCCCTGTCATTGCCGACCCTGACCTGGGATGCCTGGAACACCTGGTTGGCCAAATCCAAGGCCTGGGTACACGCTGGCCAGTTTGTCAGCGTGCTGCCGATCGAGGCTTGGTTGGGAGCGTCGGATCCTCAATCGATTCACGTGGTCGCGCATGTCTATCCGGAAGCCCTGCCGCGCAGCGTGGCCTTTCTGGTGGCTGCCACCGGAGACTGGAGCGACCGTATCGCGCATCTGCCCTGGCCGCTGCTCTGGCTCGCCCTGGGCGGCGTGATGTGGGGCGGACTCGCGGCTCTGAGCTTGGACCGACGTGCCCGCAGCCTGATCTGCCTGGGATTGCTCACCCTGCCCCTGGTCACCGCTCATGCCAGTCTGGCCGGCTATGCCGACCTGTGGCTGAGCGCCGTGCTGTTGGCGGCGGCAGTCCCTGCAATGCGCTACTTCCTGCGGCGCCAGCGGCGTGAGCTCTGCCATGCCCTGCTGTTCGTCGCTTTGCTGCCGGCGGTCAAGCAGGAGGGCGGCATCTACGCCGGGCTGTTCTTGATCGCCTTGTTGCTGGCGCATTTGCCCTGGCGTCATGGACTGTTGCTGCTGGTCGTCGCGCCCTTGCTGGTGACAGCGTTGATCTATCTGACTCCGGTTTCCGTGCCAATTCCGGGTGTAGGTTGGCTGCGGCTGGCCTGGGGCAGTGTGGAAGTGCCCGATGCCTGGCATATGGCGCTGTTCTGGCGACCGGTCAGCGTCACCGTACTTAGCTCATTGTTCCTGCTGCCGAACTGGTCGCTGTTGTGGTACCTGACACCGGTTCTGTTGATATGGCGTTTCCGAACTCTGGCAGCGGCGCCGACGCGCTTCCTGTTTCTCCTGTTTGCCTTGAGCGCACAGTTTCACTTTGTGTTGTTCTTCTTTACCGATGCTTCCGCCTGGGCGCAGGACCTGACCAGCCTGAACCGCTTGTTGCTGCACACCGCGGCGATTCAGGTCTTGCTGCTGGCTGCCCTGGGCTGGCAACGCAGCCGGTGCTACGGACGCTACACGCGCCCCGAGCTGGCCAGTAGCTGACCATACACATCGCTGATCGACTGCCCCACCGGGTCGAACCGGTAGTTCGCCTCGAAGCGGCCTCGGCCGGCCTGACCGAGTTGTGCGCGCAGATCCGGCCGCTCACGCAGCAGGGCCAAGGCCTCGGCCAGTGAGTCTGGGTCGCCAGGCGACACCAGCAACCCGGTTTGTTGATCCTGCACCACCTCGGTCATGCCGCTGCCCGGCACGGCCGAGGCAACCACAGGTTTGCCGGCGCGCATGGCTTCCAGCAGCACCAGGCCGAAGGCTTCGGCGCGATCGAGGCTGGGCAGGCAAAACACGTCGCAGGCCCGATAGGCCGCTTCGATCTGCGGGTCATCAAGGTGGCCGGTCATGCGCACACGCTCATGCAGACCCAGCGCCGCGATGCGGGCGGCGAGGGCCGTCCTGCGTTCGCCTTCACCGATCAGCAGCAGCTGTACGTCCGCTGTGCGCGCTACTGCGTCGAGCAGGGTTTCGAAGCCCTTGTAATAGCTCAGTCGACCGACCGCCAGCAGCTTGAGCTGATCGTGGTTCGGCCAGTCTGGCGGCGCGCTTTCGGGCCTTTCCGCTTCAAGCCCGAGCGGAATCACGGCGCAGCGATCGCGGTGTGCCGACAGCGTGGCGCTGGCGTCGAGATAGGTCTGCGAGCTAACCACAATGGTCGCAGCGCGGCGCAACAATTGCTGTTCGAATTGCGCATACGGGCGATAGGCCAGACGCATGCGCCAGCTGGGATGATCGTGGGGCACGTCGGCATGCCAATGCACGACCCAGGGCAGTGATCGCGCCGCTGCGCTGAACAGGGCGCAGAACGCCCAGGGGTTGGGCATGTGGATATGCAGCAGATCGGGCCGAACCTCGCGCAATGTGCGCGCAAAGGCCACTGGCCACTGCGGCGAAATCGGCACGAACAGCAATTCGCCGAACGCCCGCACCCGCCGAATCGGTAGCGTGTCCTGCGTGTCGGGCGTGTGCGGCTTGTGGTGAACCAGTACCGTGCTTTCCAACCCGCTGCGCGACTGCCAGCTGACCAGCTGGCTCAAGAAACGTTCGATTCCACCTGCGGCCGGAGGGAAATATTTCCCCAGATGCAAGACGCGCAATTCGGCTTAACCCGCGGCGCGCTGGTTGCGGTCGACGCCGGAATTGTCTGTTGGTCTGCCCTTCCAGTCAGGATCGGCAGTGCCCAGCTGAGCGCTGCGCATCTCCTGTTCGAGAATTGCCAACTTCTGAGTCAGTCGACGCAGGCGCCGTTCCTTGCGCGCCAACTCGAGGTCGTTCAACAGCAACTTGATCAGAATGCCAATGACCGCCAGCATTACCAGGAGTATCGGCGGGTACTGCACGCCGAACATCTGACCGAGCCGGTCGACCAGGCGCGGATACAGTCCAAAACCGAGAGCGGCGCCTGCCACCATCAGCCAGAAGATTGCCTGAATGCCGTGCAGCTGATCGCGCCGCACCAAATAAAGAATGCTGCCAGCCAGCACAACCCCCAGCAGGGCGGCGGTCATCGATAAACTCAAACTGAAATCTCGTTCTGGAGGGCTTTTGCCGTCGGCCAGCGGCCTACCCGGGCCAGGCACAGCAAGGTTGTCTGGGCCATATAGCCGGCAACGATAAACCAAGACGCGAAAACGCGCGAGCGCCCGTCATGCCGCGGGTGCATGGTGACCGGCACCTCGCGGATGCTGAGGCCGTAGCGACGGGCGAGCAACAGCACGCCGACATCCTGATAGTCGAGCAAGGTCGCCTCGGCTGAAGCCAACACCCGAATGGCACGTCGTGAATACAGGCGAAAGCCCGAGGTGAGATCCTCCACCCGCAGTCCGGAAAGCGCGCGAAACCAGTGCCAGGCCAGCTGACGCGACCTACTCAGTCGCTTCGGAAAGGTGCCAATAATCACATCAGCCGAGGAGCGTAGCTGCGCTGCGGTCAGATCGGGGATGCTTTGCGGATCATGCTGGCCGTCGGCGTCCAGGGTGATGACCCGGTCATAGCCATGGCGCAAGGCAAACCGGAGGCCGGCCTGGGTCGCTCCCCAGGCGCCGAGCTGCAGCGGCAGCTCCAGCACCTCGGCACCGGCAGCGCGGGCGATGGCGGCCGTCTGATCGGTACTGGCATCCGACACCACCAGCACACAATCGCGGGGTGCAGAGCGTAAGTGTTTGAGCAATATGCCGATTGACCCTTCTTCGTTGAAGGCCGGAATAACGTACAAGGTCTTCACCGGCTTCAGCGGCTCGATTTTCGTTCGGCGAGAGTGGGACGATTTTGGCATGACCTGCGTATGATACTGGCAACGGGGGAATGGGCGGACTGCACATCGCGGTTCTGCCCCCGATCATCGCCTTGAAAGAGGACAAAGCAAATGAAGTCGAATCTGAAACTCGCAGCGCTGGGCCTGATGGCGCTGGGTCTGACCGCTGGTCAAGCCGAGGCCTGCTCAACCGGTGCCTGGTCTGACACATCCGGCGCAGTGCTTGCCGGTGGCCCGACCGACCCGGATCCGGGCCTCCAGGGAGTGCTGAAACTGCGTGGTGCCTGCGGCCTGCAAACGCCGGCGAGCGGCGTGGCTTATGTCGAAGAGTCAGTCAACCATGCGGCCGAAGGCGGTACGTCGCCCTACCACGCGCGCTTCTTCGTGCACACTGGCGGCTCCTCGGCCACCATCTTCCAGGCCTTTCCGTCGGACGTGAGCGGCACCCCGGTGGTTTCGATCGCTTATGACTCTGTCGACCAGAACTTCGACTTCAACGTCAATGGCGGCACGCTGTCGACCGCCGCCGGCTCGGCGCCGGCCAACCGCTGGGTCGCCGTGTATTTCACCTACGACGCCAGCACCTCGTTCACTGCTGCCACCCGCACCGGACGTGTGCGTTCGGAAGCTACCGGCTCGGTGACCCCGGGCGCGGCCACCATTGAGGCCGTGCGTCTGGGCCAGCTCGCTGGCGGTGGCACCGGCGTGTTCAACTTCGATGAGTTCGAGTCGTCGCGCGCGGCCTCCGTTCCCTCGGGTCCGGACGGCCCGTTCACCATGGTTTGCAACGGCGACGCCAATGGCAGCGGCACCATCACCGCTGCTGATCGCGCAGCCATCACCGCCGAAATCGCGGGTACGGCCGCCTCCGGTCAGACCGACTGCAATGAGAATGGCTCGGTGACCGCCGGTGATCGCGCCTGCGTGACCAACCTGATCGGCACCTTGGCCGATTGCACCTCGGGCACTTTCTAAGCAGACGTATTTGGATCAGGAGATTGAAAATGAACGTTAAGAACCTATGCGTCGCTTCAAGTGGTCTGGCAGCCTTGTTGCTGGCCGGTTCCGCCAGTGCCGGTGAGTGGGTGCTGTCGGTCGATCCGCAGGGCGGCAATCGCGTGGAAGTGTTCGCCACTTTCCACGGCGACGGTGCGACTGAAGAAGCCCAGCTCGACGTCAAGCTCAACGGCGCCTTCGCTGTGGAAAGCGTCGAAAAGCTGATTCCGGGCAGCGTCTGCGTCGCCTCGGTCGAGAAGAACATTCTGCGCGCCGTTCCGCCCAGTGGCGCGGGCGTCGGCCTGCCCAAGGGCGCCCACGACACCTGCGTCTTTACCCTGCGTTTCCTGCAGAAGTCGATGGTAGCTGACTTCAGCAGCCAATTTGATGTATCTTTCACCGAGTGTGCCTCGTCCAAGGGGATAGATGTTTCCTGCACGAGTGCAGTGAAGCAGCTGAAGGGCACCGGGCGCGGTACGGATAAGACCGCAGAAAAATGATGATTGCCTCATCGATTTCATGGAGTGACTACCAATGATGGTGAAACGCACCCTGTTGTGTGCCGCGCTCGGCATGCTGATGTCTCCGCTGGCGTTTGCCGGCAACTACACTGCCACTGGGTCGGGCGACCCGGGCGGCAGCGGCAACCTTGTAGTGACCTTCGCTGGTGACGGCGCGACCGTCGACACCGAAGTCACCTTTACCTACGACAACACCAATATCACCCTGGGTGCAGGTGTTGCGTCGAACGGCGCTCTCTGCCTGAGCCCGAGCGCCACCTCGATCCGCGTCGTGCCCCCGTCTGGTGGTGCGACCCCGCTCACCAGCACGCAAACCACCTACTGCACCTACCCGGTGACCGTGGGCGGTGCTGCCCCGGCGGGTCTGGTGGCCTTCAACACCATGGCTATTGAGTGTTCGAACGCGATGGCCGGCAGCGAAACCTGCACCGTCAGCGCGGGCGCCGGCTTCACCGTCACCAACAACGTGCCGCCGACCATTGGCGCCGGTGCGTTCGTCGCGGGTTCGCCGTCGGGTACCGAAGGTGTCGTGACTGCGATCGGCAACATCAACTTCCCGATCACCTCGCCGGCCGGCGGTTCGAACACGGGATCGGTGCAGTGCGCCGACGCCGCAGGCGGCCCGACCTTCAGCTTCACGCCGTCGACCGCCGTGACGGTGGACTCGTCCACCGTCAGCCCGGTGAGCATCGGCGTCAGCTGCCCGCTCAGCCCGAACGGCGGTGGCGCGGTGAATGGTGATGCGACCTGTACGGTAACCGACTCGGCCGGCACCCGTATGGAGACCATCTCCATCGATTGCCCAGAAGGTGCAATGGCCATGGGTCCGACCCTGACTCCGCAGGCCACCACCAACATCAATCTGCCAGTGGCCTTGGTTGGTTCGCAGTCGAACACCTCGATTGTGTTCACTGCAGGCAACGACGGTAACGCCGGTCAGTCTACCCCGCTGAACTGCACCGCCACCGCACCGGCCACGATCGTGTCGGGCGGTTCGCAGAGCGTGATGACCGGCAGCCAGCCGGCTCCGGTGGTGGCTGGAATCGTACTGACTGGAGCAGCTCAGGTAGGCACCGTGACCTGTAACGGCACCGTCTACACCCTGAACGCGCCGGCCGGTGTGGTGTTCGTGCCGCCCACGGTCATCCCGGCTTCGTCCTTCTGGTCGCAGCTGTCGCTGATTGCCCTGTTCGCCGCCCTGGGTGGTCTGTTCGTCGCCTTCCGTCGCAACGCCTAATCGGCTAGCACATCGGAAGAGAGATCAAGGGGCGCTTCGGCGCCCCTTTTTCTTTAGTGCGTGGCAAGGAGCACGGCAGGTGTAAGGTCTCCGGCGCCTGAAGC
Organism: Pseudomarimonas arenosa; assembly: GCF_014841215.1. Classification (GTDB taxonomy): domain Bacteria; phylum Pseudomonadota; class Gammaproteobacteria; order Xanthomonadales; family Xanthomonadaceae; genus Pseudomarimonas; species Pseudomarimonas arenosa. The sequence continues at coordinate 13,326 of NZ_JACYTR010000048.1, forward strand.
TCGGAATCGGTAGTGAGCGCAGATTGCCAGCTTGGGGCCTGAGTCACCCAGCGGGTACGATGTGAAAGTCTTTCGCCAATGGAGTGGTTACTGATGGAACGCCGAGTCTTGTATCCCGCGATTGAGCCCTACGACCATGGCTACCTCCAGGTCGATGATCGGCACAGCCTGTACTACGAGCAGTGCGGCAATCCGCAGGGCAAGCCGGTGCTCATGGTGCACGGTGGTCCAGGCGGCGGCTGCAGCGACAATATGCGGCGTTTTCACGACGCGGGGAAATATCGGATCATCCTGCTCGACCAGCGCGGCGCCGGGCGTTCGCGGCCGCATGCCGACCTGGTGAACAACACCACCTGGCATCTGGTGGCGGATATCGAGGCCCTGCGGAATCATCTGGGGGTCAGTCGCTGGCAGGTATTTGGTGGCTCCTGGGGCTCCACCCTGGCCCTGGCCTACGCTCAGAAGCATCCCGAGGTGGTCACCGAATTGGTGCTGCGCGGCATCTTCATGCTAAGGCGGTGGGAACTGGAATGGTTCTATCAAGAGGGGGCGTCACGCCTCTATCCCGATGCCTGGGAGCACTATCTGAAGCCCATTCCCATGGTGGAGCGCGCCGACTTGATCTCAGCCTACCACCGCCGTCTGACCTCTGACGACGGCGAAGTGCGCGTGGCAGCGGCGCGTGCCTGGTCGGTCTGGGAGGGCGCGACCAGTTTTCTGCATCAGGATCCGAACTTCATGCAGGCGCATGATGCCGACCATTTTGCGTTGGCCTTTGCCCGCATCGAGTGCCACTACTTCGTCAACGGTGGCTTCTTCGAAGTCGAGGATCAGCTGCTGCGCGATGTCGATCGTATTCGACATATCCCTGCTGTGATTGTGCACGGGCGCTACGACGTGGTCTGTCCGATCCAGAGCGCATGGGATCTGCACCGGGTCTGGCCGGAGGCGGAACTGGTGGTGGTGGGAGATGCTGGGCACTCGGCATTTGAACCGGGCAATGCCGACGCCCTGATTCGTGCCACAGATCGTTTCGCTCGCGATCGCTGAGTGATTGCCAGCAGGTAATCATCGCCGGCAATGGGAAAACGGCGGCCATGGCCGCCGTTTTCGTTCAATGCCTGGGAAATTGCCCAGGCAACAGCCGGGCCATTGACCTTTAGAACTTGTACCCCAGACGCACGTAGTAGAAGCCGCCATTGAAGCCATAGGGGGTCAGTGGCGGGTACTCGGCACCGACAACGGCTTCGCCGTACGGGTTCTTTTCCGGGTACTTGTCGAACAGATTCTGCGCGCCGGCCTTCACGTACAGTCCGTTGTCGAAGTTGTAGCCGACTTCGGCATCGACCAGGAAGGCACTGTCGCCGTAGATCGGCAGGCAGTCCGGGCCCACAACGCAGCCGCTGTCGACGTGATCTTCGTAGAACGAGCCGTAGTAGTTCAGTCGCAACAGGCCGTTCCAGCCGCCCCAGTCCTGATTGATGGTGAAGCTGCCCTTGGTGCTGGGCAGGGCGTCTTCCAGGATCTGGACTCGTGCCTCGCCGATGATGGCGGGGGTGAACTTGTCGACTTCGGTGTCATTCCAGTTCATCGCCAGAGCGTAGGTGGTGTCGCCGCCGAAATGATTGGCGAAGTAGTTGGCCACCAGATCGACACCCTGGGTGGTGGTGTCGAAGTCATTGATGAAGAAGCGCACCGAGTTCAGCGAAATCGCCTCGGCCACGCCCTGTTCCACCAGCGCGGCACGATCGGCATCGGTCAGGTCGAAATTGGTGCTTTGAGCGATGCGGTCTTCAACCTCGATGCGGTAGTAGTCGGCGGTGATCTGCCAGTCGTTGTCGGCATACACCAGACCAAACGAGAAGTTAGTCGACTCCTCCGGCTGCAGTGGCTGGCCGCCAAAACGCTGAGCGATCGGATTAGTGGGAGGCAAGGTGGCGGTATCGCGCAGTTCACCGTTGATGAATTGCGTCGTTACTGCACGGACGTTGGACTGGCCCGGGGTTGGCGCACGGAAACCGGTGCTGACTGCGCCACGCAGGGCCCAGGCATCGTTCAGCTGGTAGCGAGTGGTGAGCTTCCAGTTGGTGGTCGTGCCGAAGTCTTCAAAATCTTCAAATCGCAGCGCTGCCGCCATCATGAAGTCTTCGGTGAAGGAGGCTTCGGTGTCGACGTAGGCGGCGTAGTTGCTGCGGCTGTGCACGCCAGCATCGCGCGGGCTGAATCCGGGGAAGCCGTTGGAGCCGATCAGGAAGCCCTGCGAGGCCAGGGGCCCGATCTCAAACGAAGCCTGATCGCCATTTTTGATCTCGAACTCTTCCTCACGCCATTCAAGGCCGAGGGCGACATTCAGCGGGTAGGCGGTGAACGAGGTATCGAAGCCCTTGCTGAAGTCCGCATTGAAGGTGCGCTCGGTCTGAATATACGAGCCCGGACGGAAGAAATTGCCCGCCGGCTGATTCGGGCCCAGCGAGGCGTTGACGGTGTTGAACATGTAGAAATCGACTTCGCTTTGCCCGTGTGAGGCGCTGAAGTCATAGCGCCAGCCATTGCTGAATTCACCACGGGTTCCGCCTACGATCGAGGCATCGCGCACCTGGCCGCCGAAACGCGGGGTGAAGCCTCCCGGGAAGTCGGAGAAGAAGGTGTAGCAGTTGGCCGGCAGTGCGCCGACCGCGGCATTCACCGTGTTGAACGGAAGCAGGGCGCCATTGGCATCGACCAGGGCAATGCTCGGGCAGCCGGCGCCGGTCAGATCACCGATCAGAAGGGTCTCGCCACCGTCGCCGGAGAACACGCCGGCACGACTGGCTGGGTTGCGGTAGTAGAAGCCGCCGTCGACATCGCGGGATGCGTAATTGCCGAACAGATAGAAATCATTGGTATCGCCGACCAGGCCGATATTCACCGTCGACTTGAAGTCGCGATTGACGTCGGGTGAACCCCAGATCTGCGCCGGGTTGGGCACGAAGGGATTGCCAGTGGCGGCGACTGCGGCAGCATCGCCGCGCTGCACGCTGCGCGAGGTGGGATCAGCCTGACGCCATTCAAAGGCAAAGGTGGCGTACCCGGCATCGGTCAACGGGAAGCCGAACAGGCTGGCGGCCTGCTGGGTCTGGCCATCGCCTTCGAAATGCTCGCCGCCAAAAATTTCTACCTGGCCGCCTTCGGCCTTCTTCTTCAGGTTGAAATTGATCACGCCGGCAATGGCATCTGAACCATATTGCGCGGCAGCGCCATCGCGCAGCACCTCGACCTGCTCCAGGGCGATCGACGGAATCACTGACAAATCAGGCCCTTGCGAGCCGTCGGCCAGGCCACTGCCGAGAAATGAGATCACCGCCGAGCGATGGCGTCGCTTGCCGTTGACCAGGACCAGGGTGCTGTCCGGCGGCAGGCCGCGCAGATTGGCTGGGCGCACCAGGGTGGCCGCATCGCTGATCGGCTGGGTGTTGACGTTCAGGGAAGGCACCACGGTGCGCATCTGGTCGAGCACGTCAGTGAGACCCTGGTTGTGCATTTCGCTGCCGCCAATGATGTCGATCGGCACGGCGCTCTGGTTCTCCGAGCGCGGTTGGCCGCGCGAGCCCAGCGAGGACTTCACCACCACGGTTTCCAGCGAGACATCGTCGTCTTCCGCATCGTCCTGTGCCACCGCGGCCTGGCTCAAAGCCAGGGCGGCAAAGCCCATCATTGCCCAGCGAATGCCCAGGGCCAGTGGTTTCTTTTTTCCTACTTGATATGTAGCTGCTTTCATAACGAATCGTTCCCCAAGATAGGCGCACGGCGCTCAACGCGCAAAACACGCACAATCACTCCCGTCGGCAGGCCGTGCACCGCCGGTGGTCTACTGCAATCGATTGTGTCCCGAAGTGCCGAGTCTGGCGGCCCCGTGTGCCAATCGTGCGCGCCTATCAGGTCACCTTTGGTGGTTGTCTGTCAACCAAATCGACTGTTCTGAGCGGAGGTCGCGTATCAGAAGGAATTCGTAGTTGTCGGTCGATCACCGCACTATCGGTTCGGCGAGGGTCCAACGACGCAGCCTAGGGATAAGCTGCTCGCGAGCGGCGCCCACCCGGGCCCGTCAAAAGGTACGAGCTCGAATGGCTGCGTGCTGGACGGAAGGTTCGGACTTCGAGCCGTCCCAGCAGAATATTCAGCCGACCGATCAGGGGCCGATCAGGCTGCGGCAGCCCAGGGCCAGTAACAGCTGATGAATCGCCGCGTGCTGACTTAACAGAGGCGCCGTGGCCGTTACCAGCCCGCTGATCAGCAACACGGCAGCCAGCGTTTGCCGATGCCCGCCGCGCAGCAGGGTGCCGATTCGGCTGCCGCTGTAGGTCAGCGGCAGCATGGTCACCCAGGTGCCGAGACCAAAGCTGAGCATGATCAAGGCCCCTTGCAGGGCATCGACGCTGAGCCAGGCTGCCACCAGCAAGGTGGCACTCAATCCGCAGGGTAACCATCCCCAGAGTGCGCCCAGCAGCAGCTGACGCGTCACCGTGGTGGCTGGCAGCACTGCCGAGGTCATCGGGCGAAGGCTGAGCCAGAGCCGGCTGCCCATACCGCCCAAGCCAAAGCTGAGTCGGGGCGCCAGAATGCGCAGGGCGGCTATGACCAACACTGCGCCGACCAGAATACGCATGCCGTGCTGCAAGGCGCTGAGGCGACTGATCTGCACCAGCCCGGCACCCAGTCCTCCGGCCAGTGCGCCGGCCAGGGCGTAGCCGCCGATCCGGCCAAGATTCAGCGCCAGGGCCGATTGACCGGCGCGTGATCGCTCGAAACCGGCCGCCACGCCGGTGGCGATCCCGCCACACATGGCAGCGCAATGAAAGGCGCCGAGCAGGCCCGACAGAAAGGCCCCGCCGATGACCAACCAGTCAATCATGCGTGTGCTCAGCCGAGGGCGCGGATTCGTCTGCCAGCACGTCCAGTGCCGGCGTATCCAGATCGTCAAATTGCCCGCGCCGCGCTGCCCAGACGAACGCGGTGACGGCGATGCCGAGCAACAGCAGACTGATCGGAATCAACACCAGCAAGATGCGCATGCTTACCTCGTCGGTTGCGGACAGACGCCGCCGGCGGCTGAGCCTTTCTGTACGAATGAGGCCCTGGGTGAAGCCGTTTGTTCGTCGAAGCAAGGGGCGGGGTCACGGGCCAGACGCAGCGCGTTCAGGGTGACCGCCATCGATGACAGGGTCATCCCCAGCGCAGCCAGCCACGGCTCGACCCAGCCGGCCATGGCAAACGGCAGGCATAGCAGATTGTAGGCCACAGCCCAGGTCAAGTTCTGGCGCATGATGCGGCGACTGCGGCGGGCGATGCTCAGTGCTTCGGGTAGTCGAAGCAGCAGGTTATGCTGCAATACCCAGTCGGCGGAACGATGGGCAAGTGCGGCACCTTGGCCCATGGCCAGAGATACGTGGGCGTGGGCCAGTACCGGCGCGTCATTGATACCGTCGCCGACCATCCACACATGCTTGCCTGCGGCCTGTAGGGTCTGCAGTTGCTGCAGCTTGGCTTCGGGGCTCATCCGTGCCTGCCAATCAGCGATGCCGAGCTCCTTAGCTACCGCTTTCACCCGAGGCGCCGAATCGCCACTGAGGATGGCGACCGGCAGGCCTTGCGCGCGGATGGCAAGGATGGCCGAGCGGGCATCGCCACGCAGGGCATCGTCGATCTCGAAACGCGCCAATGCCTGACCGCGCTGATCACCCAGCCATAGCGCACCGTCATCGTCCTGCTCGGGCACGCTGAAACTGCTGCGGCCCAGGCGATAGCGGTGGCCGGCCACGTCACCTTCGACGCCCAGTCCGGCCAGCGCGCGCAACTGAGTGGCAGGCGGCGTGGTCGTTGCGATCGGGCCGAAGGCCTGCGCCAGAGGATGATGGGCTGCGCGCTCCAACGCGGCGGCGATGGCCAGCAGCTCGGTCTGCGATCGCCCCTGGAAACACTGGATCGATTGCAGGCGCGGTCTGCCTTCGGTCAGCGTACCGGTCTTGTCAATCAACAGCTGATCGACCTCGGCCAGTCGTTCCAGCGCATTCTCGCCAATCGCCAGCAGGCCACGCCGAGCGAGCGATGCGTGGGCACTGACCAGGGCGGTGGGAACTGCCAGTGATAGTGCGCAGGGACAGCTGATCACCAGCACGGCCAGACTGATCTCCAGCACCCGACTCGGATCGATCTGCCACCAGACCAATGCCGTTGCCAGCGTGGCCAACAACAGCCCGAGGACAAAGCGATGCGCCACGCGATCAGCCCATTGCGCCAACCGTGGCTTGTCGGCCTGGGCACGCTCCACCGCACGCAGCAGTTCGGCAATGCGTGTCTGGCTGCCCAGTCGGGTCACTTCGATCTGAACGGGGCGTTCCACTGCGACACTGCCGGCCAGGGCCGTGTCACCGGCAGGGCGACGCACCGGCAGAGACTCGCCGCTGAGCAGGGCCTCATTCAATGCGGCCTCACCCAGCAGGCGGCCATCGGCCGGCAGGGTGCTGCCGGCGCTAACCTGTAGGCGGTCACCAAGCTTGAGTGCGGTCAGGGGAACGGTCTGCTCTTTGCCGTCAGGGTCGATGCGAGTGGCCAGGGCCGGCTGTGCTTGAGCCAGTCGTTCCACCAGGGCACTGGCGCGCTGTCGCGCCAGCCGCTCCAGGCTGCGTGCGGCGAGCAGGAAGAACACGAACATGACGGCTGCATCGAACCAGACATGCGGGCCAGCGCGCAGGGTTTCGATCGTGCTGGCTGCCCAGGCGATCAGGACTGCGCTGCTGACCAGGGTATCCATACCCAGCCGGGCCTGGCGCAGTTCGCGCCAGGCGCCGTGCAGGAAGGGCCAGCCGGAGAAGAACACCACCGGCGTGCTGATCAGCCAGGTGATCCAGCGGAAGAAATCCCGTGTGGCGGGCTCCATGCTGCGATCAAAGTCGAGGTATAGGGCTTCGGCCAGCATCATTGCCTGCATCGCGCCGAGCGCTGCTACGCCCAGCCGCATGATCAGCAACCGCCGCGCCTTCAGTTGGGCCGCTTCCCGCGCTGGGTCGGGGCCCAGACTGACTCGGTAACCGAGGCCGGTCAGACGTCCCAGTAATTCGCTGAGTGGGCGTTGGCGCTGATCCCAGCGCAGCCGGATACGGCCGCTGATGGCGTTGGCGTGGACCTCCTCGACCCCGGCTTCGCGCCGCAGTACGCGGTCGATCAGCCAGGCACAGGCGGCACAGTGCATGTCGTCCGAAATCAGACTGATCTCACGCAGGCCGTCTGCTCGTTGCAGACTGTAGGTGTCGAGCACGTCGCTGCGATCCCAATGACCGAGCGACTCAGCCTGAACCCGTGCGCCGCGATTGCTGCGCAGGCGGTAGTAGTCGCCCAGGCCTTGATCGCGAATGAATTCGGCCGCGGCCAGACAGCCGCTGCAGCAGAACAGTCGGTCGCCCTCGCCGCAGGCGGCCACCTGGGCGCGAACTGGCACCTGCGGCAGGGCTTCGCCGCAGTGGAAGCAGTCCTGGGCGGGCAGTTCAGCCATCACTGAAGCGTGGCGTTAAGGTGGCGAAGCCGCGAGACTTGTTGAGTTCGCCATCGAGGCGCCAGCGGCCGGCTTGATCAGCCAGCTGAATCTGCCAGGCGATGTGCGGGTCGATCACGGCCGCCGTCGTCCAGCGCCCATCAAGCGGCTGCAGGCTGAGTTGATGATCCTGAGCGGCATCGGTGGGATGGCTCAGGCGCAGACTCAGGGGCTGATCCGTGGGCCAGCGGCCGCCCAGTTCCACCACCACATCGCGTTCCGACACCACCAGGCTGGCGCTCAAGCCGAGGCGGCGCGCTTCGTGGTCGGCGCTGACGTCGGTCTGCTGAACTTGCGCCATGCGCGATACCTGGTCGATCACCTGATCGCTGCCGCCGGCCTGAATGGCAATGGCCAGGGTTGAGAGGCCGGCGATCACGGTGGCCAGGGGAACGCCCCATACCAGGTACACCATCGGCTCTTGAAACCAGGGGCGAGTGGCGCTCATTGCTTTTCCTCCGGCGCGAAGAAGCGCGAAACATGGGTGGTGCCAACGCTTTTGTCATCCAGCGACTGCACCCGAATCTCGACGTCGTGGCGGCCGCGCAGGGTGCTGGAACGCAGAGTCAGCGGCTCGTTCAAGACCTGTTCGGCAGCGGCGTCGAGTATCAGCGGCGCGCCGACGATCTCCAGCTGATCTGTACCAACCACCTCGATCTGATAGCGATGCGCGCGGCCTTGCTTGTTGACGATCTTCAGTGTGTAACCGTTTTCGATCGCGCCATCGGCGGTTTCGCGGTACAAGGCATTGCGGTCGCGCAGCACGTCGACGATCAGTGGCGCGCGGTTCATCACGCCGATCGCCCAGCCGATGATGAACAGGCCGAGCAAGCTGCCGTAGATCAGCACCCGGGGCCGCAACACACGCGTCTGGCGGCCATCGATGGCGTTCTGTGAGGTATAGCGAATCAGGCCGCGCGGGTAATTGAGCTTGTCCATCACGCCATCGCAGGCATCGATGCAGGCGCCGCAGGCGATGCACTCGTATTGCAGCCCGTTGCGGATATCGATTCCCGTGGGGCAAACCTGCACGCACAGGGTGCAGTCGATGCAGTCGCCGAGATCATCCGGCGTCAGATCGCGACCGCGATGACCGACGCCGGAAGGGTCCAGTGCGCCGGTGGTGACGCGTGCCGCCACTTGCGCATCGGCCGCGCTGCGTGCCTGGGCGGCGCGTATCACCTCATCATGCGCCTCATCGCCACCGAGCAGGCCGCGGGCGCGCTGCAGAACGCTGGCCAGGGTGCCACGCTTGCGTGCACCGCGCGGTTCACCGCGCATCGGGTCATAGCTGATGATCAGAGTGTTGCGGTCGAACATCGCGCTTTGAAAACGCGCGTAGGGACACATGTACTTGCAGACCTGTTCGCGCAGCACTCCCGCGTTGCCCCAGGTGGCCAGCGAATAGAACAGGACCCAGAACCATTCCCAACCACCCCATTCAAGACTGAACAGACGCAGGCCGAGGTCGTGGATAGGAGTAAAGAAGCCGACGAAGGTAAAGCCGGTCCACAGCGCGAACAGCAACCAAAGTGAATGTTTAGCCAGCTTGCGGCGGATCTTCTCGGCAGTCCAGGGACCGGCATCGAGCTTCATCCGCTTGTGGCGATCGCCCTCGGTCCAGTGCTCCATCCACAGAAACACCTCGGTCCAAACCGTTTGTGGGCAGGCATAACCACACCATAGGCGCCCAGCCATCGCGGTGAAGAAAAACAGCGACAGACCGGCGATCATCAATAGCAGGGCCAGAAAGATGAAGTCCTGCGGCCAGAAGTTCAGCCCGAAAACGTAGAACTTTCGGGCTGGCAGATCGAACAGCACGGCCTGTCGACCGTCCCAGCTCAGCCAGGGAAACAGGTAATACATGCCGAGCAGCCAGATCACCGCCAGGGTGCGCAGGCGCTGGAAGCGGCCGCTTACCTCGCGTGGATACACCTTGCGCTCTGACACATACATGGCGCCCTCATCCAGCGCGCTGGCGATTGTCTTGGCCATCAGCGTTCCGGCGGCAACGGGTGGTTGAAGCGGCTGGAGGGCCGCAGCAGAATCCAGGTGAACAGGCTCGATGCCGATGTGGCCAGCCAGAACATGAAGAAACCGATGGTGTAGCCGGCTTCGCGGCTGATTTCCCAGTCGACAAAGCTGATATCACGCAGTTCCAGCGGGTCGATGAAGGCGAAGAACACCATGGTGCAGACGCCGGCAGCAAAAAAGCTTGGCCAGAGAATCGCCCCCACCCGCTGCGCCAGCGGGCGCGGCGGGTGATCGAACGGCAGCGGCGACCTGAGTTCGCTCATGGCGCGCCTGCTTGTTCCCCGTCGGTGCTGCGCTTGGACAAGGACCACACCCATGCCCCGACCAGGCGTGCCCGCGTCTCACCGATCAGCTCCTTGTGCGCTGGCATGTTGCCTGCACGCCCCTGCACGATGGCAGTGCGGATGGCGTCGAAATCGCTGCCATACAGCCAGATGTCATCGGTCAGGTCGGGGGCGCCCAGAGCGGGATTGCCCCGGCCATTGGCGCCATGGCAGGCCGCGCACACCGTCTCGAAGCGTGGCTTGCCACGTGCTGCCAGCGCCGGGTCGACCTTGGTGCCGGACAGGCTTTGCGCGTAGACCGCGGTTTCCAACACTGCTTGATCGCTGCCGAGTACCGCGGCCATCGGTGGCATCGCTGCCTGCCGACCTTCAAGGATGCTGGTCAGAATGGTCTGTGGATCGCCGCCCCATTGCCAGCTGTGATCGGCAAGATTGGGAAAACCCTTGGCGCCGCGCGCATCCGATCCATGGCAGGTGGCACAGTTGGCGGCGAACACCGAGCGTCCGTATTCGACGGCTTTGGAATTGCTGGCCAGAGCATCGATCGACATGCCATCGAATGGTGACAGCGCTGCGGCGACCTTGGCATCCTCGATTTCGCGTTCCTGATCATGCTGTTTGGTTGAGCTCCAGCCACCGTAGCCATCGAAGCTGCCCAGGCCGGGATACCAGGCCAAGTAGCCGATGGTGAACACGATGGTGATATAGAACAGATTGATCCACCACTTCGGTAGCGGCTTGTTGTATTCGCGAATGTCGCCGTCCCAGACGTGGCCGGTGGTTTCCGGCTCGCCCGGTCGGCGCTTGGAGGTCCACCACAGCAGCCAGACGCAGCCGATGATGTTGATGACAACCAGCACGACAATAAAGATGGTCCAGAAGCTGCTCATGAGCGGCCCTCGTTGGTATGGGTAGCGTGGCGGCCCGGTTCATCGTCGAGCGGCAGTCGGGCGGCGGCATCCAGCGCGGGCTTGCGTTTGGCCCCCCACAGCCAGAACCAACCGCCGACGAAGGCGATCAACAGGATCGCGGTGATGATTCCTTGAATCATGGCTGACCACCTCCTGCCACTTCAGTGTCGCGCTCACCGGGGCGCGGCGCGTGCTTGCCAAGGCCCTGCAAGTAGGCGACCAAGGCATCCATCTCGGTTTTGTTCTCGACTGCCGCTGCGGCGCCGGCAATATCCTCGTCGCTGTACGGGTCACCCAGTGCCTTCAGTGCCTGCATGCGCGCCACCACGCCGGCCGAATCGATCTTGCCCTTCTCCAGCCAGGGATAGCCCGGCATGTTCGATTCCGGCACCACATCGCGCGGATTGATCAGGTGCACACGGTGCCAGTCGTCGGAGTAGCGGCCGCCAACCCGAGCCAGATCTGGCCCGGTGCGCTTGCTGCCCCATTGAAACGGTCGGTCGTAGACCGACTCGCCGGCCAGCGAATAGTGGCCATAACGTGCGGTTTCGAAACGCAGTGTGCGCACCATCTGTGAATGGCAGCCGTAGCAGCCCTCGCGGACATAGATATCGCGACCAGCCAACTGCAGCGCAGGGTAGGGCTTGACGCCCGGGGTCGGCTTGATCGCCTCGGCCTGAAACATCAGCGGCACGATCTCGGCCAGACCGCCAAAGCTGATCACCACGGCGATCAGGATGCCCATCAGGGCTACGTTCTTTTCAAGTTTCTCGTGACTCATGGTCGAATCCTCGTGTTCAGTGCGTGGGGTCAGGCGTGGGCCGGTTCCAGCACCGGGGTTTCATCGACTTCGTCGCGGGCCATGCGGAATGTCTTGTAGGTGTTCCAGGCCATGATCAGCATGCCGCCGACTACCAACACGCCGCCGAGGAAGCGGAACAGGTAGTAGGGGTAGGTGGCGACCACCGACTCGATGAAGCTGTAGGTCAAGGTGCCATCGGCCTCGGTTGCGCGCCACATCAGGCCCTGATTGATGCCCGCCACCCACATCGCAGCGATGTAGAACACTACGCCGATGGTATGTACCCAGAAGTGGGTATCGATCAGCTTCTCGCTGTACATCGCTTTCAGCCCGAGCACGCGCGGGTACAGCATGTACATGGCGCCGATCGAGATCATCGCCACCCAGCCCAGCGCACCGGAATGCACATGGCCGATGGTCCAGTCGGTGTAATGCGACAGCGAGTTGACCGTCTTGATCGACATCATCGGGCCCTCGAAGGTGCTCATCATGTAGAAGGAGAGCGAGACGATGAGGAACTTGATGATCGGGTCGGTGCGCAGTTTGTGCCACACGCCGGCCAGGGTCATGATGCCGTTGATGGCACCGCCCCAACTGGGTGCCAGCAGCACCAGGGAGAACACCATGCCCAGGCTCTGCGCCCAGTCGGGCAGGGCGGTGTACTGCAGGTGGTGTGGGCCGGCCCACATGTAGATGGCGATCAGTGCCCAGAAATGCACGATCGACAGCCGATAGGAATAGATCGGTCGTCCGACCTGCTTGGGCACGAAGTAATACATCATGCCGAGGAAGCCGGCGGTTAAGAAGAAGCCGACCGCATTGTGGCCATACCACCATTGCACCATGGCATCGACGGCGCCGGTGTAGACGCCATAACTTTTGGCCAAGCTGACCGGCAAGGCCAGATTGTTGACGATATGCAGCACCGCCACGGTGATGATGAAGGCGCCGTAGAACCAGTTGGCCACGTAGATGTGCGATACACGGCGTTTGGCGATGGTGCCGAAGAAGACCACCGCGTAGGCGACCCAGACCGCAGTGATCAACAGGTCTATCGGCCACTCCAGCTCGGCGTACTCCTTGCCCTGGGTGATGCCCAGAGGCAGGGTGATCGCGGCCAGTACGATGACCGCCTGCCAGCCCCAGAAGACGAAGGCCGCCAAGCCATCCGAGATCAATCGCACATGCGAGGTGCGCTGCACGCAGTAGAAGCTGGTAGCGAACAGGGCGCAGCCGCCAAAGGCGAAGATCACCGCATTGGTATGCAGTGGGCGCAGTCGGCCATAGCTGAGCCAGGGGAGATCGAAATTGAGAGCCGGCCAGTACAGCTGTGCCGCAATCAAGACGCCCACCAACATGCCGACGATGCCCCAGACCAGGGTCATCACAGCAAATTGACGGACTACTTTGTCGTTGTAGCGTTCGTTGAGGGCAACGGATGACATGCGCGCGTCCTTGGATCTACGTCGCATGCATTTTGGCTGGCTGAATGAGGCCAGCACTTGACCTTGATCAAGTGCGATTTCGGCTGCACGGCCGAAGCAAATGGAGGATAATTTCGCAAAGCCGGGTCAGCCCGGCTTTTTCCATGTTTGGGCTATGGTGCTCCCCACTCCCCTTGCGGGAGAGGGGCGGGGGAGAGGGGCTAAAGCGGTGCGCGAGCTGCGCTGAGCGCCCGAGGCAGGAGCCGGGGGCCGGCCGAGCGGACAGGGCGTGATGCCCGAACCTGGTCGGTGACATCGCCCCGGTTGAATGAAATTACTAGCTTTGAGGATGTCAAGATGGGTCAGTCGGTAGTGGTGCTTGGAGCTCAATGGGGCGACGAAGGCAAAGGCAAGATCGTCGACCTGCTGACCGAACAGGTCGGTGCCGTAGTGCGATTCCAGGGGGGGCACAATGCTGGCCACACCCTGGTGATCGGCGGCAAGAAGACGGTGTTGCACCTGATTCCCTCGGGCATCCTGCGTGACGACGCGCTGTGTCTGATCGGCAATGGTGTGGTGCTGAGCCCGGCGGCGCTGCAGAAAGAAGTCGCCGAGCTGGAAGGCAATGGGGTCGAAGTGCGCCCACGGCTGAAGATCAGCCCGGCCACGCCGCTGATCATGCCCTACCACATCGCCCTCGATCAGGCGCGTGAAAAGGCGGCGGGTGGTAAGGCGATCGGTACCACCGGCCGCGGTATCGGCCCGGCCTATGAAGACAAGGTCGCCCGTCGCGGTATTCGCGTTGCTGATCTCAGCTATCCCACCGAACTGGCCGAAAAGCTGCGCAGCACGATGGATTATCACAACTTCGTGCTGACCAAGTACCTCGGCGTGGCAGCGGTCGACTTCCAGCAGACCTTGGATGATGCGTTGGCCTTCGGCGAGTATGTCGACCCGATGAAGGTCGATGTGGCCGGTCTGCTGCATGATCTGCGCAAGCAGGGCAAGCGCGTGCTGTTTGAAGGCGCGCAGGGCTCACTGCTCGATATCGATCACGGCACCTATCCCTACGTCACTTCCAGCAACACCACCGTGGGTGGTGCGCTGGCCGGCACCGGCGTGGGCGCCGACTCGATCGACTACGTGCTCGGCATTGCCAAGGCCTATGCCACTCGCGTCGGTGGCGGCCCGTTCCCCACGGAACTGCATGATGAGTTGGGCGAGGATATCCGCAAGCGCGGCGCTGAATTTGGCGCCACCACCGGCCGTCCGCGTCGCTGTGGCTGGATTGATCTGGTCGCCTTGAAGCGTGCGGTGGCGATCAATGGCATTTCCGGACTTTGCATCACCAAACTCGATGTGTTGGATGGTTTGCCGAGCTTGAAGATGTGTATCGCCTACCGCTATCGCGGCAAGGAAACCGAGTACGCGCCGCTGGACGCAGCGGGATGGAACGAATGCGAGCCGGTGTACCTGGAATTCCCGGGTTGGACCGAATCCACACACGGCATCACCGAATTCAGCAAGTTGCCGCCCGCGGCGCGCGCCTACCTGCGTTCACTGGAGGAACTGGTCGGCTGCCCGCTGGCCATGGTCAGCACTGGGCCGGAACGCGATGCCAATATCATTCTGCAGGATCCGTTTGCCTGAGCCGAACCCTGCCGGTCAGGTTGCGGATTCACGGAACAAAGCGGTGCGTCCACCACGCACCGCATGACGATGCCGGCCAAGCGATGAAGCTACAGGTTCAAGCTTGCTCGTTCACCAGCAGGCCGCGACGCTCCTGCAGATCGGTGGCGGGACGGCTTTGGGCCTGATTATCGGCCTGGCTGCTGGCATTGCTGCCTTGCACCGTTTCGCTGGCGCTGAGTTCGTTGGCCGAGAGTTCGCGAGCGGCATCGCTGAGGCTGACCACGCTGCTGGCGGGGCGCTCGGAGCGCAACTGCTGGTCCTCGCGGGCATCATCGCTGCCTTCGCGTGGGTTGTTGACGCGATTGGCGTCGAGCCGTTGCACCGCTTCGAACTGCGACGGGCCGGGGATGGTCGTGATCGGGTTCATTGCACGCCCTCCTTTGAGCTTCCAAGCCTAGCGCGCCTGTTTGCGCGCTGCCAGCGGTGATCGACGGATCTGCCGCAACGACCGCAGAATCTACGCCATTGTGAGCTCAGGTCGCGTCGGCCAAGCGCTGCAGCAAGGCCGCACTGGCTGGGTCGGCCGGATAGAACGCTTCCAGTGCCAACTCCGACAATGTGATGTCGGTGGGGGTGCCAAACACGGTGATGGTCGAGAACAAGGCCAGCTCACCCTGCGGCAGCCGAAGTCGGAACAGCACCACAACATCGGCGCGCGGTGTCGAGTTGCTACCGACCTGCTCGCCGGGCAGCGGGGGATAGGCGGATAGCTCCTGCAGCAGCGCCAGTAGTTCTGCATCGCCGCTGGCATGGACTTGCATGCGCAGTCGGGCCAACAGATGCTGTCGCCATTCGCCCAGATTGAGTATCAAGGGCGCCATGCCGTTCGGGTCGAGGCTGAGCCGCAGCACATTGAGTGGCGGCTGCAGGGCGCTGGCCGGCAACACCGAGAGCAGCCGTTGCGCCGCTGCGTTGGCGGTTTGCAGATTCCAATGGCGGTCCACGACCAGCGCCGGATACGGCTCGTGTGCCTTCAGCAGCAATTCCAGAGCAGCGCGTGCCTGGGTCAGTTGCGGATCATCCAGGCGCCGTTCGCCAAACATGGGTGCAAAGCCGGCGGCAACCAGCAGGGCATTGCGTTCGCGCAGCGGCACCTGCATCAATTCGGCCAGATGCAGCAGCATGTCGCGGCTGGGGCGAGCCCGGCCATTCTCAAGAAAACTGAGGTGGCGGGTGGATATGTCGGCTTCCAGCGCCAGATCGAGCTGTGACAGACGCCGGCGCTGACGCCAGTCGCGCAGCAGCGGGCCGATCTGTGCAGGCGTCTCTGGCATCGCGGTGGCGGCGCGGTTCATGCGGTGATCCTAGTCCGACGGCAGGCTCGGTAACATTACCTCAGAGGTAATCGACCGCATTCCCGCTTCGCCCGCATGATCGCCTCGACTTCACTGCGAGGAGAGCGTCATGAACCGGATCCATGTGTCTACTTGGCTGCGTTGGGGGTTGTCGGTCGATGCGGTTGCGAGTGCCTTGTTCGGGCTCAGCCTCACCCTGTTTGCCAGCCCACTTGCCCAGCTGTTTCAGCTACCCGCGATCGGCCTGTTCGCGGTTGGCCTGTTCTGTCTGCTGTATGCCGCCATCATTGGGCGGATGGCGCCGCGCGAACGATTGCCGAGTTGGGCGGTATGGACGGTGGTGATTGGCAATCTCGTGTGGGCTGTCGATAGCGTACTGTTGGTTGCCTTGGATATCGTGTCGCCCAACCCATGGGGGCAGGCCATGATCTACGTTCAAGCGGCGGTGGTGGTGGGCCTTGCCGAATGGCAGTACTTTGGCTTGCGTCGTTCGCAGCCCATCCCTCACCGCTTGGTTGCCAGCATATAAGGAGCCACCCATGAACATCGCGCCCTGGCTGGTGCGACTCGGCTTGCTGGTGGCGGCATTGATTCATCTTGCGCCCTTGGCTGCAGTTGCGGGGGCGAGCATGCTGAGTCGGATGTATGGCGTGGTCACCGAGGACCCCAGCCTGCTGCTGTTGCTGCAGCACCGAGCATTGCTGTTTGGTCTGCTCGGCAGTCTGTCCTTGGCGGCGATGTGGCGGGTCGAGTTGCGCAGCCCTGCGTTGTTGGCAGCGCTGGTCAGTATGTCGGGGTTCCTGCTGCTGGGCGCTGAGTCGATGTCCAGCTCCGCCCTTAACGCGGAGGTAAATCGCGTGTGGTGGGTGGATCTGATTGCCTTGCCCTGCGTACTGTCGGGTGCGGTTGCCCAGCTGTGGTCGCGGCGTCGCGGGCGAGGCTGATTGGGCTCACCGACGCTCCAGTTCCGCCCGCTCAACCTCTCGCACCAGTCTGAAACCGATGTCATCGTAACCACGCGTTCCATCGACAGGTTCATCGCGTTGGCGGGTGTCGCTGCGGTCACGCCAGCTGAAGCCGCGCTGCTCGACGGTGGTGCAGCCAGCGCCACAGCCCAGCCACTCCCTTACATTGCCCGCTGCGCTGTGCACACCGAGCCGCGACTGCGCCCCGCGGCTGGCCGGTCGAGTGCCTTCGTCGGCACAGCGAGCGGCAGCGCATTGGCTGCCGGCGGCATCGGTGGGTACCCAGGTTTGCCACTCGTCGCGGTTCGGTAGCCGGTATCGCTGGTTCTCGGCGGCGGAGCGCCAGGCTGCGTAGGCCAGCGCATCGGCATGGGATACGCAGACCGCCGGATGATCAGCCTGCTGATTGAACCCGGGCTCAGCAACGCTGCGCTTCTTCATGGTGAACATCGCGGTGCGAATCTTGCAGTTGGCGGCCGGGCGTTTCTGGGCGTCGATGAAGCGCAGGTAGTCGGCGCGGGTGACGGTGCGATCAAGCATCGCCAGGCCCGGCGTGTCGCCAGCGGGCAGGCGAACCAGCACCCACGGTGAGCTGGCACCGCCAATGCGATCTCCCAGACGTACGGCCACAATGGTTTGCGACCAGTAGGGTTTGAACAGGTCGGCGGACAGCCCTAGTGCGCCGGCCTGCTGTTTGGCTTGCTGCAGCGCGGCTACATCCTGCTTGGCCAAGGCCTGCTGCATGTCTGCCCGCAGCGGGGCGGCAACTGCCTCGAAAGTCGCGTTCAGCGCTGTGTGCTGGCCACCCAGCAGTAGGTCGGCCAGGCGCTGGGATCGCTCCAGCAGGCCCTGTGCGATCGGCCATTTTTCCTGCTCGATGGCCTGCAGGATGTACGGGCGGGCGGTTTCCAGCCAGCGCTCGGCCAATGGCGCCAGTTCGGGGGCATCGGGAAGAAGCTGCTGTGCGGTCAGCAGTGATTCGTACGCGTTGTCACCGGCTGGCTGGGTCAGCCGACGTCGCTCGATCTGCCGTCCGGCGCTGAGCAGCGCCTGCTCACCGGGAGGCAGGGGTACGGAGATCGGCTCAATGATTTCTGCGTTCGGCAGGTCTTCAGCGACAACGTCCAGCACCTCGGCTGACGACGATGCCGTCGACGCAACTGCGTGTTCAGTGTTGTCGTTGGGCGTTCGAGTTGGCGCTGGGGTCGCCGCAATCGGAATCGGCGCCGGTGAGGGTTCACTCTTCGGCCACAGCAGCAGCGCTGCCGCGAATAGCGCCAGGCAGGCGGCCGCCGCCAGCAGCTGTCGGTTCAGCCGTGGGCGCAGCCATCCCCTGAGCTGAGCAAACCGGTCGTTCAGTCGCGCCAAGCCCAGCCAGGCAGCTTGCTTGACTTGCTGCCAAGCCGGCGCAATATGCGGTGTCAGATCGCGGGTCAACAGTCGCTGCTGTTTGGCAATGGTGATCTCCACCTTGTCCAGCGCCGCCATCATTTCTTGCGCATCGGCGAAGCGCTCGCCCGGCAGTTTGGCCATGGCCCGGTCGACCAGTATCTGCCAGTGCTTGCGCTCAGCCGGCAGTCGCGGCACCGGGTCGGTGGCATGCATCAAGGCGAGGCCAAGTGGATCGGCGTTCTGATACGGCAAGCGCCCGGTGAGCATTTCAAACGTCAGCACGCCCAGGCTGTACAGGTCCGCTCGACCATCCACCGGTTCGCCGCGCGCCTGCTCGGGCGGCATGTGGGCGCCGCTGCCAACGGCGAATCCGCGTCCGGTAACGCGCGAGCGATCCTTGCGATTGATGGCAATGCCAAAATCTGTCAACAGCGGCCGGTCGGCGTTGTCGAACAAAACGTTTTCCGACTTGACGTCGCGGTGCACCACACCTCGGCCGTGAGCGTAGTCGAGCGCCCACAACAAGGAGCGCAGAACTTCGATGATACGCGCTTCGTTGTCGCGGAAATTCCGTTGGCCCAGATGGCCTCGGGCCAGATACGGCAAGACATAGAACAGCAGCCCGTGCTCGGTGCGGCCAACTTCGTAGATGCCCACGATGCACGGATGCTGCAGGCGGGCAATGGTGCGCGCCTCCTTTTCGAAGCGCAGCTTGCTGATTTCGTCTTTCAGTGCTTCGGGCGCGATGACCTTGATCGCGACCTGGCGATCGAGCGACTTCTGCACTCCGAGATACACGTACGACATTCCGCCGCGCCCGATCAAGCGCAGTACACGATAGCCGGGGATGTCCGGCATCACCCCGCTCAGAAGCTCATGTAGCTCCTCGGGCGAGAATTCGGGTTGCGAAATGACCATGGTGTGCCGAGCCAAGTACTCCGCTCAGCATAAGCGAGACCGATGCCTCGGGGTGAGTGCCAATTGTGGATATTGCGGCCAAATGGCACGGCGCTGGCGGGGGCAAAGTGACTCGCAGAGTCACCCGCGCTTGCGCGCGCCGCCGGGAGCAGATAGGTTAGTGCTTACGTAAATGCTGATTCCTTGGTTTGATGATGGAATTCGTCAATCAATTGGGCCTGCTGGCACTTGGCAGTCGACTGCGGGCACTGAGTGACCGCCTGTATGCCATTGCCGACCAGATCTATGCTGGTGCCGGGCTGAAGCTGCAGGGCCGCTGGTTTCCCCTGCTGCGTCTGTTGCACGATCGTGGTTCAGCCAATGTCGGCGAGATTGCCGAGGCGATCGGGCAAACCCATTCTGCGGTCAGCCAGTTGGCCAACAAACTGGTGCGCGAAGGCTGGTTGCTGTCGCGTTCGTTGCCGGGCGATCGACGCCAACGTCGCCTGCAGTTGAGCGCCAAGGCCGAGCAGGAACTGCGCGCCGCCAAACTGATCTGGCGCGCCATTGAGCAGCACCTTGCCGAGGCCTGTGCTGCGACGGAACTGGATGTATTGGGCACCTTGCAAGGGCTGGATGGCATTCTGTCCGGCCCGATCATCGAGGCGGTGAGCGAGCGCGCCCATCGTATGCGGGCGGAGGCAGTGGAGATCGTGCCGTTTCGAGACGATTTGCAGCCGCACTTCTATCGTCTAAACGCAGATTGGTTGCGTAAGTTCTTCTACCTGGAAGAAATCGACCACTTCGTGTTGTCCAACCCGCAAGCGGCCATCCTGGCCGACGGCGGCGCCATCCTGTTCGCCAGACTCGGTGAGCAAATCGTCGGCACCTGCGCGCTCAAGCACGAAGGAAAGGGCGTGTATGAACTCACCAAGATGGGCGTCGACGAAGTTTGCCAGGGGCTCGGCATTGGTCGTCGCCTGATCGATGGCATTGTCGATGAGTTCCGCCGACGCAAAGGCAAAACCCTGTTTCTCGAAACCAACTCAAAGCTAAGTCCGGCGATTCGGCTATATGAATCGGTTGGCTTTGAGCACCAACCCACGCGCAAGCCGGATTCGCACTATCAGCGATCGGATGTGTACATGATCTGGCGCGATCGGGAGAACGCGCCCAGGCCGCGGCGTAAGTCGAGCGCCGCGCGCGAGTAGATTCGACGTTGTGCGGTGTTCAGGGCGTGCCTCGATATGTACGCGTACTTGATGCAGCGCCGTTGATCAACAAGTTGCGCTGATGATCTCTAACAGGCTGCTGGGACGTTCATCCTGGAGTTCTTCGGCGCAATCGTTCGACCGGCTCACGGCAAGCCGGTCGCGGCAAATTCGCGCCACACCTGCCGTGAGCCTGTCGAACGGCTTGCCGGAAATCAATCACGTGCATGCTTGCTTTCCGAGCGCGCCGTCCGTGGCGCGCGATATCAGGCTGCTGAAACAAGACTCAGCTTCCTGCTAAGTCGGATTCTCGCTTGCCGGAATGATCTGCAACTCGAATGGAATCGCGTGACCATCGATCCACAGTGTCTTGACGCCTGGAGTGGCTCCGTCCCAAAGCAGCAGTTCGATGCGCGCCCCAATCGTTTTCTGAGACTCAAAGTAGTTGGCGTTGGGGTACGACGTTGTCGCTTGCGTTCCGTCTTTTGAAATCACCACGTAGCGGCGTTCGCCCATCCGTATATGAGTAGCGGGATCGATCCACAGATCGTGTGGGCCTTCGATGTTATCGGCCACAATTTCAACCGATGCGCGAGGACAGTTTCCGGCCATTTGCGCGCCGCAAATAGGTGGCGAAAATTGTCGCAACACTGGAACCATTGCCTCGGGCTGGCTCTCCGAAACAAAGTCGCCTCCAGCGCGCCCAGAATGCACCCTGACCGATTTGAGCACCAATGGAGGCTGCGCGCGCCAAACCGAAACGCCTGAGTTCGCACCCTCAGACCAACGGCCTCGCAGCGCCCCTTCGTGCATGCTCACGCTCATTTGGATGTTGCTAAACGGACTGATGCCAACGCTAAAGGTGTTGCCCTCTACCGAGGTGTTCCAAGCCCCAAACCGCCTTGACCACGAGCCGTTTGCGTTTCCGCCCACGCCAAAATGAGTCCAACCAGAGTCAAGCTTGCGAAAGTGTAGGTCCGGATGTCCCTTGCTAATGACGATTACGCCTTGCGAGTAGGGGGTGTCGCCCTCTCCAGCGCGGTTTTCGAACCTCCACAGGCCCTCGGCTTCAATCAACGGGTCACTTACTTCGGCGAGAAAATCGGGAGGCTGCCCCGTGCCGCAGGCCTCCGGCCAGCGCTGGTATTCCGGCCAGTGTTTGACGTCATCAGGGCAGAGAGAAACCTCTTGCGACTTGCACTCTGCAGTGAGCGACTCTCGCAGCTTCTGCCCCTTGCGGATGAGTGCGCGAAAAGACTTCGATGCCTCGTCGTAAACGAGGTCGGAAGAGCCTTGCAGGTGAAGCACCCATTTTCCCAGTAGATCCGTGGTTTCGGTGCCGGGCTCCATCACTTTGACCGGTTCATAGGCACAATCGCCTGACACCCACACATCGAACTGTTGCCCAACCTTGTCCCAATGCAGGCGCAGCCTCGCGCCGCAGCGCGCATCGCTGAACGCATTCAGCACGCGTGCGCCCAATGAGAAGCCTTGTTGGTAGGCCAATGGGGGAGTGTCACCTTGCAATTCTTTGAGCGCATCTTTCAATGTGCCCTTTATTGCGTCTTGCACTTGGCTCTTGGTCTTACCCAGCAGAAATTCTGAAATCGACTTTCCGCCCAGAGACACCAGGTCTTTCTCGATATCGACCACGATCTGGCCAAAGGCAGCCAAGGTTTCCTCATACTTCGATTCGAACAGGTACCGGTCTGCCGCGACGAAGGCGGCGCGCCGACACTTCGTCTCCTTTATATCGCCGCCTTTGAATGCCTCACTAACGATCAACTTCTGGCTAAGTGAGTTGGCGCCACGCAATTGTTCGAAGCGCTTGTTCGCCAGGTCGATAATCAAGCCGGATTCGGCATCCAATTGGTCGCTTGCCGAATAGGCGGCGAATCTCGCTTCCAAGCTGCGTTCCAAGGCTGCAGGATCAGTGACTTGGGCCCGGGCTTGCACGCAGCCGAACAGTCCAATGGCAGCGACAAACAACAAAGCGCTTCGCATGCTTCACCCCCGCATGAGTTGCGAGATCCGAGGCGAACTTTCCTCGATCAGGACGACAGTAGCGCAAGTATCCATCTCGAACAAATCAATGCGCCAACTCATGAGCATTCCATGTGAACACCCGCGTTGTGGCATTGCCACTTGCCGTCACGCTGATGGCTGCCGCGCTCTCCTTGCGTCTTGCCATCCGCAAGCATCAACGCCCCGGGGCGCCAGGCTCTTCCTGGTTATGGCAGGGAAACATCATGTTAGCCCGGATGTTTCATGAGGGGGCGCGGATGATCACTGAGGACTTTGCGTCGAGTGCAAGGCGCGACGAGCCCAAGTGGTGGGCCCACTTGAACGCGGCAATCGGCGCAAAGGACCTCAGGGCGAATGCCCTGCGTAGCCGCGCAGCGGCCGAATGAGGGCCGTGCCAGCGCCGAAAGATCGCGAACACTCTGTTATCTCAGCACCATCGGTCGAAACTCTCGCCCCGCTTGGAATTGCCGGATCTTTCGGCGCGACCTCATGAAATATGCCTCTATCGAATTCCAAGTGGGTAACTGAGAATTTTGGTCTGACGCCGACAGCCTCCGTTTTGTCGAGCGCAGGCTGATTTCGGAGAGTGAGACCCATGCACGACAAGTTGTTCGAAGCTGC
>NZ_JACYTR010000049.1 GCF_014841215.1 Pseudomarimonas arenosa
CGTTCAGCGATTCGGCGAAGGGCCGACCGATTGCCGAATCGAAGAACCACCTGACGCCATCGATCGTTGGGTAAGATCGACCGAAATCGCGTTTCGCGGGACGAAGTCCGACAGGCTGTTAGCGGGATTGCGGTCGTGCGCCGCGCCGAACGACATCGGTGCCAGTGCCCGGGGCTCAACTTCAATCAGGCGCCTGCAGCTCCACGTGGTCGGCGCCGATAAAGGCCTCCATGGCGTCGAGCACGGCGCGTAGATAGGGCAGGGTGGTGGCGGCCTGTAGGCGTGGGCGATCGATGACTTCGATCCAGCCGTACATCGACTGGCGCAGGTGCTCTTCGCTGCCGGCGCGTTGCAGTAGATCGGCGAGCAGCTTGCTGACCTCGCCCAGGGTCGGTGCGGCGCCGCAGGCCTGGAAGAGTTGCGCCAGCGCGTCAAGCAGAGGGCGGGCGTGTTCGGGCAGGCCAAAGTCCTCCGGTCGGAAATCCATTGGCCCGCGCTCGGCATCGGTCCAGATGCGAAAGCACTGCCGTGCCAGCGAGTGATACAAGGGTTCCTCGCTGATCAGGGCGAGCAGAAAATTGCGCGCATGCGCGCTGACCGAAGCGCTGCCCGCCGACCACTCGCCGCTGTCGACAAAGCGAACCAGACGCGCATGGTCAGCAAATGCTGCTGCCTGTAGCTGATCGAGGATAAGGATGGTGCGGGCGGCCTCGGAATAGGCGCAGGCTTCGATCAACACCCGTTCGAAGGCCGGCAAGGGCGGTTCGCTGGGCTGTCCGTCCTCGCTGGGCACGGCTGCCATTGGCTCCGCCGGTTCGGGGCGACTGAAGTCATGGTAGAGCACGTGGTCGAACTCAAGCGCATGAGCCAAGGCGTTGGCAAAGGCCGTCTTGCGCCGTCCGCCTCGACCATCGACGTGCATGACGCGCAAGCGGTCGAGGCTGGCTTCGAACAGGCAGCGCAACGAATAGTCGTAGTCGTCGTTCGACTCAAAGCCGAATTCGGCCAAACGCTTTCTCAACGACACTGCCATTCTCCCAACAGCTGGCTGACGAACCTATATCCTGAAGCGGCTCAGCGCAATCAGTAATGGACGGGTCGCGCAAGGGAATCGGGGCCCTGCGCCAAACCGCACCCTAGCCGCACCGATGTGCCATCAATCGCCACAATGCGCGATCGGTCCCGCGTGGGTGTGGTGAACCGCGCACTGTTTGCAGACCGCCTGGCTTGGCACAGATATGGGTCATTGGTTGGCTTGCTTAACGGCAAATTCACGGCCAAACTCGGCTAGCCTCGCGCCACGCAGCCGGTGCTCGTCGTGAGGGGGAGATTTTCGCCTTGATCGAACAGGAGTCTGCTATGCCCAAGCTGCGTCGTTCCCCGTTGTCAGGATTCACGCGCGCGCCCTTGGCGCTGTCCATTTCCGCCCTGCTGGCCATGCAGTCGCCGATGGTATTCGCGCAGGACGAGGCCGAAGCAGCCGAGGCGCGTAAGGCCAAGGAGCTGGAAGAGCTGGTGGTGACCGCGACCCGACGCTCAAAGAGCGTGCAGGAGGTGCCCCTGAATATTTCAGCCATCGATGGCGAGAACCTGCGCGAGCAGGGCGTGGGCAGCTTGTCCGAACTGGGGCGGGTGGTGCCGGGCCTGTTCGTGCTGGATCAAGGCGGGCGTTCGTCCAATCAGATCATCGTGCGCGGCTTGAACGCCGATCCGGTCGCCGCCTCCGAGGCGCTGGGCAATGGCAGCGGTGGCACGGTGGCTACCTACATCGGCGAGATTCCGCTGTATGTCGACTTGCGCATGGAAGACCTGGAGCGCGTCGAAGTACTGCTCGGGCCGCAAGGCACCCTGTACGGAGCCGGCACCCTGGGTGGTGCGGTGCGCTATATCCCGCGGCGTCCCGAGTTCGGTGCCAGCACCCTTGAGGTACGCGGGTCTGCTTACGGGCTCTCGCACAGTGATGGCATTGGCGGCAAATTGGGCACCACCCTTAACCTGCCATTCAACGACGTGCTGGCCTTTCGCGGCAGCCTGGACTACCTCGATGACCCGGGCTTCATCGACTACAACTCCTTGGTGCCTGAGCCGGGCGTGTCGAACCCCAATGTGGCTGGCGATCTGACCCGCCGCAAGGATGCCGATGATGCACAGATCCAGTCGGCACGGCTGGCCTTCCGCCTGAAGCCGAACGACATCATCGACGCCAATCTCACCTACTATTTCCAGGATCAGCAAAACGGCGCACGCACCATCAATCACGAGGTGGCCGCCGGAACCGGGCGTTATGAATCGGCGCATCGCTATCTTGAGCCCAATGATCGCGAGAATCAGCTGACCGCCCTCGAGATCAGTGCTGATCTCGGCTTTGCCGAGCTGACTTCGGCCACCGGCTACTCGAAGTACGACGAAGTCGGTCAGCGCGATCAGACCGACCTGCTGATCACCCTCGAGTACAGCTACGAAGCCTTCCCCAGCTTCTCGGCTTTCACCCGCGAAGAGCAGGAAGACACGATCTTCAACCAGGAACTGCGCCTCGTTTCGCAGGGCGATGGTCCGTTCAGCTGGATTGGCGGCCTGTTCTACAACCGTCTGGAAAGCGACGCCTCCAGCAAGGAATTCACCCCGGGCTACAGCGAATACCTGGGCGGTGGTCGACCCGATAACCTGGAGTACTTTTCCACCAATTCCACCGATCTGACCGAGCGCGCCGTGTACGGCGAATTCGCCTATCAGTTCACCGACCAATGGCAGGTCACGCTGGGCGCTCGCTACTACGACTATGAGCTGGAGACTGCCGATGCGGTCGACTTCCCGCTGTTCCGCTCGGTGTTCGACGGCGCGCCGCCAGATTCGATCTTGCTCGAGCCCGAACTCGGTGGACAGGAAGACGATGGCACCTTGTTCAAGTTCAACACCTCGTACCAGTTCAACGACGACGTGATGGGCTATTTCACCGTCAGTGAGGGCTATCGAATCGGCAACTCCAACGGTGTGGCGCCGTGCCCCGACCCGCTGCCGCCGAACCAGATTGCCTGCGGACTGCCGGATGAGCTGCAGTTCTTCCCGGACAGCACCACCAACTACGAAGTCGGCATCAAGTCGCGTCTGCTCGATCGCCGCCTGACCTTGAACGCGGCCCTGTTCCGCGTCAACTGGGATGATCCGCAGCTGGCCGGCACCACCGATAACGCTGCCTTGCCAATCACCCTGAATGGCGAAGGCGCAAAGTCGCAGGGCCTCGAGGTCAGCTTCAATGCGCTGCTGACGGACTACTGGAGCCTGCGTGGCAGCTATGCCTACACCAATGCTCAACTCACCGAAGATGCGCCGGCCCTGCTCAACACCATCATCCCGCCTGGCTTCAGCCCGCGCATCGACGTCGATGGCCGCGCTGGCGATCGCCTGCCTGGCTCGCCCAAGCATCAGGCCAATCTGTTCGCCAGCCACCTGACCGAGCTGTCGGACGGGAAGTACTTAACTTTCAACTACGGTATTTCTGCAATTGGCGACGTATTCACCCGCACCGGCAATCGGGCCGATGGCGAGGAGCTGCCGGGCTTTGCCGTGCACAACGCTTCCCTGGTGCTGGATGGCATCAACTGGTCGGTAACGCTGTATGCCGAGAACCTGCTGGACAAGTTCGCCCGCACCGGTGCCCGATCGTCCCGGCCCTATGCGCAGACGGTATCCGATGAAAACGGCGACCCGGTGGTGGTGCGGCGCTACTACCATGATGTACTGCGGCCGCGCGAGATCGGCGTCAATTTCGTTTATTACTTCGACTTGTAGTGCCAGAGTGCGCAGCAACGCGCCCTGAGCTTGTCGAAGGGCGTCTGTTGAATTCTTTGAAGCGAATCATGCCGCGCCTTGGCTTTGCTCACTTCGACGGGCTCAGTGAGCGGGTTGCAGTGGGACCTGCGCACCCTGAGCTTGTCGAAGGGCAGTGGTTTGATTTCGCTGCGGTTGAATCTCTGGCCCTGGTATGGGCGTGACCGCCGCACTGATCAAGGCTGCTCACGCGGCCTTGCAGCGCGGCGACTACCGCGCCGCGCATGAGGCGGCGTTGCGCGCCTTGCAAACGCAGCCCGCTGCAGCCGAGCCTCTGTTCATCATGGGCCTGATCGCCGCGGCGCACGAAAATCATCGCAAGGCCTGCGATGTCTTCGAGCGGGCGATCAAGGCCGAGGCCAGGCCTGAATACTATGCGCAGTGGGGACGTAGCCTGCTGGCGATCCAGGAGCAACGGCGCGCGGTTGAAGCGGCCTATGCCGGCCTGGCCTTGCAGCCGGGCGATGCGTTGACACTTGATACTCTGGGCGTGGTGCTGGTGCGTGCCGGTGCCCATGCCGAGGCGGTGCCGGCCTTTCGTGCTGCGGTCGAACGCGCGCCCCATAACGCCTCGTTCCAATACAACCTTGGCGCGGCACTGCAGTTCATCGGTGATCTGGATGCTGCGGCGCAGGCCTATCGAGCCGCCTTGGCCGCGGACGACCGGCACTATCGCGCCTGGTCGGCGCTCGCCCAGGTGAGCCGACAATCCCTGCAGCCCGCAGAGGAACAGCAGGTTGAGCAGTTGCTTGAGGACGGGCAGCTCGATCCCGATGCCGAATTGCATCTCTGCCATGCCCTGGCCAAGCAGCGCGAAGATCAAGGGCGCTACGGCGAAAGTTTCGATTTGTTGAAGCGCGGCAAGGCGCGC
Organism: Pseudomarimonas arenosa; assembly: GCF_014841215.1. Taxonomy (GTDB): domain Bacteria; phylum Pseudomonadota; class Gammaproteobacteria; order Xanthomonadales; family Xanthomonadaceae; genus Pseudomarimonas; species Pseudomarimonas arenosa. The sequence continues at coordinate 4,700 of NZ_JACYTR010000049.1, forward strand.
AAGCGGGCGGGTCTGGTCGATCGCTGTGCGCTGGATGCCGAACTATTTTCAGCGGCGATGGAGACGGCCGGTCTGGCGGCGCGCACTCAGGGTCATGCGAGCGAGGAGCCGATCTTCATCGTCGGCCTGCCCCGTACCGGCACCACCCTGGTGGAGCGGATTCTATCCTCGCACCCGCAGGTTTTTGCCGCTGGAGAGCTGAGTCACTTCGCTACCGCGCTGAAGCGCGCCGCAGCAACGGCCTCGCCCTATGTGCTCGACGCCGAGACCCTGCGCGCAGCGGCTGATCTGGATCTCGCCGCGGTAGGCAGATCCTATATCGACAGCACCCGCCCCCGTACCGGTCACACACCACGTTTCATCGACAAGATGCCGCTGAACGTCGTGTTGGCCGGGGTGATTCGGGCCGCCCTGCCCAAGGCGCGGATTATCTGCTTGCGTCGGCATCCCTTGGATTCCTGCCTCAGCAACTATCGCCAGCTGTTCGCCACCGGATTCACCTACTACCACTATGCCTATGACTTGATCGATTGCGGGCGCTATTGGCTGGGTTTCGATCGACTGGTCGCGCATTGGCGGGCCGAATTGGGCGACCGCTTCATGGAAGTGCACTACGAGCAGGTGGTGGAAGACATCGAATCCCAAGCGCGCCGGCTGCTGGCCTTTGTCGGCCTGCCCTGGGATCCGCGCTGCATCGACTTTCATCAGAATCAAGCGCCGGTGGCCACGGCCAGTTCAGCCCAGGTGCGCGAGCCGCTGTATCGGCGCGCCGTCGGACGTTGGCAGCGCTATCAGGATCAACTTCTGCCGCTGATCGACTGGCTGCACAGTCAGGGTGTCGATCCGACCCGTTGATCGGTGCGCGGCGCGCATGCCGGGGCTTGCCAAGCGTCGCTGCAGCTGCAATCGTATGCAGCTAAGGTTTCCCCATCGATCAGGCTACCCTGAACAGGGGAGCCGCGGCGTTCTCCAGCGGAACGCTGCTCGAGCTCCGACTCACGACGCTGCGGTTGTGCATGGACGCACACACCAAGCACAAACGGGCGCTGGCGCTTCGTCTCGTACGAAGGGTTGGTTCCGGCGACACAAGGATGCGTCGCGATGATTGACGGGTAACCGTTGATCGGTGCACTGCGACTCGGCGGGTGCCGACCGCAGTCGTCTGGCAGATTCAGGACGAATCTGCTCAGGCCATTCCTAGGGAAGGACCGCGCTGCCACTGATTGCTGGTGCGCAGCGCCACAGCTATGGCGGTGGAACTCGATGCTACATGCGCAACCTGCGAACCTGATGGTGATCTTCGGTGCTACCGGTGATCTGGCCCAGCGAATGCTGCTGCCTTCGCTATACGGCCTGCACCGCGACGGCTATCTGCCGAAGAACTTCCGCATCCTTGGCACGGCTCGCAGCGAGCTGGATGAGGATGGATTTCGAGCGCTGGTGGCAGCCAGCCTGGAGCAGCGAATCGCGGTCGAGGATCGCGATTCGGCCGCCATCGCCGATCTGCTGAGCCGAATCTGCTACCAGCCGGCCGCGCTGGGCGACGAGCCTTCGTTCGAGGCGCTGGCGCGGCGAATCAAGAGTCTGCGCGACGGCGATGTGGTGTTCCATCTCTCCACCTCGCCGAAGTTCTATGTCTCCATCTGCGAGGCGCTGGGTCGACACGGCCTGAACGGCGAGGGCACCCGTGTGCTGCTGGAGAAACCCATCGGCCACAACTTCGGCGAGTCAGTGGATGTGAATGAAGGTGTCGGTCGGGTGTTCGACGAAGATCGGGTATTCCGCGTCGACCATTATCTTGGCAAGGAGGGCGTGCAGAACCTGTTGGCGCTGCGCTTCGGCAATGCCCTGTTCGAACCGCTGTGGAATTCGCGACACATCGAGCAAGTGCAGATCACCGTCGCCGAAACCGTGGGTTTGGAAGGACGGGCTGACTACTACGACGGCTCGGGCGCGATGCGCGATATGGTGCAGAATCATCTGTTGCAGCTGGTCTGCCTGACGGCGATGGAGCCGCCATCGCAGTTTGATCCCAGCGCGGTACGCAACGAGAAGATCAAGGTGCTGCGCTCGTTGCGCGGCATCGGCCGCGAGGAGGTGGCCAGCCACAGCGTTGCCGGGCAGTACGTCTCGGGGGCGGTTGGCGGCGTGGCCGTGCCGGGGTATGCCGAAGAACTCGGTCGCAGCAGTAGCACAGAGACCTTTGTCGCCTTGCGTGCCCATATCGACAACTGGCGCTGGTCCGGCGTGCCGTTCTATCTGCGCACCGGCAAGCGCCTGCCGCGGCGCTGCACCGAAATCTATCTGCAGTTTCGCGCCGTGCCGCACTCGATCTTTGCCAATGCCGGTGCCAGCGTCGAACAGAACGCGCTGGTGATCCGACTGCAGCCGGAAGAGCGCATCGAACTCTTTATGATGAACAAGACGCCGGGCTTGGATCGCAGCGGCATCAAGCTGTCACAGGTGGCGCTTGATCTCGACCTTCACCAGGAGTTTGCCCATCATCGCAAGCGTCTGGCCTACGAGCGTCTGTACCTGGATGCGATCGAGGGCAATGGCACCCTGTTCGTTCGCCGCGATGAGGTCGAGGCGGCCTGGCATTGGGTCGATGACATCCTGGACGGCTGGCAGCATCGTGGTGCTGCGCCGAAGAGCTACCCCGCCGGCACCTGGGGCCCCAATGCCGCCTTTTCGCTGACCGATCGCCATGGCCACACCTGGCGCGAATGAGGTGGGGCGATGCAGCTGATTGAACACATCGATGCAGCAGCCATGGCCGATGGCCTGGCCTTTGAAATCGGTCAGGCCATCGATCAAGCCTTGCTGGATCGCGGCCGTGCGCTGATTGCGCTTGCCGGCGGGCGGACGCCGATGCCCGCCTACCGCAAACTGGCCGGGCAACAGCGTGATTGGTCCAAGGTCACTGTCCTGGCTACCGATGAGCGCTGGGTCGACGCCGGTCACCCGCTGCGCAACGAGGACGAAATCGTTGATGCGATGCAGGCGGCGCGGGGCTTGAACCTCTGTCGACTGGTACCGGCCAAGGCCGAGTATCCACCCTTGGCGGCCTGGGCCAATCAGGTGTTGGCCGAGCTTTCCCAACCGTTTGATCTGGTGCTGCTGGGCATGGGCGGCGACGCGCACACTGCCTCTTTGTTCCCCGCTGCCGATGGTCTGTCAGCGGCCATGGATCTGCGTGCTGAGGCGGATGCCTTTGTCATCACGCCCAACCCCCTGCCACCCGAGGCGCCGCACGCCCGGATCACCCTCGGGCGCCGGCGGCTGTTGAATGCGCGCCAGCACATCATCGCCCTCAGCGGCGCCGTCAAACGTGACGTACTGTTCGATGCGAACAGTCGCCAGCAACCGGATCGGCAACCGATCAGCGCCTTCCTTGCGCCGGGCCTGAACATGACGATTCACTGGAGTCCATGATGAGTCTCAATCCTGTGATCGAGCGTGTAACCCGGCGCATTGCCGAACGCAGCCAGCCGCAGCGCGAGGACTATCTCAGGCGCATGCGTGCTGCCAAGGAGCGCAGTACAGCCCGTTCGCGCCTGAGCTGCGGCAACCTGGCGCATGCCTTCGCCGCCTCCGGCCCGGACAAGCCCGGTCTCAGCAGCCTGCGAGTGGCCAATCTCGGCATCGTCACCGCCTACAACGACATGCTGTCGGCGCATCAGCCGATGGAACACTACCCGACCCTGATTCGTGCCGCAGCCCGTGCTGCGGGTGCCACCGCCCAGGTGGCGGGCGGCGTGCCGGCCATGTGCGATGGCGTGACCCAGGGCCGCGATGGCATGGAGCTGTCGCTGTTCTCACGCGACACCATCGCTCTGGCCACCGCGGTATCGCTGTCGCATGAGGCATTCGACGCCGTGCTGCTGCTGGGCGTGTGCGACAAGATCGTGCCCGGCTTGTTGATCGGCGCGTTAAGTTTCGGCCATCTGCCGGTGATCTTCGTGCCGGCCGGGCCAATGACCTCAGGCTTGCCGAACAAGGAAAAGGCTGCGGTGCGACAACGCTATGCCGAAGGCAAGGCAAGCCGCGACGAGCTGCTGGCTGCCGAGTCGGCCTCCTATCACGGCGCCGGCACCTGCACCTTTTACGGCACGGCCAATTCCAACCAGATGCTGCTGGAAATGATGGGCCTGCACGTGCCCGGCACCGCCTTCGTCAATCCCGGTACTGCATTGCGCGATGCCCTCACCGTGGCGGCGACCGAAACGGTGCTGCAGCACACCGCTCTTGGTCAGCAGTATCGGCCCTTGGCCGAAACATTGAACGAGAAGGCCATTGTCAATGCCATGGTCGGCCTGGCCGCAACAGGCGGTTCCACCAACCACGCGATTCACCTGGTGGCGGTGGCGCGGGCGGCAGGCCTGAGCATCGACTGGGACGATCTCGACGAGCTGTCACGCGCCACACCATTGCTGGCCCGGGTCTATCCCAATGGCAGCGCCGACGTGAATCACTTCCACGCCGCCGGTGGCCTGGGTCTGGTAATGCGGGAGCTGCTCGATGTCGGCCTGCTGCATGCCGATATCGCCTGCGTGCACGGTGGTGATCTGCGCGCGCAGTCGCAGGAACCTCATCTCGAGGGCACCCAGCTGAAGTGGCGTGATCCTCCGGCGGAACCACTGGATAAGGACATCGTGCGTCTGGCTGCCGAACCGTTCGCCGTCGAGGGCGGATTGCGTCGGCTGCAAGGACGTCTCGGCCGGGCGGTGGTGAAAGTGTCGGCGGTGGCCGCCGAACATCAGCGTCTGGTGGCGCCGGCGAAGATCTTCGATTCTCAGGATGCCTTGCTGGCGGCGTTCAAGGCCGGCGAACTGCTGGGTGATTTCGTTGCCGTGGTGCGTGGCCAGGGCCCGCGCGCCAATGGCATGCCGGAGCTGCACAAGCTCACCCCAACCCTGTCGCTGTTGCAGGATCGTGGCCAGAAGGTGGCCTTGCTCACCGATGGCCGTATGTCGGGTGCCTCCGGCAAGGTGCTGGCGGCGATCCACCTGAGCCCCGAGGCCTTGTGCGGTGGGCCGATAGCCAAACTGCGCGAGGGCGATCGGATCATCATCGATGCGGTCGAGGGCATCGTTGACCTCGAGCTGGATGAGGCCGAGTGGCAGTCTCGTCAGCCGGTGAAACTGGATGTATCGGCCAGCCATCGCGGCCTGGGCCGCGAACTGTTCGGGCTGATGCGGCAGCAGGCTGGCAGTGCCGAGCAGGGCGCCTGCGCGCTGTTTGCCGAGGGTTGAGCGAATGACGGCCAGGTTGGTGAACCCCGGCTTGGTTGCCGATATCGGTGGCACCAATGCCCGCTTTGGCCTCACCGACCTGGCCCGACCCGGGGCGGAGATTCTGTATCCGCGCAGCCTGCCCACTGCCGACTACGCCAGTCTGCAGCACGCAGCGCAGGCCTATCTGGCCGAGATCGATCAGCGTCCCCACTGTGCCGCGTTGGCCTTGGCCAGCCCGGTGCAGGGCGACGAGGTGCGCCTGACCAATCGCGCCTGGTCGTTCAGTCAGGCGGAACTGCGTGCTGTGCTGGGCTTGGACTTCTTGCGCGTACTGAACGATTTCGGCGCGGTGGCAGCGGCGGTGCCGCATCTGTCGCAGCCGGATCGGAATACCTTGCATGGCGATTCGCAGGGCGGTCTGCAGGGCCCGGTCAGCGTGCTCGGACCGGGCACCGGGCTCGGTGTGGCCTTGTTGGTGGGCAGCGATGATCACTGGCAAGTGGTGGAAACCGAGGGCGGTCACGTCAGTTTCGCCCCGCTGGGCGAGGAAGAGCTGTGCATCGATCGCTGGATCAGCGCGCGCTTTGGCCGCACCTCGAACGAGCGCCTGCTGTGCGGCCAGGGTCTGTCGTACATCCATGCCGCGCTATCCGGTGAAGAGGCCGGACGCCCCTTGGGCAAGCCACATCCGCTGCGCGATCCGGCCGATATCGTGGCCGCCGCGCTCGATGGCCACGACCTGCTGGCGCGTCGAACCCTGGCTCGATTCTGCGCCGTGCTGGGCAGCGTGGCCGGCGATACCGCACTGATGCATGGCGCACGCACGGTGATGATTGCCGGCGGCATCGTGCCGCGCTTCGTGCCGTTCCTGCGATCCAGCGCGTTTCGCGAGCGTTTCTTGGCCAAGGGGCGTTTCGCCGCCTATCTGGAGTCGGTGGCCATCCATGTGATCACGCATCCCAATCCCGGTTTGCTGGGCGCGGCGGTCACCCTGCATCAAATCTGCAAGGAGGGAATGGCATGAGTCGTTGGACAATCGAAGCACGCGCAGCGGCGGTTGATGGTGTGTTCGCTCGCGCCCCGGTAGTGCCGGTCATCAGCATCGCCAGGCTGGAACAGGCGGTTCCACTGGCGCGCTGCCTGGTCGAGGCCGGTCTGCCGGTGTTGGAGATCACCCTGCGCACCGACGTCGCGATGGCTGCCATTCGCGCCATCGTCGCCGAGGTGCCGGATGCCTGTGTCGGTGCTGGTACCGTGCTGAATGGCGTCGACCTGGAAAACGTGGCCGAAGAAGGTGCCGAATTTGCCATCGCGCCCGGTGCCACCGAGCGGCTCTACGACGCGGCGGAACTGGCTGCGGTGCCGCTGATTCCGGCGATTGCCAGCGCCAGCGAACTGATGCGCGGCCTGGAGCGTGGCCATCGCCGGTTCAAGTTCTTTCCCGCCGAGGCGGCCGGCGGCGTGGCTGCGCTGAAGAGCCTGGCCGGCCCGTTTCCACAGGCGAAGTTCTGCCCCACCGGTGGCATTGATCTGGCCAAGGCGCCGAGTTATCTCGCCCTGTCCAACGTGGTCACCATTGGTGGCTCCTGGATGCTGCCCAGTGAGGCGTTGGCCAACGGCGACTATGCCGCGATTGGCCGCTTGGCGGCAGAGGCGGCGAAGCTACGCGGCTAGGTTGTCCGCTCCCCTTTCGAGCCTGGCTCGAAGGGGCAGGGCGCGAAGCCGATCTTGCTGCGCCGCAACATGCAACGCTCTGGACCCGAGGGCCGAACCTATGCGAAAAGAACGAATTCGTTGGAGTTCATCTCCCGGCTATGCAGGGCGGCAGCGACGCATGAAAGGCAAACCGACTTCGTTCGATATCGCGTATCGAGCCGGAGTGTCGCAGTCCACCGTGTCGAGGGCGCTGCGCGGCAGTCCGCTGGTCAGCCCGGAAACCCGCAAGCGGATTCAGGAGATCGCCAAGGAGATCAACTACAAGGTCGACAAGAACGCCTCGAATCTGCGTCGCCAGCATTCGGTGACCCTGGCCCTGTTGCTGTTCGAAGATCCGACCACCGATGACTCGCTGATCAATCCGTTTTTCTTGTCGATGCTGGGCTCGATCACCCGCGCCTGTGCCCGGCATGGTTACGACCTGCTGGTCTCGTTCCAGCAGCTGAGCGACGACTGGCACGCCGACTACCAGGACAGCCACAAGGCCGATGGCCTGATCCTGCTCGGCTACGGTGACTACGTAAAGGCCAAGCCGAAGCTGCAGAAACTGGTCGAACAAGGCACCAAGTTCGTTCGCTGGGGTTCGTTGGTGCCCGGGCAGTCGGAGCTGTCGGTGGGTTGTGACAATGTCCAGGGAGGGCGTTCCATCACTGAACACCTGCTTTCGCTGGGTCGCCGCCGCATCGGGTTTATCGGCAATGTGTCGGAAGGCAGCCCGGAATTTGCCGATCGCTACCGCGGACACGCCGAAGCCTTGAAGAGGGCCAAGATCAAGCTCGACCCCATGCTGCAGATCGATGCCGTGGATTCCACCGAACAGGTCGGTTACCAAGCCGCGCAGACTCTGTTGGCCAGCGGGCAGCGCTTTGATGCAATCTTTGCTGCCAGTGATTTGCTGGCCATCGGCGCCCTGCGTGCCCTGGCCGAAGCGGGGTTGGCTGTACCGCAGCAGGTCAGCGTGGTCGGCTTCGACAATATCCCGATTTCGAACTATTCGATTCCGCCACTGACCACGGTGTCGCAGGACACCACCCGAGCGGGGGAAGTCCTGGTGGAGTCAGTGCTCAATCTGATTCGTGAAGAAGCGGCCGAAAACAAGGTGCTGCCGGCGCAGGTGGTGGTGAGGAAATCCTGCGGTGCATAGTTTCAGATAGGGGCCTAGGAAATGTTCTCGTGTGGTCAACAGCGCGTCTGGCTCGCTCTACTGTGCCTGCTTCTGTCTTTTGCTTCCCTATCTGCCAGAGCACAGTCGCTATCCTTTTCAAGCGACTCTGACGGTAACTACTACGCCACGCTGTCAATGAACGCGAGCCCGTGCCTCCTGGTTCCCACCCAGCCGACTTCAATCTCAGTCTCAGGCTGGCTAGTGACTATTCAAGCTCCTGCGTACCCATCAGTTCCGTGTAGTCCATTGCCTCCTCCCTGGCCCGAGTTTAGAGCCACCGCACCGCTCGGGAAGCTAGGCCCCGGCAACTATTCTGTGACCTGGTCACAACCCAACGGGTTCGTAGCAACCGGCACTTTGAGCGTGCCCCAAATTGTGCCCCTGGCTTCGCCTTGGGTCTTTTTCTTGCTTGTTCTTTCCATTCTGGTAGCGAGTAGGGTGGCAGTGTCGCCCACCACGTGAGGGTCATCGCATCACGTTGCGCGCCATCAATGTATCGAGCTGCGCGCGCAGGGTGGGGGCGCTGATTGGCGAATCGCTAAGCCACACCGCCACGCCGTGCGCCGGAACCTCGACCGATGTGCTGACGTTGAGCGATTCGCCGCTGAAACCTTCGCGCCAGGCAATCGCCTGCAGATCTGCTGTTAGCGCATAACTCAGGGCTTGATCACCCTTGTTCAATACTACCAATGCCGTCTGCGATGTGCCCTGGTACTGGTACACGCGTAGGAAAGCGGCGAGATCCCCCTTGAACTCAAGGTTCAACTGCAAGCCGCGCTGCAGGGCAATCGACTGGCCGCGCAGGTGGGCAATGCGGCCAAGCGCGGAACGAATGGGGTGCTCCCGGGCCTGCTCGATGCCTTCGCTGCCAAAGTAGTTGCGGTTGCCGGCGTGCTCGGCCTTGCCGCGCATGAAACCCATCTCCGAGCCGTAGTAGATCACCGGAATACCGCGTGCGGTAAACAGCAGGTTGTGGGCGTCGATGAAACCTGCGTCGCTGGTCTTGATGCGTGGCATGTCATGGTTGTCGTAGAACGTGGTCAGCTCATACGGGTTCTGGAACGGGCTGGCGTCCAGGCCAAAGGCTGCTCCGATCTGAGCGAAGTCGCCGTCGTTCTCGAATACGTCCTGTACCGCTTTCTTCAGCGGAAAGTCGAGCAGGCTGTAACTGCCATTTTCCGGCCAGGTGAACGGTGCGATGGTCGCCGCATCGTAGTTGAAGGCCTCGCCAAACATGAAGAAGTCCGGATGCCTGGCGCGAATGCGGTCGGCAAACGCTTTCCAGAACGCGTAGGGCTGGTGGCGAATGGTATCGACGCGAAAAGCGTGAGCGCCCTGCTCGATCCACTGCAGGTTGGCATCGACCAGGTAGTCCAGAACCGCTGGATGGTCGGCATTGAGATCGGCCAGCTGGGCCAGGTCGGGCTTGGTGTTGTACCAGGCATGCAGCGGATTGTTCGCGGGATCGAGTTGCTCAGGAGGGAGGTTCTGATGGTCGGCCAGCACGCTGCCATCGGCGCTCAGCAGCTGACCAAAGCCGGGCTGGGTCTCGGTCATCGTGTAGCCGGGCGAGCTGTGATTGCCGACGATATCGAGCACCGTCTTCAGGCCCTTGGCTTGCAGGCCCCGGGTGAGCTCAGCAAAGCCCAGGCCTGGGCTGGGCAGATGCTCATCAACGGCGAAGAAATTGAGTCCCCAATAGCCGTGATAGCCCGATTTGCCGCGATCGGTGAGAAAGGATGTGCAGGTGATCTCATCGCCGCCGGTGAAGGCCTGATCCGGATTGTCGACGATCGGCGTGATCCAGACCGCGGTAAACCCCATTTCGCGGATGTAGTCGGCGTTGTCGAGAAGGCCTTTGAAATCGCCGCCGAGGTAGCCGATATTGGCTTGCACACCATCATCGGCGCAGGCCGGAAGCGGAATGTCGAAGGTCGGATGTTCGCCGCCCTGGTCGCGTTGATCATTCTCCGGGTCGCCGTTGACGAAGCGATCGGTGACCACGAAATACACCGCTTCGCTGGCGAATGGCGTCAGGGTGCCATAGTAGTCTGGCGTCTCTATGCCGGGCGGGCTGGGCGGCGCAGATTGACCGCAACCTGCCAGCACGACAGCGCAGGACAGGGTCAGTAAGGTTTGGCGAAACAAAGTGTTCATGCCAGGCGCTCCTGTGCTGCACTGGTCGTAGGTTGCAATCGCACGCGCAAGGTCAGCAGGGCTGCCAGAACCATGGCGCCGCCGCCGGACATCACCACATACAGCGAATCAGCATCCGGCATGAGCTCCATCAGCTTGCCGAGTCCGAGCGAGATGGCGATCTGCGGCAGAACGATAAAGAAGTTGAACACACCCATGTAGAAGCCCATCTTCGCCGGTGGCAGGCAGTTCGACAGCATGGCGTAGGGCATCGACAGTATCGATGCCCAGGCAATGCCGACGCCTACCATCGATAGCAGCAGCCAGTGTTGATCCTGGATCAGCGCCACCGACAACAGGCCAGCGCCCCCGAGCAGCAGTGAAACGATATGCAAAGTTCGGGCGGAATAGCGCTGGGCCAAGCCCAACAGCAAAAAAGCAAACACGAAACAGACGCCGTTGTAGACCGAGAAGCAGACCCCGGTCCACTGGCCGGCCTGCGAGACCAGATCGGCATAGTTGTCGCTACCCTTGACCGCGCCGAATACATGTTTGGCGATTGCCGGCGAGAAGCAGATCCACATACAGAACAGGCCCATCCAGGTGAAGAACTGCACGGCGGCCAACTGGCGCATGGTCTGCGGCATGCTGTTCAGACCATGGACGAACTCGCTAAGGAACCCCGACACACCCCGATGCTCGGCCTTCATGCGTTCGAAGGCAGCCATATCAGGCGGCGGCGCTTCCGGCGTTGACAGCACGGTCCACAGCACAGCCAGCAAGAAGGCCGCAGCACCGATGTAGAAGGCATAGCTGACCGCCGGTGGAATGGTGCCGGGAGCGGACGTGCCAGCGACTCCGAAGTAATTGGTTAAGAGGTAGGGAAGGGCGGATGACAGCACCGCGCCAAGCCCGATGAACACACTTTGCACGGCAAAGCCCTGAGTACGTTGCTGCTGCGGCAATTTGTCGGCAACAAAGGCGCGGAACGGCTCCATCGAAATGTTGACTGAGGCATCCAGAATCCACAGCAGGCCAGCGGCCATCCAAAGCGTGCTGGAACTGGGCATGAAGACCAGGGCCAAGGAGGCCAGAATGGCCCCGACCAGGAAGTAGGGACGTCGTCGCCCCAGCCGATTCCAGGTGCGGTCGCTCATGTAGCCGATGATCGGCTGGACCAGCAGACCGGTGACCGGGGCAGCCAGCCACAGGATCGGCAACTCGGACTCTTCAGCCCCCAGCATCTGGTAGATCGCCGACATGTTGGCCATCTGTAAGCCCCAGCCAAACTGGATGCCCAGAAAACCAAACGACATGTTCCAGATCTGCCAGAACGACAGGCGCGGCTGATTCATCGATTGCTCCCTCAAAAGCCTGGCCGACCATCAGCGAATCTATGCTCGCATGCGCGCTCGGCAACACCGCATGGTAGGCCCTGCGGAAAGCACAGGCCAACGCGGTGCATACGTATTCAGACCGGTTGAAGCGGAGACTTCCAGGGAATCCCCGATCAAGTTCAGAGATTCCGGCGCTGCGAGGATGCAGCGCCGCGATCAACAAGCTGACGGCTGCTAGAGGTCGGCCGAGGCGGGTGTGGCAGCGGCCTGCGCCGGTGAGGCGGACAACCATCGGCGCAGGCGTGGCGCCACCATCGGTACGGTCAGCATGGTGCTGGCGATGGCCATCAGTAACAGGGCGGTGAAGGTCTCATTGCTGATGATGCGCTTGTCGAGCAGGATGTTGGCGAACACGATCATGATCAGCGCCTTGGTCTGCAGCAGCCAGCCGATGGTCCAGGCCTCGCCCTTTGGCCAGCGCAGCCAGCGCCCGGCCAAGGCGACGCCGGCCAGTTTGCCGACCACCGCGGCAAGCAGGAACAATGCCGCCGCGATGAACACGGCTGAGCCGCCGATATCCCAAGAGGTGCGCAGGCCGGTGGAAAGAAAGAATACCGGCATGATCACCAACAGCAGATGGTGGCGCAGCAGATCCATGTGTGCTTGCTTGAACCAGTGACTATCCAGCACAACGCCAGCGAGAAACGCGCCGACCATGAAGTGCAGTCCCGCCCAATCGGCGGTGAAGCCGCAGGCGGACAGCCAGACCAGGGAGATGTACCAACGGTCGCTCTCAGGCAAGCGACGCATCAGCCGTCGCAGCAGCCAGGCGGCGAGTAGAAAGCCGACGAAGAAACTGACTTGGCGACCGAGACGATCCCAGTCGGTCAGGATCACCGCCAGCATCCCCCAGACCGCGATATCGTCCAGGCTGGCGTAGCGCAACACGCGCTGGCCCAGTGGCAGCCGCAGAATCGAGAGCTTTTCCATCAGGATCAGCAGAATCGGCAGCGCGGTGACTGAACAGGCCATTCCGATGCCTGCCACGAATTGCCAGGAATGCGCCTCGCTGCCGATCCAGCCCGGCTGCCAGCCCAGCAAGAACAGCCCAACGCCAGCGCCGAGCATCCAGGGGGTGAGCAGGGCAAATCCTGCGGTGACGCCGCTCTCGACCCTATGGCGCCAGGCCAGATGAACATCGAGTTCAATCCCGGCTATCCAGACGAACAACATCACCGCCCACCAGGCAATGCCGTTCAGCGCCTGCACCACCTCCGGGTTGAAAACAAATTGGTAGTAATCGGGAAACGCCGCACCGAGCACGCCGGGACCGAGCAGAATCCCGGTGATGATCTGTACCACCACCAGCGGTGCGAAGTACTCGGTGCGCCCCAGCCGCCAGATCAGATAGGGCAGGGCCAGGATTACGCACATGGCGATCAGAAAGATCTCAGTGGTGGTCATGCGGTGCAGCGCAGGTGGATAGGCGAAGCAGGTTAGCGGGTTTGCTGCCCAAGCGCAGCGGGAAGCTTCATGGTGCCATCCAAGATCCCCGACCCCGTCGGCAGATCACTGCTTGGCCGCTGTGCTTACTATCGTTGCCCCGCGTGAGTAACGGAACGCCAAGGTGATGACAGTGGGGAAAATGAAACCCTTGAGGTAGGAGAGTGGGTGCCTGCCTTCCGTGAAATCGACCGGCAAATTGCCGAAATGGGCCCAGTACTGCGTGGCAACCAGTCCGCCGATACTGAACCACATCCCCCACAACGCCCACCGCACGCCAAAGATAACGAGCAGCAAACTGACGATGATCAGCAGACGACAGAGCGATTGGACGTAGTCGAAAAGGGTCTGAGCATGGCCGCCGGTGCCTAGATACAAGTCGTAGAGCATCAGGCTGTGGTGGAACACAAGCAGCCCAGCCAAAACAAGTATGACGAGGTGCAAGAACGCCCGAACAACCTTTTTCCATGTGTCTGTTGCGGTGCTCATGTCCGATCTCTGGCGCAAGTGCCGTATAGAGTAATGTATTGACCAACCGTTTGGTTAAGTCGACACTTGCGGCTGCAGCTCAACCCAGCGCAAAGCTCGAGTGATGGGACGAGAGAGGTTGTCCTGCCTGCATCGCGCCAAAAAAACCCGCCGGGGGAACACCGGCGGGTCAGCTGGAGAACAGCGATTTGCTTTGTTGTTAGAACTTGTAGGTCAGGCCCAGCAGCACGGTACGGCCGTACTCCACGTACAGACGCGGCCGGTCGATCACGCCGGGGTCGCGGAAGAACTCACGATATTCCTCGTTGGTCAGGTTGTTGACCTGTAGCAGCAGGGTCAGGCCATCGAGCGTTCCACTCTGGAACTCATAGCTGGTCTGGAAATCGATGATGTCCTCGCCGCGGATATAGCGCGTTCCGCGATCGCCGCCGAAGGCCTGGATCTCGCCGATGAAGGACGAGCGCGAGCGCTGGCTGATGCGGGCCGAAAAGCCTTCCTTCTCATAGTACGCAGTCAGGTTGCCGACGTAGCGTGACAGTCCCGGCAGGGGTTGGCTGTTGCCCGGGCCGAGCGGCTGAATCGAGCTGCGGGTGTCGGAATAGCTGCCAATCAGACCGAAGCCATCCAGGGCATCGACCCACATGCCCAGCGGGATCGAGCCGGCGAATTCATAGCCGTTGATGGTGCCGCCGTCGCCGTTGGCCGGCTGACTGAACTCACCGATCGTGCTCGGCGGCGGATTGCTGAAGCCGCTGAGGTCGAACACGCCGAAGTCGTAGTTGAAATTGGTCTGGTTGTAGATATAGGTCTTCAGATCCTTGTGGAAGACCGCAGCACTGAAATAGCCCTTGCCCTCAAAGTACTTCTCGTAACTCAGATCAAAGCTGTCGGCTTCCCAGGGGCGCAGGCGCGCATTGCCACCGCCACCGGTCCAGATGTTGCGCTGCTGATCGATGCCGAAGTTGGCAAAGAAACGCATTTCATCCATGCGCGGGCGAGCTTGCTGGCGTGCGGCACCGAAACGAACAGTTTGATCGGCAGGCAACATGAAGGCCAGATTCAGGCTTGGCAGCAGATCGTCATAGTCGGCGCCGTCGCTGGTCGGCACGGCCTGACTCGGATCGCCGCCCGGCAAGCCCAGGCCGCGTGATTCCTGGTCGACATCGATGTTCTGCAAGCCAAAGTTGCCTCGCACCGGTACCGAACCGAGCTCGGTGTCGATATTGAGCTGCAGATAGGCGGTGATGATGTCCTCTTCCACCGCCCAGTTCTTGGCCGCGCAGTCAAAGCAGTTGTTCGGGCGACGCACGTATACCGAGCCGGCCAGGGCGGGGGCGTTGTAAGCCACCATGCCAGTATTGGTGTAGGCCAGACGGGTGGGGCCGCTGAGGAACTGGCTGGGGATGGGTACGCTGGTCACGCCGGCCGGTAGATCAAGAAAGGCCTCATCGGCCGAGCGGCTCTTCTCGCGGTTGGAGAAGTTAACGCCTGCTTCAATCGAGCTGATCGGGCCGTCGAGGAAGCTGCGTTCAAGCGCCAGTCGCGCCGTCTTCAAGTCATCCTTGATTTCAAAATCCTTGTCGTAGCCGGCCTGGCCCCAGCCGCCTGGATCACGCAGTTCCACCACATTGGGATCGGAGTAATCCAGGCCGAAAACCAGATTGGCCGGGCCGTTGATCGGATCCAGGGTGAAGTCCATCAGATCGCCACCGGCGGCGCCGGAATACGTTTCCAGGATGCGTTGATCACGGTCGGCGGACGAGGTGCTGAAGTCGGCGATCGCGCGGAAGTCTTCGTTGATCCAGAACTCGTTGTTGAATCCGACGGCAAACAGCCGATCGTCGATCAGGTCGAAGTCATTGCGAACCACCGGGCGCACGCCATCGTAGGTGCCTCCGAGCAAGAAGCCGTTCTGCACATTGGGATTGCTCAGGGTGCCCGAACCCCAACCCAGACCAAACTCCATGCGGCGGGTGGTTTCAGCCTTTTCGAAGGTCGAGTAGTACAGGTCCAGAGTGCCGGTGTAGACATCGTTCGGCGCAAACTCGAGCACCGCCATCAGGCCATCACGCACGTTGTCGGAGGAGCCGCTGCGATGATCGGTGCCGCCGAGTACGATGGTGTCTTCGCCATTGACGGCCTGCGTCGGGTAACCCCAGGCGCCCCATGACTTGAACTGGCCCGGCGAATCGAGCCGGGCGTATCCGACAGCGAAACCGATGGTGTCGTCGGCAAACTTGCCGATGTAGGACGCACTGAAGCGATTGCCCTTGTCGGTGAACCCAGAGTTCAACTCGCCCAGCGAGTTCTCTTCCAGACGGAAGTTCAGACTGGCCTTGGCGCCGCTATAGGAAAGCGGTTTGACCGTCTGTAGATTGACCGTGCCCGAGAGACCTTGCGCCGGCAGGGTAGCGTCGGGAGTCTTGTACACCGTGACACCGGAAAGCAGTTCCGAGGGGTATTGATCGAACTCGACGCCGCGATTGTCGCCGGCGCTGACTTGCTCGCGGCCATTGAGCAGGGTGGTGGAGAAATCGCCGGCCAAGCCGCGAATATTGATGCTGGAGGCGCGACCGGCCACGCGCTGGGCTGACAGGCCGGGCAGGCGAGCGATCGAATCGGCAATCGAAATGTCCGGCAGTTTGCCGATGTCTTCGGCCGACACTGCTTCGACGATGGAGTTCGAGTCCTGCTTGATAGCGACCGAACGCTGGATGCTGCCGAGGATGCCGGTGACGGTATAACTGTCGAGTTCAACGGCCTTTTCTTCGGACTTCTGCTTGAGGTTCTTGTCCTCGGTGTCAGCGTTCTCATCGGCCGACTGCGCGTGCACGCCATGGGCGAGCATCATGGTTGCCGATGCCAGCGCCACGCTGAGCAAATTGCGCTTAAGTTTCAACATCTCCCCCTCCGATCCTGCAGTGGTTTTAGCTGTCCCGTCGGCATTCGTGATGTCGGACCGGGCTGGAAAACGGTTGAAGCGGGGCTGCCCCGAAACCGTGCAGGCATGGTAGCTCCGGCGCTTTGTTCAGCGGCCAAGCTGCATACGTATTCATGCAAGATTTAGTTTGTCGACTCTAGGAATCGCCACAAACTGAGTACCAAGGACGTTGTTTTTTCCCGCCTTACTGCGGGTTTCAGCAATGCCGACAGATGTCGCGCGAACAAGGATTCAAATCGTATTCACTTAGCTGGCTCTTTTAGCGGGGCCAACTTGGTTCGTTCGAGGAACCGCCATGGTGCAAGGTAGTCGCCGACAACCCCGCAACCAAAGGATTGCGTCAGACACGCAAGCCGCGCCGGCAGCTGAAGAAGCCGTTCAAGCAGAGCCGGCCGCGCGCCGGGTCTGCGCTGAGCAACTCTGGATGCGGTATGTGGCTGCTATGAAACAGCTCGCCACGGTAGAACAACAGGCGGTTCCAGCGCGGCTCGACGTTGAGCACTCGCTCGAACCATGAATTACTTTCATTCATGTAGCCGGGTGCGATGTCGTATCTAGCGCTGAATTCACTGGCGGAAAGATGCCCCGAGTCGTGCACCATGCGTTCGACCTCGGTGATCGGCTTGCGCGGGCGGAAGAAATTGGTTCCGCCAAGCGACGAATCTTGAAACAGATACAGCACCGAGGCAACGGCACATTGATCGGCCGGCAGATCGAGCCGGTCACGATGGCAAAGCCATTGCCGCGGCTGCAGCTGGTCCGGTTGCAAAGTCACCAAAGCCAGCCGGCTGTACAGCTGCAGGGTGCGCCGCGCTCCCAGTCGCTGTCGGCCAAAGCGCACAAAGAACGCGTCCAATGCTGAACACACCTGCTCAGGCATTGGCAGCTCGACTCCAGGATAGGCGTTGTTCTGTCCGTGCTGAAACAGTCCTTGGGCCTGCGCCTGCTTCGCCCAATCCAGCCAGCGTTCGGGCGCCAGCAGGGCATTATCGATCACCAGGACGACATGGCCATCGAAAAGGGGCAGCTCTTGGATGCTTGCATCGGGGTTGAACATCTGAATCACCAAGGCCTCTGATTGAACTTGACGCCGCAGGCGCCGTGCAGCGCCCGCGAGTCCTGGCCTGTGCCGGACTCGCGGGACTTGAAGTTGAGTAGTATGTTCAAACTTCAAGTTGCCGAAGTAACCGCACCGATGCGCGTCAACATTTTGCGCCGCGTATCACCGAGTCGACGAGTGCTGCACCCAAGGCGCACCCTATGGTTAAGGTCTAATCAACCGACGGCCGAGGCGCAGGTCTTTGCGATGTACTCGGCGTGCTCCGGCATCACCTGGGCGGCGCGCTGCAGCAGCGCGCCGACGCCATCGACCATGCGGCGGGTCTCCTCTTCACCCAAGGTTTCCACCATCGGGTGATGGCGCTCCGGGATGATGCCCTGGCCGATCATCACCTGCACCCAGGAGGGTTCGGTGAACAGCTCTTCGTGCTCCTTGAAGACCCGGCCCGAGCAGCGGAAAAGCTCTATCTTCTGCTGCAGGGTTTCGGGAATCTGCATCGTCCGGCAGCGTTGCCAGAACGGTTCTTCACGTTGATTGGCCAGATAGTGCAAGACCAGAAAGTCGCGCGAACGGATGAACTCGAACTGCACCTGGCGGTTGTACTCATCGATCTCGGTCTGGCTGAAGCCGTGTTGAGGGAAGAACGCCACCAGTTTGCCTATGCTCGATTGGATGAAGTGGATGCTGGTCGATTCCAGTGGCTCCATGAAACCACTGGCTAAGCCGATGGCGATGCAGTTTCGGTTCCAGAACTGCTTGCGCATGCCGGTAACGAAGCGCAATGGCCGCGGCTCGGCCAGGGCTTTGCCATCAAGATTGGCCAACAACAGGGCGGCGGCTTCGTCATCGCTGATGAACTCGCTGCAGTACACCAGGCCGTTGCCGATTCGATGCTGCAGCGGTATTCGCCACTGCCAGCCTGCCGTTCTGGCGGTGGCGCGGGTATACGGCGTGAGCGGCGCTACCGAGGCGCAGGGCACGGCCATGGCGCGATCGCAGGGCAGATACTGACGCCAGTCGTGGTAACCGGTTTTCAGTGTCTGCTCGATCAACAGGCCGCGAAAACCCGAGCAGTCGATAAACAGTTCACCCTCGACCTGCTCGCCACTGTCCAGCTGCACATGTCGGATGTAGCCCGACTCCGGGTCGAGACCGACATCCACTACCTTGCCTTCGGTTCGCTGTACGCCATTGGCTTCGGCGTGCCGGCGCAGATAGCGCGCGTACAGGCCTGCGTCGAAATGAAAGGCGTGCTGCACATTACTCAGCGGGGAATTGGGAATGCTGGCCGAACGCAGAAATCTGTTCTGGTAGGCGGCCACCGAGTTGAACACATAGTCGCCCAGGGGGCCGGCGCGGCCCGCTCGATGCTGCTTGATCCAGTAGTGGTAGAACGGCACCAATCCAAGATCGCGGCCGCCGATGGCGCCGAACGCGTGCATATAGGCCTGGCCTTCGCGCAGCCAGCCATTGAATTCGATGCCGAGCTTGAAGCTGCCCTGGGTTTCGCGGATGAACTCGTTCTCGTCCAGGCCGAGGGTGGCATTGAACAGGCGGATCTGTGGAATGGTGGCCTCACCAACGCCGACCGTGCCGATCTCTTCCGATTCGATCAGTCGGATGTGCAGCTGTGTGCCGAACAGCTTGCTCAGTGCGGCGGCGGTCATCCAGCCCGCCGTGCCGCCGCCCACAATGGTCAGCTTGCGAATAAAGCCCGTGGACATCCTGCGCTTCCAGAGTCGATCAATGGGCGCATGCTAGCCGTTTCCTGTGGTCTGCGCGTCAGCATTCGGGGCGTTGCATCAGGCCGCATACGTATGCAGGCTCGCTCCGGCATCGCGCTGGCCTAGCATGCGGCTTCCCAATCTGGTTGTGCTGGCACCAAGCGGTCGAACATCGAGTGCGCTGGCCATCACGCCCAGCCACGCAGGCAACGACCTGCGGAACATCGCGCCCTGAAGGAGCCACGATGCGCAATACCATCATCCACAAGCTTCTGTTCGCCGGCTTTGTGGCCATCAGCCTCAGTGCCTGTGCTGAGGAGCGCAGCCAGCTCAAGCGCGACTGCAACGCGGATGTGCAACAGCGTGTATTGCACTCGGTACACGCTCAGGTGGCAGATGCGCGGGCGATCTGGCTGAATGCCGAACGATTGCGCTGGCCCTCGATCGTCGCCAGTGGCCGTTACCGGCTCTACTACTCGCGCAATGCACAGCTCAGATTCAGCAATGGCAGCAGCGTGGGTGGCGCCGATGGGGTGTTTGAACTATCGGTCGCGAGTACGCCACCCGATGCGCAAAGCGCCGAGCGCTTTCGCTGGGTGCCCGCCGGGGTCGACTTGCTGCTGAGTCAGGCCGATCAGGCGCAGCTGAATGCTGTGTTGCAAACGCAGATGCTGGTGGTGCAGGAGGATGCGCAGGGCCGTGTCCAGCGCGTCACGTCCACCCAGCTGGGCGGCGTACTGGACGCCCGCTTCGGTGCCGCAGAAGCGCTGGCGCTGGGCGCCCATCCAAGTGATGACACTACCTCGTTTCGGCTTTGGGCGCCGACCGCGCAGCAGGTGAATCTATGTGTCTATGTCGACGACCAGCAATCGGTTGATGAGATCCTTTCCCTGCAAAGAGATGAGTCGACCGGTGCCTGGTCTGCCGAGCTGCCGGGCAACCTTGGTGGTCGCTACTTTCGCTATCTGGTCGACGTCCATGTACCGAACACGGGCATCGTGCGCAATCGGGTGACGGACCCGTACTCGCTCAGCCTGGGGCTTGATTCGAAGCGCAGCTATATCGTCGATCTTGATGACCAAGCACTGAAGCCGATCGGTTGGGACGATAGTCCGCGGCCGACCCGCGTGCAGCAGAACACGGATATGGTGATCTACGAGCTGCACGTGCGCGATTTCTCGATCAATGACCCCAGCGTGGATGAGCACGCGCGCGGCAAGTACAGTGCCTTTGGCAATCCCGCCACACAGGGTATGCAGCACCTGGCCGCGCTGTCGGCCGCCGGTGTCACTGATATTCATTTGCTGCCGGTATTTGATCTGGCCACCGTGCCGGAGCAGGGCTGCCTCACGCCGGACATCGCGCCCCCGAGCAGCGGTGACAGCGAGCAGCCGCAGCGCATCATCGACGGCATTCGTGATCGCGACTGCTTCAACTGGGGCTACGATCCGTTCCATTTCGGTGCGCCCGAGGGCAGCTACGCCAGCGACGCCAGCGACGGTGCGGTGCGCATCCGCGAGTTCCGACAGATGGTGCAGGCCCTGAATGCGCTGGATCTACGTGTAGGGATGGATGTGGTCTACAACCACACCAGCCAATCAGGACAGGGCGAAAAGTCGGTGCTTGATCGCATCGTGCCGGGTTACTACCAACGCCTGAATCTGGCCGGCCAGGTCGAAACCTCGACCTGCTGCGCCAATACGGCCACCGAGAATCGGATGATGGCCAAGCTGATGATCGATACCGCGGTGGTCTTTGCCCGAGACTACAAGATCGACTCCTTTCGCTTTGACCTGATGGGACATCAGCCGCGTGCAGCGATGGAGCGGCTGCAGGCCGCCGTGGATGCGGCGGCAGGGCAACCCATTCAGTTGCTCGGCGAGGGCTGGAACTTTGGTGAAGTGGCCAATGGTCAGCGCTTCGAACAGGCTTCGCAGCTATCGCTCAATGGCTTGGGTATCGGCACCTTCAGCGACCGCGCGCGTGACGCCATTCGCGGTGGCGGTTGCTGCGACAACGGTAGTGATGCGATCCGCAATCAAGGCTTCGTTAACGGACAGTTCTATGCGCCGAACGCCCTGGCGGTGGGGCGCTACAGTCAGGGCGATCTGCTGCGTGCCTCTGACATGGTGCGGGTGGGACTGGCCGGTTCGTTGCGTGATTACGAACTGAGCACCCACAGTGGCGCCACGCAGCGGCTGGAGCAGATTCAGTATGCCGGTCAACCCGCCGGTTATGTCGGCGAACCGGGCGAAGTGGTGAACTATGTCGAGAATCACGACAACCAGACCTTGTATGACATCAATGTGCTGAAGCTGCCGCAGGCGACCTCGGTGGAGGAGCGCGCCCGAGTACAGATGCTGGCGGCTGCGCTGAACATGTTCAGCCAGGGCATCGCCTACTTCCACGCCGGCGTGGATGTCTTGCGCAGCAAATCGCTGGATCGCAACAGCTACGACTCCGGTGACTGGTTCAATCGGATTGACTGGAGCTATCAGGACAACTACTTCGGTACCGGGCTGCCGCCGCAGTGGGACAACGGCTCGAGTTGGCCGCAGTTTCGTCCGTTTCTGGCGGATGCCTCGCTGCGCCCTGCTGCGGAGCAGATCATCTGGACTCGGGATGCATTTCTTGATCTGCTGCGCATACGCGCCAGCTCGCAGCTGTTTCGCTTGTCGTCGGCTGCGCAGGTACGCCAGCGACTGCGCTTTCTTAACACCGGACCGCAGCAACGCGCTGGGCTGATCATCGGGCATCTGGATGGCCGGGGCCTGGAAGGTGCCGGCTTTGACGAGCTGGTTTACGTGGTGAATGTTCTGCCGCAGGCGCAGACGGTGAACCTGCCGACCCTGGTCGGCAAGTCGCTCGCTCTGCATCCTGTGCATTTGGCCGATCAGGCCGCCGATCAGCGCATTCGCGACGCCGCGGGGTTTGATCCGGTAGCCGGCATGTTGTCGGCCCCGGCACGCTCAGCCTTCGTCCTGGTGTCCCACTGATTCAAGCGCTGCGACTGGCGTCGCCGGCTTCGCGGGCGGCCGGACTGCTGGCAGGGAAGCGAAGAACAAAGCGCGCGCCAGCCTGTGGGCGGCTTTCGCAGTTGATGCTGCCACCGAGTTGTCGAGTGACCTGATTGAAGGTGATGTGCAGGCCCAGGCCGCTGCCGCCACTGCCGCGCTTGGTGGTGAAGAATGGTTCGAACACGCGGCTACGGATGTCCTCCTCCATGCCGCAGCCATCGTCTTCAACGACCAACTCGACCTCTGCTCCCAGCCGTCGCGCAGCGATCAGAATGCGACCGCCTTCGTCCTCTGGCCAGGCGTGCAGCAGGGCATTGATTACCAGGTTGGTAATGATCTGCGCGAATACCCCGGGATAGCTGTCAATCTGCAGATCATCTTCGATGCGAAGCTCCACCTGAACGGGCTTGAAGCGTTGCTTCAGACGCGGGCCCAGCGCGATCAGTGATTCGGCAACATAGCTGGCCAGATTGAAGCGACGTCGATCTTCGCTGCCCTGGTCGACTGCGACGCGCTTGAAGCTGCGCACCAAATCGGCTGCGCGGCTGAGGTTGGCGCTGATCATCGTCACCGCCTGCGTGCTGTCCTCAACAAAGCGCTCAAGTTCACTCTTGCGAATGCCGCGGCGATAGGCTTCATTGAGATGCTCGAGGCGTTCGTTCAAGTGTGAGGCGACGGTCACGCATATACCGATCGGCGTATTGATTTCATGCGCCACACCGGCCACCAGTCCGCCCAGGGCCGCCATCTTTTCCGATTCAACCAGTTGCTTCTGGGTGCAGCGCAAGGTCTCGACCGCCTCTTTCAGATCGAGGTTGCTGGCTGCCAGATCCTGGGTGCGAAAGCGCACCTTGGACTCCAGCTGCTCGTTCAGCTCGCGAATTTCATGCTCGACTTTCTCCCGGGCACGATCGTGCGACTCGACTTCAGCCAGCATGGCATTGACCCCATGCGCCAGCTCACCCAGTTCATCCTCCGCCAGCACGCGAGATCGCAACGAGTAGTTCTTCTCTGCGCGTACCGACTGCGTCGTGTCGATCAGTTCGGTGACTTGCGCCGTGATCACGCCCTGCAGTCGACGTGCCAGTAGCCAGGCCAGACACAGGGTCAGAATGGCCAGCACCAGGGTAACGGTGGCAAATCGCAGCAGCAGTGCATCAATCTGGTCGAGGCGGACCTGCAGGTAAATGCCGCCAATCGTTCGTCCGTCCTGCATCACTGGCCGCAACACATGCAGTTTGTCCAATGCAAAAGCGGCATCCTTCAGGGCGGCAAGTTCCACTTGCTGAAGCTGCGCCCCGGGACGTGAGTAGTCGGCGAATCCCAGCCAGCCATCATCGCGGTTGACCAATAGGCGAGCCTGATCGATGGTGCTGTCGTGGCGCAGATTGGCCAGCAGGTCGCGCGCCGCCTGTTGGTCTTCGAAGCTCAAGGCCGCCTCGCTGTTGGCGGCGATCACGTCGGCCAGAGCCAGACTGCGGCTGACGGCCAGAGAGCGCAGACTCAGATACTCGTTGGTGGCCAGGGCAAAGCTCGCCAGCAGCAGACAGAACAGCGAAATTGCGGTTGAAATAAGCAGAAGTTTGGTGCGGAAGCTGAGCTTGGCAAACGCCCGCCGCCAGCCACGGCGCGTCTCAGCAAGTGCGGTTTGCTCCAGCTCGGGCTTGGATGCGATGGGGCGAACCGAACTCACGAGCGCGTACCGTTTTCGAACTTGACCAGTTGCAGCAGCTTTGCACTGAGTTGAAAGCGGCTGCCTTGCAGTCGGTCCTGCCGACCGACGAAGCCGAGCCTGATTTCACCGCCCGGCTGGGCTTGACGCACCAGGGCCAGCGCTCCCTGGGCCGACAGGCGCTGCGGTGAGTCGACCACCAGGAGCGTGCCCGGCGGGGGAGCAACAACCAGCTCCGCTTCGGCGTAGGCGATGTGACAGCCGGCCAAGCCTTGTTCCGCGGTCAGGCTGTGCACTTCCACCGGGTGGTTCTGCACCTCGCGAGTGCCGGCTTGTGCCGAGAGCAGTTTGCCGACCAATGAGTCGGGACCGCCAACAACACAGAATCGCAGCGCTTGCCGCTCGGCCAGCTCGGACTCCGGCCACTGCACGAAGAACGCCAGTCGATACAGGAAGGCGGCGCGCAGGGCCGCTTCGCGCTCCTCATCCACGGGGGGCTCCGTGCCCTGGGCCGACAGGCAGACCAGCGCGAGTAGGCTAGCAATCGCTGTCCTTAGCTGTTTCCGGCCTATGGCGGTTGCACTTGCCATACAAACTCGTTGTGTCTGTCCCCGTCAGTTCGGTACCTTGCCAGGTGTAGAGGCCGGGTTTGTCGGATAGTAGCATCGCCCAGACATGCGGGCGGCTCGGCGCGATTGCGGGGGCAGTTCGTGCGTCCGACAGAGGAGGCGGCGATCCATGCGGTGGCAGAACGCAGCGAAACTGAGCCTGTTGAGTTTGGCCCTGGCCGGTCCGGCTGCTGCCGAGCAGGACTTCATGGCCCTGTCGCTGGAAGAGCTGATGGGGCTCGATATCAGCGTGGCCTCACGGGTGGCCAGTCGTGTCGATCGGCAACCCTCCTCGGTGACCATCATCGATCGCAGCCAACTGGCTGCCAGCGGTGCACGAACGCTGAGCGAGGCCTTGATGCTGTTCGTTCCAGGGTATTTCCTGGTCGAGGATCAGGACGACACCATCGCCGGCATGCGCGGTCTGGCACCAGACAACAATTCCAAGATCATGTTCATGCTCGATGGCCGCAGCCTCAATGCAGATTGGTTCTGGGGGCCGCCCGATGCGCTGCTCAATGGACTTGACCTGGAGTTCATCGAGCGTGTTGAAGTGATTCGCGGACCGGGCTCGGTGACCCAGGGCCAAGGTGCCTTGCTGGCCGTGGTGAATATCGTCACGGCGCCCGCGGCTGACACTGAGAGCCGACAGCAGTTCGCCTTCCAGTTTGGTGAGTTCGGGCGACTGGGCGCCAGCTGGCAGGGACGGTTTCGCCTGAGCGGCGATGGCTACATGAACCTGTATCTGAGCGATGGCGAGTTCGAGGGGCAGGCCTACCGCAACGAAGGGCTTGGGCAGCAGGTCGAGCAGGGAATCAGTGTGTATGAGCGCAACCATCACCTGAAGCGTGGCGACTACACCAATGCTCTGCTCAAGGCAGGCTGGGGTGGCTGGACCTTTGCATTGCAGCGATTCGATCAGCTGCGCGATCTATACAACTGGCGACGCGATCGCGAGCAAGTGCGACAAGTGCTGACCTCAGTAACACTCAGTTACCGCGCCGCACTGGCCACCGGTGAAGTCAATGTCGATCTTTACCATGATATTGACGATTACGAACTGCGCTCGCACGGCAACAGCCGGCCTGAGGCGCTACGGCAGCTGGTGCCCGGTCTTATCATGGGCGGGCATCGCGAGAATCGCAGTGGACTGCGCGCACTGTGGAGCAGTGAGGAGCTGTGGCAGCGCCATCGTCTGGCGCTGGGCTTCGAGTACAACGCGCTGTCCGCCGGTCATGCCAATCAGCGCGGTGACAACTTCATCGTCAACACCCAGGATGCCGTGCTGCAGCTGGGGCGTCCGCTGCTCAATCAGCTCAACCGCTGGGTGATTCCCAAACGCACCCAGATCCGCAGCGTCTTCGTCGAGGACTTCGTTCGGCTGAGCGATCAATGGGAAGCCTTTCTGGCAGCACGCTGGGATTCGCATCCAGATTGGGGTTCGAAGGTAAGTCCGCGGATCGGCATGTTATGGAGCCAAAGCGAAACATCGCTGTGGCGCCTGAGCGTGCAAAGTGGCTTCCGTGGTGCGGTTGGCGTGAGCTACAGCGGCGGTTTCGAGGGCGATGGTCTGCTGCGCGAAGCGAACTTCTCCGAAGTGGAGAACAATCCGTATTTTGCTGCCAACGGCAATCAGAACCTGACATCTGTGCGGCCGGAAGAGTTGCGCAGCTTGGAGTTGGCCTGGCGCTGGCAGCCGAGCGAACACTGGCAGTTGAATGCGGTCGGCTTCTTCAACACCACGCGCAACGTGATCGGCGTGGGCGCCTACTTCCTCGAAGACGATCAAGCCCGGGCCGAAGCCGTGGCCGCCGGAACCCATATCGGCAGCGACCGGATCGGCGATTGGGGCGGCGTGTTCTTCTTCCAGAACAATAGCGGCGAGCTGCGCCACCGCGGTGCTGAAGTGGCACTGGAGTATCGCCGCGATGATCTTGGGTTCCGTCTGCGTGCCAGCCACTCGCATGTTCGCGTGCTCGACGCCGATCCGGGGCAATTTGGCTCTGGCAATATCTATGTCACCGGTAGCCCCGACGATCCGCAGAGCCGCTCGTTTCCGCAGGACGTCAGCCGGCTCTGGCTGCACTGGCAGCCAGCGTTTGGCCAGCGGCGAATCAGCGTCGATTATCTGCACCTGCATTATCCGCGCTGGTTGCCGCCGATCCAGATTGACAGCGACGGGCGTCCCTTTACACCGAGTTTGGATGGCAATTCGATCGGCAATCTGACGCTGAGTTGGCGGCCGAGCCCCTGCCAGTCCTGTGAGTTGAGCCTGCAGCTGAAGAACGTCTGGAACGCGACGGCGCTGTACCCGGCGACCAGCGTGGCGGGTGAGGGCGAGGGCAATCTCGGTGTGCCAGGATTGGAGCGCCGCAGTGCATGGGTTACCTTGCGTTTCGGTTTCTAGTCAGGACATCGCATGACCCTTCACTCGGCACAGCCGGACGACGCAGCACTCGCACTACGTGCCGAGCATCTGGGTCAACAATTGCGCGAGGCGCATTTGATGCTGGTCACCGCCGAGAGTTGCACCGGTGGCTGGATTGCCAAGACGGTGACCGATATCGCCGGCTGCAGCGACTGGTTTGACTGCGGCATGGCCGCCTATAGCTACGAGGCCAAGCAGGCTCTGCTCGGGGTGCGACCGGAAACCCTGACCGAGCACGGAGCCGTGAGCCGGGAAACGGTGATGGAGATGGTCTCCGGCGCTCTGATTCATTCGGGGGCCAGCATCGCGGTGGCCGTTACCGGCATTGCCGGCCCCACCGGAGGCACGGCGGACAAGCCGGTGGGCACTGTGTGGATCGGCTGGAAGCGGCGCGGTGGCTATCCCTCGGCACGAATATTCCACTTCGACGGCAACCGTGAGCAAATTCGTCGTCTGACTGTTGCGGCCGCGCTCGATGGATTGCAGCAGCTGGTGCAGGGCAGAACGCCGGGCGATTGAAGGCAAAAATCCTTGCGTCGAATCGATGTTAGTAGTATTACTACTAACGCCATGCAGTTGACCGACACACAGACCGCCATTCTGGAACTGATCGCCGAGCGATTGGAGACCGAAGGCGTGCCGCCCTCACAAACCGAAATCGCGGCGGCGATGGGCTTCAAGGGCGTGCGT
The DNA here is from genome assembly GCF_014841215.1 of Pseudomarimonas arenosa. Classification (GTDB taxonomy): domain Bacteria; phylum Pseudomonadota; class Gammaproteobacteria; order Xanthomonadales; family Xanthomonadaceae; genus Pseudomarimonas; species Pseudomarimonas arenosa. Next base: position 32,423 of record NZ_JACYTR010000049.1, read on the forward strand.
GCGGCGCAGTATCACCTCGATGCCTTGGAGAAGATCGGCGCCATCGAACGAGTACCCGGGCGGGCGCGTGGCATTCGTCTGAAACATCAGCCGGCGGCAGTGCAGGGCGCGTTGGATCTTGATACAGCGCTGCGCCTACCGGTGCTGGGACAGGTGGCAGCCGGCCGTCCGATCGAAGCGGGTGAAGATCGGCAGTTCAATCCCGAGGATTATCTGCTGCTCGATCGACTCTGCTTTCATCCCACGCCGGATTACCTGCTGCGGGTGCGCGGTGATTCAATGCGCGATGACGGCATTCTCGAGGGCGATTTGATCGGCGTGCACAGCACCCGCGAAGCGCGCAGCGGTCAAACCGTGATCGCGCGACTCGATGATGAGGTCACGGTCAAGCGCCTGAGCATTGAAGCCGATCGCATCCGTCTGCTGCCACGCAACCCGGAGTTTGCTCCGATTGAAGTGACGCCGGATCAGGATTTCGCCATCGAAGGCCTGTACTGCGGCCTGCTGCGTACCAACCGCTGAGCCGCCAGATGAGAACTGTATTTTCCTACCCCGGATTCAGACTGCGCCCGATGTCGCAGCTGGGTCGTTCAGCGCTAGGTTGCGCGTACTGGCAGGTCAAGCTTGAACCCGCGCTCGCGCTGCTGCCAGTCTCAAGAAATGCGATGACGGCTCTGCAAGCTGCCGCCACCTGATCACATCGTTACGCGAGGACATGACTATGGATGACAATAAGAAACGCGCACTTTCCGCTGCCCTGGGTCAGATTGAACGCCAGTTCGGCAAAGGCGCCGTGATGCGGATGGGCGACAAGACCATCGAGGCGGTGGCGGTGGTGCCCACCGGCTCCTTGATGCTGGACATCGCGCTGGGCATTGGCGGTTTGCCGAAAGGCCGTGTGGTCGAGGTGTATGGGCCGGAGTCGTCCGGCAAGACTACCCTGACCCTGCAGGCCATCGCCCAGTGTCAGAAGAACGGCGGTACCTGCGCCTTCGTCGATGCCGAGCATGCCCTCGACCCAATCTATGCGGCTAAGCTCGGTGTTAAGGTCGAGGATTTGCTGGTCAGTCAGCCGGATACCGGCGAACAGGCGCTGGAAATCGCAGACATGCTGGTGCGCTCGAACGCCGTCGATATGGTGGTGGTCGACTCGGTCGCCGCACTCACTCCGAAAGCCGAAATCGAGGGTGAGATGGGCGACCAGCTGCCCGGGTTGCAGGCCCGTCTGATGAGCCAGGCGCTGCGCAAGCTGACCGGCAACATCAAGCGCTCGAACTGTCTGGTGGTGTTCATCAATCAGCTGCGCATGAAGATCGGGGTGATGATGCCGGGCCAGAGTCCGGAAACCACCACCGGTGGCAACGCGCTGAAATTCTACGCCTCGGTGCGCCTGGACATCCGCCGCATTGGCAGCATCAAGAAGGGCGACGAGATCATCGGCAACCAGACAAAGATCAAGGTGGTGAAGAACAAATTGGCGCCGCCGTTCAAGCAGATCGTGACCGAGATCCTCTACGGCGAAGGCATCTCGCGCGAAGGCGAACTGATTGATATGGGCGTCGATGCCAAGTTGATCGACAAGGCGGGCGCCTGGTACAGCTGCGGCGGTGATCGCATCGGCCAGGGCAAGGAGAATGCCCGCCAGTACCTGAAGGAAAACCCCAAGCTGGCGCTGGAAATCGAAGCGAAACTGCGCGAGCTGTACGTTCCCCAGGTCTCCGCTAGCGAGGAAACCGAAACTGAAAGCGAACTGGAGGATGCTTGACGCCATCGCCAAGCAAATAGTGGAAGACGCGGTTGCGCCTCTGGCTGCCGCCAGCAAGAAGCCGAATCGAGAGCAAAGCAGTACGCGGCGTAGTCAGCGCAGCTCGCGACGCTGATCTGGGCGGCGCCCAGTGCCGATTCGGCCCCCCAAAGAATCCGCAGGTGGATTGACGAGGCTTGCCATCCACCTCAGGCAACCTATCCTCGCTTGCCCGGGAACCTCACTCGTCCCGGGCTTTTTTTCTGCTCGTCACGAAGCAAGGGTTGCTGCAAGGCCAATGGAGGTGAGTGACGGTGAAGGACAAACGGACCGAAACGCGTAGTGCGCTGCAGGTCGCGGTTGGCCTGCTGTCGCGCCGCGAGCACTCCGCACGCGACCTGAAGCGCAAGCTTGAGGCGCGCGGCATCGAGCCAGAACAGGTCGATGCCGCGCTGTCGCGGCTGCAGGATGTCGGTTTGCAGGACGAAATGCGCTTTGCCGAAAGCCTGGTGCGGCAGCGCATCGCGGCCGGATATGGGCCTATGTACTTGCGCGCCGAGCTGTCCACGCACCGGCTTTCTGAATCATTGATCGAGCGCGCGCTGGAGGCGGCGCAGGCCGATTGGCGTGGCATCGCCGCGGACTTGATCGCGCGGCGCTTCGCCGAACCACCCTCCGACCTCAAACAGCGCCGCCGGGCTCAGAGTCTGCTTATGCGGCGTGGATTTGATGCTGAAACGATACGTTCAGTGTTGAAGAGTTAGCGGGCTTTCAGCAACCTGTTAGTTGTTGAGAATTACCCATTTCGCGACAGGATGTGACTCTGAGCGGCCCACTCCAAGCGTGCCGCTGCTCCCTGTGGGAGAGACCGATGCGCAATGACACGAAGCGCCGGCTGGTGCCCCGGAACGCGCGTGACTTGGGCGAATCAATGAGTTACGTCATCGGTTCATGGAGAGGGGCCTGCCCCGGACTCGATCCGGGGTGCTCGCAGTGCGGAGGAGGGTTCGAATACGCCGGGCCAGAGTTGCTCAGCATGCCCCAGTTAGCCCGGATATTTCATGAGGTCGCGCCGAAAGATCCGGCGATTCCAAGCGGGGCGAGAGTTTCGACCGATGGTGTTGCGATAACAGAGTGTTCGCGATCTTTCGGCGCTGGCACGGCCCTCATTCAGCCGCTGCGCGGCTACGCAGGGCATTCGCCCTGAGGTCCTTTGTGCCGATTGCCGCGTTGTTCGGCTGCTACGCAGCAACGGCTACTTCGTAGCCTGCGCCTTCGCTATGCTCGGTCGGCTGCTACGCAGCAACGGCTACTTCGTAGCCTGCGCCTTCGCTACGCTC
>NZ_JACYTR010000005.1 GCF_014841215.1 Pseudomarimonas arenosa
AGCGGCCGAATGAGGGCCGTGCCAGCGCCGAAAGATGGCGAACACTCTGTTATCTCAACACCATCGGTCGAAACTCTCGCCCCGCCTGGAATTGCCGGATCTTTCGGCGCGACCTCATGAAATATCCGGGTTAACCCGGCCCGATCGCCAGCCTGGGTGCCGCCCATCACCCACTGAATGGGCCTTCCGGGCCTCCTGCCCTGGAGGTCTGCCGGTGGGCGCCGGCCGCTTCAACAGCTTTCCATGCTGACGCAGAGCAGCCCGCTGATCGGGTGCAATAGGCACGTGTCCGGTCTACACTCCAGCGACAGTTTCGCGGTCGAACTCGGCGCGTGCCGGAGCTTGGGCGTGCCCACCAAGGGGGCCACTATGCCGCGTCATCAGCTGCTTGCGCTTGCGGTTGCTCAGGCCTTGTTCTTGCCTGCGGCCGAGGCCGCCACCATCACCCTCACCAACAACACCGAGACGATCGCCGACGATGGGTTCTGCACCCTGCCCGAAGCAATCGAGAACGCCAATGGCGATTCGCAAAACGGACGCACCATGTCCGGCGAATGCGCGGCCGGCAGCGGGCCCGATACGATCAGCCTGGCCGGCTACAGCATCACCCTGACCACCGCCCTGCCCACCGTTGTGGAGTCACTTAACATCAGTGGCGGCGGTGGCAGCGTGCAGCGCTCGAGTGCCGTGATCTGTGACTTCGACGCCTTTCCCGATGCCGGGGAATTTCGCCTGCTCACCGCCAGCAGCGGCAACCTGGAACTCAGCGACATCACCCTGCAGAACGGCTGCGCCGATAATCCCGGCGTCAATGCCTCCAGCGGCGGTGCGGTCAGCGTCTATGCCGGCAACCTGAGCCTGACCGGTGTCACCCTGAGCCAGAACTCGGCGGTATACCGCGGCGGTGCGATCCATTTCACTGCGACCGGCTACAGCCTGACCATCAACAGCAGCAGTATCAGCAACAACACTTCGAATTGGCAGGGCGGCGCGATTCATACCCATGGTGTGGCTGTCACCATTGATCAGAGCAGTCTGAACTACAACGGCACCTCACAGAACGGCGGCGCTCTGGCGCATTTTGGTGGCAATACCGTTCTCATCACTAACAGCGAGTTACGTAACAACCGCGCACCGCAATCGGGCGGCGGCGCGTTGTTCGTCAGCGCCAGTGTGGTAAGCCTCGACAGCTGCACCGTGCATGCCAACTCCAGCGGCTCAGGATCAGGTGGCGGGCTGTTCGTCAGCAGCGGCTCCCTGCAGCTGATGAACTCCACCGTCAGTTCCAACTTTGCCCAGGCCGGAGGCGGCGGGGTGTTTCTGAACACCAGCTCGGCCAGCTTGATCGGCAGTACGTTCTCGCAGAACACCAGCTCGGCCAGCGGCGGCGGCGTCAGAAGCGGCAATGTCGGTGGCCCGCTGCTGGTGCAGAACTCGCAGTTCAACGGCAATTTTGCCAACAACTATGGCGGTGGTCTGTACGCCTCGGCACCGGTCACCCTGGACAGTTCCACGTTCAGCCACAACCGCGCCGATGGCGGTGCGGGGGTACGCACGCGCGATTATGCGGCCGTCGTTCAGGACAGTACGTTCTCCTTCAACACGGCTGTCTACGACGGCGGCGGTCTGCAGAGCACGGCCGACCTATCGGTGACGCGGAGCACCTTCCAGTCGAATACCGCGGGCATCAGGGGCGGCGGTGTGTATGCCACAGCCGAACTGCAACTACAGGACAGCACACTGGCCTACAACAGCGCCCTGCAGGCCGGCGGGCTGTTCGCCCGAGGCTATGTCAGCAAGGAAGTGCGCGACAGCAGTTTGATTGGCAACCTATGCGCCGAAAACTGCCAGCTCTACAGCCACCAGGGCACCCTGTCGATACAACGCAGTCTGTTGATCGGTGGTGGCTGCTATAGCCAGAACACTACCAACTCGTACAACAATCTAAGCACCGTCAACGATTGTGCTGGCCTGGCAACCCAGGTGACGGCAGCGGCCCTGAATCTTGGCGCTCTGCGCGACAACGGCGGCGCCACCCAGAGTGTCATGCCCGGCATCGGTTCGATCGCCATCGATGCGGGTGGAACTGGCTGTGCCGGCACCGATCAACGCGGCGTCGCCCGCGCCTTCAACGGCCAATGCGATGTCGGGGCGGTGGAGATCGACGAGACAGCGCAGACCGGCGTCAATTTTCTGGTCAATGCGGCAGATGACCTGGGCGACAGCTTCTGCGGCAGCGAGCCGGGCGAATGCACGCTCCGCGATGCATTGTTCGCGGCCGACAGCGAGAGCAGCGCCTCCACTATCAGCTTCAGCGAAGCGGTGTTCACCGGCACACAGACACTCAGCCTGAGCCAGGGTCAACTGGAGGTGCTCAGCGAGGTCAGCGTTGAAGGCCCCGGTAGCAGCGTGCTGATCATCGATGCCGCGGCTGCCAGCCGCCATTTCGGTATTGACGTCAGTGCCGGCGATCCGCTGATCAGCCTGAGTGGCCTCACTCTGCAAAACGGCTCACAAGGCACCGCGGGCGGCGCCATCCACACACTCGAAAGTCTGCAGCTTGACGATGTGGTGTTGCAGGGCAATACCGCCACCCGCGCTGCTGCCATCGGCGCCTACTTGCCCATTGGGGGCAGTTTCGGATTGAGCAACAGCCGGATCAGCAATAGCCACAGCAGCGGCGGCATCTACGGCGCCGCGCGTATTGGTGGCTCCAGCGCGACCGTATCTGTACTTAACTCTGTGTTAAGTGGCAATACAGCCAGTTATGGCGGCAGTGCGCAAGGCGGCGCTCTGATGATCTCCGCCAGCGGCGCCAGTCAGATCAACCTGCAAGACAGCCAGTTCTACGCCAACCTGATGAACGGCTCGGGCCAGAAATCAGGCGCTGGTCTGGCGATATTTGCCTCGGAGGGTAGCAGTGTCTCGCTGTCCGGCTTGCTGATCAGTGAAAACACCGCGGGAGGCACCGGTCAAGGCTATGGTCGTGGCGGCGGTCTGTGGATCGATCTGGAAGAAGGCGCCAGCCTTACCCTGCGAGACTCAACGATCGACAGCAATCTGGCCGCCCGCGACGGCGGCTCCTTTGGCGTCGGCGGCGGCCTGGGCATCGAAGCCCACCAAGGCAATGTGCAGATCCTGAGCAGCACCATCAGCGGCAATCGCGCCGATGATCTCGGCGGCGGGCTGTTTGTTGATGTCCAAGGTGACGCGACGGTAACGCTGGCCGACTCCACGGTATCCGGCAACCATGCCGACGACGGCGGCGGCGCCTTGACCACTAGCTCGGGAAGCTTGGAGCAGGTATCCGTGCTGCGTTCCACTGTGGTGGACAACACGGCGGGCAATATCGGCGGCGGCCTGCGACACATCGGCTTGTTGGGCACCTTGTCCCTGCAAGGCAATGCATTGGCCAACAACCAAAGCCTGGGCGGCGTGCCGCATCCCGATCTGTCGCTGGTCGGCAACCCTTTGCTGCAGATCAGCGACAATCTCATTGGTGATTATCGCGGCTCGGGCCTGGACGAGGCGCCGATCGGCAGCCCGGATGGCAGCAATAATCTGGTCGGCAGCCCGGATGGCGCCGGCGTGATTGATCCACGCCTGGAGCCTCTGGCGGACAACGGCGGCGACACCCTCACTCATCGGCTGATTGCCGACTCGCCCCTGATCGACCGGCATGGCAACTGCAGCGGCCTGACCGACCAGCTGGGTCGCGATCGCGGCATTGATGGCAATCTGGTCGCCGACGATGACTGCGACGTTGGCGCGGTCGAGTTCTACCCCACCATCCACCGCGACGGCTTCGAAGACGGCATCATCGTCAAACGCTTCGAGCAACGCAGTGCCATGCTCAGTCGTGCCGAGCTGAGTCCGCGCCTGAAGATTCCCGGCCAGGCCAAACTGGTGCTGCGCGCTGGCGCCCGGGACAGCTCAGGCCTGCTCCTGGTCCACGCCCGACGCCTGGGTGGGCGCATCGAACTGCAGCTACACCGCTTTGAACACGGCGAGTGGCATGAAGGTGCCTGGGCGCCGCTACGCGGCGAGCAGGCGCTGCTGCGCTGGTAGGGTCGCTACCCGCGTACTCACGTCACAGAACATAGGGTTTAATCGAAACGCCACTCCAGTTCGAGATCGAATAGTCGTCCATCCCAGCCCGGACGCTGCACACGGTTGACGAAGAAGTACAGGGCGTCGATGTCCTCGTCGAAGGCATTGCGCAGGCTGGCACGCAGGGCGAGCCGCGGCGCCGCGCGCGGTACCCAGCCCAGGCTGAGATCGACCCGATCGTAGCCCGGTGCATCCATCTGGCCGAGATCGCGCTGGCCGACATAGTTCCAGTGCAGACCCCACTCGACCGAGTCGCCGACGCTGCCAAGCAGGCCGAGATTGCCGATCCACCGCGCGTAGCCGACACTGTCGGCCGCCGCCACCGTGGTGGTCCGCTGGTCCTCGGGGTCGACCCAACTCAGATTGCTCAGTAGACGCAGCCGGTGGCCCAGACGCTGCTCCCATTCCAACTCGATGCCCACCGCCTCGGCTTTCGCACCGGGCCGATACGGCGGTGGCGGCAAGCGCAGGTTGTCGAAGCGCGAGTGAAACAGGGTGATACGCCCGACCGCGCCAGCGCGCCGGTAGATATAGCCCAGATCCACCGTTTCCACCTGCTCGAAATCCACCGCTGGAACCGGCTGTTCAGCAGTGTCGTACAGGTACTGGAAGGTCGGCGCGCGCAGCCCAGCCGAATACTGCGCCTTCAGCGTGTGCTGCTCGGCAGGTCGCCATACCGCCGCCAGTCGCGGCGACAGCTGATTGCCGATATCGCCATGGCGATCGGCGCGCAGCCCCAGGGTGAGGTCGAAGCGATCGGTCAAGGCCAGGGTGTCTTGCAGCAGTACGGAGACCAGGGTCTGATCGAGGTCGTCGACCACAAACAAGGGCAGGCTCGGCGGCCCCGGCGGCACGAAGGTGGCCTGGCGCAGCGTGTTGCGACTGAGCTGTGCACGCAGCAGCCAGCGCTGCAGTCCAGCGCCCCACTCGAGATCGCCGCCCAACCGCCAGACACTGGCGTCGTAGTCGATCGCCGGCGTGCGAATATGGTGCCGGCCGCGCTCAATATAGGCCCGGGCCGCCACTGCTTCGGCTGGCGTCCAGCGCTTGCCAAGACGCAGCACCGCACTGCGCTCATCGGTCGGGAAACGACGGGGATCCGGCGCCTGACTGAAATCTCGTCCAACCGCCGAGCCGGTCAGTTCGACGCCGGCGAACTCGGCGCTCAGCGTCAGCAGTCGACTGCGTTCGTTGAGATCCTCACGGGCGGCACTGAAAGGTTGATCCGGGCCGCCGCGCTCACCACTGCGACGCAGGCTGGCACCCAGGCTGAAGCGACCGATCTCGCCGCTGCGGCTCAATAGCGCACCGGCGTGCTGGCGATCCTTGCTGCCGCCGCCCAGCCACACCAGGCTGTCATCACGCCGGGTGATGATATTGATGACGCCAACGAAGGCGTAGTCGCCCCACAGGCCCGAGCCAGGACCGCGGATCACCTCGATCCGCTCCACCTGCTGGATCGCCATGTTCAGCACGGCGCCACTGATGCCGGAATTCTCCTGCGACAGCGTCACCCCATCGACCAGCACCTTGAAGCCGCCAGCACTGTCGAAGAACGGCACGCCGCGAGCGAAATACAGTGGCAGGCCAGCGAAGTCGCGGTTAGCCTGCAGCCCCGGCACCAGGGCAATCGCATCGGCCACGGTCTGGAAGCCAAGCTGTTGCAGACGCTCGCGCGGATATACCCCGACGATGCCCGGCACATAGTCGGAATTGGCCCGCTCTCGTGTCAACTCAGCGGTCTCTTCATCCAACAAGGCCTGCAGATCATCAGCCTCACTATGAGCAAGCGCCGGTAGCGCCACCACCAGGCACGCAGTGAGCAACAGGAGTCGGGGCAGGTGATGCGGCATGGGCGAGTTACGAGCAGCGAGAAACGCTCCATTCTAACCAGGGATGCCGCAACGAGCTGTGGCCTGCTTCCAGGTTCAAGCCCAGTCGGAAGTGAGACCTGCGCGACCCGCTACACTGGTCACGGACCCCACGACCCGAGCCGCCATGATCCACCTTATCCCCGATCTGTTGAGCGCCGAACAAGTCACGCTGCTGCGCGAACTCGCCGCGAACAAGGAATTTGTCGACGGTCGCGCCACCAATGCGCAATCACGGGTCAAACATAACCAGCAGATCGATCAGCAGGACAAGGAGGTCGAAGCCGCCGGCGATGTGGTGGTGCGTGCGCTGTTCGGCCACCCCCTGGTACAACGCACAGCATTTCCGCGCACCATTCCCGCCCCGACCATCGCGCGCTACGTGCCCGGCATGCACTACGGCCCGCACCTCGACGAGGCCGTGCTGCAAACCCGGCCACAGCCGATGCGCAGCGATATGAGCTGCAGCGTGTTTCTCAATGAGCCGGAGGAGTACGAAGGCGGCGAGCTGGAAATCTGGCTCGGCAGCGAACGACCGCGGATCAAGGGCCGCGCCGGTTCGGCGGTGATCTACCCCACCGGCGTAATCCATCAAGTGCTGCCGGTCACCGCCGGCCAACGCCTGGTCGCGGTGACCTGGATGCAGAGCCGCATCCCCAGCGCCCAGCACCGCCACATCCTGTTCCACCATCTGGAGCTGATGCATCGACTAGGACCGAAGTGTGATGAAGGGGACAAGCTGTTGCTGGAGTCGGTCAGGACCAATCTGATGCGCCTATGGGTCGACCCCTGAGCTGAAAACCACACTATGCTTTTGCAACGGAACTGCAGACGGCATTATTGAACCGGCCGATATTGCCCGGTCAGTTTCCGATCCTTCCTTGACAGCAGCGGTGACCTAGTCGATGCAGAGTTTTGCCAGCCAACACACTCAGAGTTTTGCCGAATTCCTGCGCCAGGCCGGCGTCTCCCTGGTGGTATCCACCTACCAAGCCGGGCAATTGGTGCTGGTCAGGCCGCAGGGGCAAGGCGCCAATACCCACTTCATTCCGATGAAGAAGCCGATGGGCATCGCGGTGGAAGGTGGCCAGCGGCTCACCATCGGCGATGCGCACCGGATCGATTTCTATCGCAACCTGTCGGCGGTGGGGCGCAAGATCGATCAGGGCCAATACGATGCCGCCTACCTGTTTCGCGCCACCCATGTCACCGGCGATATCGATATCCACGAGATGGGTTACGACAGCGAATCGCAGCTGTGGCTGATCAATACCCGCATGAGCTGTCTTTGCACGCTGTCGGAAGATGCCAGCGTGGTGCCGCGCTGGAAGCCACCTTTCATCAGCCAGTACGATCTGCTCGATCGTTGCCATCTGAATGGACTTGGCTTTCGCGATGGAAGGCCGCGTTATGTGAGCATGCTCGGGGCCAGCGATGAGCCGGGTGGTTGGCGGCGCAACAAGACCAGCGGCGGCCGGATCATGGACATCACTGATGATTCGGTGGTGGTCGAAGGTCTGTGCATGCCGCACTCGCCGCGCTGGTATCGCGAGCGGATCTGGTTTCTTTCGTCCGGCGAGGGGGCGCTGAAGCGGGTCGAAACCGATGGTTCAGTGACTACGGTGGCAGAGTTGCCGGGCTTTACCCGTGGCCTGGATTTCTTCGGTCGCTACGCCCTGATCGGCCTGTCTCAGGTGCGCGAGACGGCGGTGTTTGCCGGCCTGCCGCTGACCCAGCGGGTCGATGAACGGCAATGTGGCGTGTATCTGGTCGATATCGAGGAAGGCAAGATCGTCGGCTTCCTGCACTTTATCGGCGATGTGCGGGAAATCTTCGACATCAAGATTCTGCCGCACCGCGCGCCGGCCCTGGTCGAAGCCAGTGCGCCCCTGCTGACCACCTCGTACGAATTGCCGGAAGACGCATTGAAGCTGGTCGCGCCCGGCGACCCGATCCAGGATGCCCTGGCCGCCGCCACCCGCGCCCACGCCGGCGGAGAGTTGGACAAGGCGATCGCCGCCTATCAGGACATCCTGGCGCAGAAGCCCGATCACCGACAAGCCAAGCATCAGCTCGGTCTGGCCCTGGTCGACGCCGAACGCTGGCAGGAAGGCCATCGGGTGCTGTCGGAAGTGATTGCCGAACAACCGGACAATGCCGAGGCGCTGAACAGCCTCGGCCTGTGTGCCTCGCGCCTGCTGAACTACCAGGAGGCGCTGGGTCATTTCGAGCGCGCGATCGAGATCGATCGCCAGTTCGCCCTGGCACATTTCAATCGCGGCCTGATCCTGCTGAAAAGCAATCGCTATCAGGAAGGCTGGCCGGAATACGAATGGCGCTGGCAGCTGCCCAGCTTCACCCCATTCCGCTGTCCGCATCCGCAATGGCGCGGCGAGGACATCGCCGACAAGCGCCTGCTGGTGCACAGCGAGCAGGGCAATGGCGATCACATCCAGTTCTGGCGTTATCTGCCCTTGCTACGCGAACGCTGCAAGGAGCTGATCTACGTCGGGCCGGAAAAGCTCTCCGAACTGGTCAGCAGCATTCCCGGGGTCGATGAAAGCCGGGTGCCGGGCAATATCCCGCGCGACCGATTTGACTGCTTCGTGCCACTGATGAATGTGCCGCACCTGCTCGGCCTGCATGATCCGAAGCCGATGCTGGAACCCTATGTAAAGGTGCCGGCGCATCTGCAGGTGCGCCGACTGGAAGGCCAACGCAAGATCGGCCTGGTCTGGCAGGGCAGCCCCACCCACAAGGACGACCGTCGCCGCTCACTGAACTTGCAGGCGCTGCTACCGACCTTGCAAGGCATCAAGGCCGACTTCTACAGCCTGCAGTTTCCCATCAGCGGTGAAGAGATTGAGCTGCTGAAGCGGCACGGTGTGCACAACCTGGAGCCGGAGATCAATGGCTACAGCCGCACCGCCGCATTTGTCGAGCAACTCGATGCGGTGATCAGCGTCGACACCGCCATGGCGCATCTGGCCGGCGCCATGGGCAAGCCGGTCTATCTGCTGTTGGCCAAGGATGCCGACTGGCGCTGGGGCCTGGATGGCGATCAGACCCCCTGGTATCCGAGCACGCGCCTGCTGCGCCAGACTGAGCCGGGCGACTGGGGCCCGGTGCTGAATGACCTGGCGCAGCAATTGAGGTTGCGCTGAAAAACTCCCGGATGGAGGTTTTTCAGCAACCTGCTAAGCTCGCCAGCGAAACGATGGGTTAGCGATGAGCGACGCGCTGCAACTGTACTTTGCCTACGGCTCCAATATGCTCAGTCGTCGGCTGCAGGCGCCGGATCGTGCGCCCTCAGCGTTAGCGCTGGCGGTGGCCAGCCTGCCCGGCCATCGATTGCGCTTTGACAAACGCGGCCAGGATGGCTCGGGGAAATGCGATGCTGAGTTCAGCGCTGTCGAGCAGGACTGCGTGCATGGTGTGGTGTACCAAATCGATCCAGCGCACTGGCCGGCCCTGGATCGGGCCGAGGGCCTGGGGCGGGGCTATCGGCGGGCGATGGTCGAGGTGCGAAGTGCGACGCAGTCGCTGCAATGCCTGACCTATCTTGCCACCGACAAACACCCAGACCTGCTCCCCTTCGACTGGTACAAAGCCCTGGTGCTGGCCGGCGCCGAACAGCACGACCTGCCACTGGATTATCGACGCTGGCTGCATGAGGTGCCCTGCCTGGCCGACCCCGATCGCGCACGCCACGCGCTGAATATGACTTTGTTGGAATGACTTGGCAGGTCGGTTGACTTGGCCGTCTTGACGATCGACCGCTGTAGGGTGGGCCTGTGGCCCACCGTCAGCACCCACGATGGCTGGCGCGGCCTACCCTACAAGTCGGTCTGGGGGAATCGACTGCGGGCAAGGATTCTTTCCTAGGCCACCTGTTTCCACACCTGCTCTTTCTGCCGTCGCTCGCTGTTGAGCCGGCGATTCTGCGCCAGCAGATCGAAACGCAGTGTATTGCGACGCTCGCTGCCATCGCGGCGCACCGACTTGCGCTCATCACGCAACGGACGGTAGTAGCAGCGACAGGGCGGCGCTTGCTGACCGTCGGCTTGCAGCGCAACGGTGTCCTCAATGGCCAGTCGCTGACCGGCCAGGCGTCGCGCCGTGCTGCACTGACAACCGTTGCCATGCAGCTGCCACACCGGGCTGATTCGACCGCCCTGACGCTTCGGATCGATGATTCGGGTCATGCTTGGACGGCGTGCCTTGGCCCGCTGACGGGCGCGCAAGGCGCTCTGGTGCATATGGATGGCCATGGTCACGCCGGCAACCAGCAACAGCAGCATCACAACGCTCATTTCGTTCTCCACCTGTTGGCTTGGCGAGCAGTGTGGACGCCGAATGTGCAGAGAGAATGGAGAACGTGGCAGCGACTCAGACTCAGCCGACGAACTTGTAGCCGACGCCGTACACCGACTCGATCGGCTGGCTGTCCGGGGTCACCTCCTGCAGTTTGCGCCGCAGGTTCTTGATATGGCTGTCGATGGTGCGATCGCTGACCACGTGGTCGTCAACGTAGACCGTGTCCAACAGCTGCGAGCGCGAATACACCCGACCGGGCCGTTTGCCCAGGGTGCGGAGCAGCCGAAACTCCACCGGTGTCAACTCCAGTGCGGTGCCATGCCAGCGCGCCTCGAAGCAGTCTTCATCGAGCTGCAGCGGCGAGCCGGGGGTTGCCTCGCGCCAGGCAATCGAGCGCCGCAGCAGGGCGCGCACTCGCGCCGCCACCTCGGCGGCGTGGAACGGTTTGCACACGTAGTCATCGGCGCCAATGTCGAGGCCGCGCAATCGATCGGCCTCTTCGGCCCGGGCAGTGATCATGATCAACGGCACGGTGCTGAATGCACGAATTTCCTTGCAGATGGCAAAGCCATCGCCACCGGGCAAGACCAGATCCAGCAGCACCACGGTGGGCGCATGCTCACGCACCCAGGCCACCACGCCGGCGCCTTCTGCCAGCACCGTGGTCTGGAATCCGGCCTCATGCAGCGTATCCTGCAGCAGCAGGGCCAGCGCCGGCTCATCTTCGACAATCAAGCAATGCCGCTCGCGGTCGGCTTGTTCAGCGGCTGCAGACTGAGTCACGATGTCCGCCTCTCCTTAGTTCCTCCACGATCTGAGCGCATTATGTCAGAGCGGGGAATAGGCCCCGATAGCGAGACCGCACGATTGCCTGCCGACCGCCGCCACTGCCAGCTGCTGCGCCTGCCCGGGATCGTGCGGTGATGCGCGCGGTTCGCCGGCCGCGACGGCCCTGGGCTTGGCTGCTGATCTGCGGTCTCGCGCTCAGTCTCGGCCTGGCCGGCGCCAAGGTTCAGGCCGACAGCTACGATGATCGACGCGTGCGCACTGCGGCACGACTGATGCGCGCCTTGCTGTCGGCCGATGAGCAGTTGCCGAGCAAGCAGTCCGACGAGGGCCTGCTGGAAGTCTGGGTGTGGAGCGACCGGCCGCGCGATGCCGAGCCTCTGCTGCCCTTGATCGCGCCGCCCGGTAATGGGCCTCGGGCCCTGGTGCGCGGCATGAAGATCCAGCTCAGTCTGGTCAGTGATCTGCCCGACGCAGCGGTCGCTGCGCCGATGGCGATCTTCCTGGCCCAGCCGCTGGACGATCCGAGTTTTGCTCGCTTGCTGGCCTGGTGCATTGAGCACGGCGTCATCCTGTACTCACCGTTCGAAGGCGATGTCGAGCGCGGCGCCACCGCGGGCGTGTCCGTGCAGGCCAAGGTCCAGCCCTTCGTCAATCTCAGCACCCTGCGCAGTTCCGGCATCATCCTGCGCCAGTTCTATCTCGACCACTCGCGGGCACAGCCATGACCTCGCGCGCCTCCTTGCTGGTCATGCTCAGCTTTGCCCTTTTGGCCCTGATTCTGGAGTCAGCCCTGGCGCTGTATTGGACCACCCTGCTCGAGCCACGGCTGCGCAGCGAGGCCGAATCCCAGGCGCAGGTGCTGGCCCAGGCGCAGGCCAGCGGCATCGCCCAGGCATTGGGTCTGGACGACCCGACCGAACGCTCGCTGCAACTGGATGAGGTGATCGACAGCCTGCTCCTGTTGCGTGATCCGCGGCGCGACGATCCGTTCTTCCTGGCCCTGAACCTGACCCTTGACTACCAGCAACTAGATGCCGAGGCCGGCAGTCTGGATCGCCGCGCCGGCGAACCCGGGGCGCACGGCTTCCCGGTGCAGGCCGAGCTCTACCACCCCCACACCAGCGCCCTGATCGGCGTGGCTCAGTTCCAGGTCAGCGACGGCTTCTATCAGGCCTTCAGTGGCGACGTCCGACAGCAACTGTATGGCCAGGGCCTGTTTATTGCCGGCCTGCTGGTCCTGCTTGGCGGCGCCCTGGTCTGGCTGCTGCGGGTACTTGAGCAGCAGCAGCTGGCACGCCTGGCCGCGGAGCAGGCACTGGCCGCCAATGAGCTGAAGCTGCAGCATCTGATCGACAATCTCGACAACTACTTCGTTTACGGTCGCGATGCCGCTGGCCGGATCATCTCAGTCAGCGATTCGGTGCAACGGGTGATTGGGGTCGGGCCCGAGGAATTCGTCCGGCGGCGCGGCGATCTGCTCACCGACAACCCGATCAACCAGGCCTCATTGCAGCGTCTGCAACAGCCGCGCAGCGGCCTTAGCAGCCAGTTTGAGTTTGAAGTGCGCGACCCACAGGGTCAGCTGCACCGACTAGAATGCACCGAAGTGGCCGTGCTCGATGACAAGGGCCAGATCCGCGCCATCGACGGCATTGCCCGCGACGTCACCGAGCAACGTGCCCTGGAGGCCGAGTTGCGCCGCGCACGTGACCAGGCCGAAGCGGCCAGCCGCTCGAAGAGCCAGTTTCTGGCCAATATGAGTCATGAAATCCGCACGCCGATGAATGCGGTGATTGGCATGGCCACCCTGCTCGGCAAGTCGCCGCTGACTTCGCGCCAGCGCAGCCAGCTCAGTCAGCTGGAGGCCTCGGCGCGCATGCTGCTCGGCATCATCGACGATATCCTCGATTTGTCCCGCATCGAAGCTGGCCGGCTGAGCATCGTCAACAGCGAGTTCTCGCTCGACGAATTGCTCACCGACCTGACCGCCCTGGTCGGCCAGCGTGCGCGGGACAAACAATTGGATGTGTTGATCGACTGCGACCCGGCAGTGCCCAGCCATCTGGTCGGCGATGCCATGCGCCTGCAACAGGTGCTGGTCAATCTGGTGGTCAACGCGATCAAGTTCACCGAGCAGGGCGCCATCGTGGTCGAGATCGGCCTGCTTGAGCAACGCGGCGATGCGCTACTGCTGCGCTTTGCCGTCCGCGACTCGGGTATCGGCATTCCAGCCGAGGCCTTGCCGCGGCTGTTCGAGCACTTCACCCAGATGGACGAATCCAGCACCCGTCAGCACGGCGGCGCCGGGCTTGGCCTGGCGATCAGCAAGCGACTGGTCGAACTGATGGGTGGCACGATTGGCGCCGAGAGCGAACCGGGCCGCGGCAGTACTTTCCACTTCAGTGCACGCTTCAAGGCAGCCCAGCCTGAACATGACGTTGCACCGACGCCACTGCGCGAGGGGCTGCGTGCCCTGGTCGTCGATGACAGCCCGATCGCACGGGACGTGTTCGGCCATATGCTGGAGTCTCTGCGCTTCGAGGTCAGCCTGACCGACAGCGCAGAGCGCGCGCTGGAACTGATCCAGCACAGCAGTACGCCGTTCGATCTACTACTGATCGACTTCCGTCTGCCGGGCCAGAACGGTCTGGAGGCAGTGCGCGAACTGCGGCGACGCCGCTGTCTGCCGGCCTGCCTGATGGTTACCGCCTACGGAGACGAAGGCCTGGCCGCCGAAGCTGAACGCAGTGGTATCGATGTCTTCCTGCACAAGCCGGTCAGTCCCTCGACCTTGTTCGATGCAGCGGTGCGCGCCATGCATCGTCAAGGCGGCCTGCCCGGCGAGGCGCCCGTCACGCAACCCCATGTTCAGGGAGGCCGCTTTGCGCCCGGCCAACGGGTGCTATTGGCCGAAGACAACGAGATCAATCGGCAGGTCGCTGGCGAGTTGCTAAGCGGGCTCGGCCTACAGGTGGTCATGGCCGAGAACGGCCGAATCGCGCTGGACAAACTGCGCACCACCCGCGTGGATCTGGTACTGATGGACGTGCAGATGCCCGAACTGGATGGCATCGAAGCCACCCGACTGATCAAACAGGACGCCAACTTGGCCAGGCTACCGGTGGTGGCGCTCACCGCGCATGCCATGGCCAGCGACCGTGAGCGTTTTCTGGCCGCCGGCATGGACGACTACCTGGCCAAGCCGATCGACGAGCGCGCCCTGATTCGCTCGCTGTCACGCTGGCTGCGGCGCGAACCCAGCACCGTGCTGCCAAGCGCCGAGCCAGCCAGCGCCAGCGGCAGCAATCTGCCGGCTTTGCCCGGCATCGATGTCGATGCTGCTCTGGCCCGGGTCAATGGCAAGCATGCGCTGTTACTGCGGCTGCTCCACGAGTTCCGCCAACGCCATCGCGACAGCGCCCAACGCCTGGCGATGCAGGCGAAAGTCGATGTTGAGGCCGCCTTGGCGTTGGCCCACACCATCAAGGGCGCAGCCGCCACCCTGGGTGCGATCGAAGTGGCCGAATCGGCACGCCAGCTGGAACAGGCGTTGCGCGCCGGCGAGGACAGCGCAGCGGCACTCGGCCACCTGGGCGGCGCGCTGCAGGCCTTGCAAGGCTTGCCCCTGGATGGCGCGGACAGCGACCAAGCGCCGCGCCACGGCGAGGTCTGCTGGCAAGAGACAGTCAGCGCGCTGGAGGCGGCCTTGGAGGCCCGACGTTTCGATGCTGCGCGCCTGGCCGAACAGCTGCTGTCCGATCTGCCGGCAGCCTTGAGTCGCTCGACCGAGGGTGAGGCGCTGCGCAGTGCGATGCAACGTCTGGATCTGCAGCAGGCCAATACCGAATTGCAACGATTGAAGCTGCGCCTGGCGCAGCAGGAGCTGTCGCCGTGACTGCCGACACGACCTGGGCCACCCCTGCGCGCATTCTGATCGTCGACGATGAGCCGCTGAACATCCAGGTGTTGGCCGAGGCACTGGGCGACGACTACGACGTGCGCTTCACCACTCGCGCCGATGAGGTGACGACGCTGGCCTGTCGGCTGCCGCTGGACCTGATCCTGCTCGATCTGGTGATGCCCGGCCGACATGGGCTTGAGGTGTTGGCGGAACTGCGTGCTGAGGCGGTTTGCCGCGACGTCCCGGTGATCATCGTCACGGCCATGAATGAGCTGGACAACGAAGAGGCCGGCCTGAATGCCGGCGCGGTCGACTACATCACCAAACCGATCAGTCCGGCCATCGTTCGCGCCCGCGTACGCACCCATGTCGAGCTAAAACGGCAACGCGATCAACTGGCCCAGCTGGCCGAGATCGATGGTCTGACCGGCATCGCCAACCGGCGCCGCTTCGACCGCGAGCTGCAGCTGCGCTGGCATGCCGCGCAGCGCCACGGCGACACTCTGTGCCTGATGCTCGGTGACGTCGATCACTTCAAGCAGTACAACGATCACTTCGGACACGGTCCGGGCGACCAGTGCTTGAAGCATGTGGCCGCGGCGCTGGCGCAAGGCGCCGCGCGCACCGATGATCTGGTCGCCCGCTATGGCGGCGAAGAGTTCGCCGTGATCAGTCGGGCCGAGGACAGCGCTGCCCAGGCACAACGCATGCTGAGCGCGATTGCCGAATTGCAACTGCCGCATCCTTTATCGTCTGCCGGCCCTTATGTCAGCCTCAGCCTCGGCGTGCTCGACGTGCGACCGCGCCCCGAACTCAGCATTGATGCCGCCCTGGCCGCCGTCGATACCCTGCTCTATCAAGCCAAACGCCAAGGACGACGCCAAGCCATGCTGCGCCACTACGACCATGACGCCATCACCCCCCTGCGCGCCGGAGGCTGACATGCTCAACGCCCTGATCTCGCATCAATCGGATCGACTCTGGACTCGACGCTGGTCGGTAGCTTTGCTGTCGACCGCGCTGTGCACACTGCCATGCGTGACGCAGGCGCAGGAGGAAGACCTCGATCAGTTGCTGGAACTGCTGGCCGAGGAGACCGAGCTCGCCACCCGCAGCCGACAGAATGCCGACTACGTGCCCGGCATCATCACCGTGCTGCACGCCGACGAAGCGCGCCTGCTTGGCGCCCGCACCGCGCTTGAAGCGCTGGCCTTCGTGCCCGGCATCGACATCAGTCGCGACCAGTATGGATCGCCGGCACTGAGGGTGCGCAGCGTCGATTTCTTCTTCAACAGCGGCAATGTGAAAGTGCTGGTCGACGGACTGCCGATTTCACGCGAGGCCGCGTTCCAGAATGGCAGCGTGCTGTTGACGCCGATCGAACAGATCGAGCGGATCGAACTGATTCGCGGTCCAGGTTCTGGCGTGCATGGCGACTTCGCCTATATGGGCCTGGTCAATCTGATCACCCGCCATCAGGGCAATGCTGCCTCGATCGGCGTCGGGCGCGGAGATCGTCGCAGCATCGTCGCCCACTTTGCCCATCGTGCCGAGACCAATGAGGTTTCGCTGAGCGGCAATGTCTCCAGCTGGGAAAGCGACCGCTACGACACCACCGATGCGCTGGACAACGATGAGCAGCGTCGGATGTTGAACCTGAAGCTGGCGCTGCGCGATCTGTCATTCAAGCTGGTGGCCTTGGACCGCGACTGGCAAGGGCTCAGGCGGATCAATCCGCGCCCCGGCCAGCCACCACCGCCCTCGCCATTTGCCAGCAACCTGCAGAAGGAACGCAGCTATAACACTGAGCTTCGCTACAACTGGCTGAATCAGGACGACAACCGTGGTGCGCTCTGGCTACAGCGACAGCACAATGAATATGAGCGCCAGAACACCTTGTTCGAAGGACCTCGTACTGAGCTGGGTGGCGACTGGTCGTACCGACTCGGCCGCCATCGACTGTTGCTGCAGGCGCAATGGGCACGACTGGGTATCGATAGCGCCGTCAGCCGGCAAGGCCCGGCGGCCGGCGAGACCATTGACAGCCGCGACATGCGCTCTCTCGTGCTGCAGGATCAGGTCGATCTTAACGACAGGTTTCAGATTACCGCAGGGGTGCGCTACGACGAGCTGCAGGATATCGACTCCGAACTTACGCCGCGACTCGCTGCGGTCTGGCAGATCAGCGATCATCACTTGTTGAAAGCACAGTATGCCGAGGGCTTTCGATCGCCCACCGTCAACGAGCAATTCGTCGACGGCCAGAGCATCGGCCGTCGCGAGTTCGAGAAGATCGAAACCCGCGAGATCGGCTACGTCTATCGACGCCCGAACACCGTGTTTCGCGCCACCGGCTTTTCCAACCGGATCAGCGACCTGCTGTTTCCGCCGTTCAATCAGTTCTTTGAGCAGAACCTGGGCATTCGTGCACAGGGGCTGGAGTTTGAACTGACCCATCAGCCCTGGCGCTGGCTGAAAGTGCAGGCGACATGGTCGACTGCCAACACGCTCGATGATCGCGCGGCGGTGCGCCCACCCGACCAACCACTGCAAGGCTTCGGCGGGCCGAGCGTCGCCCAGCCGGAATCCCTGGGCAATCTCGCCCTGCTGTTCAACCAGGGCGAAGCCTGGTCGGGTGGCCTGCATTGGCAACATGTCGGTCGGCGCGCCGACCGCGGCATAGCCGGCTTCCAGGATGGCTACGATGTGCTCAATCTGGGCCTGAGCTATCGACCGCCCCGAGCACCGCGTCTGCGTCTCGACTGGGGCCTGCGCAATGCGCTGGAGGACGACGTTTTCTACATCGAAACCTCGCCCGGCGCCGGTTTGCAGTTGAACCGCTACCAGCACCGTGAGTGGAGCTTTGGCATTACCTGGTCGTTTGACTAGCCCGGGTATTTCATGAGGGGGCGCGGATGATCACCGAGGACTTTGCGCCGAGTGCAAGGCGCGACGAGCCCAAGTGGTGGGCCCACTTGGGCGAGATCGGGACGCAGTCCCGCGTAGCTGCGACAGCAGCCGACCGAGCGTAGCGAAGGCGCAGGCTACGAAGTAGCCGTTGCTGCGTAGCAGCCGACCGAGCGTAGCGAAGGCGCAGGCTACGAAGTAGCCGTTGCTGCGTAGCAGCCGAACAACGCCGCAATCGGCGCAAAAGACCTCAGGGCGAATGCCCTGCGTAGCCGCGCAGCGGCCGAATGAGGGCCGTGCCAGCGCCGAAAGATCGCCAACACTCTGTTATCTCAACACCATCGGTCGAAACTCTCGCCCCGCCTGGAATCGCCGGATCTTTCGGCGCGACCTCATGAAATATCCGGGCTAGGCTGGATTGCTGTCCTATTTACCCAGCCGGGACAGCATGGGCACGGGGCTTGGTCGATGCACCCTTCGACAATCTCAGGGTGCGCAGTGACGCGCTGGCCGAGCGCATCGAGGCGATGTCCTGAGCAGACCGAAGGGCCTGCGGCAACGAAGCCAAGGATCAACTGACCCTTCCGTATTCTTAACCATCAATGCCGCCAGCGCTCGCTGATTGAGGAACCGCTCACGCTTTCGATGCGTGGTGGTTCGCAGTTCCAATGACCCAAAGCGCCTGTGCGGCAAAAGGGCGCGGTGGTTCTCACTTCTTTGTCATGCGGCGGCGCAGAGTTTCTCCGCACCGACGCCCGTGGACCCGGCTCCTGGGTCGCACAACGTCGCGATTCACTCTCAAAGGAGAGGCATATGCAATCGCACGACTGGACGGCGACATCCGCGCATGACTATCCCCCGCTGCGAAGCCAGCGCCATGCTGGCTGGCTGGGCCTGCTGCTGTGGGCTCCGCTGTTCTGCGCCCATGCCGCCGCGCCGACGGCCGCGCTGAGCCTGGATCCCAGCAGCCTGCGACCGGGCGATTGGGTGGTCGTAACCTTGCGGGTACAGGCAGGCACGGCGCCCGCCAGTACTGGGCTCAGCGCCAAGGCCGATCTCAGTGGACTGGGCCGAAGCGTAGCGCAGGATCTGTTCGACGACGGCCGCTACGGTGACGCAGTCGCTGGCGACGGCCTGTTTAGCTACCGCGAAAACATCGCCTCTGCGCTGAGCGCAGGATCGGTCACGGTGCGTGCCTGGGTCACCGATGCTCAGGGCCGCCGTGCCGAGAGTACGCAGACAGTGAGCATCGTTACCGGTGATCCGGCCCCACCTCCCAACACGGGACTGAGCCTCAGCAGCACGCCAGTCGCGGCCGAAGCCGGCCAAAGCATTGTGTTAAGTGCCGTCGTGACAGCAGCCAGCAACCCGACCAGCACCCGCATCCGGGTCAATGCCGACCTGCGTCAGATCGGCGGCCGCCGCAGTCAGCGCTTCAGCGATGATGGCAGTAATGGCGACCTGATCGCCAACGACGATCGCCATTCCTTTGCGATCAGCCTGCCGAGTTCACTGACGGCTGGCGACTATCGACTACCGATCACAGTGAGCGATCGACAAGGCCGCAGCGGCAGTTCCGAGCTGCTGTTGACGGTGAGCACCAGCGCACCACCACCGCCGCCACCGCCAGCTCCGACCGCACCAAGCGGCACGGCACAGATCACGCCGCAGTCGCAGCAGGCCGGGCAGTCGATCCTGCTGCAGGTCAGCGTCACTCCGGGCAGCCAGCCGAGCAGCACAGGATTGCAGGTGTTGGCCGATCTGGGCGCACTCGGCGGCAGCGTGACCGCGGCACTGAACGATAGCGGTCAGTCGGGCGACGCCAGCGCTGGCGACCTGGTGTTTTCGCTAAGCACCGAGATCGCCGCCGCCACCCCCGCAGCAAGCTACACGTTGAGGGTGACAATTCGCGATGCCGAAGGCCGGCAGGGCCTTGCCTTTGCCAACCTGAGCGTTACCGCGCCAACACCACCGCCTCCGCCGCCTGGCCACCAGCACGCCTGTAGCGGTTTCTACGACAGCAGTTTCAGCTTTGTCGAAGGCTTGCTCAATCCAGCCATTCCCAGCGCCGGCCGACCGCCCAAGGGCAGTGCCTATGCCGACCTCAGCTTCGGCAGCTGCGGCGTGCGCGCCACCGATCATGCGACCGAGCCACCAAGCAGCTTTGCCCGCAATGACTACTCGCGCCGCCAGGCTTTCAACGCCGACAACTCGCGCTTCTTGGTGTTCAGCCTGAATGGCTTCTGGCATCAGTACGACGCCAATACCCTGGCCTATATCGGCGTACTACCGGGCCTGGCCGGCGATGCCGAACCGCAGTGGCATCCGACCGATCCAAGCAAGCTGTATTACGTACAGACCAATGGCGGTACCGACTTGCGCGAACTCGATGTGGTGAGCGGCAGCACCCGCATCGTCACCCACTTTGCCGGCCGCCTGCCCTGGAACGGGGTGGCGCATATCTGGACCAAGTCGGAAGGCAGTCCCTCAGCTGACGGCCGCTACTGGTGCCTGATGGCCGAGAACAGCAGTTTTTCGACGCTGGGCGTATTTGTCTACGACCTGCAAAGCGACAGCATCGTCGGCAGCAAGTCGATATCGGCACGCCCCGATCATGTCAGCATGTCGGCCAGCGGGCGCTGGTGCGTGATCTCGCATCTGGCCGGCAGCGGCGGCACTGTGGCCTGGTCGCGCGATTTCGGCCATAGCGTGCCGCTGCACTCGACCTCTGAACACTCTGATCTGGCCTTGAGCGCAGAGGGACACGACATCTTTGTTGCAGTGGACTACCAGAGCAACGACGGCGCGGTGTTCATGCTCGATATCGACACCGGACAACGCACCGACCTGTTCAGCAGCTATAGCGCTGGCGCAGCCAGTGCTTTCCACTTCTCAGGAAAATCCTTCGATCGACCGGGCTGGGTGCTGGTGTCGAGCTATGCCGGGTATGGACCACGGCAGTGGTACATGGAGAAGCTGTTCGCGATGGAGCTGAGGGCCAGCCCGAGGATCTTTCAGCTGGCCCATCATCACAGTGCGTACAACGGCTACTGGACCGAGCCGCATGCCAGCGTCAGCCGTGACTTCAGACGCATTCTTTTCAACAGCAACTGGGGTACAACATCAGCAACGGATCTCGATGCCTATATGATCCATCTGCCGGCTGAAGGGTTCTGATGACCCGCATGCCGGATTGAGACTTCGGCAATCTCGGCGCCGCGTGCCATCGGCGCACGAGATCGGGACAGCCCGCCGCGGCCACGGAGGTCGGCCGCGGCGGCGAATGGCAGCTCGGCTCGTCTACCATAGACACTCTTGCCGTTCAGTCTCCCGCCGTGAAGCCGAGCCAACAGCCCATCGCCATCACTCTGATCGACCTCGGCAAGGTCGATGAACTGGCCCTGCAGACCCAGAGCGCGGTGCTGGACGATCAGGAACGACAACGCTGGCAGCGCTTGCGTCAGCCGCTGCATCAGCGCCGCTTTCTCGCCGCCCATGTGGCACTGCGCTACGTACTGGCTGATTGGCTGGGCAGCAAGGCCGAGCAGCTGGCCTTTGCAGCGGGCGAGTACGGAAAACCCGGGCTGCGCGATGCTGGCATCGATTTCAGTTTCAGCCACAGCGGTGACTGGGCCCTGTTGGCGATCGGTCCCGATGCTCTGGGCATCGACATCGAGGCCCTGATCGACCGCCCCAGCGAACGGCTGGCACAACAGGTATTGAATCCGGATGAACTGGCGCAGTGGAGCAGTCTTGCTGAAGCCGAGCGCAGCCCTGCCCTGACCGACGCCTGGACCGCGCGCGAAGCCCTGCTCAAGGCCGATGGCGGCGGCCTGCGTTGGGATCTGCAACGAGCGCGCATCCCGTCGCAGCTCCCCGGCTGGGCCGAGATCCGCGGTCAGCAGCGCAACTGGTGGTTGCAGAAACTCAGCGCACCGCCGGGCTTTGCCGCCTGCCTGGCCACCGGCGAACCGGTCGAACCGCCCACCACCTATCGTTTCAACTGGCAGACGCTACAGCCAGAACCCACGTAGGTGTTCGACAGACTCTCGACAGGCCTTAGTCAACGGCGAATCCATACGTTATGCAACACCGACGCGCGACGATGGTGGGCGGCACGCCCGCCCTACAAACGCCCGGCTTGCCAAGCCATAGGGTGGGCCTGTGGCCCACCGCGATGAACCCAGGCGTTATGCGGTGCCGGCCCGGCGATGGTGGGCGGCACGCCCGCCCTACAAACGCCCGGCTTGCCAAGCCGTAGGGTGGGCCTATGGCGCACCGCGATGAATCCAGGCGTTATGCGGTGCCGGCCCGACGATGGCGGGCGGCACGCCCACCCTACAAACGCCCGGCTTGCCAAGCCGTAGGGTGGGCCTGTGGCCCACCGCGATGAATCCATGCGTTATGCGGTGCCGGCCCGGCGATGGTGGGCGGCACGCCCGCCCTACAAACGCCCGTCTTGCCGAGCCATAGGGTGGGCCTGTGACCCACCGCGATGAATCCAGGCGTCATGCGGTGCCGGCCCGGCGATGGTGGGCGGCACGCCCACCCTACAAACGCCCGGCTTGTCGAGCCGTGGGGCGGGCATGTGACCAACCGCGATGAACCCAGGCGTTATGCGGTGCCGGCCCGGCGATAGTGGGCGGCACGCCCACCCTACAAACGCCCGTCTTGCCGAGCCATAGGGTGGGCCTATGGCCCACCGCGATGAATCCAGGCGTCATGCGGTGCCGGCCCGGCGATGGTGGGCGGCACGCCCAACCTACAAACGCCCGGCTTGTCGAGCCGTGGGGCGGGCCTGTGGCCCACCGCGATGAACCCAGGCGTTATGCGGTGCCGGCCCGGCGATGGTGGGCGGCACGCCCGCCCTACAAACGCCCGGCTTGCCAAGCCGTAGGGTGGGCCTGTGGCCCACCGCGATGAACCTGGGCGTTACGCGGTACCGGCCCGGCGATGGTGGGCGGCACGCCCACCCTACAAACGCCCGGCTTGTCGAGCCGTGGGGCGGGCCTGTGGCCCACCGCGCAACACTCCAACCTGTCTACTGCAAGAAATTGCTCGGCAGTCGCACCATGAAGGCATCGATATCCTCATCCGAATTGTTGCCCCAATTGGATGAAAACAGAATGTACTCGAAGTTCCGACTGACCGAGGCATGCGGCTCGGAGAAATAGCCGTTGTAATCCACGTGATGGTGCGCGATGTTAAGAATGCGCGGATTGCTGGCCAGTTCGACTGCCATGATCCGTTCGTGCAACCACTTCTCGGCGCCATCGTGTGCGTAGGTGGAAAGCACGATCCAGCCCGGGCGTGAAAAACTCTTGCCTGACACATGGTAAGCCGTCGTCGTGCCCTGAATGTAAGTACCAAACAAGGTGGTGCGAACACCGGTGTCAAGGTCAATCATCACCAGATCGCCGTTCTGGCTTTGGTAGTCGACGAACACGAAGTAGTCGTGGCCATCCAGCCCCAAGGCCAGATCGGAGTGCTCAGAATTGCCATGCAACTGTCGCGACTGGCTGAAATCGACGTTGAAGGCCTTGGTGCCGCCAAGGCCATTGATATGTGAGGTCACGCACCAGCGGCCGCTGGCCGACATGCTGAGGTGATCGGGCCGGTGGTTGCCGAAGTCGCTGGCGCTGCGCGTGCCGAGGATGGTGTCGGTTTGCAGATCGTAGGTGAACACGCCGCGGAAACCGAAACTGCTGGTTTCGGCCTGAAAGCACCAGTAGCGACTATCGGCCGAGGGGCTGCCCTCGGACTTGGTCCAGATATGCGCCACACCGCTCCAGGGCAGGCGACCGGCAAAATTGGCTACCTGGGTCGATTGATTGCTGACCACATCGAGTCGGCGCAATACGGTGCCGCCATTGGTCGGCACGTAGTACAGCCAGTTCGGGTTGCTGTGATGCCATTGTGGCTCGGCATCGCCGGCCGGGCCATTCAGAGTGCGCACGAAGGCCAGCGTCTTGGCATCGTACAGATGCCAGAAGCCGTTCAGGGCGTTGACGATGAAAAAGCTGTTGTCGGCATTGAAGGCCTGGCGGCGCGAATAGTCGTTGCGGGCGAATCCGCTGGGCGGTTCACTGGCATGGGCAGTGGCACGCACCACGCAGGTGCCGAACGCCGGGTCGGTCAACTCCACGCCCTTCGCCGGCCGCGCACCGCCCGGTGCTGGCGCGGCGATCATGCCTTCGACCGGGGTGAACCCGGGGGCGTAGAAGTCACCACAGACTGAGGGATCCAGAGCTTCGAAACCGTTGTGGTAGAACGCCTCGGCGCTGCGCGAGGCGAGCAAGGCCGCCACCAGCAACAATGACATCATCGCCCACGAGCGTCTGCGTATCACGACGCTCATAGTGTCATCGCTTCGACTCGGATTCGACATCTTCGCCTTCGAGATTGCCGCGCTCATTTTCAGTTCCATTTGATCATTAGACTCCAGCGCCAACACACTAAACGATTGCATGCGACATGACGATGTCGGTCGATGAAAGTCGGCGTTTCGGGCGACGAACGGTTGAGCCATCAATCGAAACAATACATTCTTAACATCCATATCCACTAGTACAGTGCAACCTCAGCGCCTGCGCAATACTCGCTGCTTCAACCAATTCACATCCGGTTGGCCGGTGAGCACAGCCACTACCAGGGTCGCCAGACCGATGAGGGCACCGCCCGTCACCGCCATCAACGCCTGCTGCCAGCGTTGCTGATCGGGTTCGGCCCACAGCCAGGGCAGCGACCACCAGGCCGCGGCGGCCAGCAACAGCGCCAGACCCAGTAGATGCGCCAGTTCAGCCAGTTGCGAGCGTTGCCATTGCAGCCTCAGAGCTCGGCTCGCCAAGGCAGCGGACAGCAAGGCCGACTGCAGCATCGACAGCGAAGCGGCCAAGGCCACTCCGGCGGCGCCGTGCTGATCCACCCACTGCAGGCACAATGCCATGTGGGTGGCGATGCCGAGCAGACCAATCAACACCTGGCGCCAGGGCTGCAGGGCGGCATGCAGCACCCGATAGTTGAAGAAGGCGACGCTGCGGAACACCAGCCCCAGGGTCAGCAGCACGGTGATACGGGCGGTAAGGCGGGTGTCTTCGGCCGTGAACGAGCCGCGCTCCAGCAGCAAGACCATGATCGGCTCGGCAAACAAGGCCAACAGCACGGCACAGGGCAGGGTAAGAAACAGCACCAGGCGCAGCCCTTCGCGATAGCGCTGGGCGGCTTCGGCGTATTCGGCACGAGCGAAGTGGCGACCAAAGCTCGGATAGAAGGTGGTGATCACGCTCTGAGCAAACACTTCCAGCGGCAGGAAGGCGAACATCGAGGCATAGGCCATCGCCGAGATCGCCCCTTCGGCGCCATGCGACAGAAAGTATTGGTTGATCAGGCTGGTTGCCACGGCGCCGGCCGAGCCGACCAGCAAGGGCAATAGATGCCCAGCCGAACCGGTGAAATCGGCATGGCGGAAATCCAGTGCCGGGCGCAGACTGGAACGCAGCAGATCACGACAGCCCCACAACAGAATCGCCGCCTGCAGCAGAAAACCACTGAGCACACCGATGATCAGGGCGCTGATGCCAAGACGCTGCGCCAGCCACCAGGCCGCGGCGATCACCGTGATATTCGTCAGCACGCCTTCCAGTGCAGGTAGCACGAAGCGCTCGCGCGCATTGCAGATCGCCGACAGCAGGGAGGACAGGGTCAACAGTGGAACGCAGGGCAGCAGGATGCGCGTCAGGCGTGCCGCCTCGCCGCGCTTGGCCTCGGCCAGACCCGGCGCCAGCGCATTGACCAGCCATTCGGCATGCACAAAGAACAGCACCGACACCAGCAGCGAAAGCAGCAAGATGACGGTGAACAGGGTATTGGCGCCGCGCCAGTCATCGTGTCCCTGTTTGCCCTCCAGGCTGGCCATGAAGCGCGGTACGAAGGCGACCGTGATCACCGTCGACAGCAGGGCCGGTAACAGCATCGGCAGGGAGTAGGCCACCCAGAAGGCATCAAGCTCGGCACTGGCGCCGAACAAGGCGGCGATCAACATGGTCTTCAGGATGGCCAGCAGCTTGCCGCTGCCGCCGACCACCGAGAGCGTGAGCGCCCCCCCCAGATTGGCCTTGCTCATGCCCGCATCTCGATGGCATCTGGGTTCGGTTCGATATCCAGCTGCTCGACCAACTGCTGCTGTCGCTCGATCTCCTCCCAGCGCAACTGCATGAAGCGCTCGACCAGGGCTGCCAGGGCCCAGAAGCAGGCCATCACCGAGCCCTCAGTGAACGGGCTGCCGTAGATATTGCCCAGCGCCATGCAGACCACGGCGATCTTGAACCCCACCGCCAAGGCCTGTGCTTCGGCATCCATGGCCTGCGCAGCGGCCCAGCGCCCCAGTCGATATAGACAGAACATCAACCACAGCAGGGTCAGAAGCCCCTGAACACCGGCTTCCGCCAGGGTCAGCACGTAGTAGTTGTGGGCATCCTTGCCGGCGTAGATCGAATAGTTGCCAATCTGTGACTTGAATCGGTTGAGGCCAATGCCGGCCGGATTCTCCGCCCACATTTCCAGCGCGCCGGCCCAGATATCCCAGCGGCTGGCGGTGCTGTCATCGAACTCCTCCTGACCATGCTCACCTTGTTGCTTGGTCTCCTCCACCCGCTCGAACGCGCCTTGCGGCAACCAGGGCAGCACGGTGATCAGGGCTACCAGGCCGAAGATAACCATGCCGGGCCCGCGCCGCAGCATCACCAGAACCAGCCCCAGCAGGCCGATGAAATAGCTTTGCCGCGAATAGGTCACCAGCACCGCGCCGGCCAGGATCAACAGTCCGGCCAGGCCCAGCATGCGCCAGCTGAAGCGACCCTTGTAGAGCAAGGCGAGGGCGGCGAAGACCGGAATGAACATGGCGTAGAACACGCCAGCCCGATTGGCCGAGCGAAAATCAGGACCGAACGGCCCGGCGGCCCGATGGCTCTCGACATAGCCGCCGATGCCGTAGGCGCGCGCCTCCGACCACGCCTCCAGGCCGGCAATCAAGGCCGTCGCCAAGACCAACAGGATCAGCCGGCGGCAGCTCTTCAGATCGTCGACGGCGTAATAGAACAGGAAGTAGTACAGCGGATAGAAGATCAGGGTCTTCCAGTACGTGACATCGGCCATGGCATCGGCCGGGCGCGCCAGCATGCCGATCAGCATGCCGATGCCGGCAACAATGAAGTACAGACGCAGAGCGCCACCGGCGAATGTCGGCGGACGCGGGGCGCTGCCCGAGCGCAGGATCAACAGCGCCAGGGCAGCAAAGAACAGCAGGTTGGCCACATTCAGACCCGGCAGACCCAGCTCCAGCGGAAAGTGGATCTGGTTCACGGTGTAGAACACCAGCACGCCGAGCAAGATGTTAAGCACTACGGCCGCCTGTCGATGTACCGCCGCGCCCAGATCTCCAGGCAAAGCACCTGCCACAGGGTTTCGGCATGGTTCTCGCCACCGCCGCGGTGTGCCGTCAGCAGTCGCTCGGCCTCGGCCGGCACCACCCAGCCGCGCTCACGAAATGCGCGACTGGCGAAGATATCCGCTGCCATCGCCCCAAGCTCGGCGCGGAACCACTCCACCAGCGGAATGGCAAAGCCCTGCTTGGGTTTATCCAGCACATCGCCTGGCAGCCACTGGCGGGCGACTTCCCTTAGCAGGTGCTTGCCGCGCCCCGCATGCACGCGCAGGTTCTGCGGCAGGCGCACAGCGAACTCCACTACCCGGTAGTCGAGCAGGGGCGCGCGACCCTCGATCGAGGCCGCCATGCTCATCCGGTCCAGCTTGACCAGGATGTCATCCAGCAGATAGCTATGAATATCGACATCGACGATGCGATCCAGCGCCGGCCAGCCGGCGCTTCGGGCAAACAGCGGGTGCAGGTCGCGGTAGGGATTGCCCACCGCGTAGCCGAGCAGGGCGCTCAGCTCGGCGGCGCGACTCAGCCCGACACCGCTGAGATAGCGATCCTCGAAGCTCATCGCCAGCCGCTCTCCGACCCGACCAAGTCGAAAGCCACGGATTCCGGGAATCAGCCGTCCGGCCGCTCGCAGCGCCAGCCCGAGGGGCGCGCGCAGCAGGCCGAGGCGCTGCAATTGGAGAAACTTGAGGTAACGGTCGTAGCCGGCAAACGCCTCATCGCCACCGTCACCAGACAGGATCATCTTGACCTGTCGACCGGCCAACTCGGACACCAGATAGGTCGGCAAGGCCGACGAATCGGCAAACGGCTCATCCAGATGCCAGACCAACTTATCTACCAGTTCAGTTGCATCGGGCTCGACGACCAACTCATGATGCTCAGTGCCAATATGCTCGGCCACTCGCCGGGCGTCGGAAAGCTCGCTGTAGCGCGCCTCGCGGAAACCGATCGAGAACGTCTTCACCGGCTGACGCAGATGGCGCTGCATCAGTGCCACCACCACGCTCGAATCGAGCCCGCCGCTCAGAAACGCACCAAACGGAACATCGGCGACCAAGCGATCGCTGACCGCGGTATCCAGCAACCGGCTCAGCTGCTCCTTGGCGCTCTCGATGCTACCGCTGAAACTGGGAGTGAAGTCGAGTTGCCAATAGCGCTGCTCGCGGTACTGGCCGCCGCGGATCAGCGCGAAATGCCCCGCCGGCAACTTGTGCACCGAGCGGAAGATCGAACGCGGGCTGGGCACATACCCGAAAGCGAAGTACCCGGGGAATGCACACTGATCGACCTCACGATCGAAGCCCGGCAACTCCAGCAACGACTTCAGCTCGCTGGCAAAGCCAACGCCTTCCCTCCCCTGCCAGACAAACAGCGGCTTCTTGCCCAGCCGATCGCGCGCCAAGAGCAGCTGCTCGTTGCGCCGATCCCAGATCGCAAAAGCAAACATCCCGTTAAGTCGGGCGATCGCTGCTTCGCCCCATTCAAGATAGGCGTGCAGGATCACCGCACTGTCGGAATCGTTCTGGAAGCGATGCCCGCGCGCAATCAGCTCGGCACGCAAAGCGCGGAAGTTGTAGATCTCGCCATTGAATACCAGGGTGACCTGACCGTCAGCGCTGTGCATCGGCTGACTACCGCCAGCCAGATCGATGATCGCCAGTCGACGCATGCCAAGCAGCACCCGATCTTCCACATGCAAGCCGCCTTCATCGGGGCCGCGGTGGAAAATCGCCTGATTCATCCGCTCGCCGACCTGGCGGCCGGGAGCCGACGCGCCAGGCTGCGCCAGATAGCCGATGATGCCGCACATTTCAGCGCGCCTCGGCCGGCTGTCCACCCCGATACAGACAGACCAGTTGATCGACCACCGCCGGCATCGCAGCGCGAGCCAGCAGGTCGGCCCGGGCTTGCTGTCCGAGTCGGGTCAATTCACTGGCATCGCTATCCGCCATCGACTGCAAGGCATCGATCAGACCGTGCAGATCACCGGCCTCGCATAACCAGCCGTTTCGCCCTGTCTCGACGAAATCCTCGCTGCCGCTTATGCGGGTGGCCAACACCGGCAAGCCAGCGGCCATGTATTCCAGCAGCGTGTTCGACAACCCTTCGGTGCGCGAGACCAGCACGCCGACATCGGCCAAGGCCAGATGCTGTTCGACCTGCGAGCTGGGTCCGACAAACTCGATGCCTTGGGCTATGCCCAGATCATTGGCGCGCGCGCGCAGCTCGGCCTCCTGATAACCCGAGCCGACCAGACGCAGACGCCAGTTCCGGTCGTTGAGACCGGCCTTGGCCCAGGCTTCCAGCAGCAGACTGAGGTTCTTCTCGCGCACCAGGCGCCCAACGAACACCGCACGGCGCAGACCGTCCTGCGCTCGCGGCCTCGGCAATGCCTCGAACCGTGCCGTTTCGACTCCGTTCGGAATCCAGTGCAGCTGCCTCGCGGCAAAGCCATAGTGGCTGAGCTGGCGCATCAAGTGCTGGCTGATCGCCTGCACCGCCGACGCGCGGCGCAGCATCCAGCGCAGCAGCGGCTGAGCTGGCGAACCAGTGCGACGCAGACTGCCGTGCTCAAACTCCCAGTAGCCGGAAAACTTCAACACCACCGGTTTGCCCAACAGTCGGCCAACCACCGCGGCCACCGCTGCCATGTTGTTGGCGATGTGAACATGGATGGCGTCGTAATGCCGCCGCCGGCGCACCAGCAACCAGGCAAAGCGCAGCATCAGCAGCAGGGCGCCGATCAGCGGCCAGCGCGGGTAGTCGATGCGCCACAGAGGCAGACCGTTATGCGAGTCGGCACCGGCCGGGTGCTGATCGCTCAATCGCGGCAGCACGATTTCGACCGCAGCACCGCGCGCCGCGAGATTGCGCGACAAGGCCTCCAGCTGGCGCTCGGCACCGCCCATCGAGGGAAAGTGACCGTCCAGAACCATCATCACGCTGGGCATTGCCGAGTTCACTGTCAGTTCGATCAAGTGGGCCAGTTCTGCATTACACATCGAGGTGCCTGCGCATCCAAAGTTCCAATACCGCCAACTGCCACAGCGGCGCCGAGTAGTCCCAGGCGCGATCGATGTGGCGCTGGAATAACTGCTCGACGAATTCGACCTGGAACCAGCCGCGCTGACGGCTGCGATCGCTGAGCAGCAGATCGCGCATCCAGTCCTGGAACTCGCCGGGCTGACGCATCCAGACCGAAATCGGCAATCCAAAACCCTGCTTCTTCTTCTTGATGATCAGCTCGGGCAATACCGTTGCCATGGCGCGCTTGAACAGGTGCCGTTTGTCCTGACCGCGCAGTTTCCAGTGGGCGCGCAAACGTCCTGTGTAGTCGACCAGATCCGGGTCGAGAAAGGGAAAGCGCGCACCGACGCCAACCTGACGGCAGGCGCCGTCGACCTTGATCAGATCGTTCTGCGCAATGGCCAGCTCGAGATCCAGCGCCATCAGCCGATGCAGCTCGCTGTCGGCACGGCATTCGGCATAGGCCGAGCGCATCCAGTTCAGCGAATCGTCGGGGCGCAGATGTTGCCGCAACTCTGCGCTAAGCAGCTGATCGAAGCACTCCGAGGCAAAGGCATCGTCGGTATAGAATCGATCCGGATTGGCCTGACTGCCACGGCGGGTGAAGTTGTCGATCCGATTGAAGAAACGATAGTTGCTGCCGCCAAGCTGGCGTCCGATCACCCGCCCGAAGCCTTTCACCGGCTGCGGCAGACGATAGAACCACTGCATGATGCGATCCTTGGCGTAGCGCTCATTGCCACCGAAGATCTCGTCGCCACCATCGCCCGCCAGCAACAGATTGCGCCCATCGGCTGCCGCCATGCTGGCACAGGCCAGGGTTGGCACCGCAGAGGCATTGCCGAACGGCTGATCATAGAGTTCCACCAATCGCGGCAACACAGCCAGAGTCTCGGCCTGATCGACGGTGCCGAAGTGGCCCTCGGCACCACAGGCTTCGGCGGCTGCGCGGGCAAAGTCGAGCTCATCGTAGCCCGCCTCGGCAAAACCGATCGAGTAACTATGCACGGTCTGCCCGGCATGCTGACGGGCCAGAATACTGACGATGCTTGAGCTGTCCGTGCCACCGCTGAGGAAGCAGCCCCAGGCCTGATCGCTGCCGGGTCGGTAGCGCTGCACTGCTGAAACGATCTGTTCCCGCAGTTCAAGGGTCAGACGATCCCCAGCGCCGTCCAGATCCTCGGCGTAGCTCGGGCGCCACCAGCGATCGACCTGCAAGCGTCCGGCCTGCCACTCGAGCTTGCCGGCGGGCGGCAGGCGCTTGACCTCGGGCAGCACGGTCACCGGGCCTGGAATGCAGGCGAAGTTGAGATAGTGAAACAGGGCCAGCGGGTCGGCCTGACGCTGGCACCAGGGCAGTCGCATCATCGGCGCCAGACTGTTGGCCAAGGCCAGTTGCCCATTCGACTCACTGTAGTACACCGGCAAGGTATTGAACTGGTCGGTGACGGCAAACCAGCGCCGCGACTCCGGCACGAAGGCCACAAACGCGAAGCGCCCGCGCCAGCGCGTCCAGGGCTCACCGCGCCAGTCCTCGAGCAGCTCCTCGGCTCGCCCCAACACCAGATCAAACAGCCCGAACACCTCGATGCCTGGGTTCGCCAGGTGCCGCGCAGCGCCGCTCAGCGCCGCTGTAGCAGCCGTGTGCGCCGGCTGCCAGCTGGGCGCCAGTTCGGCCAACGCGTCCTTGGCCAGGGTGGTGGCAAGAAACGTTCCGACCGAGGGTGCCGGTGCGGTGCGGCGCTGCAGAATTCCGCGTTGGGCTGCTGCCGGAACGCTGGTGCTTGAGGAGACTTCGGGGATTGCATTCATATCGGACTCGCTTCCATGCATCGGTCGTAGACCTGCAGGGTGGCCGCAGCCATGGCGGCGGGAGAAAATTCGTGTTCAGCGCGCTGCTGTGCCGCTCGTCCCAGCCTCTGTCGAAGATCCGACTTAGCATGAAGTTCAGCGATGGCTGCAGTGAGCTGGGCATCGTCGTCGTTGTCGACCAGCAGGCCATGAACACCGTGTTCGATCAGTTCGGGCGAGCCACCGACGCGGGTAGCGATCACCGGCAGACCCTGCGCCATTGCCTCCAGGATGACATTCGACATGCCCTCCTCACGCGAGGGCAGCACCAGCATGTCCGCCGCGGCCATCCAGTCAGCCACGTCGGCGCGCTCGCCGCGCAGCTCGACATCGGCAGCCAAGGCCAGATCCCTCAGCATGTGTTCAAGCGCCGCTCGCTCAGGGCCGTCGCCGACCAGCACGGTCAACGGCCGCTGTGTTGCCGGCAGGTGTGCCAAGGCGCGCAGCAGCAGGGGCAGGTTCTTTGCCACCACCAGCCGACCGACGAACAGCAGCACGGCACGCGCCGGCGGCAAGCCGAGCGCTGTGCGCAGCTCGGACTGGTCGGTCCTGGACCGCTCGGCGGCTTGGCAGGCGTTGGCGATGATGGCGAAACGCGGCAAGGGCATGCCGGTGCGTTCGGCCACCCAGGTCGCGCCGGCACGGCTATTGGAGATCACTGCAGCCGAGCCCTGAATCACCCAGCGCTTGGCGCGATCATGCCAGGCCTTGTGCTGCTCCAGCCCCAGACCGCGCACCGAACTGATCAAACGGGTGTGGGGCACCAGCAGCAGGGCCAAACGGACCCAGATCTCGGCGGTGATCGAAAAGCAGTGCACGACATCGAACTGTCCACGGCGCAGGTAACGCCACAAGCGGAACAAGAACAAGGGATCGATGGCACCGCGCTTGTCGATCTGGTCAACCGGAACGCCTTCGGCGCGCAGGGTATCGACCAGAAACGAACTGCTGCGGAAGTACAGCAGCCGCGGCGTGCGCCGATCGGCCTGCACGCCGCGCAACAAGTGCACGATCTGACGTTGGCTGCCGCCCACTTCCATCTCATCGCTGACCACCAGCACTCGCTCAGCGCGCATTGACCTGCTCCGCGCCGCTCAGTGCGGTCTGCCAGTGGCGCAGCAGCTTGCCCGCTTCGGTCGCCGCATCGAACTGCTGCTCGACACGCTGACGCGCCGCGTCGCTGAGCCGGCGACGCAGTGTGGCGTCCTGCAACAGGCGCTGCAAAGCCTGCGCCAGACCGTCGACATCATGCGGATCCACCAACAGACCGGTGCGATCGTGTTCGACCAGCTCCGGGATGCCCGAGACCCGCGTGCTCACCGCTGCGGCGCCGCTGGCCATGGCCTCCATCAAGGCCACGGGAATGCCATCCTGGTTGCCGGCTGGCGTGGTCACGCTGGGCATGACGAAGATCGCTGCCTCGGCCAGCAGTGCGCGCACGGCCTCCTGCGGCCGCGCGCCGGGCATCTCGAGAGCATCATCCAGACCCAGCTTGCGTCGGGCCGCCTCCAGTTCGGGGCGCAGCTCACCCTCACCAATCAGCCGGCAGCGGAACGGAATGTTGTGGGATCGCAGCCGACCCAGGGCCTCGATCAGCACGGCAAAGCCCTTGATCGGATCCATGCGGCCGACGGTGGCGATCAGCAGCGGGTCACGACCATCCGGCGTGTAGGCGATCTCGGTCAGGTCGACACCGCAATGCACGACTCGCATGCGGGTGTAGTTCGGTGCCCCGTGCGGCTGACTCCAGCGCTTCAGATAGCCGACGTTATAGTCGGAGATGGTGATGGCCAGGCGCGCATCGGCCAGCTTGCGCGCCAGCATCTGATCTTCGACAAAGATATCGTGGGCATGACTGGTGAAGGAAAACGGCAGGCGCAGCAGACGACCGAGCATCCAGGCGGCGCTGGAAGGATAGGTGGCCCAGTGTGCATGGATCCACTGTGGATTGAAGGCCCGCAGGGCATCGAGCACCGCCAGGCTGCGCATCAGTCCGATCAGCGTCTTGCCCAGCACCGCCGGCTGCCGCCACAGGCCCGCCAGCATGGAAGTCAGCACCGTCAGCAGCTGCATCGGCTGCGAAACGGCCTGACGCAATGCCGCCCACCAGCCACGCGGCCCAAGGCCGGGGCCGATCACGCGCGGCATCAAGGCCTGCGCACCAGCCTGCACCATCGACTCACTGGGTGGCTTCAGGCTGAGTATCCGCACATCGACACCGGCCGCGATCAGCTGCTCGATCTCGCGCACGATGAAGGTCTCCGACCAGCACGGAAAGAGCGAAACCACGTACAACACACGGGTTGGACGGGTGGGCGGGTTGCCACTCATACGCCGGGCCCTCGATCAATCGACGCGTTCAGTCGGGTAGTGCTCCACAGATGACCTGGACCACCGCGGAGGTGATCGAGCAGGCCGAGCACGGCGTAGTAGTTCAGTTCTTCCAGCGCAGCCGCCCACTTGAACGGCGCCATGCGCTTCAGGCCAGGCAGGGCAATCGCTGCCAGGCCCATGCCATGGCCGATCAGCTGCAGCAGCAGCAACCACAGCAACTGCCCCTGCCAGGCCAGGCCCACATTGCCGAGCAGGGCGAAGGCGAACCAGATCGGCAGCAGGGCGCGCAGCAGCTTGTGCCCGACCAGACGTGCCCACAACGGATGCCCACCGGGCAGCAGCCAGCGCGGCTGCAAGGCGAACAGCTGCCAGTTGCCGGCCAGGGTGCGGCGCTTGCGACGCGCCTCGATCTGCAGGTTGGGGGCGGGTCGATCCCAGGCGATAGCGGCCGATTCCAGGTCGACCATTCGGCCATCGGCGGCCAGGGCCATCGGCACCCAGACATCGTCGAGGATCAAGCCGGGCGGAATCGTCGGCATGTCAGCTCGACGTACCGCATACAGTGCGCCACTGACGCCGGGCACCGAACCGCAGGCAGCTTCGGCCCGACGCAGCCAGCTCTCGAAGCGCCAGTACAGCCCCACCGATGCCGCCGCGCTGTCCTCGCCCTCAAAACACAGACGTCCACCGACGACCACGGTCGCGGGGTCGGACAGGGCGTGACACAGCGCGTTGATCGAGCCCGGCTCCAGGCGCTGGCGCACATCGCACAGCACCAGCACCTCGCCGCGGGCCTGCTGCAGGGCCTGATTCAGCGCAGCCGTCTTGCCGCCTCGCTGGCTCTGCTGCAGCAGGGTGATCCGCGCATCGGCGAGCGCGCGTATGCGCGCCACAGTGTCGTCATCCGAACCGTCGTCGACCACCACAACATCCAGTTTGTCCTGCGGATAGTCGTGACTGAGCAGACCGAGCAGTTTGCGCTCGATGTCCTGCGCACCGTTGTAGACAGCCAAACACACGGTGACGCTGGGCTGCCAGTCGCTGCGCTGACGCCGCCGCGGCCGCGACCGGGATTGCCAGGCGATCCACAGCGGATAGCCGACCAAGGTCAGCCCCAGCATGGCCAATCCGAACAGCAGACAGAGCCAGGCCCACAGCATCACATCGCTCCACCGAGCAGGCGCCCGCGCCACTGCTCATAGCGGCGGTCGCCGAGCACGCGCTTGGCTGCGGCCAATAGCTGGTAGCGCAGACGCAGCTTGGCCAGGGAGCGACTCTGCGGCTGCAGCCAGCCGGCCAGATGGGTCACCTGGTGCTGCGACGTCACGGCGACGCGCGGCAGAATTCCGCGCCCGCCGCGCAGCAGCCGGCCCGGCGCAGAACCCAGCACCCAGCGATAACCGCATTGCTCGGCCAGCTCCAGCAGGCGCGGCGGACAGCGGCCGCCGGGCGGTGCCAGCAAGCTGACCTCGATGCCCAGCTTGTCCTCGATCTCGGCCTTCGAGCGCCGCAGCTCAGCACTCAGTTGCACTGCATCATGAGCA
This sequence comes from Pseudomarimonas arenosa, assembly GCF_014841215.1. Classification (GTDB taxonomy): domain Bacteria; phylum Pseudomonadota; class Gammaproteobacteria; order Xanthomonadales; family Xanthomonadaceae; genus Pseudomarimonas; species Pseudomarimonas arenosa. Next base: position 36,097 of record NZ_JACYTR010000005.1, read on the forward strand.
GTGAAATAGGTATGGGTGTGGCCGTGCGACTGGATACTCATCCCGGCCGCCACCATTTCGCGCAGTTGCGCCCAGCTGACAAAACCCGGCTGGCCGACATTGGCGCTATTGATGAAGAAGTCCGCAGTGAGGCCGCGCTCGCTCAGAATCGGCAAGGCGTTGTCGTAATTGCTGGCGTCGCCATCGTCGAAGCCAATCCAGACCTGCGGCTCGGCCGACTTGATCAAGAGCCCATCCCGCGCACTGCACACGCGCAGACCCTGCGCGACCATCCAGTCCAGCTGGGCGGCGAAGCGCTCTCCGCTGACGGTGTAGTGCGGATCTGCCCCGGCTGGCGCCGCTGCCGGCCCTTCGATCGCGTGATACATCAGCACCAGATCGCCTTGCAATGGCGATCCCTGGTCATGAGCCGTGCTGGTCATCGCCGGTAGCTCAGGGTGAACAGCAGCCGATCATCGCGATACGGCTGCGATGGATCGTCGCTGTCGCGCTGCTGCCGACTCAACTCCAGCCCAAACGACAGCGCGGCTGTGCGCTGAAAGTTCAAGTTAAGCCCATAGCGCCGATCACGATCCTGGCGCTGCAGATTGTCATAGTCGCGCTGCTCGACGGCGGCAAAGACACCCGCCGCCCAACGGGCACGGATCTGCCGCTGCACGCCCAGCCCCAGGCCATCAATGCTCTGATCGAACTGATCACCAAACTGATAGTTCTGCTGGCGATGATAGAGGTCGAAGCGGAAACGATTGCTGGCACCGTTGTGGGTCCAGCCAAGACGCGCTGCCTGCTCCTCGAACAGATCGGCATTGACCGTGGTGGCGCGCGGCTCGCGCAGCGCAATCGGTTGCTCGAAGTCCTCCACTCGCGGCGCCGCCGCCAGCGCATCGGCGGTGGCATCGGAGAGCTGGCTCTGCAGTTGCGCCTCGACCACGTGCTGATTGCTCAGCTGCCACTGCGCGTTGATCCGAATCAGGGGCGCATCCTGATCGCGGCGCAGACCGTCAAGACCGGCGTCGCGACGAATATCGCTAGCACCGAGATCAATGGCAAAGGCGCTGCGTGCCGAGTTGCGCTGATAGCGCAGAAAGCCGTTCAGTCGACGGTAGTCGGTTTGCTGCTGATTGCCGACGCCGGGCGATTGCCGGAAGTCGATCTCGCTCCACTCGACATTGGCCGATAGACTGCTGTCGTCGCCCAGGTTGAGCAGACCGCGCAGGTCGACGCCGTTGCGGTCGGAGTCAAATTCGCGGGTCTGCTCGGCCCGCGCGAGCGTGCGCCGTCCCTCCAGCAGCAAGCGACTGCGAGCAGAGGGCCGCAGGGTCAGGGTCGGGCCGGCAACCAAAACGTCGACGCGCTGCCGATTGTTCGGTCGATCGATGCTGAAACCATCGATCGGCTGTTCCGTGCTCGATTCCTGCAAGGCAAACGACAAGCGCTCTGGCGCGATGGTCCAGCGCCCCAGCACGCCCAGCCGGGTGTAGGTCTCGTCAGCAAAGGACACGCCGTGGTACTGGCGGCGCTGCAGATCGCCGGCAGCCGCCAGGGCGAGTCGCTCGCCTTGGTGCTGGGCGGCAAAGCCAAGGCGAGCGGCGAGCACATTGCCGGCATCGGCAATCCGGCTACGCGCCACATTGCTGCTGTCCTCGTACTGCAAATCAAGTCGATAGTTGAGCTGCACAGCATTGGCCGCAAAGCTGGCCGTGCTCAGTACCAGGGCGATTGCGACGTTAAGGCGTACCAACATGTTAAGGGACCCGGTTGAACACGACGCCACACAGGCGCCGCGGATCGAACACTGCGGCCGCTTCTTTCAGCGCCGCCGTGGTTTCGCGGCCATAGCCGGCCACCAGCACCGAGAAATCGGCCAGCTGGCTGAGGATGCGCGCATCCGGCGAGGAGCTCACTGCCGGGCCGTCCAGCACCACGCTGCAGCGACCGTCACTGCCGCGCAGCGAGTCGAGCAGCATGCGCATGCGATCGGAGTCGAGCAGTTCGCCACTGGCCTCGCGGCGCTGACCAGCCGGTATCAGCATCAGCCGCGCGACGCCGGTCGGGTACAGGATGTCCTCCAGTCGCTCGACCTGACCTTCGAGATAATCGACCAGGCCACCGCGTTCTGCCTTCACTGCCAGTCGTTCGTGCAGCACCGGTGCGCGCAGGTTGCAGTCCACCAGCACTGCACGTCTGGATTCGTCGAAAGCGATCGCTGCGGCCAGATTCAGCGCCACGAAACTGCCGCCACTGTGGCGCTGCACCGCACTGACCAGGCTGACCGCGGGGCGGCCTTCCTGTCGTGCCAGCAACTGGGTGCGCAGATCGCGAAACGCGTCGGCCGGGCGCGAATCCGCCATGTCGTGCGAGACAATCCGGCGCTCGGCCAGCTGACGCCCACTGAACTGTATCGGCGCAACAAGCTCGGTGCTAAGTGGTTGTGATTCGCTCATGGTCGTCCTCAGCGCCCCAGCGCCACCCAGGCATATCCAGCGAATACCGCCAGCACCAGCAGAGCCGCGCCAATAAAGGCCAGTACAGCGCGGCGACGATCGCGGCTGGTTCGGTATTCGGGCACGCTGACCAGCAGTGGCAAGCCGGCCTCGCTGGCCAGCTGCTTGCCATTGCGGGCGCGCGGATCGAACTGCAGCATGGCCAGCAGGATGCCGAGCGGAATGGCGACCCCCAGTAGCAGTCCCCCCAAGGCAAAGTGCATCAGCCGCAAACCGCTGGCCTGCAAGGGCAAGGCCGCCGGCTCCTGCACGCGCAGACTGAGCCCGCGCCGCTCAGCATCAAGATTCATCGATACGCGGGCATTCTCGCGTCGCTTCAGCAGATCCTGATAGATATCGCGATTGACCTCGTAGCCACGGGTCAACTCAGCCAGGGCGGCTTCCGAATCGGCCACCTTGCGACCGCGCTCCAGGGCTTCCTCCAACAAGCGCTCGTTTTCCTTGATCCGCGCATTGACCGCGGCCATGTCGCTCTGAATCTTGGCCAGATTGGCCCGCAGTTGCTGGCCGAGCGGGCTGTCGGCCGATTCCCGGCCACTGCTGGCGCGGTCTTCAGCATTGCGTTGACGATGCATCAGCGCCTGCATGTCCTCGATCTGATGACGCAGGCGCACCACATCGGGATGGGCGTCGGTGTAGTCGAGCAGCAGCCGATCCAGCTCGGTGTTCATTTCCTGGATGCGCAGGGCCAGCTGCAGCGACTGCCGCCGATCATCGGCCAGCTTGCTCTCGCCGGCGAGCTGCTCCTGGATTGTGGTTTCGCGCTGGCGCAACTCGGACAGCGCGGTCTGCGCCTTCTCGATACGCCCTCGCACTTCGGCGACCCGGGTACGAACGTCGATGTCGCTACCTGGCCGCGCTTCCTGATTCTCGGCGCGGAAGCGCTTCAGACTCTCTTCTGCCCCGACCAGCTTCTGGTGATACTCGTTGACCTGGGCAGCGATGAACTCGAAGGCCTCGCGACTCTCGCGCTCCTTGGCCGCCAGGCTTTCCTCGATGAACAGGTCGGAGAAGCGCTGCGCGACCTTGAATGCACGCGCCGGATCGGCATCGGTATAGGCAATCTTGATCAGGTTCTGGCCGGGCGAGGAAATCGTCGTGCGACGCTTGATCTCCTCGATCAATCGGGCCTGGGCCAGAGGATCGGTGACCTTGGCGCTCCAGCCGCCGGCCTGCAAAATGTCCTGCATGGCATCACGACTGAATACCACCTCGCGAGCGATGCGGGCACGGTCGCCAACACTGGTCGGCACTGCTCGCCCTTCCATCAGCGGCGCGATGATATTGCCCTCACCGACCAGAATGGTGGTGGCTGAGCTGAACTTCTTCGGCAGCAGCATGCCGGCCACCAGGGCGGCCGTTGCGATCAGGGCAAACGCCACCATCAGCAGCGGCGCGCGGCGTTGCGCCTCGCGCAGCAGCAAGGGCAGCAGATCCAGCAGCGGATTGGCCGCGCTGGCCTGCGCTCGCCCTGGTAGCGCCTGATAGCTCAAAGCAGGCGCTCCGGCACGGTGATCACGTCGCCTGCCTGAACATCGAGATTGGTTTCCAGATCGCCGCGCTTGAGAATCGCCTCTAGCTTGATATCAAAGGCCTCCCCCGTCCCGGATTCTGCCTTGCGATACAGTCGAGTGCGATTGCCGGAGGCAAACTCGGTCACACCACCGGCCTGCAGCACGGCATCCAGCACGGTCATGCCCTGACGATACGGAATCGAAATCGGCTGCCGCACCGCACCGGTCACCCGCACCCGCGAAATGAACTCGTGGCTGCGCAGATCGACCAGGATCACCGCCACTTTCGGATCGCGGATATAGGCCGTCAGGCGCTGCTCGATATCCTGCGCCACCTCCTGCGGCGCCCGGCCACCGGCCAGCACATCGCCGAGCAAGGGCACCGAAATGCGACCGTCCGGACGCACCGGCACGGTCACACTTAACTCGGGATTACGCCAGACCGACACTTGCAGCCGATCGTCAACACCGATCTTGTACAGTGAGCTGAAGCTGGGATCAGGCGAGGCCAGGGGCGCGGTGGCGGCAGCCGACTCGGCGTCTTCTTGCTCGGCCAGCACAGCCGACGCGCCCAGACCGCCAAGCAGGTAGACCAACAGGGCCGCCCAGACCGGGACTGCAACTCGGGTGTGACTCACTTTGACTCTCCTGCTTGCTCTATCATGCCGACCACCCGGGCACAAAGACGCCCCAGGGCTGCCAAGGCAACGCCGTCTTCGAGCCGGGATCGGGCTCGCATGATACGCGCCCCTGCGTCAGAATTGTGAATCCGATCACATAACGATCGAGCCGAAACCCTGCGTTTCGGCTCCGCCGCCCCTCCGCCCCGAGCTCGTCGAACCCCGTGAATCAAGCGCATCGCCCTTCAAATCCTGCCGACACCGTCGCGTCTGGCGTGGACTACGCCGCCGATTTTGCCGCCCTGAGCTGTGCGCCGGGCTGTGATGTCGACACCTTGGAGCGGGCCTGGCGCCGGGCGATCAGTCAGTGGCATCCGGACCGCGCCAGCAGCGAGCAGCAGGCCGCATTCAGTGAACGCCTGCATCAGGCCAATGCCGCCTACCGCCGTCTGCGCGAGTTTCATCGCATTCATCGGCGACTGCCTGGCGGCGGCGCCAGCCGTCCATCCATGCCGGGCGTCGAGCGGCTTTCCGCGCAGACCGCACCCACTGTCACGGAGGCCGCTGGACCCTCGCGAAAACGCTGGCTGTGGGCCGGTGGCCTGCTCGGCCTGGCAGCCCTGTGGGCGATCCTGGGTCATTCCGAACGCCGGGACGAACCGGTTCGCGCGGCCCGCGTCGGCCAGGTCGACGCGGCGACCGAACTGGCGCAGATCGAGCTCGGCAGCGCGCGCGAGCAGGTGCTGGCGACGCTGGGCAAACCGATCCTGATCGTTGACGGCCGCTGGGAGTACGGCCCTTCGTATATCGAATTCGACAACGATCGGGTCAGCAACTGGTACAGCTCGCCGCTGCGCCCGCTGCCGGTGGCCGCTCAACGCCCAGCGCTGCATCTCAGCGCGCCCCCTTCCCGAAAATGACCACCTCGACGGTCTGCAACAGAATCAGCAGATCAAACACCAGGCTGTGGTTCTTGACGTAGTAGAGGTCGTAACTCAGCTTTTCGCGCGCATCGTCCACCGAAGCGCCATAGGCATAGCGAATCTGCGCCCAGCCGGTGATGCCGGGCTTGACCGCCTCGCGCAGCGAGTAATAGGGGATTTCCTGGGTCAGTTCGCGCACGAAGCTCGGCCTCTCCGGCCGCGGCCCGACGAAGCTCATGTCGCCACGCAGCACGTTCAGCACCTGCGGAATCTCATCGATACGCAGCTTGCGAATGATCTTGCCCACGCGGGTCACCCGGTCATCATCGGCAGTCGCCCAACGCGCGACGCCATCCCGCTCGGCATCGGTGCGCATGCTGCGAAACTTGATCACCTGGAAGCTCTCACCGGCCATGCCGACGCGCTCCTGGCGGTAGAAAATCGGACCACGGAAGCGCGATTCCAGCGCGATGGCCAGCGCCGTACCCAGCATCAAGGGCAGAGCCAGCAGCAGCAACAAGGACGATGCCAGCAGATCGAAGCCACGCTTGCTGATGCTGCGCACGGTACCGGCATCGAAGCCTTCGGCGTAGACCACCCAGGACGGCCGCACCAGGGCCAAATTGATACGGCCGGACTCCTGCTCGAAGAAGCTGGCCAGCCCGCTGATCGTGACGCCATGCAGGCGGCACTGCATCAATTCCTCCAACGGCATGGTGCCGCGCTGCTCATCGGCCGCGGTGACGATTTCATCGATATCCAGCTCCTCGGCCAGGTCGAGCAGGCTGCCCGAAGGCTGTACCCACTGCTCACGAGGCACGGCGTGAGCATCGCCGTCGACCGGCACATAGCCCACCACCTGGAAGGTGCGCCGCTCGGCGCGCCGACGCAGGCGCCGGTCGATCTGCGCCGCACGCTCGCCGACCCCCATCACCAGCACGCGCCGGCGCAGCAGTTCGGCGCGCACCACATGCAGGGCAATCCAGCGCAGGATGATCACCCCGAACCAACCCAGGCCCAGGGCCATCGCCATCACGCCGCGGCCGATCGCCTGGCCTGGCAGGGCGTACTGCAAGATCGCCAGCACCGCACCGCCGACCAGACAGGCCAGCAGACCTCGCACGATGTAGCCATTCAGGCCTTCTCGGGCATACATCACGTACATGCCGACCGCGGCCAGGGCCAGCACTTGCACCGAGGTGAAGATCAGAGCGCGCTCGGTCACCTCACCAAAGGCCAGGGCGGTGAGCTTGGGATCGCCTCCAAAGCGCAGCCAGACGGCCAGATGAAAGGCGCCAAACAGCACGACGAACTCGGCCAGGCCAAGCAATACCACCCAGCGACGAGCGGGGTGCAGTGCGTCAGACAGCGAGCGCATGGGCTGCCACCAGTAGGGTCATGTGATCGATCTTGTGCAATGAAACAGGGGCAAAATGCCGCGACAGGGCGGCCTTTCGGACCGGGCGCGGGCCCTCACCCAAGCAGGGCGGCCGGCATTATGCCAGCAAGTTGGCATGTCCATCACGTAAATTTCGCACCAACTGACGCTCGGCGTCAGTTCCCGACACCTGGGGCGAAGGATTGAAACTAAAGGACTTGCGAACAAGTTCACTCAGCAAGCAAGGCCCCGCCTGAGATAAAATGCGATCCAGTTCACAAATCAGACCCCTATGACCCCCGCACACCTCCCCCACGCCGACGGCGTTCGCATCGGCGTGATTGGCCTTGGCTACGTCGGCCTCCCGCTGGCCGTCGAATTCGGCCGTCAGCTCCCTACACTCGGTTTCGACATCAATCAGCAGCGCATCCAGGAACTGGCCAGTGGCCACGATCACACCCTCGAGGTTGATGGCGCTGAACTGGCCGAAGCGAGCCAACTTCGTTACAGCGCCAGCACGACAGATCTACGCGATTGCAATGTCTTTATCGTGACGGTTCCAACACCGATCGATCAGGCACGACGCCCCGACTTCAGCCCGCTGATCAGTGCCAGCCGCAGCGTTGGCGCGGCGCTGAAACGCGGTGATGTGGTGGTGTACGAATCCACGGTCTATCCCGGCGCCACTGAAGAGGTCTGCGTGCCGGTGCTTGAGCAGGTTTCCGGTCTGCGCTTCAACCAGGATTTCTACTGCGGCTACAGCCCGGAGCGGATCAACCCAGGCGACAAGCAGCACCGGCTGCCGGACATCGTCAAGGTCACCTCGGGTTCCACCGATGAGGTGGCCGAGTTCGTCGACCAGCTGTATCGACGCATCATTCGCGCCGGCACGCACAAGGCTTCCAGCATCCGCGTCGCCGAAGCGGCCAAGGTGATCGAAAACACCCAGCGCGATCTGAATATCGCCCTGGTCAACGAGCTTGCTCGCCTGTTTGCCAAGCTCGGAATCGATACCCTGGAAGTGCTGGAAGCCGCCGGCACCAAGTGGAACTTCCTGCCGTTCCGACCCGGCCTGGTCGGCGGCCATTGTATCGGCGTCGATCCTTACTATCTGACCCACAAGGCACAGGAGATCGGATATCACCCGGAAGTGATTCTGGCCGGTCGGCGGATCAATGATGACATGGGCTCGCACGTTGCCAAGCGGGTCATCCGGCTGATGGCACGCAAGGGCCTGGATATCGGTCAGGCCCGCGTGTTGATGCTCGGCCTGACCTTCAAGGAAAACTGCCCCGACCTGCGCAATACGCGAGTGGTCGACGTGATCGCCGAACTGCAAAGCTTCGGAGTGAAGGTCGATGTACATGACCCCTGGGTGTCGGCCAGCGAAGCCGAGCATGAGTACGGCCTCAAGGTTTCCGAGTCCCTGCCGGAAGGACAGTATGACGCCGCCGTGATCGCGGTGGCACACAGGCAGTTCGTTGAACTGGGCGCCGAGCGTATCCGTGGCCTGCTGAAGTCGAACGGCGTGTTATTCGACGTCAAGCATGTGCTGCCCAAGTCTGCGGTCGATGATCGGCTTTGAGCGATGAGACCACAACCTGTCGATTCGCCAACACGGTAGTTTGCTCCTCTCCCCTTGCGGGAGAGGGGCTCAAAGCCGGTCTACTACACGTCGAAGCACACCACAATTAGCGGTGCACACATGCGAATTCTGATTACCGGCGCGGCCGGCTTCATTGGCTCCACCCTGGCTCATCGTCTGCTCGATGCCGGCCACGAAGTGCTGGGCTATGACAATCTCAACGATTACTACGACCCCAATCTGAAGCTGGCCAGGTTGGAGCGTCTGCAGCCAAGACAAGGCTTCAGTTTCGTCAAGGCCTCACTGGAAGACCGTGCGGCGATTGATCAGGCCTTCGCCGATTTCCAGCCGCAGCGGGTGGTGAATCTGGCGGCTCAGGCCGGGGTGCGCTATTCGCTGGAGAATCCGCGCGCCTATATCGATGCCAATATCGTCGGCTTTCTCAATATTCTGGAAGCCTGCCGACATCAGAACATCGAGCACCTGGTGTACGCCTCGTCGAGCTCGGTGTACGGCGCCAATCGCAAGCTGCCGTTCGCGGTGGAAGACAGCGTCGACCATCCGGTCAGCCTGTACGCGGCGACCAAGAAATCCAACGAGCTGATGGCACATACCTATAGCCATCTGTTTGGCTTGCCGACCACCGGATTGCGCTTCTTTACCGTGTATGGCCCCTGGGGCCGGCCGGACATGGCGCTGTTCCTGTTCACCCGCAAGATTCTTGCCGGCGAACCGATCGATGTGTTCAATTTCGGCAATCACACACGCGACTTCACTTATATCGACGATATCGTCGAGGGCGTGATCCGCACCCTGATGCGGGTGCCGGATGCCGACCCGAACTTCGATCCGCTGCAGCCGTCGCCGGCGACCAGCCAGGCACCGTATCGGGTCTACAACATCGGCAATCACCGACCGGTACAGCTGTCACGCTATATCGAGCTGATCGAGGAAGCGGTTGGCAAGAAAGCCGAGAAGCGCCTGCTGCCGATGCAGCCAGGTGACGTGCCGGATACCGAGGCCGATGTCGCCGCCCTGGTGCGCGACACCGGCTACTCGCCGGAAACCACGGTGGACGTCGGAGTGAAGAACTTCGTCGCCTGGTATCGCGAGTTTTACGGCGTTTGATGATGCATAGCTTGAAGGGCGGTAGCGCCTGCGGCGCGCATTCCGAGCCGGACCTGGCACTGGACTGGTTGAGCCGCGCGACCGGTTGGGCGACTTCTCCCGCCCTGATTTCAGCGCAAGGCGAGCTGAGTTATGCCGAGCTGGCCAACGAAGTCGCCGCACGTCGACAGCAGCTGATCGCGGCCGGGCTGCAGGGCGGTGATCGTCTGGCGATTGCCGCCAGCCGAGAACGCGAAACCCTGCTGTGGATTCTGGCCGCGGTTGCGGCCGGCGTGGCCTACGTGCCGCTGGACCTCGGCTATCCCGACGAACGTTTGCGGATGATGCTGGAAGACAGCCAACCGCGCGCCGTGGTTGGCAGTGCAGTGGCCCTGGCCGAGCTGGCACAACGCCTCGGTCCGTTGCCGGATCTGAACCAACCCGCGGCGCGGCGCGCACTGCACGCCGCCGAAGCCGATCTGGCCTATGTGCTCTTCACCTCAGGTTCCACCGGGCGACCGAAGGGCGTGGCGATGGGCCGCGGCCCGCTGAGCCGATTGATCGACTGGCACGTTCAGCATCCACGACTGGGCCAGTCGGCGCGCTGCCTGCTGTTTGCGCCATTCTCCTTTGATGTGCATTTCCAGGAGATCTTCTCCACCCTGGCGGTGGGCGGCTGCCTGATCCTCACTGATGAAGCAACCCGGCGCGATCCGCTCGCCCTGGCCGAGGTGATCGAAGAAAAGGCGGTCGAGCGCCTGTTCCTGCCCTATGTCGCTCTGCAGATGCTGGCCGAGGCCTGCGCCGAACGCGCGCCAGCCTGCCTGCGCGATGTGATCAGTGCCGGCGAACAGTTGCAGATCAGCGCCAGCATCCGCCGCCTGTTTGCCGCCCTGCCGCAGGCCGCCCTGCACAACCACTATGGGCCGACCGAATCGCATGTAGTGACGGCATTCGAGCTGCTGGCCCCGGCCCACGACTGGCCGGCGATTCCGCCGATTGGCCCCGCCCTGCCCTATGTCGAGATTCGTCTGCAGCCCTTGGACGATGCCGATGGCGCGAACGAAGGCGAGCTACTGCTCGGCGGCCCGACCCTGGCCCATGGCTATCTCGGCCGCGCCGAGCTCAGCGCGGAACGTTTTGTTAAGGACGACGACGGACAGATCTGGTATCACACCGGCGATCGCGTGCGGATCGATGCCGCGGGCGGCCTGAGCTATCTCGGCCGCGCCGATCGCCAGGTCAAGATTGATGGTTTCCGCATCGAGCCGGGTGAGATCGAGCTGGCCCTGCTGGAACAGCCCGGGCTGAAAGATGCCGCGGTCGCCCCACGCGAATTGCCCGGACTCGGCCTGCAACTGGTGGCCTGGGTCGTGGCCGACGGCGCCAGCGAAACCAGCGGCCTGGAGCAGGCCTTGCGCGGCGCCATGCGTCAGCGCCTGCCGGCCTACATGCAGCCGCTGCGCTATGTGCAGCTAGAGCGCCTGCCGCAGACACCCAGCGGCAAGATCGATCGCGCCGCCCTGCAGCTCGACGAGGCCGCGCAGCAGACGACATCGACCCATCTCGAGCCCGCCGAAGCCATCGGCCACTACTGGCGGCAGTTGTTGGCCTCGCCGGAACTGGGTGATCAGGACAATCTGTTCGAAGCCGGCGCACGTTCGCTGACCGTACTGCGCTTTCTGGCCATGATGCGTGAGCTCGGTGGCAGCCGACTCAACGTGGCCGATGTCTATGATCACCCCAGCATTGCTGGCCTGCGCCGCCGTCTGCAGCAAGACGGCGCAAGCGGTCGCCAGCCGACCCGCCAGCGGCAAAGGCAGGGTGGCCAAGGTCAGAATGGTGCGATCGCCATTATCGGCATGGCCCTGGATACCGCGCTGGGCCAGACGGTCGAGCAATTCTGGCAGGCCCTGCTCGACGGCGCCGAGGGCATTCGTCAGTTCCGCCCGGAGGAGCTGGATCCCGATCAGCCGGCCGAGATCCGCCAGCACCCGCACTTTGTTCCCGCGCGCGGCGTGCTGGCCGATCCGGATCAGTTCGATGCCGAGTTCTTCGGCATTCCGGCACGTGAGGCGGTACTGATCGATCCGCAGCAGCGACGCCTGCTGCAACTGGCCTGGAATGCGCTGGAAGACGCCGGCCTACGCCCGGACGGCGAACACAGCATCGGCGTCTACGCCGGCAGCGCCAACAACACCTATGCCACAGCCCTGCGCCGCCACGCACCGCAGCTGATCGCCCAGAGCGGCGAGTTCAGCGCCATGCTGGCCAGCGAGAAGGACTACGTCGCCACCCGCATCGCTCATCGACTCGATCTGCACGGTCCGGCGCTGAGCATCCACACTGCCTGTTCCACCGGCCTGGTAGCCATCGCCCAGGCCTGCGAAGCGCTGCGTGCCGGCCAGTGCGACATCGCCCTGGCTGGCGGCGCCACCCTCACCGTTCCGCAAGCCTCCGGTTATGTGCATGTCGAAGGCGGCATGGAGTCGGCCGACGGCCATTGTCGTCCATTTGATGCCGCCGCCAGCGGAACGGTATTCGCCTCCGGCGCCGCCCTGGTGGTACTGAAGCCGCTGGAACGGGCAATGGAGGATCACGATCATATCCACGCGGTGATCCACGGCGTCGGTCTGAACAATGACGGCGGTGGCAAGGCCAGCTTTACCGCGCCGAGCCAGAGTGGCCAGGCCGAAGTGATTCGCATGGCGCTGGACGATGCCGGCCTCAGCGCCGCACAGATCGGCTATGTCGAAGCCCATGGCACCGCTACCCAGCTCGGCGATCCGATCGAGCTGGCCGCCCTTAGCCAGGCGTTTCGCCAGGACACCGAGGCCAGCGGTTACTGCCGGATCGGTTCGCTGAAGAGCAATCTCGGCCACACCGTCGCCGCGGCCGGCGCGCTCGGCCTGATCAAGTCTGCCCTGGCGCTGCAGCATCAGCGCATTCCGGCCACCCTGCATTTCCACGCCGCCAATCCTCTGCTCGATCTCGAGGCCAGCCCGTTCCGGGTCTGTGCCGAGCTGCAGGCCTGGCCACGCAGCGAAACCCCGCGTTATGCGGGGGTCAGCTCATTCGGCGTTGGCGGCACCAATGCCCATCTGATTGTCGGCGAGCCACCCGAACTGGCCCGCCTGGGCCGCTTGGCCGGCGATCAGGCACCGACGCTGCTCTGTCTTTCCGCGCGCAGCAAGGACGGTCTGCAGCGCCGTGCGACGCAGCTGGCCGATTGGTGTGCTGCGCAGCCGGACGTCGAACCGGCGAGCTTGGCTTACAGCCTGTGGGTCGGCCGCCAGGCCATGGCCTGGCGCAGCAGCATCGCCGTCGAGCCGGGCCAGAACCTTGCCGATGCCCTGCGCGGCAAGCTGGCCGAGATTCAGGCCCAGCCGCAAACCCGCCAGGTCTGGCTGCTGCCCGGCCAGGGCGTGCAGTGCCCCGGCATGGCAGCTGATCTGTATCAGCGCCTGCCGGCCTTCGCCGAAGCCCTCGACCAGGCCCTGGCCTGCATAACCCCCTGCCTGGAGGTCGACCTCAAGCCCTGGTTGCTCGAAGCCGAGCACCCCGAGGCGGGGCGATTGCAGGAAACCCGCTACGCCCAGCCAGCCCTGTTCGCAACCTGTTATGCCCTGGCGCGCTGGCTGCAAAGCCTGGGCCTGCAACCGGACGCCCTGATCGGCCATAGCATCGGCGAGCTGGCGGCGGCCTGTCTGGGCGAAGTGATGAGTCTGGCCGATGCCGCCCGCCTGGTCTGCGCTCGCGGCGCGGCGATGTGGACCCAGCCACGCGGCGCCATGTTGGCCGTGCGTGCCTCGGCCGACGCGCTGTCCCAGCTGCCGGTCAAGATCGAGATAGCGGCCCATAACGCGCCCGAGCTGACCGTGCTGGCCGGCCCGCAGGCCGAGATCGACGCCTGCAAGGCGGAACTTGAGGCTAAGGGGCTCGGGGTCTCGACACTGAAGGTCTCGCATGCCTTCCACAGTGCGGCGATGGACGGCGCGCTTGAGGCGGTACGACTGGCGGCATCCAGGATCAGCCTGCAGGCGCCGAAAACGCCGCTTTACTCCTGCCTCAGCGGCAAGCTGCTGACCGCCGAGCAAGCCTGCTCGCCGGACTACTGGGCGCAGCAGGTACGCGCCCCGGTGCAGTTCTCGGCCGCCATTCTGGCCGAGCTGGATCAGCCTCACACCCTGTTTGTCGAAGTCGGCCCGGGCCAGGCCCTGAGCGCCTTGTTGCGCCGCCACCGCAGCGGCACCCATACCGCGCCGCGCCTGGTGCCCTTGCAGGGCGCCGCTGGCGAAGCCGGCAATGCTGCCCTGGCCGTGCAGGCGATCGGTCAGCTGTGGAGCCATGGCGCCGAGCCGGCCCTGCCGCTGCAGGCCGGCCGCCGCCTGCGCCTGCCCGGTTATCCCTTTGCCGACACCCGCTATTGGTTCCCGCGCCAGTCCGGCGCGGTGGCCGAACAGGCGAGTGCAGCGGCGGCCACGCTTTCCGTTTCACCTCAGGCCGCGCCGTCAGCGCCGCCGATTCTTCAGGAGACACCCGTGAGCGATCGACGTCCTGCGCTCAAAGCCGAACTGCGTCGCATTATGGCCGACCTGAGTGGTCTGCCCGATGCCGAACTGCAGGATGAGATTCCCCTGGTCGAGCTCGGCCTCGACTCACTCTCGCTGACCCAGGCCAGCCAGGAGCTGGAGCGCGTATTCGGCCTCAAGCTGCGCTTTCGTCGTCTGATGGAAGATCTCGACAGCATCGGCAAACTTAGCGAGTGGTTGCATCAGGAGCTGCCGGCAGAGCGTTTTCAGCCCGCCCCGGCCACGGCTCCGGCCCAGGTAGCGGGCGCCCCAACCGTGGCGCCCGTCGGCATGCCGATATCGATGCCGATACTGCAGAACATGCCGACCATCGACGCCAGCCCCCTTAGCCAGTTGATCCAGCAGCAGATGAGCCTGATGCAGCAGCAGCTAACCCTGTTGGCCGGCGCGCAGGCGGCTCAGATGCCGGCATTGCCTGCAGTCGCTGCCAGCACGACGCCGGCCGCGGCGGTCGCGCCCAGCGCAACAGCGCCCTCGGCCAGCAATGAGGCCGAAACCAAGGCTGATCTGCGCGAGCAGCCGTTTGGCGCCTCGGCGCGGATCACCCTGAAGAAGCAAAGCGGCTACAGTTCTGAACAAACGGCTTGGCTGGAGAACTTCAGTCAGCGCTATCTTGCCAAGCTCAGCAAATCGCGCCAGTTTGCCCAGCAGCACCGTGCCCTGATGGCCGATCCGCGGGTGGTCACCGGCTTCAACCCGCAGTGGAAAGACCTGGTGTTTCCTATCGTCGCCGAGCGCTCCGACGGCGCGCGGGTGTTCGATATCGATGGTCACGAGTACATCGATCTGTTGTCCTGCTTTGGCGCCAACCTGCTCGGTTATCAGCCGAAGGCGGTGGTGCAGGCCATGCATCGGCAGCTCGATCTTGGCATCGAGGTCGGGCCCTCGCATCCGCTGGCGGCGACGGTGTCGCAGCTGCTCAGCGAATTCACCGGCCATCCGCGCATCGCCTTCTGCAATACCGGCTCGGAGGCGGTGATGGGGGCGATGCGTATCGCCCGCACCGTGACTGGCCGCAAGACCATCGCCATCTTCACCAACAGTTACCACGGCATCTTCGATGAAGTGATCGTGCGTGGCACACGTCAGCTGCGTTCACTGTCAGCCGCACCGGGCATTCTGGCCAGCGCGGTGGAAAACGTGTTGGTGCTGGACTATGCCAGCGAAGACGCACTCAAGGTATTGCGCGAGCGCGGCCACGAACTGGCGGCGATCATGATCGAGCCGGTGCAGAACAAGTACCCGACCCTGCAGCCGCGCGATTTCGTGCATGAGCTGCGCAAGATCTGCGACCAGGCCGGATGCGCCTTGATCTTTGACGAAGTGGTCACCGGCTTCCGTCTCGCCCCCGGCGGCGCGCAGGAGTTCTACGGGGTGCGCGCCGACATCTGCACCTACGGCAAGATCATCGGCGGCGGCCTGCCGCTGGCCGCCATCGGGGGCCAGGCGCATTGGCTGGACGCCCTGGACGGCGGCTTCTGGCAATACGGCGACGACAGCTACCCGGAAGCCGGGGTGACCTATTTCGCCGGCACCTTCGTGCGTCATCCGCTGGCCCTGGCGGCGGCCGAAGCCACCCTCAATCTGCTCAAGCAGCAGGGCCCGGCGTTCTACACCGTCCTCAATCAACGCACCCAGGCCCTGGTCGACCGCCTGAACCAGTGGTTCCGCCAACAGGGCGCGCCGGTAAAGGCGGTGCATTGCGCTTCGCTGTGGCGTCTGCAGTGGGATGAAGGCGTCAGCCATATCAGCCTGTTCTACTATCTGGCGCGCTTCCACGGCCTGCACCTGTACGAACAGTTCGGGCACTTCGTCACCGCAGCAATGGGCGCGGCCGAACTCGATCGGATCTTCCAGGTGTTCACCGACAGTTTGTCCGAGCTAATGCAGCTCGGCCTGATCCAGCGCAAGCCGGGCTCGCCAGACGACCCCAGCCCACTCGACACCGGGCCTGGCCGCAGTGAACACGCCGATCAAGGACCGCTCAGCCCGGGCCAGGAAGAACGTTGGCTGGCCGCCAGCTACGACGCCGATGCCCTGCGCGCCCTGAACGAAAGCTTTGTGCTGGAGTTGCACGGCGCGCTCGACCCGGCGGCGATGCAGCGCGCCTTGAACATGATGATCCAGCGCCACCCGGTGTTCCGCCTGCAGCTCTCGGGCGAGGCCCCGGAGCAGCAACGATTCGGACAGCTCGAGTTCCCCTTACATCAGGTCGATCTCTCACAGCAACCTGATCCGCTGCAGGCACTGAACACCTATGTCGATCAGCACAACGATGCTGCCTTCGCCCTCGGCCAAGGGCCCTTGCTGCGCCTGGCCTGGTTGACCCTGGGCCCACAGCATCATGCCTTGCATCTGGTCGCCAGCCATCTGGTGTTCGACGGCTGGGCGGCCAGCGTGTTTTTGCGCGAGCTGGCCGAGCTGTACGGCGCCGAGTGCCAGGGGCGTCAGGCTTCCCTGCCGCCCGCTGGCGATCCGATCGCCTTTGCCGCCGCCGAGCAGGCGCGCATGCAGGGCAGCGAAGCCAGCGAGGCGCGTGAGTTCTGGCGTGGCCAGTTGCAGGCACCGCCGGCGCCGCTGAACCTGGGCGACCTGCAACCGGAAGGCCGGCGCAGCTTTCGTGCAGGCACCGCGTATTGGTCGCTGGCCGCTGAGCCCTTGGCGAAACTGCGCGCTCAGGCCAAGGCCGAGCGCTGCACCCTGTTCCAATCGGCTCTGGCCGCGGTGGCTTCGGCCTTGGCGAAACTTGCCGATCAGCAGGATCTGGTGATCTGCGTACCCTATGCCAGCCAGAGCCTGGGCCAGCATCCGGCCCTGATCGCCGATGGCGTGCTTGATCTTCCTTTGCGCCTGGACTGCCACTCCCAGCACAGCCGCTCCGAACTGCGCCAGCAGGTGCGCTCGCGGCTGATGGATGCGCTGGAACAACCGTTGATGACTCAGGGCATCGCGGCCCGCACACTGGGCCTGCCGAGTCGCGGCGATCGGCCGCCACTGACCGGGGTCTATTTCAATCTTAACCCCAAGATCGAGCTGGGCGGGTTTGCGCCTTTGCAGGCCAGCATGCGCGAAGGGCGCAAACCCGGCCTGCTCGGCGAATTGATGTTCAGCTTCTACGATCAGGGCGATACCCTGGCCCTCGATCTGCACTACAGCCGCGACTTCTTCAGCGAACAGCGGATCGACGAGATTCTGCGCATCGTGGCCGCCGCGCTCGGCGGTACGGTCGATGCCGATCCGGATCATAGGGTGCCTGTTGGACGCACCGTCGCCGACGACCCCCACGCCGTCCACGGCCGCGCCCGCGCCCTGGAAACCGCACCGCGCGTCGAACAGGAAATCGCCGCCCAGGCCGCGCGCAGCCCCGATGCCCTGGCCGTGGTCTGCGGCGATCAACGCCTCAGCTATGCGCAACTGCAGCAACGCGCCAACCAGATCGCCCGCTGCCTGGTGAAACGCGGCGTTCAGCCGGGTCAACGGGTTGGCCTGTGTCTGCCGCGCAGCGCCAATCTGCTGGCCGCCGTACTCGGCGTGCTGCAGACCGGTGCCGCCTATGTGCCGCTGGATCCGATGTTCCCGATCGGCCGCCTGCGCGACATGCTCGAAGATGCCGAACTCAGTCTGCTGCTGGGTGATCAGGCTGCTGCCGAGCGACTGCAGCCGGGCGATCTGCCGACCGTGCTGCTGGATCGCGACCAGGTCGAGATCGATGCAACAGTGGCCGAGCCCCTGAACCTGCAGTTCGATCGTGATCTGCCGGCCTACGTGATTTACACCTCAGGCTCCACCGGCAAGCCCAAAGGCGTGGTGGTGATGCAGCGCGGCGTGGTGAACTTCCTGCGCAGCATGGCCGATGAACCGGGTCTGGCCTGTACCGATCACCTGCTGGCGGTCACCACGCTCAGTTTCGATATCGCCGTGCTGGAACTGATGCTACCGCTGTGCGTCGGCGCCCAGGTGGTGATCGCCCTGCGCGAACAGGCAGTCGATGGCCACGCGCTCAAGCAATTGATCGAGCAGCAGCAGATCACCCTGCTGCAGGCCACGCCCAGCACCTGGCACTTGCTGCTGGAAGCCGGTTTCCGCGCCCCGGCCAGCTTTCGTGCTCTGTGCGGCGGCGAAGCGATGACTCCAAGCCTGGCGCAGTCCCTGCTCGGCGCCGGTGTCAGTGAACTGTGGAACATGTATGGGCCGACCGAAACCACCATCTGGTCGACCCTGTCGCGGATCACCGATCCACAGGCGATCCATATCGGCCACCCGATCGATAACACCGTGGTGCGCATTCTCGATGAGCAAGGCCGGCCCTGCGCGCCTGGCAGCGCGGGCGAGATCTGCATCGGCGGCGATGGCGTCGCCCAAGGCTATTTCCGTCGCGAGCAGCTGACCGCCGAACGCTTTGTCGCCGATCGCTTCGCTGAGACAGCAGGCGCGCGGATCTACCGCACCGGCGACCTCGGCAGCTGGAATGCCGACGGCACCCTGCGCCATATGGGCCGACTCGACCACCAGGTCAAACTGCGTGGCTATCGAATCGAACTTGGAGAAATCGAGGTTGCGCTGGAAGCGCTGCAGCCGGTACAACGCGCCGCCGTCACGGTGCAGAACTTCGGCCCGCAGGACGACCGGCTGGTGGCTCATCTGGTCGCAAACTCCACCACTTGTAGTTTGGCCGAGCTGCGGCGTGCGCTGTCCGGCCGCCTTCCCGACTACATGCTGCCGCAGCAGGTCGAGTGGCTGGAGGCCCTGCCCCTGCTGCCGAACGGCAAGATCGATCGCAAACAGTTGGGCCAGCCAGCAGCGACGCCGGGCACCCAAGCAGCCGCCGTCGAACTCACACCGCCGGCATCGCAGTCGGTGGACCAGGTCGCCGCCAGCATGGCTGCTCTGCTGCATTGCGATCGGGTCGAAGCCGATGCCAACTTCTTCGAACTCGGTGGCCACTCCTTGCTGGCCGCCAAGCTCACCGCTGCCCTGAACAAGCAATTCGGCTCAAAGCTGGTGCTCCGCGATGTATTCGAAGCACCGACGCCGGCCGGCCTGGCAGCGCGCTTGGCGCCTGTGGCTACGGCCAGCGAATCGCCAGCAGACTGGCCGCTGCTGCAGCCTCAGGCCAAGCAAGATCGCGCACCGCTTTCCTCGGTGCAAAGGCGGCTGTGGTTCTTGGAGCAGCTGACCGGCGACGGCGGCTTCAATCTGCTGCCCTCGGCACACCTGCTGCGTGGGCCGCTGGATCCAAGCGCTCTCGGCCGCGCCCTGCAGGCCTTTGTCGATCGCCACCCGGCCCTGCGCACCGTGTTCGCCCCCACCGCCGATGGCGCCGAGCAGCGCGTGCTTGCCCATTTGCCATTCAAACTCGATGTTCATGACTGCGGCTCAACCGACTCGGAGTTGGCGAAAGCGGAGATTCGCCAGGCCGTGCAGGCCATGCTCGACCAGGGCGTCGATCTTCAGCGCGGCCCGGCCTTCCGCTGTGCGCTGTATCGCATCGATCCACAGCAGCATGTGCTGGTGTTCATCGTTCATCACCTGATCTGGGATGGCTGGTGTTTCGACCTGCTATACCGCGATCTATCCGAGCTGTATCAGTCCGAGCTCGAAGGCCGCAGCCCGCAGCTGCCGCCGCTTAGCATCAGCTATGCCGACTTCTGTCATTGGCAGGCCGAGGCCACGCGCAGCCCGCGCATGCAGCAGGAGATCGGCTACTGGACGCAGCATTTGCAGCCCTTGCCGCCTGCACTCAGCCTGCCTTCTCAACACAATCGTCCCGCGCAATGGAGCGGCCGCGGCCAGTCGTTCAAGCTGGAGGTCGATGCCTCCCAGGTGCAGCATCTGCATGCGCTGGCGCGCAGTCAGGGCAGCACCCTGTTCGTGGTCTGCCTGGCCGCCTATGCCTGGCTGTTGCATCAGCTCAGCCAACAACGGGAAGTTCTGGTCGGCATTCCACTGCGCGGGCGTGAAGCGCCGGAACTGCTGCCAGTGCTGGGCTTCTTCGTCAATGCCATCCCGTTTCGCTCGCGCTTGGACAGCCACGACTCACTCAGCCTGGCGGAGTGGATTCGCGAGGTACACCGGGAAGTGATGCAGGATCTGGCGCATCCCAATGTGCCGCTGGAATCCCTGGTTCAGGCCTTGAAGCCCAAGCGTGACGCCTCGCGTCCGATGCTGTTCCAGAGCCAGTTCTCGTTCCAGGATGCCCGCGAGCGGCCAGCCGACTGGGGCAATCTCAAGCATTCGCGCTTTGATGTGCCGATCAGCGGCAGCAGCCATGAGCTGTCGCTGTGGTGTGTCGAGTTGGCCGACCGCATGGAGACCGTATTCACCTACGCCAGCGATCTGTTTGATGAGACGCAGGCGCGCGCCTGGGCCGATCAGTATGTGCGGATCTTGCAGGCTTTTGCCGCGGCGTCGGCAGACCAGGCCTTGTCGACCATCGGGGCGACGCAGCCGCTGGCCGTTCTGCGCAGGGCCGAAGCCGCAGCCCCGGCAACTGTCGCGGCGCTCGCCCAGCAGTCGAGCGATATGCTAAGTGTGGTGCGTCAGGTCTGGTGCGAGTTGTTGAGCCTGGACGCCATCCATGCGAGCGATAATTTCTTCGATATCGGCGGCCACTCATTGCTGGCCATGCGCATGTTCCATGAACTGAACCAGCGCACCGGGGTCAACCTGCCCCTGGCCACCTTGTTCAGCGCACCGACCCTGGCCGAACTGGCACAGGCGTTCGATCAGGCTCGAGGCGCCGGCCAGCGCGAGCCGACCAGCACTCCGATCGAGGCGATCGACCCGTGGTCGGTGCTGGTGCCGATCAATCGTGACGGCGGCCGGCGGCCGCTGTTCTTTGTCCACGCCGTCGGTGGCAATGTGCTCAACTATCGTGGCCTGGCCGAAGCCCTGGGCAAGGATCAACCCAGCTATGGCCTGCAATCGATCGGTCTCGATGGCCAGACGGCGCCCCTGCAGCGCATCGAAGACATGGCGGCGCGCTATATCGAGGCGATGCGCACGGTGCAACCTCAGGGCCCCTACCAACTCGCCGGTGGATCGATGGGGGGTGCCATCGCCTTCGAGATCGCGCGCCAACTTACCGCTCAGGGCGAACAGGTCAGCCTGCTGGCACTGTTTGATACCTTTGCCCCGGCCTCCGGCCCCATCAGCGGCCAGGCCGGCGCCGGGCTGTGGCGGCGCATCAGTCGCAGCCTGCAGCGCGGCCAGGGCCTGGCAGCCGCGGGCCGCTTGATGCAGCGCTGGGCGCACGATGCACAGGCCATGTGGTGTCGGCTGCGCGGCCAACCCTTGCCGCACAGCCTGCGCTACTTCGTGGTTGAGCAGGTCAATTACCAAGCGATGGCGCAGTATCGTGCCGAGCCCTGTTCGGTCAGTGCCTGCCTGTTCCGCACCCTGCACAGCCATCGCCAAGACCGCCGCGACGACAGTCTGGGCTGGTCTGCACTGGCGACGGGCGGCGTGCAGGTCATACGTCTGCAGGGTGAGCATGCCAGCTTTGTCGAAGAGCCGGCCCTGGCGAGCACCTTCGCCGAATTCATCAGGTCGCGGCAACCGGCCGAGGTGATCGACCTCGCCGACGCACGACTGCGCAAGGAGATTTAGGATGTCAGCAATTTTGGTCACCGGCGGCGCCGGTTACATCGGCAGCCACGTAGTGATGCAACTGCGTGCTCAGAATGAACAGGTCGTCGTGTTGGATAACCTCAGCACCGGCTTTGCCGATGCCGTGCAGGATGCGGAGCTGGTGGTAGGTGAAGTCGGCGACCAAGCCCTGGTGGCTGAGCTTCTGGCCAAGCATCAGATCGACACGGTGATGCATTTCGCTGCCCGCACCATCGTGCCGGAATCGGTGGCCGATCCGCTGCGCTACTACGGCAACAACACCTGTGCAACGCGCAATCTACTGGCCTGCTGCCGCGACGCTGGAGTGAAGCACGTGGTGTTTTCGTCCACTGCGGCGGTCTATGGCATTCCCGCCGGAGGACGCTGCCGCGAAGACTCGCCCACGGCTCCGATCAATCCCTACGGCAGCTCCAAGTTGATGAGCGAATGGATGCTGCGTGATCTGGCCGCTTCCAGCGATCTGCGCTACGTCGCCCTGCGCTACTTCAATGTCGCCGGCTGTGATCGCCAGGGGCGAATCGGTCAGTCGACTGAGAAGGCCACCTTGCTGGTGAAAGTAGCGGCCGAGGCTGCTCTGGGTCGGCGATCGCAGTTGCTGGTATTCGGCTCGGACTATGACACCGTCGACGGCACTGGCGTGCGCGACTATATCCATGTCGAGGATCTCGCCCGCGCCCATCTCGATGCCCTGACCTACCTGCGCCGCGGCGGGTCCTCGGAAACCCTGAATGTCGGCTATGGCCATGGCTACAGCGTGCGTCAGGTGATCCAGGCCATGGAACGCGCCCTCGGCGCCAGCATTCCGGTTTCCGACCAACCGCGCCGCGCTGGCGACCCGCCGGAACTGGTCGCTGAGTGCGCGCGGATCAAGGACGTACTCGGCTGGCAGCCCGAGCTCGACGACCTCGACCTGATCTGCGCCACATCGCTGGCCTGGGAGCGCAAGCTGATGGAACGTGATGTTCTGCAACCCAGCATCGTCTGACTATCGGCACGCACGCTGGGCTTTGCAGCCCAGCCTACGAGGGCTCGATCGCAGGGCTTGGCACGCTTCGACAGGCTCAGCGTGCGTGGTCGAGTACCGCTACCTGTAGGTATGCGAGCCAACGCGCCTCGTTGACACAGCCCACGCTGGCTGAGCATGTCGAAGCCAGCCGAACGAGGCGTGACAAGTCTCGATCACATCGAGCCGGTTCAAGTGCCACTTGGCTCCGCCCACGGCGGCGATTCTGACTTGCTGAGCTGGGTCAACGGTTGACTGCCTGCATTGAGCTCAGCTTGCGCGTGCACTTCGACCCTACCCTTCCCTACCCCCGATCCAGGTCCGCAGCACCTGAACCTGCTGATCCACCAACACCAGGTCGGCGCGCAGACCGGGGCGGATGCTGCCGGTGGACTCTGACAGGCCGAGAAACTCGGCCGGTGCTGCGCTGGCCATATGCACCGCCTGCTGCAAGGGCAGATCCAGCCAGCGATGAGCGTTGCGCACCGCGCTGGCCATATCCAGCGATGAGCCGGACAACACGCCATCAGGGTCGAGCAGCCGACCGTTGGTCTGTTCGATCCTTCGCCCTTGCAGCAGAAAGTACGGTTGATCACTGCCGACATTGGGCATGGCATCGCTGATCAGGATGAAGCGCTGCTGCTGTCTGGCGGCCAGCGCGATGCGCAGCACCACCGGATCGACGTGCACGCCATCGACGATGATGCTGCACCAGCAGGTCGGATCATCCAGGGCAGCGCCAACCACGCCGGGTTCGCGACTGGTCAAGGGCGACATGGCATTGAACAGGTGGGTTACCGCGCTAACCCCATGATCCAGCGCACGACGCATGTCGGCGTAGCTGGCATTGCTGTGGCCAGCGCTGACGATCACCCCGGTCTCGCGCAAGCGGGCGATGGTCGACACCCGAGTCATTTCCGGCGCCAGGGTCAGCAGGATGCAGCCGCCGCGCAGGCTGCCCAGGACGGCGATGTCCTGATCGTCGAGGTCGCGGAACTTGGCCGCGTCATGGGTGCCCTTGCGCTGCCGATTGAGGCAGGGGCCTTCGATATGCACGCCAAGCACTCCCGGCACGCCCGCGGCAATCGCTGCGCTGACGGCGTCGACCGCGCGTTGGATGGTCTCGCGGTCATCACTGATCAGGGTCGGCAGAAATCCGGTGGTACCAAAGCGCCGGTGTGCTGCGCCGATCCTGCGGATGGTGTCGACGCTGGGCTCGTCATTGAACAAGGCGCCGCCGCCACCATTGACCTGGATATCGATAAAGCCAGGCAGCAGACGCTGCCGCCGGAGATCAATCAACTCGGCCTGCGCGCAACGCGGATCGTCCTCCACGACCAGCGCTTCGATCCGTTCGTCGTCGATCAATAGCACGCGGTCCTCAACCCAGCCGGTGGGCGTCAGGATCGACCCGTTGTGCAGTGCCAATCTCATCAATGCGTCTCGGTCACCTTGCGCAGATGCGGCGGTCGGTCCGGGTCATGACCACGCGCCAGTGATACCGAGTTGATCAGTCGGTAGTAGCTCTGGATCAGCAACAAGGGCTGCAACGCCGGATCCGCCGCCAGACTGGGCAAGTTGATCGCCCCCTCCAGCTGTACGCCGGCAAGTACCAGGGGAACCCCACGTTCAAGCAGTTCGCGTGCCAGCTGTTCGGAACCGGCGCGGGTAGAGTCATCCTGGGCCAATAGCAGAGCAGGAAAGTGCTGCCCCAGCAGAGCTTGCGGCCCATGGCGTACTTCGGCGGCGCTGAACGCCTCGGCATGCAGACCACTGGTTTCCTTGCCCTTGAGAGCGGCTTCCTGGGCAATCGCCAAGCCCAGTCCTCGGCCGATCACATACAGGTGACTGGCTTCGATCAACAACGCCTCGGCAGCGCCCCAGTCGAGCTCCCAGGCCTTGCTCAGCGCGTCCTCCGCACCGGCCACGGCATAACGCAGGGCTTCATCCTGATGCCATTCGCTGACCAGATGCAGGGTGGCAAACAGGGCGGCGATAAAAGACTTCGAGGCCGCCACGCTGCGCTCGGCGCCAGCGCACAGCGCCAGCACATGATCGGCAGCCGCGGCCAACGGCGAATCCTCGACATTGACCATCGCCAGCACCCGCGCGCCGGCTTGCCGTGCGGCGATCGCCGCGGCGATCAGGTCCGGGCTCTGACCGGATTGCGAAATGGCGATGAACAGGCAGTCGCGCAGATCCTGCGGCCGCCCGTAGACCGAACTCACCGAGGGAGCTGCCGAAGCCGTGATCAGACCGAGGCGAGTTTCGATCAGGTATTTGGCATAGGTCGCCGCGTGGTCCGAACTGCCGCGGGCACAGGTCACCACCGCGCGTGGCGGTCGGGCGCGCAACTCGGCAGCCAGATCGGCCACTGCCAGCCGGTTGTGCTGGAACTGTGTGCTAATGACGGAGGCAGCGCTGGCCGCCTCGCTGAACAGCAAGGTCGCGCGGGCGGCCTCAATCATTCGAAGCGCTGAGTTCGGCGACGAAATCATAGGTATCCCCTCGATAGTAAGACTGGCAGAACTCCACAGCCCGACCATCGGGCAGGAAGCCGACGCGCTCAACCAGCAGACCGGCATCGCCCTCGCGCGCTTCCAGCAGTCGCGCCTGTTCGGCACGCAGCAGCAGCGCCCGCAGACGCTGCAGGGCACGCACCGGCCGATTGCCGGCGCGCTCCAGGGCCTCGTACAAGCTGTTCTGTACCGCCTCCAGGGACGGCAGGCAGGCGGCGACGACGGTGGCAAATTCAACCGACATCGGCGCGTTGTCGGCATAGCGCAAACGGTGGAAGCGGAACACCGGTGTTCCCGGGCTGAGGCGCAGGGTCATCGCCTCTTCCGGCGTCACCGTGCCCTCCGATTTTCGGATCCATTCGCTGCTCGGCACACGACCGCGGGCGCGCATGTCTTCCGAGAACGAGGTCAGCTTGGCGAAATTCTTCTCGACCCGCGCCGAGACAAAATTGCCGGCGCCCTGCCGGCGCACCAGCAATCCTTCGTCGACCAGTCCTTCAATCGCCTTGCGCACCGTGATCCGCGATACCTGCAGCTCTTCGGCCAGATGGCGCTCGGCCGGCAAGGCCTCATCCACCGAGATCAAGCGCTTCTCGATCGCCTCGCGCAGGGCGCGCTGCAACTGTTGGTACAAGGGCTGCGGGCTGTCGGGGTCGAGGCGCCGCAGGGCGTCAGCAAGAGAGCTCATAGATGATTCCGGTGGGATACCAGTCGAATTTCAACACTGAACCAGCAGCGCGAGTGTGGTCAATAAATCATTGAGTTACAAAGCCAAGCCGCACTTATCTAAGACCACTTTGAGACCAATATAGCGAGTACGGCGAAAAATTGGTAGCTTTTTCTCGCCCACTGGTATTACAGTGGCATTGCATTGGTAGAGTAGCGTTCATCGTTCCGTACCGGCGCCAACCCTGGCGCGTCGTGTACGGGGTAAACAGCGTCGCCGCCTCAAAGCGGCTATAGCATCGGGGGCAACAATGATCTGCAAGCACAGCGCCATCGCGTCCGCCATCGCCATGGTTCTCTCTGGGGCCAGCTTCAACGTCAACGCGCAATCCAACCAGGAAGCTGAGGACGCCACACCAACCTTGGACTCTGTGGAAGTCCGGGGCATTCGCTCATCGCTGGAGAAGTCGATCGCCGGCAAGCGCGACAGCGACAACCTGGTCGAAGTGATTACCGCCGAAGACGTCGGCAAGATGCCGGACAAGAACGTTGCCGATTCGCTGCAGCGCGTACCGGGCGTGACCACGCAATCGCAATCCGGTGGATCGGGTGGTTTCGACGAGAACGATCGGGTCAGCCTGCGCGGCACCAATCCGAGCCTTACCCAGACCTTGATCAATGGACACTCGGTGGCTTCTGGCGACTGGTTCGTACTCGATCAGGTCGGCCTGGTCGGCCGCAGTGTCAGCTACGCCATGCTGCCGTCGGAAATCGTCGGCCAGGTGGTGGTACGCAAGTCGGCGACCGCCGATCTGACCGAAGGCGGCGTGGCCGGCTCGGTCGACATCATCACCCGCAAGCCGCTGGATTTCGGCGCTCAACTCACGGTTGAGGGCTCGGTGCAGGCGGTGTATGCCGACTTGCCGGACGAAATCGACCCGCAGATCAGTGCCCTGTTCAACTGGAAGAACGATAACAACACGTTTGGTGTGCTGTTGCAGGCCTTTTCGGAGAAGCGTCACCTGCGCCGCGACGGCCAGGAAATCCTCGGCTACGCGCAGATCTCCCCGACCAGCGCCCTGGCCCAGGCCGAACCGGCCCTGGCCAACGTCTATTATCCGACCTTGATCGGCTCGGCCCTGTTCGAGCAGGAACGTCACCGCAAGGGCGGTTTGCTGGAGCTGCAGCTGCGCCCGAACGACGATGTCGACATCAACCTCAGCCTGTTCAATTCCAAGCTCGACGCCACCAACTACAATCGCAACTGGATGTTTTGGGGCAGCCGGGTGATCGGCAGCGACAATCGCGTGCCGGACAGCTACACGGTACGCAATGGCACCCTGACCTCGGCCACCTGGGCCAATGTCGGCACGCCCGATGCGCCAGCGCAATACGCCATCGTCGACAACATCTACCGCCCCGGCGCCAATTCGCGCACCCGCTATGCCGACCTCGATGTCAGCTGGCGCGCCACCGACACCTTGGAACTGCATGCCAAGGCCGGCACCACCAAGGGCAACGGCGACACGCCAAAGCAGGCGGTGTTCGAGGGCGATGTGTTCAACACCGGTGCCAGCTATGCCTTCAACGGTATCTCCGGCCCCGCCGATGTGGCTTTCCCCAACGGCAACGTCGCGGACTTCACCGGCACGCGACTGGACTGGATCTTCGGCGCCAGTCCGGCACGCACCGTCGACAAGGAAGACTACGCCCAGTTCGATGGCGACCTGATGCTGAACAGCGATACCCTGCATAGCCTGGCGTTTGGTCTTCGCTGGGCCGAACACGAGCGCAGCACGCAACAGGTGGCGCAAGGCCCGCTGTTCTCGGCCGACCCGTTCAACCCGGATAATCTGCCCAACTGGAATGGCCAGACCTATCCTGGCGACTTCGGTGATCGACTGGGCGGCAACTTCCCACGCAATGTCTGGCAAATCCCCGCCTCTGAGTTGGAACGCTGGGGCGATATCTACAGCAATCGCGACCCGGTCACGCGCCAGTTCTGGCCCGGCGAATTCGCCCTGGAGGAAACCAGCAAGGCCGCCTATGCCATGCTCAACTTTGGCGGTGAACGCTGGAGCGGCAACGCCGGCCTGCGCTTCGTCCGCACTGAAGAGCGCGTAAGAGTCAATGTAGCGATTCCGGGTGATGTCTGCGCCGCCCTGGCGCCCTGCCCCGATGTACCGGGCGCCATCACCACCTCGGCCTTTGGTTCGTTCTATCAGTCGGTGATCGCCAACGACTACAACGACGTGTTGCCCAGCGCCAACTTCCGCTTCGATGTCAACGAGGACGTAGTGGCACGTCTGGCCGTCTCACGCACCTTGTCGCGCCCGGACTTCAGCGCCCTCGGCGGCGCCCTGACCGCCGACGACACCACCAACACCGGCAATGGCGGCAACCCGAACCTGAGCCCGATTACCTCCGACAACTTCGATGCCGCCATCGAGTGGTACTACTCACCACGCTCACTGGTCTCGGCGACGCTGTTCTATATGGATCTGCATGACTACGTCAGCTTCGGCACCTATCAGACCGACCTGCTGAATATCCGCACCGGGCAATTCGAAACCTACACCATCTCCGCTCCGGTGAATGCCGATGGCAAGGTGCAGGGCCTGGAGCTGAACTGGCAGACACCGATCGGTGAGTACTTCGGCCTGTGGGCCAACTACACCTACGCCGATGCCGAGGAAGACAGCGGCGATGATCTGGTCGGCGCCTCGAAGAACACCTACAACCTGGGTGCCTACTTCGAGAACGACCGCTTCAACGCCCGCGTCGCCTACACCTATCGTTCCGACTTCTTTGTCGGCCTGGATCGCAGCTCACCGCAGTATCAGGACGAAACCGACACTCTGTCGGCCTCGCTTAGCTATCGGATCAATGATCGCCTCAGCCTGCACCTGGAAGGTCTGAACCTCAATGACCCGATCCTGAAGTACTACGGCCAGAACGAAGACCAACCACGCGCCTTCTACAGCAATGGTCGACAGTACTACTTCGGTTTCCGCTTCAAGTTGTGAGCCGGGGCGGGCGGTGGCAAACGGAATTGCCCCGCCCGCGGCGGGTGATTTGGCCGGCTGAAGCTTGAGCGCAGGCCGGTTTGTCTCCCCTTGCAAGCATCGCTCGGAGGGGAAGGTTGAAGCAGCAGCCCCTCACCCCAATCCCTCTCCCTCCAGGGGAGAGGGGCTCTAGAGCAAGAGCTACACTCACGCACACCATGCAACGAATCCCTTCCCCCGCAGCAGTGCCCCCAGGTCGACGCGGACGTCGCGGTCTGGGATTTGCCCTGCTACTGGCGGCACATACAGCTCCTGCCGCCAGCCTCGAGCCGCCCCTGGTGCCGCGACCAGCGGCGCTCACCTGGTTGCAGGGAGAGCTGCCGGCAACCGCGGTCAATACGGTGGCCGCCGGCCAGCATGCCGAGGCCGCGCACGTGTTGATGCGCTTTGCCGACCGCTTGTGCGGCCAACGCCTGCAGCTCGCTGAAACTGGCAGTTCGGCGGACATCGCTCTGCTTCAAGCGGAGCTCGGCGCCGACGCCGGCGAAGCCTACCGCCTGCGCATCGATTCGCAGGGTATTCAGCTGCAAGCCGCCAACTCGGCGGGCATGCGCTACGCCGCGCTGACCGCAGCACAGCTGCTGTGCTGGAAGCAAAACGCATCGCTGCCGGCCATGCTGATCGAGGATGCACCGCAGTTCGCTTGGCGCGGCGCCATGCTGGATTCAGCCCGGCATTTTCAGAGCATCGGCTATATCAAGCGCTTTCTCGATGCCATGGCCCTGCACAAGCTCAACGTCTTCCACTGGCATCTGACCGATGACCAGGCCTGGCGGCTGGAGATCAAGCGCTACCCGAAACTGACCGAGGTCGGCGCCTGGCGCGTACCGGCCGGGGCCGGCCAACAGGATATCGACCCGGCCACCGGTGAAGCTCGACGTTATGGGGGTTTCTATACCCAGGCCGACGTGGCTGAGCTGATCGCTTACGCCGCCGACCTGGGCATCCAGGTGGTGCCGGAAATCGATATGCCCGGGCACGCCAGCGCAGCGATCGCCGCCTATCCCGAATTGGCGGCCGTGCCCGGCAGTGTGACCGAGGTGCCGGCCGACTGGGGCATTTACCAGAACCTGTTCACCTTGGAAGAGCACGGCTTCGTCTTCCTCCAGCAGGTACTGGACGAAGTCGCCGCCCTGTTTCCCTCGCCCTATCTGCATGTCGGCGGCGATGAAGTGCAGCCCGACCAATGGCTGGCCAGTGCCCGCGGCAAGCAGCTGCTAGAGACCTTGCCCGGCGATGATCCCCACCGTCTGCAGGCCTGGTTCACCGAGCGCATCGCCCGTCATGTCGAATCACGTGGCAAGCGACTGATCGGTTGGGATGAAATCCTCACACCCGGACTGGCGCCGAACGCGGTAGTGATGAGCTGGCGCGGGATCGAGGGTGGCATCGCCGCCGCCAAGCAAGGGCACGACGCCGTGTTGTCACCCTGGCCCACCCTGTACTTCGACAACCAGCAATCCAGCGCGATTGACGAGCCACCGGGTCGCTTGCGCAGCATCGATCTGGCCACGGTCTATGGCTTTCAAGCATTGCCGCCAGCCCTCAACGCAGAGCAACGCAAGCGACTGCTGGGCATTCAGGGCAACCTATGGACTGAACATATCCGCACTGAACGGCGCGTTTCCCATATGGGTTTTCCGCGCCTTGCGGCGGTCGCCGAACTGGGCTGGAGCGCGGCCGAGCGGCGCGACTTCGCGCAGTTCCGAAAGCGCCTCAAGGGCTTCTTTGCCCACTATGCCGCCGTGGGTATCGGTGCAGCCAATCCGTTCGCTGCCGCTGAGCCATCCGCCACACCGACCGCCGCGCCAGCACCGACACCAAGCCTGCAACGCCACAGTCGCGAGTTGACGCTTTGCACCGAGAACATCGCTCTGGGTCTGGAAGATGATGCGCCGATTCACGGCCCACGGGCGGTGTTTGCCGTCGATATCCAGAATCCCTGCTGGCGCTGGCCGGGAATCGATCTTAGCCAGCCGATGCGTTTGCGTGCGCGGGTTGGCCAGGTGCCATTCAATTTCCAGATCGGCGCGGCGAAGGACGCCATACGATTGGCTCAGCCGCACTACCAGGGCGGCGAACTGCTGGTCCTTGCCGAGCACTGCGAGGGCGAGCCCTTGGCCCGCCTGCCGCTGGGCAGCGCGGCGCGCAACGATGGCGTGAGCACCCTGGCCTCGATCAATCTGCCTGTTCTGGGGCGCGATGCCGATCTTTGTTTCCGCTTTGCCCAACCCACGCTCGATCCCTTGTGGGTGATCGAGCAGGTGCAACTGGAGCCTCGATGATCCGACTGCAAATCAAAGCACCGCTGGCCGGCTGGGCCATGGCCCTGAGCGACGTACCCGACCCGGTGTTCGCCGATGGCATGGCCGGCGATGGCGTGGCCATCGATCCGACCAGCGAACTGCTCTGTGCGCCCTGCGCGGGCGAAGTCCTGCCGCTCAGTGCCGCCGCCCAGCACGCGATCAGCCTGCGCATCGCCCCCGGAGCCGACCTGTTGATGCACGTTGGCATCGATACCGTGGCGCTGAACGGACAAGGCTTCGAGTGTCTGGTGCAGGTCGGGCAACGGGTAGAAGTCGGCCAGGCCCTGCTGCGCTTTGATCTGCAGGCCCTGGTCGAACGCGCACCGAGCGCGGTCACTCCGATCATCCTGGCCGCGGCCGGCAAGGTGGTCAGTCGCCAGATCAAGCGCGCCGTTGCCGTCGGCGATGAGCTGATGGAACTGCTGGTGGAGTCTTCGGCGACTACCCAGGATCAGGCCTGCGGCCCGCGCCTGACGCGGCAATTCAACGTGCCGTTCGAACACGGGCTGCACGCCCGCCCGGCGGCACAGATCGTAGCGGCGATGCGCGGCTTCCACGCCCAGCTCAGCCTACGGGCGCACGGGCGCACCGCCGCCCTCAACAGCACCGTCGCCCTGATGGCACTCGGACTGCGCTGCGGCGAGACGGTCGAGGTGGATGCCAGCGGCGAGCAAGCCAGCGCCGCGCTTGATGCGCTGGCCGGCCTGCTGGCGCCGGCGACGCTGCTGGCGCCGCCGAGCGCCAGGCCCGGCAAGCCCGCCACACTGCCAAGCAACGCTTCGATATCGGCGGTCACTGCCGTGCACGGCAAGGCACTGGGCGTGGCCATGCCGCTGCTGGCGGAAGAGCAGGACATCGTCGAACAGGCGAGCGCCGAGGAAGATTCCGCAACCCTGTTGCAGTCGGCGAAACGATCTGTATTGGATCACCTGCAACACATGCTGGCAGGCGCGCACGGTGAGCAGGCCGATATCCTCGCCGCTCACCTCGAACTGCTGCAGGATCCGCAACTGCAGGACGAGGCCGAGCGTCGCATCACTGAGGGCAAGTCCGCCGCCTTTGCCTGGCGTGCAGCCACCCGCGCGGTCTGTGCCGAGCTGAATGCCCTGGCCGATCCGCATCTGCGCGCCCGCGCCGCCGATCTGCGTGACCTCGAGCGACAGGTGCTGCGGGTGCTGGCCGGCGAGGCGGTGGATGCCAAGCGCGAGCTGCCGGCGCAATCGATCGTCATTGCCGATGAGCTGTTGCCGTCGGAATTCATGCGTCTGGAATTGAGTCAGCTCGCCGGCATCGTCATGGCCCGTGGCGGCTCGACCTCGCATGTCGCCATCATGGCCGCCTCACGCGGCATCCCGACCCTGGTCGCAGCCGGACGCGCCGTGCTGGCGATCGAAACCGGCACGCCCTTGATCCTCGATGGCGACACCTGCACCCTGCACATCGATCCACCCAGCGCCAAACGCGATGCCGTCAGCCGCAGTCTCAAGCAGCAGGCCGAACGCGAACGCGCCGAGCTGGCTGCTGCCCGCGCCCCCTGCCTGAGCCTGGACGGTGTCGCCATCCGCGTGCTGGCCAATATCAGCTCGCTGGAGGAAGCCGAGCGTGCCGCCGCGCGCGGCGCGGAAGGCTGTGGACTGCTGCGCAGCGAGTTCCTCTATCTGGACCGCCGTCAGGCACCGGACGAATCGACCCAGAAGCGCGAGTACCTGGCCTTTGCCAAGGCCCTCGGCGAGTTGCCGCTGACCATTCGCACCCTGGATGCCGGCGGCGACAAGCCGATCGCCTACCTGCCGCTGCCAGCCGAAGACAATCCGGCACTGGGCCTGCGCGGCGTGCGCACCGGGCTGCGCCATCCCGATATTCTGAACACGCAGTTACGCGCACTGCTGGAACTGAAGCGCGCCGAGCAGATTCGCATCCTGATTCCAATGGTCAATGACCCTGACGAGTTGAGCCAGATTCGCGATCGCCTCGATGCCCTGGCCGGTGAAATCGGCCTGGAGCAACAACCGGCCCTGGGCGTGATGATCGAAACCCCGGCCTCGGCCCTGCTGGCAGCAGAGCTTCTGCGCGAAGCTGATTTCCTCAGCATCGGCAGCAATGATCTGTCGCAGTATGTGCTGGCCATGGATCGCGGCCACGCCGAACTCGCCGCCCGACTCGACGGCCTGCACCCAGCGGTGCTGCGACTGATGGCCGAGGTGGCGCGGGCCGGCGCCGAGGCCGGCAAGAAGGTATCGCTGTGCGGCGGTCTGGCCGCTGATCCGCAGGCACTGCCGATTTTGCTGGGCCTTGGTCTGCGGGAACTATCGGTGGTGGTCAGCGCGGTGCCGCGACTGAAAGCACAGGTGCGGCGATTGGCCTTGGCCGACTGTGAAGCCCTGGCACGGCAGGCATTGGCTAAGTCCAGCGCCCATCAGGTGCGTGAGCTGCTCCGCCACTGGCAACCCAGCACACTCGCCACTCTGGAGAATGTCGGATGAAGAAGCTGATCGACGCCAGCCAGCAGCTGGGCCGGGCCCTGATGCTGCCGATCGCCGTACTACCGGTGGCCGGCCTGCTCTTGCGCTTCGGCCAACCCGACCTCCTTAACATGCCCTTTGTTGCAGCGGCCGGCGATGCCATCTTCGCCCACCTAGGTCTGCTGTTTGCCATCGGCGTGGCGGTGGGCCTGGCCAAGGAAAACCACGGCGCCAGCGGCCTGGCCGGCGTGGTCGGCTTCCTGGTCGCCAGCGAAGGCGCCCGAGCGATCCTGCAGGTGCCGGCCGCCGACATGGCCAAGCTTGGCGTGCCCCTGGGCATCGTCAGCGGCCTGATCGCCGGCCTGTTGTACAACCGCTACGGCGAGATTCGCCTGCCCAGCTATCTGGCCTTCTTCGGCGGTCGTCGCTTTGTGCCGATTGCCTCCGGCCTCTGCGCCCTGGGTGTCGCTGCGGTGGTCGGTTTCGCCTGGCCGGCCTTAACCAGCGGTATGGATGCCCTGAGCCAGGCCGTGGTGTCCTCCGGCGAAATCGGATTGTTTGCCTATGGCGTGCTGAACCGAGTCCTGATCGTCACCGGCCTGCACCATATCCTCAACAACCTGGCCTGGTTTGTGATCGGCGATTTCGGCGGCGCCAGTGGTGACCTGAAACGCTTCTTCGCTGGCGATCCGGCCGCCGGCGCGTTCATGTCAGGCTTTTTCCCGGTGATGATGTTCGGCCTACCCGCTGCCTGTCTGGCGATGTATCGCAGTGCCAAGCCCCAACGCCGCCCGGCGGTGGCCGGCCTGTTCGTGTCCATGGCACTGACCAGCTTTCTCACTGGCGTTACCGAGCCGATCGAGTTCAGCTTCATGTTTCTGGCACCGGCCCTGTATGCCGTGCATGCGGTGCTGACCGGCGCCTCGATGGTGACCATGGATCTGCTCGGCGCCAAGCTCGGTTTCAGCTTTTCCGCCGGCGCCTTCGACTACCTCCTCAACTTCAATCGCGCCACCCGGCCCTGGCTGCTGCTGCCGGTGGGAGCGGTGTATTTCGGCCTGTACTACGGCCTGTTCCGCTGGTGCATCGTCCGCTTCAATCTGCGTACACCGGGCCGCGAACCCGACAATCTCGACTCGACACCAATCACCACCCAAGCGGCAGGTTCAGCCGGCGACGACTTCGTGCGGGCACTGGGTGGCGCGGCGAACCTGCGCTCAGTGGATGCCTGCACCACCCGTTTGCGCCTGCTGCTGAATGATCGCGAGGCGGTCAGCGCCGAACAACTCAACGCGCTGGGCGCGCGCGGCATGATCAAGGTCGGCAGCGATGGTCTTCAAGTCGTGCTCGGCCCGATCGCCGATCAGGTCGCCACCGACATACGGCGCGCGATGGCTACGTCCGCTCAGCGCACACCGACGCCGGTGGCATCATCGAAGGCAGCGGACATCGCAGCGACCACGTCCGACAGCGCCGCGCGCTGTGCCTCAGGTCGCCTGATGGTGCGCGATGCCGAGTTCGCTCACGTCGACAGCGACAAGCTGAGCGACCTCGGCGTACGCGCCATCGCCCGCCTGCCGAACGGCTGGGTGCACCTTCTGCATCCCGAGCCCGAGCAGCTGCTTGCCAAACTTGGCGGATCCGCAGCGCGGAGCCATTGAGCACCTTCATTCCGCTACAGCCGCGACGCTCGGAATTGGTGGGCGACAGCCCACCCTTGTGGCTACAAGGCCGGCAACGGAATCAGGTGACGCCATGCAGCAGCTTACCGTCGGCATCTGCAACGCTAACATTCACTTCCACCCCATGCCGCACCGATTCGGTTACCACGCAGAACTGCTCAAACTGGGCCAGGATCCGATCTAGATTGGCATAGCTGTCGGCCGACTCCGGCAGACGAATCTCGGCATCGATCTTCTCCACTCGCAGTCGCCCGGCCTCGTTACGCCCCAGAGTGGCCTTGGCCCGGGTGTGCAGTTTTCCCGGCTGATTCTTGAACTTGCGCAACGCGAACAGCAGGCTGGCGCTCATGCAGTTGGCTACTGCGGCAGTAAGCAGACGCGAGGGATTGGGCCCCTGACCGCCGCCCAAGGGTTCAGGCTCGTCGCTGAACAGATCCGGCGCGGCGGTATCGTCGAACTGGATGCGAAATACGTAGTCCTGCTCCTGTTCAACGGTGATGGTGAATTCCTGGGTTTCCGACATGTGCTGATCGCCCTTTTCGCGCTGCGTTGAAAACGCACCAAACAGTTAATGAACGTCTGAACAAGTCCATCCTGGACCTTTCAGACGCGAGCTTCGCTCGAATCCGCTGATCAGCCACTTGTGATCGCAGCGGTGCATCCGTGCACCGCGGGAATCTCTGAACGTGTTCACAGATTCCTCAAGAAAAATGCTCGTGCAATGCGCGTTGAGCGAACTGTACGATCTGGCCCGCCGGCATCGCTCCGGACTGTCGTGCCAGTTCCTGACCTTGATGAAAAAGGATCATGGTGGGAATGCTGCGAATGCCGAACTGTGCGCCCAGCTGCGGCACCGCCTGGGTGTCGACCTTGGCCAGATGCACCCAGGGCTCAAGCGTTTGCGCGGCCTGGGCAAAGGCCGGCGCCATCGCCAGACAGGGCCCGCACCAGGGCGCCCAGAAATCGACCAGCAAGGGTAGATCCGAGCGCTGCGCATGGGCGTCGAAGTTGTCCGCATCAAGGGCAAAGGGCTCACCGGCAAACATCGCCTTGTGGCAGCGGCCGCAGCTCGGATGCTGCTCAAGCTTGGCCTGCGGAAAGCGGTTCAGGGTATGGCAGTGCGGACAGGCCAGCAGCAGCAGTTCGTCGTCGCTCATCAGTGCGCCTCGCGCCGTCGTAGATAAACGTAATACAGCAGGGGAATCACCACCAAGGTTAACAAGGTGGAGACCAGAATGCCGAAGATCAAGGCAATGGCCAGTCCGTTGAAGATCGGGTCGTCCAGGATGAACATCGCGCCGGCCATGGCCGCCACGGCGGTCAGTGCAATCGGCTGCGCCCGCACGATGCAGGCATCGATCACCGCCTGCTCCAGCTCCTGCCCACGCTGCAACGCCTGGTTAATGAAGTCGACCAGAAGAATGGAATTGCGCACGATGATGCCAGCCAGAGCGATCATGCCGATCATGCTGGTGGCGGTGAACTGCGCACCCAGCAAGGCGTGCCCCGGCATCACTCCGATCACAGTCAGCGGAATCGGCGCCATGATAATCAGCGGTACGGCATAGCTTCTGAACTGTGCCACCACCAGCAGATAGATCAGCAGCATGCCAGCGGCGTAGGCGATGCCCATGTCACGGAAGGTTTCATAGGTGATCTGCCATTCGCCATCCCACTTGATGGCGAAGCTGTCCTGACTGGGCTGGGCAAAGAAGTGCTGCTCGATGGACTGGCCGTCGATACCGCTATCGGCAATCTGCGCCACCAGATCGAACATGCCGTACAAGGGGCTGTCCAGATCGCCGGCCTCATCACCGGTGACATACACCACCGGCTGCAGATCCTTGTGGTGGATGGCCGGCTCCCACTGCAAGCGCTCTACCACCACCAGTTCCGACAAGGGCACCAGTCGGCCGCTGATCGAACTCACTCGCAAGGCCAACAATTGATCCAACGAAGCCTGGTCACCAGCCGGCACGCGCAGACGCACCGGCACCGGATACTTGGAGGCACCGTCACGCAGATAGGTGGCGTCGATGCCGCTGACTGCCGCGCGCAGGGTATCGGCGATCGCTGCCTGGGTTACACCGAGCCGGGCGGCGCGCTGGCGATCGACCACCAGGCGCTCACGCGCAGCGGCGCGCTCCACCGTGGTATCGACATCCACCACGCCTGCGGTGTCGGCGAACCTGGCCTGCAAGGCCAGCGCCAACTCGCGAGCCCGCGCGGTGTCAGGACCGTAGATCTCAGCCACCAGCGGCGCCATCACCGGCGGCCCCGGCGGCACCTCCACAACCTTCAGCGATGCACCATAGCCAGCAGCGATCTCGGCCAGGGCCGGACGCAGGGCGCGAGCGATTTCATGACTCTTGCGCGAGCGTTCCGACTTGTCGACCAGATTGACCTGAAGATCACCGACATTCGCCCCTTCGCGCAGATAGTACTGCCGCACCAAACCATTGAAATTGACCGGCGCCGAGGTGCCGGCATAGCCCTGGTAACTGGTCACTTCGGGCTCACGCTGAATCACCGTCAGCAGATCCAGCAGCAGAGCATTGGTCTGTTCCAGGGTGCTGCCTTCGGGCATATCCACCACCACCTGGAACTCCGACTTGTTGTCGAACGGCAGCATCTTCAACACTACCAGTTTGGCCGCCGCCAGTGCCACCGACAGCCCCAGCGCCAGCAGGATGGCAATCAGCAGGCCCCAGCGTCGGCGCGCGCCACGCTGAGGATGCAGGAATGGCCCCATCACCCGATGGAACAACACGTGCAATCTGCTATTAAGGCCCTCTCCCGCCAGGGGAGAGGGGTGCAAGACATGCGCACGCAACAACTTCAACGCCAGGTACGGAGTAATCGTCAACGCCACCCCCAAGGACAACAGCATTCCAGCCGAGGCATTGATCGGAATCGGTCGCATGTACGGCCCCATCAGCCCGCTGACAAAGGCCATGGGCAAGAGCGCGGCAATCACGGTGAAAGTAGCGAGGATGGTCGGGCTGCCGACCTCATCGACCGCCAGCGGAATCGCTTCGAGCAGCGGCTTGCCGCCGTCCTGCATGTGCCGATGAATGTTCTCGACGATCACGATGGCGTCGTCCACCAGGATGCCGATCGAAAAGATCAAGGCAAACAGGGACACCCGATTGATGGTGAAGCCCATCGCCCAACTGGCGAACAGGGTCAGGGCCAAGGTGATGATCACCGCGGCTCCAACCACCAGGGCCTCACGCCAGCCCAGCGCCAGCAGCACCAGCAGCACCACCGCAGCCGTGGCAAAGATCAGCTTCTCGATCAGCTTCAGGGCTTTGTCATTGGCGGTCTGACCATAGTCGCGAGTGACCTCGACCTGCACGCCGCTTGGAATCAAGGTGCCCTGCAACGCTTGCAGACGATGGCGAATCACCGAAGTGATATCGGCCGCGTTGGCACCCGGCTGCTTGGCGATCGCGATCGTTACGGCCGGCGCCAGACCGGTGGCCGGCGCAGCGCTGGATGACGCGCGCGGCACGCCGTGCCAGACATAGGCGACGGGCAGATCGGCGCCGGCGCGTACTTCAGCCACATCAGATAGCAGCAAGGGCCTGCCCTCCTGCAATCCCACCACCAGTTCCGCCACTTGCTGGGCATCAGCGAGATAGGTGCCGACGGTTAGTGGCCGTTGACCTTCGGCGCTGACCCGTTCTCCGGCTTGCTGCACCAGGTTTGCCGCCTGCAGTGCGGCGGCCAGATCGTGCAGGGCGATGCCGTAGCTGGCCAGCTTCGTAGCATCAAGTTCCACCACCACAGCGCGCTGTGGGTCGCCGATGGTGTAGACATCGCGAGTGCCGGCCACTCGCTTGAGCTCGGTTTCCAGGCTGTGTGCCACTTCGCCCAGCTCGGTGGCCCCGCGTGCAGGATCATCGGTCCACAGGGTCAGGCTCATCACCGGCACGTCATCAATGCCCATCGGTCGCACCAGGGG
This sequence comes from Pseudomarimonas arenosa, assembly GCF_014841215.1. Classification (GTDB taxonomy): domain Bacteria; phylum Pseudomonadota; class Gammaproteobacteria; order Xanthomonadales; family Xanthomonadaceae; genus Pseudomarimonas; species Pseudomarimonas arenosa. Next base: position 75,619 of record NZ_JACYTR010000005.1, read on the forward strand.
CTGCCCGACGCCCAGACCCGGCGCGGCCCAGTCGGCATTGGAGAACACCTGATTGTACAACCGCACAATGGCGTCGGCGCGCTTGATGCCGACGCTGAACTCCACAGTCAGCACGGCCATGCCCGGCCGCGACAGCGAGTACACGTGCTTGACGCCCTCGATTTCCGACAGCACCTGCTCCAGCGGATAGCTGACCAGATTTTCAACATCCTCCGCGGGTGCCCCGGGAAAGGGAACAAACACGTTGGCCATGGTGACGTCGATCTGCGGCTCTTCCTCGCGCGGCGTGATCAGCACCGCGATCAGACCAAGCAACAGGGCAGCCAGCGCCAGGATCGGCGTCAGTGGATTGGCCTGAAAGGCGCTGGCCAGGCGACCAGACACCCCCATTCTTGGCGTGATGTCAGTCATGATCGGCTCCGCGTCGTCGATCAGCCGCGAACTGCAAGGCGGCCAGCGGATCCAGGGCAATGCGCTCGCCTTCGCTCAGACCCGACAGCACTTCCACCTGATCCTCGAATCGATGACCGAGGCGCAGTTGCCGCAGCTTTACCGCGGCCTCGCCCACCACATACACCGCAGACACTTCACTGCGCTGCAGCAGGGCGCTGGCGGGAATCAGCATGCGCGACTCGGTGCCCAGTGCGAAGGCCACCTTGACCGTCATGCCCGGGGTAAGACCGGTCTCGGCCTCGGGCAATTCGACTCGTACGCTGAAACTGTGGGTGCTGGGATCGGCGTACGGAAACACCGTCACCTTGCTCGCCTCAACCCGACGACCCTGCGGCAGCAGCAACGCGGCCTTGCCATGCTGGCGAATCGCGGTTACGTCCGACTGCGGAATCTGCACGTTAAGCCGAAGCTGATTGAGCGACAGCCCAGAGATCAATGGTTGACCTGGCCGAACGGTTTCGCCCACCTCCACATGGCGGGCGGTGACGATGCCCGAGTACGGCGCCTTGACTACCGTGTAATCAAGCTGTTCCTCAGCGGCCTTGCGCGCCGCCTGCGTCGCTTGCAACTGCGCCTGCGCAGCGGCGCGACGTGCGGTGGCCTGATCGAACTGGGCGCGCGACACCAGCTTGCGGCCGTAGACTTCTTCGATGCGACGAAACTCAGCATCGGCCTCGGCAAAGCCGGCCTCCGCCGCACGCAGAGCCGCCTCGGCCTGGCGCTGTGCGGCGGCCTGCTCGACATCAGTAAAGCGCACCACTACCTCGCCGGCATTGACGTAGTCGTTGACGTCGAATGGCAGCTCCAGCACTCGTCCCGCTGTCTGCGCCGACAGCGTGGCCTGATTGACCGCCTCGACCACACCATCCCAGACCCGCTCGCGCTGTGCCGCGGTCGAGGACACGGTAGCGGTTGCAAACGGCACATCTGCCAATGGCGTGCTGGGTGGCACGGCCTGTTCGTGCGAGCAGGCACTCAGGGCCAACAGTGCCGGCAGCAGATAAAGGAAGACTCGCGGCAGGGACATGTCGATGCTCTCGCTCAGGTTTGCGGACAGAAGGCACAACCCGGCTTGATACCGAGTCGGGCGAATACGATGGCCGCCGGACAGAAGCCGCTGAAGGCCGATTGCAGCAGATTGAGACCGACGAAAGCGGTCAGCAACAGCCACCAGGGCGACCACCATTGCGCCAGCAAGAGACTGAGCAGCACCATGGCGCCGGCCAGGGCGAATACCGCGCGATCGATGTTCATGGCATACCCCGTTAGTTTAGACAATGCTAATGTAATGGATTCGAATATTAGATTCAACTAAACTAACGAAGCGGATTCAGGTGCGGTTGGCCCGACGCCAGGCGGGTGTCGTGCATACACCGGCGCGACACGCCTGACTCCCCGAACCCTCAGCAGTGAAATCTCATGACCAAGAAGCAGGCAGGCAACTCGATCCAATCCGCGGCGGCCGAGATGCGCGCCCATGCCGGCGACGCCGCACGGCTGCTGAAGGCCCTGGCCAATGATCGCCGCCTGCTGGTGTTGTGCATGCTGGCCGAAGGCGAACGCGCGGTGGGCGAGTTGAACGCCATGTTGGATCTGTCGCAATCAGCGCTATCGCAGCATCTTGCCGTGCTGCGCGAAGAGGGCCTGGTCAACACCCGACGAGAAGCGCAGACGATCTACTATTCGCTGACCGAAGGGCCAGTACGCGACATTATCGGCGTGCTGCACAAGACCTATTGTCAGGTGCCGTAGGTGTTCAGACATGTTCAGCTGGCTTCGACAAGCTCAGCCAGCGCATCCTCCAGCCTCAGCGCGTCAGACGCTTGCTCGTCGAAGCCAGCCGAACCACCGGCCCGGTGCACCAGACGCTGGCTGAGCTTGTCGAAGTCAGCTGAACGTAGCCAGCAAGGTAGAACCTCACAGGAATCACATCGATAGCATCGATTCGCCTCAATCGTGCCCTGGTGCGCTACGAAACTTCGCCAGTGTCGGCAATTGATCATGCTGCCCGTCGATCAATGCAAGTTTTTTCCTGCGGCTCCATCCTTGAATCTGCTTCTCTCGCAGAAACGCTTCTTCAATGCTGTCGGTCTCCTCGACGTAGACCAACTCAAACGGCCTTCGCTTGGCGACAAATCGCGCACCGCCCTCGTGTTCGTGACGCCACAGGCGCTGCTCGAGATTCCACGTGCTGCCGGTATAGAAGCTGCCGTCCGCGCAACGGAGGATGTACATGAATGGCATCAGCGCTTGCAGGCTGCAGGAGTCGCCAGAGCATAGCGAAACACGGCGTGCCGCGCTCGGGTACCCAAGGCATGCGCAAAGGTTCGGCTGGCTTCGACAAGCTCAGCCAGCGCAAGCACGAGCCTCAACGCGTCAGACGCTGGCTGAGCTCGTCGACGCCAGCCAAACCACCAGCCCGGTGCGTCAGACGCTGGCTGAGCGTGTCGAAGCCAGCTGAACGTAGCCAGCAAGGTTGAACCTCACAGGGAACACCCGCACAGCGTCGATTCCCCTTGATTCATCTCGCTGCACGATGACGCTTCGCTAACTAATAGCAGGCCAACGATGCTGCGTAGGCGAGTACCCGAGGTGGTCGCAGTGTTCGGCTGGCTTCGACAAGCTCAGCCAGCGCAAGCACGACCCTCAACGCGCCAGACGCTGGCTGAGCTCGTCGAAGCCAGCTGAACGTAGCCAGCAAGGTTGAACGTCACAGAAATCACATCGATAGCATCAATTCGTCCTGCTTCGTCTCGCTGGCCTTTGTCACCTTGCTGACTGACAGCGGCCCAATGGTACAGCGTTAGCGAAAACCCCAAAGTGTTCGCAATTGCTCGGCTGGCTTCGACAAGCTCAGCCAGCGCATCCTCCAGCCTCGGCGCGTCAGACGCTTGCTCGTCGAAGCCAGGCAAACCACCGGCCCGGTGCACCAGACGCTGGCTGAGCGTGTCGAAGCCAGCTGAGTCATGCCAAGCACTTCGATCAATGCACCTGGCAACCCGTCTTCTCGGCGATTTCTTCCTTGCTTACGCCCGGCGCCAGCTCCACCAGTTTCAGTCCGTTGTCGGTGACATCCAACACACCGAGTTCGGTGATGATCCGATCGACCACACCCACACCGGTCAACGGCAGGGTGCACTCCGGCAGGATCTTGTGGTCGCCAACCTTGGCGGTGTGCTCCATCAACACCACTACACGTTTCACCCCAGCTACCAGGTCCATCGCGCCGCCCATGCCCTTGACCATCTTGCCGGGGATCATCCAATTGGCCAGATCGCCTTTCTCGGTGACCTGCATGGCGCCCAAAATGGCGAGATCGATATGCCCGCCACGAATCATGGCAAAGCTGTCGTGCGAGCCAAAATAGCTGGCACCGGCGCGCGCGGTGACGGTTTGCTTGCCGGCATTGATCAGATCGGCATCGACTTCCGCGTCGGTGGGAAACGGCCCGATACCGAGCAAACCATTCTCCGACTGCAACCAAACGTCCATGCCCTCAGGGATAAAGTTGGCCACCAGGGTGGGTAGGCCAATACCGAGATTGACGTAAGCGCCGTCGGTGAGCTCCTTAGCGGCGCGCTGCGCCATTTCATCGCGATTCCAAGCCATGTTGTTCTCCGTAGGGCGGGCCCTGGCCCGCCGAATTGCGTCGTCGCTGGCGACCACGCTTATCAATGTGTTGGGTTCTCGTCAGCTTCATTGGCGGGCCTGGGCCCGCCCTACGACTACGTCGCTTATCAATGTGTTGAGTGACTTTCAGCTAGCGCGGCGAAACCGGCCCGCTCCATCGGCGGGTCAAGATCCGCCCTACGCCGCTCGCGTGGTGCGCTGTTCGATGCGCTTCTCTGGCGCAGCATTCAACACGATGCGATCGACGTAGATGCCGGGCAGGTGGACCTGATCTGGATCGATCTCGCCCACTTCAACGATCTGTTCAACCTCGGCGACGCAGATCCTGCCAGCCATCGCGCAGGCGGGGTTGAAATTGCGTGCAGTCTTGCGGAACAACAGGTTGCCGGCCTTGTCGGCCTTCCATGCCTTGACCAAAGAAACATCGGCCTGCAGCGCAGTTTCCATCACATACCAGTGCTCGCCGAACTGCCGCGTCTCCTTGCCTTCGGCTACCACGGTACCGTAGCCGGTACGGGTGAAGAAGGCCGGGATGCCAGCGCCGCCGGCGCGCAGACGCTCGGCCAAGGTGCCCTGCGGATTGAACTCCAGCTCCAGCTCACCGGCCAGGAACTGCCGCTCAAACTCCTTGTTCTCGCCGACGTAGGATGAAATCATCTTCTTGATCTGCCGCGTGCTCAGCAGCTGACCCAGACCAAAGCCGTCGACCCCAGCGTTGTTCGAAATCACCGTCAGCCCCTTGACCGCCGAATCACGCAGCGCGGCGATCAGCGCTTCGGGAATTCCGCACAGACCAAAGCCACCTACAGCCAAGGTCTGGCCATCGGCCACCAGGCCCTTCAAGGCTTCGTCGGCGCTCGGAAACACCTTGTTCTTGCCGCCCGCAGCGGCCGCTTGCTGAGTCATTCCATTCCCTCCAGGAAAAGCTGCGCCGATTCTAACCGCTTGTGCGCTGCAGCATAGTGTCCGAAAGGGCAGTCGCAGGTGGCCGGGCCGGGGTTGCTTGCGCCTGGTGTGTGTCTGTCCAGCCTCATACGTAGCTTCGCCCGACCCTCTCCCCCGCCCCCTCTCCCGGTGGGAGAGGGGAGCAGAGCGGCGGCGCCCCAATCGCTCTCTGTGGTGGGGGAGAGTTGGGGAGCGGGGATGGCAGCCCTTGATACAAGCAGACGGGAACTCCTTGCGAACAAGTGAGAAGCGCGACGCGAACCGTGGGAATCGACATAGATTCGTCGAGTCCCGTTGCCCCTCTCCCCAACCCCTCCCCCGCCAGGGGGGAGGGGCTTACCAGAGATTCCCTCGTTCAACTTGCACAACGCCCCGCGCTCAACTTGTATGCGCAGCCCACACTTTCCAGCCGAGGCGCTGCCCGGTTAGCCGCGCCGCATCACCGCCCATCCCAACAAACCAAAGCTCAGCATCAGCCCCAGCAGCCATAGCGGCTGCAGGGTGGGAATGAATTCCGGGCCGAGCACGCCAAAGGTGATGCCGGCACTGCTGCTGTTGCCACTGAGGGAGGTAGCACCGAACGAACCTTGCAGTGGGCTGGTGGTGTTGGTGTAGGTGCCGCCCACACCAACGATCGGAATCTGCACGTTGATACTGAAGCTGCAGCTCGCTCCCGGGGCCAGCGAACCGCCACTGAAGCTCACCACCGAGGTGCCGGTGAGGCTTGAGCCAAGGCCGCAGACATCCGATTGCGGCAGGCCCACAGCCACCGCACCCACCAGGAAGGCGTTCAGATCATCAGTGAAGTTGAGGCCGGTGACTGCTTGATTGCCGGCAGGGTTGCTGATGGTGAAGCCGACGCTGATCAAATCACCGGCCGTTGCGCTGGTCGGCATGGTCTTGCTCAGGGTTGGCACCGACACTACATCGAGATCCGCTGTGGCAGCGGTGCCGCTGGCCGGCAAACCGCTGGACATGCCACTCGGCGCCGATGTGGTGAAGGTGTAGGTACCCAGCGCGGCGCCGACCGGCACCTGCAGGGTGACGCTGAAACTGCAGGTTGCGGAAGCCGGCAACTGGCCACCACTGAGGCTGATCACACCGCCGCTGGCGCTCAGGGTGGATCCCGTGCCGCAGACATCGGCTTGCGGCAGCCCCTGGATCACCAGGCCAGGCAACACGGCAGCGACGTCATCGCTGAAGGCAATGCTGTCGAGACTGAGACTGGCGGAAATATTCTGCAGCGTGAACTCAAAGTCGGTGCTATCGCCGGGCTGCAGCAAATTGGGCGTGATGGACCGGCTGAGAATGATGCCGACATTGGCCACCGTGAGGGTGGCATCAGCCGTGGTGGCATTGCCCAGCGAAGTACTCAGCACACCCGGATTGTTGACGTAGCTGCCGGTGGCGGCGGCGAATACATTCACCTGCACCGTGCAACTCGACGATGCCGCCACGCTGCCGCCGCTGTAGCTGATCACGCCCGAGCCCACCGCAGCGGTGAGCGTACCGCCAGTGCAGGTGGTGCTTGCGTTGGCCGGGCTGGCGACCAGCAAGCCTGCCGGCAGATTGTCGGTAAACGCAAGGCCGGTGGCCGCCAGACTCGAACCGCTGTTGTCGATAGTGAAACTCAACGTTGAGGGGCTGCCCGGGGTGACCAGGGTCGGGGCAAAAGCCTGCACGAATGCCGGCACCGGCACTACGCTGAGGGTGGCGGTGGCGGTCGGGCCGTCGGCAAAGCCGGTGCTCAGCACGCTGCTGGTGTTGACATAGCTACCGGCCGCCGCCGCGCTGACGTCGACTTGCACCGTGCAGCTGCTCATCGCAGCGACGCTGCCACCGCTGTAGCTGATCACACCGGACCCGGCCGTTGCTGTCAGGGTGCCACCGGTGCAGGTGGTCGATGCGTTCGGGATAGCGGCCACCAGCAGTCCCGCTGGTAGATTGTCGGTAAACGCCAGTGCCGGCAAGGCCTGGGTCGACGCGCTGTTGTCGATGGTGAACGTCAGTGTTGAGGCGACATTGACCGGCACGGTGGCCGGGGCAAAGGCCTTACTGAACCCTGCCGTCGGCGAAACACCGAGCGTGGCGGTTGCCGACGGCCGATTGCCGATGCTGAGGCCCAGCTGGCTGGTCACGTTGACCTTGCTGCCCGGCGTGGTCGCCTGCACATCGACCGACACCGTACAGCTGCTGTTCGCCGCCAGCGCACCGCCGCTGTAGCTAAATGCGCTGGCCCCCGGCGTGGCGGTGAGCGTGCCACCGGTGCAGGTGGTGCTGGCATTGCTGGGGTTGGCCACCTGCAGGCCGGGCGGCAGCGCATCGCTCACCGCGATGCCGCTCAAGGCGACTGCAAAGGCGCTGTTGTCGATGCTCAGGGTGACCGTGCTGACACCGCCGACCACGGTGGCGATCGGCGCAAAGGCCTTGCTCAGGGTTGGCGCAATCACACTCAGGGTGCCGCTGGCAACGCCGCTCGCCGGCAAGCCCGACTGGCTGACTTGCGAACTTAACGGATAACTGCCGCTGAGGAAGCCACCAGGCAGGGTCATACTGACGCTGAAGCTACAGGACGCACCGCCGGCCAGACTGGCGGACTGCAGCAGAACCGTTCCCGAGCCGGACAATGTCGAGCCGACGCCGCAGACATCTGCCTGCGGCAGCCCGTTCAACACCACGCCAGGCAAGGCCGTCGAGATCGGCAAGGGCATGCTGAGATTGCTGAGCGCCGCAACGCCGTCGTTCTGCAATTGCACCTGCAGTACCGCTGCACCACCCGGCAGGGCCGCGTCGACAAACTGCAAGCTAAGGGTGACCGGCAGAACCTGCAGCACATCGCTGGCCGCTGGCGCCGTTTGCGCCACACCGTTGACGATGCCGCTGAGGCCCGAGCTGGTACTTGGATAGCTGCCACCTGACGCCGCCGGTACCGCCAGGGTCACATCGATGGTGCAGTTGGCGCCGGCCGCCAGTGAGCCGCCGCTGAAACTGAGGGTGGAGGTGCCGGACACCGTGCCGCCGCAAGCAGCAGCCGGCAAACCGGTGGCGACCAAGCCACTCAGAGCGGCATCGAGATCGTCGGTAAAGGCCAAGGCACTGGCAGCGTTCAGGCCATCGGCATTCTCCAGCGTATAGCGCAGATTGACGCTGCCGCCCGCCTGCGCCGGATCGTCGGTGAATGCCTTGCTGAAGTTGAAGGCGTCGATGACCTGCAGGTCATCGACCATCGGCGCGGCGGTGAACGGCGAGCCGTTCTGGGTGGCACTGATGGTGCCGGTGGCCGAGCCATACACGCCGGTCGGCGCAGCGGCCGGCACCTGCAGAATGACATCAAAGGTACAGGTAGCGAGCGCGGGGATAACCAGATTGGTCGCACTCAGGGTGGTGGTGCCGGTGAACACCGAGCCTCCACCACACACCGTTCCACTGGCCGGCAGGGATGTGGCCGACAGGCTGGGAAGCGCTGCGCTGTAGGGGTCGGTGAAGGAGCTGATGGTGATGGAATCCGTCGTGCTCTGATTGACCAGGGTGTAACGGAGGGTGACCGCGGTGTCGCGGAAAGCTGGGTCGTCGACGAATTCCTTGCTCGCCGCCAGGCCATGAATCGACAAGGTGTCGGTTGCCCCGAGGCTGGAGGCGGACACACCCAGCACGGTGGCGGACACGTTGGACGTGGTATTGGGGTAGCTGCCTGCCGTGGCCCCTGCCGGCACCTGCAAGGTAACGGTGAAGTCGCAGCTCTCTCCCGGCATCAGACTGCCGCCAGCCAGGGTCAGCAGGCTGGTTCCGCTCAGGGTGGAACCTGCGCCGCAGACATTGCTCAGCGGCAGGCCGGTGGCGACCAGGCCAGTTAGCGCAGCATCCAGGTCGTCAGTGAAACTGATAGCGGTGGCGGCACCGGGCGACAGCTCATCGAGGGAGAGACTGAACTGCAGGTCGACCGTCGCGCCGGCCAACACCGGATTGCTGAGGAATTCCTTGCCAAGGCGCGGCGCCTCGACCACCGCCAGCGTATCGCTGGCAGCCGGGCCAATCACCGGACCCGAGGCAGTGGCGGTGACATCGCTGGTGGTGCTGAGGTAGTTACCCGCCGCGGCGCCGGTGGCCACATTCAAGGTGAGCGAGAAGGTGCAGCTGGCGCCCGGAGCCAAGGTGATGCTGTTTACCGAGAACACCGCAGGAACCGAATCCAATCCCACCGGATTGGTCAGCGGTTGAAAGCCGGCGTTGCCCGTTCCGCTGCAGAAGTTCGCCGCAGGCGCGCCGCTGGGCGAGGTCGGCAGTATGGTCGGCAGGGTGTCGGAGAACGCCACACTAGTCAGCGTCTCGGTGCCCGAGGGGTTGCTCAGACTGTATTCCAGGGTGACCACGCCACCGGCGCCGACCGGGTCATCGGTGAAACTCTTGGATAAGAGAGGAATGGTCTGCACCACCAGGGTGTCGCTGGCCTGGGTGCCAGTCACCGGGCTGCCGCCGACATTGGCCGTCACTGCAGTACTGGTGCTGGGATAGCTCGCCGCTGTTGCGCCCGCGGGCACCGACAGGCTGACATTGATCTGGCACCCCGCTTCCGCCGCCAGCGATGCGCCGCTCAAACTCAAGGCGGTGGTGCCGACACCATTCACCGTACCGCCGCAGCTATTGCTGTTCAGCGTGGCAAAGGTCAGGCCGCTGAGCGCTGCGCCGAAGTTGTCGCTGAAGGCCAGGCTGCTGGCGGCGTTGTTGCGATCGAAATTGAACAGCTGATAGGTCAGGCTGACCGTGCCGCCGGGCGGAGTCGGGTCGTTATCAAAAGTTTTCGACAGGTTCAGTGGCTGCGCCGGCACATCGAGCAAGGCGTTGGCAAAGCCGACCGCGAAGTTCGAGAACCCGACCGTGGCATTCACCGTATTCGACTGGTTGATGAAGGCACCAAAACTCGAGGTAGTGACATTGAAGCCAATCGTGCACGAGGCCCCCGCCGCCACCGCCGGAAACATGGCGCTACCGTTGTAGAAATAGGTGAATGAGGTCGCACCCGGCGTGGCGGAGACAGTGATGGGCGTTACCGGCGCGGTGACGCAGTCAAAGCTCAAGTCAGCTGGCGATGCGATGCGCATACCGGCAGGCAGCGGATCGCTGAAATTCAGCACGTTCACCGGCGCGGCATTGGCCGTGTTATCGATGGTGAAGGTGAGCCGACTCGCTTGCCCCAGCCCGATGCTGCTGGGCGCGAACGCCTTGCTGACACCCGGCCGACCGGCGTCTACGGTCAGATCATCGGTGGCCGGCCCGGAGTTGCCCAGGTTGGAGGTGAGATCGCCGCTGACATTCGTGTGCGTACCAACGACAGCGCTGGTGACCGGCACGCGAATGGTGCAGCTGGCGCCCAGACCCAGCGTGCCATCGCTCAATTCGATGGTGCTGCCGCCTGCTGGCGCGCTCAACGTGCCGCCGCAATTGTTGGTTAAGGAGGCAGGTGTGGCAATGGTGACGCCGGCCGGCAGAATATCGACAAACGCCAGGCCGCTGGCCGACGCGATGCCGCCGCTATTGTCGATGGTGAACTGCAGCACCGTGGTGCTCCCCGGCCCGATGGTATCGGGGCTGAAGCTCTTGCTGAAGGTAGGCATCCCACCGCCTGCCAGGGCCGGCGTCGACGCGGTCGCCAACACCATCAAGGCGGCCCACTCGCCGCCACTCATCCTGCGCTTCTGCATGTCGCCCCCAACCTGGTCGCCTGCCCTTGGACGAAGGCGCTGCAGCGACACTCGTCGCCTCGCCATCGTCTACCTGAACTTCGAGCGCGAGCTGCTCGGGCCGGCCCGGCCAGCGATTCGCGACGCCCGACAGTGTGCGGGCAAAGTAACCCTTGGCGGCGGGCCTGTCCACACGCTGGGCGGGCGAGCGAAAATCACGACTGTCTTGATGCCACGCTGCGCCGCCATCGTCGCCGAGGTGGCCAGAGAACGGTGCGCGGGCGGGCAAGGGCCCAGTGCCGGCGTTTGACCGGGACAGTGGCCAAATCCCGCAACGCAGAGCGTGGTCACTCGCCGCTTCGTCAAGTCAAGGGCGCGGACAAAAACGGGCGTTGCTCAGGCCGGGCCTGCGACCTCAAAGGATTCGGCTCCAGGCCCGATCACGCCGCCTTCACCGAAGGTTGGCTTCAGCATCGATTAAGCGCAAAATCGAACGGTCAGGAACACGAAATACGGTTCGATGCGTCCGCTGCGCGGGGTCGAGACGTACTGTTCCTATCGCTTTCGACGGGAGACCTCTGATGACCCTGCTCAACACCTTGCGCCTCGCTCCGCTGGCCCTTGGACTCGCACTGGCCTCGACTGCGCACGCAGCGGCCCCGGAACTCGATGTTAAGGGCGGCAGCCCGGTGCTGCGGATTGGCGATCAGGCTCCCGCCTACACCGTGAAGGTGGGCTACCCCGACGGACGCATCTCGCAAACCGAGCTGCTGGCCGGAGAATCCCTGGCGATCGCACCGGATGCCGGCAAGGCCCTGGCCGACGGCTACTACCGCATCGAGATGACCCCCATCCTCGGCGTAACCCAGCGTGGCGACGCCGCCAACCTGCTCAGCGCCGACCAAGAGAAGTCGCGCCCGCAAGGCAACACCATCAGCACCGGGTTTCGCGTAGCCAACGGCCAGCTGATCAGCGCCGAAGCCAAGGAACCAATGCTGGCTCAGGCCGGCAAGTCAGATCAGGACAACGGGTTGATGAAAGATCAGGTGATCATCGATGACCTGATCGTCGACGGCAGCGCCTGCATCGGCACCGACTGCGCCAATGGCGAAAACTTCGGCTTCGACACCCTGCGCTTGAAAGAGAACAACACCCGCATCAAGTTCGACGACACCTCCAACTCCGGCAGCTTCCCCTTCGTCGACTGGCAACTCACCGCCAACGAATCAGATAACGGCGGCTTGAACAAGTTCTCCATCGACGACGTCACCAACGCCAAGATCCCGTTCACCATCGAAGCCAACGCCCGCAGCAACAGCCTCTACGTGAAAAACAGCGGCCGCATCGGCATCGGCACCAACCTGCCCGCGGTGCAGGTGCATCAGAAAGACGGCAACACCCCCACCTACCGCCTGGAACAAGACGGCAGCTCCGGCTTCAGCGCCCAAACCTGGGACGTGGCGGGTAATGAGACCAACTTCTTTATTCGCGATGTGACCAATGGGTCGAAGCTGCCGTTCAAGATCATTCCGAATGCGCCGAATAATGCGCTGTATGTGGCGGCTTCGGGGAATGTGGGGCTGTCGACGGCCAGTCCGGCCTCACTGCTACACCTTCGTGGCGCGGGCTCAGTGCTGCCACGAATTACCCTTGAGAACGCGGATGCCACTGGCGACAACTGGCTCTTTGATGTGTCAGACAACCACGATTTTCGGATCAGCGTGAACGGAACCGGCGTGCAAGAGTTCCTGCTAGATGACGCGGGAAACCTGACCATCACTGGCACCTTGACCACGGCGATGGGCAACACCTGCGCGGCGGGCTGTGACCGAGTTTTCTCCGAGGACTACGCGCTTGAGGGCATCGACGAGCACGCGTCAATGATGTGGCAGAACCGATACCTGCCAGCAGTTGGCCCAACCGACGAGAATGCTCGATCGATCAACATTACCGCGAAGATCGGCGGCATGTTGAACGAACTGGAGAAGGCTCATATTTACATCGAGCAGCTGCATCGTAGGCTGAATGAGCTTGAGGCTAAGTTGAACGACAAATAACGACCCTCAACGGCAACGCCATTGAACTCAGCGCGCTGCGGAAGTAGCGCGCTGGTGCATTCAGCATGGCGATTCGCCACCCTCGGATGACACTTTAGGTGAAAGCGAAAGGATGACTCAGCTCAACCGACTCACCTTGGTGGTGGTGACCGGCTGTCAGCGAAGCGGCACAACATTGCTGGGGCAAATGATTGGAGCCCACCCGAGCGCCTTTCTCGTTGACGAGCCTGATGTGTACCCGCTGCTGGACTCTATCTTGCAGCAGAGCGCTGATTCAGAACAGCTGCTTCGCGAAACAGTTCAGTCGGTTTGCAAGCAGTACCGCAACAAGGACAGATGCGACATAGACGGCGTGTTGCTGCCTACGGTGACCCACCTGGTCTTCAAGGCCCCCAACGCGGTTTTCGAGTACGCCACGTTTCGCGAATTGTCCGCGAGTCAATTCAAGTTCGTTTTTGCGGTGAGGGATGCGCGAGATGTGGTTGCATCGATGGCGCGCCTCTCGCACATCAAGATGGTGGAGAATCAAACTCGTTGGTTTGGCAAAAGTTCTGCGAAGACTCAGGCCCGGCACGAGCAACAATTTGCCCTGACGCAGGACTCCAGCTTGTCGTTGCCGGTAAGGCGAGCGCACATGTGGGCGGTCAAGACTGGCTTGTTCAAAGAGTTCTGCGCCCCGCCACTCAACGGGATTCGTGTTGACTACCACGCACTGGTCGCGTCGCCCTCAGTGATTCGCGCTGAAGTTCTGCAATACTGCGGGCTAGTCGCCGAAGACGCAAGGGATCACGAAACCGAGTTTCTGGGCTTAGGCCCCGGCTTTACCGCGCGTCAGCGACCGGTGGACAGCAGCTCAGTCGCCCGCTGGAAACACAGTCTATCGGCCGTTGACGAAGAGCAGGTGTGGAACATCGCTGCCCCACTCATGCAAGAGCTTGGATATTCCCGCGGACTCATGCCGAGCATCGAAATTCGCGAGAACGACAGCAAACTACTAGGGCCAGTGATAGTGCTCGGACGAGGTGGCAGCGGTACCAGGCTACTCTCCAAGCTGATCCAGGAACTAGGCGTCCATTTGGGCTCCGAACTCAATGGAGCGGAAGACTCCATGGAGTGGGTGGACATCGTTTACGAGCTGGCGCTTAGGAAGCTGCGCGGGGACTCTTATTCCAACTCCTACGCCAGGGAGACTTTGCTCAAGCGAGCCGAGGTTGTAGTGGCGAGGGCACCCAATGAAGGCGCGCCTTGGGGCATGAAGCTGCCAGAGGCCATGCTCGTAATACCGGAACTGCGCCTCGCATTTCCCAACGCCAAATTCATTCATCTTGTGCGAGACCCGGTCGACACGTGCATGCGCCGCACGCACAAGACCTCGCGACTGGACAACCCGGTTGGAGCGGCCGTGCTGAGATGCGCTTACGCTAAGCTAGGATTCAAACATCACCCAGCGTCGGACCCTGATCACGTCAAGAATGCAATCAGCTGGGAGTATCAGGTATCTCAAGCACTGGATCAGTGTGCAGACCTGTCGGATCAACAGCACATGCTCGTTCGCTACGAGGATCTCTGCGAACAGCCGCAGATACAGGCTGACCGGGTCGCGCGTTTTCTCGGCTGTGCGCCGCGCCACACCGGCATTGGAGCAATCATTGAAGAGTCCCGCCGACGCCAATGGCAGGACGGTGATGAGCGCGTATCGGACGTGAACCAGATATGCGGAGGCACGGCTGAGCGCTTGGGCTATCGGCCGGCGCGATGAAAGCAGCATTCGTAGTTGGACCTGCGATGGGCCACGCTGTTAGAGCGGTTTCGATAGCAACTCAGCTTTCGAGCCTGTTTCGGGAAATCAGGTTTTTCAGCGCGGATCTGTATGAACATGTGCGGAGGGCAACGCTCGGCCGTTTCCCATTGGAATGCATTCCGATTTCGGAATTGCGCACACCCTTTGAAGAATTTGGGCCCAAGCTAACAAGCTGTTTAGACGTTCTCGCTCCGGACCTGGTGCTGTTCGATATCGAACCTACTCGATGGCTTTCCACCTTCGGACCAGTCTCTGCTCCATCTGTCTACATCAGCAACATTTTTCTAACCCATCCCTTTGGGCCTTCAACGGCGCAAGATAAGTACTGGGCATCGCACGGCCCCCGCGCAAATAACATTCGAGAGAAATCGGGCCTACCATTGATCAACGACCCTCGAGAGATCTATCGCAGGGATCTTGTAATGCTCGCTGACCCACCTTGCATAACCAGCAGCTTAACGAAGGATGATCCAACATTTGCGATCATTGGTCCGCAGGCCGCCCCAGCGGAAGTGGCCTTGCCGCATGATTTCCCAAAGTCGGACCCGCTCGTCGTATTTTGCGGCGGTTCGACGGGCAGTCACGCTGCCTCCGAGGCAATCATTCACTACCTCCGCCGCCAATTCAGTGAATGTAAGTTCGTCTGCCTCGGAGAGTCTGCCCTTTGCGACTCAGTTCGTCCGTTCGCAGATCAAGAATTTGCTTATGCGCCGCTTCAAAAGGCCCTCCTCTCAAGCCGACTGCTGGTGTCTCACGGCGGATCGGGAACGAGCTACCTGGGCCTGAGCGGGGGCGTACCCAACCTGGTAATTCCCGGCCATGCAAACCACCGAATCCTCGGCGATATCATTGAGTCGATAGGCGCTGGAGTCTGCTTGAATAGTGAGGACTCGCCGCCAATTAACCGAGATTGGCCTGCACTTGCCCTCGGGGCGAAGAAGGCGTCGCTAGATTGCGTTGCTTCCGAGAGCCCACGTTGCCTGATCGAGAGCTTGCTGTCGAAGTAAGTCGTTGTTGTTTATTGTCGCAACGCTACGAACGTGCACGGCTTCCTGCGCAGTACTCAGGCTGAAATGGGGTGAGGCAGTCTTTTGAACTTTCGAGGAGCAAAGCTGCCTGGCAGTTCCACCACCGCCGATTCAGTCGGGTGAAGCGGCCAGATTGCGGAGGCCGACCAAATCGTTCAATGTTGCGCAATCATCGGGCGGCGGGTCCAGCTAACTCATGGAATCATGCGTTTCGAGCAAAACTAGGCGCAAACTGCCGCGAATTCCGGCACTGGAAGCACCTGCGACAACTCCGCTGAGCTTCATAGCAGTTCGTTACTCGGGCGAGTTTGAGCACAACTTGATGCGCTCTGCACCAATCACGAACCCCCTCAATGAGGTTGTAGTAGTCGACAACCGATGCAATCTGCATTTCGACACCCTGTCGGAAGCAATACTTCAAGGGGTCGGAAGAGCTCAATACGAGCTGCTCGTCATTGTGCACGAGGACGTCTTGCTACTACCTGGCTGGCAGGAACAGTTCGAACGATCGCTTGCAGTTCTCAATGCGTCGGATCCGACATGGGGACTTCTCGGCGTGGCCGGCTGGACATCATCGGGTGCCGCTAGAGGGCATTGGAGCGACCCACATGGCTATTCGAACTACTTTGCAGAAGGACAATGTTTTGATGAAGTCGCTCGCATTGACGAGCAGCTGATGGTCGTACGCAAGTCTGGACCGTTGCAGTTCGACAGGCGACTGCCCAGCATCCACAACATTGGCCGCGATCTTGCGAGGCAGGCGCGCACGGCCGGCGTTAAGACCTATGTCGTGGATGCACCGACCGTCCACAAGTATGCCGATGCAGAGGGCAAGCCGATCAGCCGCGCGATTGACAGCCCCAAGATTCAGGGCCGCAAGTCGAGGACCTACATTGCCGACAAAGCGCTGAGCGATGCGTACCTTGAGGCAAAATGGTCGGCCGAAGGCGCAAACAAAGCTCGCGTCGATGATTTCCAATTCGAGAGCCGTCCCCCACTTGTCCTTGTCTCCAGAGGCGGAAGCGGCAGTCGATTGCTGGCGACGCTGGCTCAGGACTGTGGCGTGTTTATCGGCAACGAATTGGGCGCATCCGGAGATGCCCTGGAGATGGTTCACAGCGTCTATCGGGGCGTGCTCCGCAAATTCCGGTATCGAAGCAAAGAGGGCTTTCAGCAGACAGTCGATGATCTTCGCGCCAGCGCTGCCGCCATGCTTGCAAAGCAGCCCGAGTCACTTATTCACTGGGGCTTTAAATTGCCCGAGAGCATTCTGATCTTGGACGAAATTGCTGTTGCATTTCCGTTCGCGCGATACATTCAGCTGCTGCGCGACCCATTGGAGACCTGCTTGCGTCGCACACACATGACAGCACGCTGGGACAACCAGATTGGACAAGCAACGCTTCGCGCCGCCTACGAGCATTGTCTTCTTGATATCGGGCAGGCGCTAGATGACCCGCCCGAGTTGCATATGGCGATCACGACGAAGCATCAACTCGATCTCGCGCTCGACTTCATGACACGGCTCGGTCCAGATCGAGCAATGGTTGTACGCTTCGAAGACCTTATCCAGCAGTCCAAACGCGTGCTAAGTCAAACCAGAGCGTGGATCGGGACGAGCGACCCGATACAGCCGAGCTCGACGCTGCTTTCAATGATCGACCCAGAGCGCGCCATGAGGGCGCGCGAGGCCTACTCCAAGGAAGCTGCGCAACCTCTCGAAGCTGTCTTCGGCGACCTTTCGCAAAGGCTGGAAGCACATCTGGCCAAGTTTGGGAATCTCTCCCAGGTCTGCAATGCGCTCTAGTGACGAAGTATCAATTGGGTGAACTTCATGCCGCCAGTTGCGCTTGGGCTGCCTGCAATCCGCGGTGCCGCGGGTGGAACTGTAAACCGGTACTCAGCACCGTCATTGCTTGATCAACTCGCCCCAACTCTTGAAGTGCCCTCGCGCGAATGAGGTAGTAGTTCGTCGGCAATCTGGGCGCCAACGATCCAGCTCTGTCGAGCAAGCTCAAGCAGCTCACAAAGTCGCGGCGCGCATCTGCGCACTTCGCCAACGCCAACCAAACAGCAGACTGATCGGGATTTCGCTCTGCCAACGTGAGTGCATAGGCCTCGGCCTGTTGAAACCGCTGAAGTTGCAGCAGCAGGTTGACCAACCCCGTCAGTGGCGCCCTGCCTACATTTCGGTCGGCAGACAGAGCCTCCTTATAGACTTCGATGGCCTCGTCCTCGCGCCCGCTGCGCAGCAGCAGTCGGGCCAGGCCGCCTCTCAGTACGGCGTTCTTTGGCGCCAGCTCAAGCTCGGCACGCAGTAGCTGCGCTGCTCTCTCATCTTTACCGCGCGCTGCCAGCGCTTGCGAATAGCTGACCATCAAGTCAGCATGCTGAGTGCCCGCCACAATCTCTGTCCCACCCAACACTGACTCTGCAACATCTACCGCCTGATCGAACTGGCCCATTGCATTCAAGGCGGCGCAAAGCCTGGCCGTGGCATAGGAACAGGCTGGCCTGCTCTCGAATCGAAGACGCCAGCGCGCGGCGAGATCTTGCCAATTCGAAACTCCACTGCTCTGCTGAAAGCCAAGGCTAAGCTCTTCGAGCTGTGCCTCCAGCATGGTGCATCGAGAACTCATCATCGATTCACCGCTATCGCATTCGCTGACGGCGTCAGCGCCGCGATCAATCTCAATTCGACTGTGGTCTAGCAATGCGTCGAGTGAATCAAAGTGTTTATCTCGCAGCGCATTGAGCAAAGGGCCAACTTGAAAGTGAAGCCGCGCTTGGATCATTGCCGGCCCCGCTTGCTCAAGCCTACGCACCCACTCTGAGAGTTCCTGACGGCGCCGCGCCTCTGGCCAGTTTCCCCGATACGGTGAGGGGAAGTGCAATGCGGTTGGCTGCAATACCGAAGCCAGGCGCTCGGACGGCAAGGCCATCCATTTGCTCCACATGTAGAGGTCAGTCCAGCACCCCACCGGCGTCGTCGTCCAACCCTGCTCGAGCGACAGGTAGGCAGTTCGCCTGTGCGCGGCGAACGGCAGGCCAAACAGATTGGCTCGCCGATTGCGCAGCATCGCGCGCATGTCGTCGCTCTTCAAGGAACCCAGCAGCGCCGTCAGCGTGCCGTCAACATCGACGGCCACATGCAGCGAGTGCACGAAATCAGCACGCTGTAGCGCCGAGCGCAAGGTGGTCACATGATGCTCAAGCCAAAGGTCGTCGTCCGACTGATAGAGGATGTAGGGCGAGGACGACTCTCGAATCACCTGGTCGCGATAGGGCTCGCCGGTGCGCGCAGACTTCGGAAACTCCCGAAACACGATACGCGAGTCCTGCGCACACAGATCAAGCGCAACACGCCTGGTCGCTTCGGTTACGCCATCACCGATGATGACGATTTCGAGATCGCTGAATGACTGTCGCCGTACGCTGCCAATCGACTCATGCAGGGTGTCGGCGTGATCGTACGTCGGTACGATAACGGTTACTTCAGCACTCATTGCTGCCACTGTTACGCAGGCGCTCGGCCGCAGCTCTCATGTCGGCGATCATCGCCACCACGGCAGCAGCCTCATTGGCATTGGAAAGCGGTGCGGGGCCGCCTTTCAAGTAGTCGCAGAACCAGCGTAGCTCACGCAGCAAGGGGAACTCCGTCGACACGCCGAGCTTCTCTGCCAGCGGCAGCTTGCTGGGCAGGCGTTCGCCATCCAGCCGATAGAGATTCACGTGATCGGCATACGGGTCGTCCAGCAGCAGCACCGCGCCTTCGCACACCACCCTCACTTCGCGCAGATGGACGGGGTAATTGTCCGACACCCGAGTGGTTGCACCAACGCTGTCGGAAAGAAGGGCCGATATCCCGCACAACTCCCCGTTTCGCCACTCGCCCAGCGCCGATCGCAGCGGCGGAATCCGGCCCAGCACATGGCGAATAATGGAAAGCTCGTGCGGCATCACCGTCCACACGACGTCCACATCTGAATGGCTACTGCCCCACTGCAGGCGATGCGAATCGATGGAAATAACCCGCCCAAACTCTGCCGCGGCAACACGCTCAGCCAGTAACTCAATAGCCGGGTGATAGCGCCACTTGTCCATGACAAACACGCGATCGGCGGCAAGATCGGCAATCTCCCAAGCGCCGTCGGCGTTGTCAGTCAGAGGCTTCTCGCAGAACACCGGAACATTCCGCGGCAGCGTCTGTTTCAGGATTTCGTAATGCAGGCTGGTCTTGACCGCAATGATGATTCCATCGACCTGATCGGTCAGCGCCTCAAGATCGCCCACTGCACTCAGCGCACCGTGCTCGCGGGCATAACGACGACTTTCATCGCTAACACTCACCACCGACACCCTACATCCGAGAGCGAGCAGATCGCGAAGAATATGCCGCCCCCAGCGGCCACATCCGATCAAACCTATATGTGGATCTGCAGTCACGGTGCATCCTCGGTCAATTCGGCAATTCGACATCTCCATTCGCCGACCAGCTGTTCATAGCTGCCCAGCGCCGCATCGCGTACCGACAGCGTGGGTGCGGCACACGGCCAGGGGATGCTCAGGCTCGGATCGTTCCAGATGCAGCCCAATTCATCACGCGGATCCCACTCCTTGCTCAGTCCATACAAGACCTTGCTGGGTCCAGGAGAATAGAAACCGTGCAGGACACCCGCAGGGATGATCAGCGTTTGCGGAGTCGAGGCAGCCAGCTCAAACAGCGACACCCGCTCGAAGCCGGGGCCATCCCTCACATCGGCCAGCGCGATCAATAGAGCGCCGCTCAGAACCGTGAAGGAATCCTCACGACAAGCATGGACATGCATTCCACGCAGGGTACCCGGCCTTGAGCACACCAGGTTGAACTGCGCGAACTCGAATCGAGAGCGGCCGAGGGCTATGGAATCAGCGGAATCAGACACTGAGCCCAGTGACTGCAATTGAACGCCGCGCGGCAAGGGCGCCAAGCCTAGCACTCTCCTTCCTCCCGGCATTGCGATGCATTGGCTGTCCCGCACTGCGCCGATTCGAGCTCTGGCCAGTTCAGGCCCAGCGCAGGGTCGTTCCAACGATAGCGGCGAGGCTCAGAATCGGGCGCGCAGCCGGGCAGCGTTGCAAGCCCCGTCATCACCAGAGCGTCTTCGAGACAGCAGTAGCCAAACACCACCCCAGGCGGCAACCAAAGGCCGGCGACCGGCCCGAGCGTTAGCATGGTGGAGCGTTCAGCAGCCGTGGAATCTTCTCGCGCGTCATGCAGGCCGACCGTGATTCGCCCGGCCATCAGGGCCAGCCAAACCGCGCTGTGCTCATAGCACCACAACCCACGCACAGCATTGGCCCCGAGCCGTTCAATATCCAGCTTTGCTATTTGGGCTGACGCCGACCAGGAACTGCGGAACACTTCGGTAAGACCGCCGCGAGCATCGGTGTGCGTGGTCAGATCGAACTGCACGATGTCGCGACCGTCCAATCGAACGCTGTTCTCCCGCGCCTTGTGCACCAGCTTGCCTGTCATTGACCTATGCAATCCTAGACCGCTTCAGTTTGGCAGCGGACACCCCGGGGTCAAGCGTTCGGAGCCATCCTCGAAGCTGAGCACGACACAGCTCAGGCGCTGGGTTGCCGAAACGACCTCCCAGCTACTCAGACTGACCGCGCGCCCGGACTCAAGTACCAGCTGGGCCGATTCGTCCAGCACAAAGTGTGGCAGCTCCACGCTGAAGTATTCGTTGTCGCGCACATGATCGAGCCGAATCGGTATTCGATCAACCGACTCCCCGCTGCGCGCCACCAACTCGACGACACCGTCCAGTTTTTCGGTATAGGTGGCCATGCGAATCTTGATACTCGAGACTCGGCGACCGTCCCGCCACGACGGCTCGAAGGCAAGCGCGAGCGGCGAATTCGGCGCCAGTCGACTGCTGGGCTCCAGCGTCACCGGTGTGTCGGCCGGTGTCAGGCCGATTTCATCCAGATCGATATCACGGCGCACAAAGAACGCGGGATTGTCGAGTTGCCGGTATTCGGCGCGCAGCACTTCATCAAGGCAGCCGGCGAACGATAGCCAAGGGTAGCGGCCCCAGAAGTCGCCTCGATCCGCCAACACAACTTTGGGCCGGTTGCGCTTGATGTCCTCGCAAGCGTCAATACTCACTCCCAACACCGGCTGCCGGTTGTACTCGGCTTGCCACGGGCTGAAGAAGAAATGGCCCGATGCTGGCAGGCGGTCGGCGTCGATGTAGTAGTACGGCACGAACGAATAGGCCAGGATCCTGTCAGCCGGCTCGGTGGCCCGTGCAACCAGTCGCGCAAACTCTGTGTTCTTTGGAATCAACGGGCCCAGCTTGGCACGATCGGACGGCAGCAGCAGGCTCAGCTTGACGATGAGCAGGGTCATTAGCCCCAACCACACTGGCGCATTCTTCCAGTCAAGCCTGCTCGCTGCCGGCACAAACAGCAGCGGCATGGCCAGGGCGGCGTAGTAAAAAGTCACGCCATGAAAGTTGTCGCCGCGCACCAGCAGACTGCCCAGCGCTGCGCCGATGGCGATTGCCCGCCAGCCTAGCGCCCACTTGGCTCGCGAGGCCATTACGGCCAGCGCCGCAACCAGGGCTATCAGGAGAACCACGCTACGACGATCGGCTAGCACTGCGTCATAGGCGGCCAGCAGGGGCTGCGGCATCGCCACATTGACGTAGTTCGGCAGGATCACCAGATTCATGTACAGGTGAAAGGCGACGAATCCTGACAGCGAACCAATCGCCGCAAGCCATAGCAGCTGCAGCGCGATGCCGAACGCCAACCATCCACTCGCCGCTCGCCAGTTCTCGCGTCGCAAGGCCGCAACAAACAGAAGCACGGCCGCCGGCGTGTAGGTGAAGGCGAGAAAAGGCAGCGCTGCCAGCGCGAGGCAGCCCACGGCCACACGCCAGCGCGGCAAGCCCGACGTACCGCAGGCAACCGGCAACACCCAGAGTGCAAGCGCAATGGCAAACAGGCAGCCGGCATAGTTCTGATACATGCCCATCTGCCCGAAGATGTCGGGCAGGAAGAGCACCATGAATGCCGCCACCAGCGCGATCACGATCGGCCGGTAATCAGACCTGCTCAGCAGCGGACTGCTGGCCAACGCGATCAAAACCAGCCATTGCAGCCCCGCTTGCGGCAAACGATGCACCGACACGCCGAAGCTTCCGAACTGTTCCAACAACCAACCCGGGAAAAAGGTCAGCGGCCCATGGTGATTGAATATCTCTGAGTACAGACGATGGCCAGCAGCCATCATCTTGGCGGTGACAATGGTCTCCGACTCGTCACCAAACTCCTGCACCTTGAGCAGCTCAACCTGATAGCGCGCAACCAGGGCCAGCATGAGCCCGCAAACGGCCCACATCCATGCGAGCGGCGATCTCAGCCATGCGCCGAGCCCGGGCCGCTGTTCAAATCGCTCAGATGCAATCAGTGAACTCACGGGTTATAGGCGCCCGCGCAGGCTTTGGCCAGAACCGACAGCAAGGACAGATTCCCACGCATGCCCGCAATCTTGGTCGGCACCTTGCCCGAGGCAGGGTAGCGACGCACGGTCGGCAGCTCCTTGCAGCGGTAGCCCAGACGGGGCGCCCGATAGCTGAGATACGCCAGCAGTTCGTAGGTATCGAATATGTCGCGGAACACGGCCACTCGATCATCCAGCAACAAGCGACCGCTGTAGGCGCGAAAACCCTGCGTGGTATCGGTCCAGGGGAAACCGGAGGCCAAGGCCAGGGCCGGCGCATGAATCAGGCGAATGGCGAACTCACGAGACCGTGGCGTGTTCTCTCCCACACCACCGGCGATAAAGCGCGAGCCCTGCACAAAATCAATGCCATCTTTCAGCGCCCGCAGAAAATCGGGGATGGCTGCGGGATCATCCTTGTTGTTGCCATCAATGGTGACCACGCCGAGGTAGCCGGCCTGCAACACAAAAGCGTACGCGCATCGCAGCTGCGCGCTAAGCCGACCGGGGCCGGTCTTGCGCAACAGTCCCGCCACCTGGGTCTGCTCCAACAATGCTTCAGGCAACGAGCCGTCGCTACTACCGCCATCGACGATAATGATGTCGGCGGCCTGGGGTATCTGCAATTCGTGCATCCGCTGCAGCAAGGCGGCGATGCGCTCTCCTTCGTTGATCACCGGAATCACGACGCAGTACTCATGCGCGCGACTTTGCCAGCGAAGCACCTCAAAGGCTGGCACCTGCCAGTGTTCTGGCACTGACTCCTCGGTGAGAATCTGGGTGGGCTGTGGTTGTGTCTTGGTCACCTGTCAACTCCAAGGGCCGCGCTGTCGAACCCGACTAGATGCATACGCTTTGCGATTGCAACGATCAGCGATAGTGAGCAATCGCTGCGGATAGCGCTGCCTCGATCGCCGCCTCAACCTGATTACCTTCCGGCACCAGCATCTCAATCGTCAAGTTAAGCTCTGGCCGGCGTGCCCTGAGCGCTGTAGCGAACTCGGCGTGATCGGTTGCGCCGGAGCCCAGCACTGCGAGCCTGGGCTCACTCAAATGCACATGCGCGATTTCCTGAGCAAACTGAGTAATCATGTCGGCCGCGCTCTCGCCCGCCATGGTCGCCGCTCCCGTATCCAGCTGCAGGCCAATGCCTGGGTGCGCCAGCTCACGAACGAATTCGCCTGCCTCGCGAGTGGAGGTGAGGAAATTGCAGCCATACTCGACCGGATTTGGCTCCAGGCAGACCACCACACCGTGTTGCACGGCGATGTCACCGAGGCGGGCGAAGAAGTCGAGCGCCACTTGCCGGGCCGCTTCGGCACTCAGGCCACTGCAATCTCGATTCCTGGGCGACCCGAACACGAGACACCTTGCGTCCAGCCCGTCCCCAATCGCACAGACGTGGCGCAGATGTTCAAGCATCGTCTGCTGCACTGCGCTGGCGCCAAAGACATTCAGACCACGGGTGCCAAACAGCAACGACTGCATGCCCGCAAAACCCACTCCGCGCTCAGACCACCAGGTGCGGACTCGCTTGATGTCAGCGTTCGTGGTGGCCGGGATATCGGCAAAGTACTTGGTCGGAGCGACGTCGATCAGATCAATCTGGTGTCGCGACAGCAGCTGCAACACCTGCTCGTCGAGCGCGGTATCCCAGGCGATATTCGAGATTGAGAGTCGCATTCAGGCCTTCCGCGGCTCTGACTGAGCGTAGCAACGTATCGCCGTGACGGATTCGCGTTCGCTGTACTGATAGACGCCCGCCCCCCCCATCTGCACGGCATGGCGCGAACGAAAATCATAGCTTGCGGGCGTCACCGGCAGTTCCACCCGATGCTGGATGCCAAAACAACTTTCAGCCACATCCGCCATCGCCAGCGGCGCTGCGGTCAGGTGCAGCAAGGACAAGCCAAGCGCCTGCGCGCGTTGCAGATCAGCATGAAGATTCACCATCGGATAGAACTGGAAGCGGGCTCTGCCGTCAATCTTCTCCAGCTGATTGTTGTTGTGCAGATCGAAGATGGCGTTCTTCTGCAACCCAGGGCCAACCAGACCTGGTAGCCGTACGATCAGATGATCGGGGAACCTGTCAGCAACAAACTGCTCGAGCATGCGCCGATGACGGCCGTACGGCTGCAGCTGCGATTGATCAATAGGTGATTCTTCGTCAACGGCAACGGGCTCGGGAAACACATCGACCGTACTTATCAGCACAAAGCGCTCGCAGCTCACCTGCTCAAGATGGGACATCAGCCCTTGGATGCTTGCTAAGTCCGAATCCGGATCCTGATTCGCCAGCCATTTCTTGGCCGGTGCGCCAGCACACACAATCTCGGCAAAGGATTGCCCTCTGATGCTGGCGATATTGGTCGATCGAAATCCGGCAGCGAAGCTGCGCTGCCTTTGAAGCGTTGAGCCAACAAAACCGGTGCAGCCGATCAGGGCATCCATTCATCAATCCTCATCTCTGTGCCGCTCGCCGAAACGCCCCCGCGCAAGGGCTCCTCGTCAAGCTTGTGCAGAACATCATAGATATTGTCGATCTTGCCACCAAGAATGGAATAGACACCCGGGATCAGCGATCGCTCAAGCAGGATAGGACGACCGTCATCCACCTCGTTGCGTGGCAGCAGGGCCTTGACCTCGAATATCGATTCGACGTGCTCGCACTGCTCCATGACCGGTAGCAATCGGCGCGCATCGCGCTGCATTCGGTCGAACCGTGAGTGCGACTGACCAGTCGTCTTCGTTGCCGAATCGGCACGAAGGGTTCGGTGCGGCGTGTAACGCACGTGGGTGAAGCTATGCAGCGATCGGGCCGGGAAGGGCATGATCGAAAAGAACGGGCCGTCCATGATGGTGATTCCAACACGCTGAAGCACAGCGGGAGGCTTGACCAGGGCAATCTCGGCGAACTCGCGCTTCAGTTCGGTATCGCTGGCGCCAAAAGAATTGAGCCCAGCATAGGTGCAATTGAACACATAGCTTGTCGACTCTGTCGACGCCTCAGCGCCCTGCTTTACGGTCAGCTCGACAGCCTCGCCGCGCCGGGCGACGGCTGTCGCCTTGCAGCCGTATCCAATTTCAACGGCATTCGCGCGAAGTGCGGCTTCGCACTGAGCGGCAAGCTTGGTGGCATCGAAGGCAAACTCCTCGACTTCGAATACCGCCTCGATCAAGCGTCGATCAAACAGGTCAACCCATCGCTTCTCAGCCGGACGCGCCGCCGCCCCGATCGCCCGACAAAAACGCTCAAACTGGTTTGCCGTGACTTTTGTGTCGTGACGGGCGATGGCGTATAGCTTGGTGAAATCAGACTGCACTGCACTCGGAAAGTCACGGACGAAGTGCGGAAGATTCGCTCTGCTTCTGAACGCGGTGGTATAGCTGCGTGGGTAGTGATAGCCATTGTGGACGCGAGCCTGATTTCCATAAGAGGCCCTGCTTAACAGGCTCGCCTCGCGCTCAATCAGCAATACTCGTGGCAAACGGCGCCGCACCTTCAAGTACAGTGCCAGCACAGCGCCGTAGAAGCCGCCGCCTACGACCACGGCATCCCACGCGCCGCCCCGCTGGGAGCTCACTCCCGCGCCCTCATCCGCGCGTGTCGCCCATCTCGGCGATCTGCTCTACATTCGCCCGCTCGTTTCTGGTCATTCTCGGGCTGTTGAACTCTTCGGCAACGACACTGCCCCAATCCGGAGCAGAACGAGACGATGGACTCAATGCGTACTCGGACAACACCAACAGCACCACCGAGATCAAAAAGAACATTCCAGACTGCTGCAGGGAAATCGTCACCCATCCCGGCGCAACGTCATCCTTCAGCAAGGCAACAGCCAATACGTAGATTGAGTAAATGACGTTGGCTGTTGCGCCAAAAACGCAAAGCGACGTCGCCACGCGGAGTGGCACGCGAGAAGTCGACACCAACATTCGTGCACCGCGATCCAGGCCGTCACGCAGCAAGCGCTTGCTCTCAAGGTGCGGCGCGTGACGGTAATCGAGCCGCGCGCTCTTGAAGCCCGTACGCACGCCGACATGACGCAACTGAACCGCAGGGTGCGGCGCCTGCAGCACATGGTTGATTGCCCGGCGACTCAGCACGCGATAGGACGCTGCATCGGTCTCGAATGCAGCCCCATGGGCCAATCGATAGACAAGATCAAACACCTTGCCCGCCAGACGATAGGGCACACTCGCTCTGCGGCGCTGCAGATTCCTGGCCACCACCAAATCAAAACCATCGCGAACCCGCTCAATCAGACTGGGCAGCTCAGCCACATGGTCGTTGCGCGCATCAAGAATGCAGGCGAAATCGCCAAGACATCGCTCCAAGCCAACGACGGCCGCAGAATCATGATCGGTCTCCACGGCGAGCGCGAATACCTGCACATTCGGCACCGCATCGTTGCTGAGATGCGTCTTCAGCAAGTCAACCGTCTGATCGGTGGAACAGTTATCGACGACAATCACTTCCCAGTCGCGCGCTATCTTCGCCGCCGCAGAAGCGACCTCGTCGACCAGCCTGCAGATACTGGCCTCCTGGCTTTGAACCGGCAAGACAATCGACAGGAAAAATTGGCCGCTCATTCGCTTTCGCTTGAACCCGAGGTCGGGCTAGGATAGCCGGTTGAGGGCATGACGACGAGCCTGAAAATGGCCGACTCAGGATTGCCCATCGAGAATCTAGTGAGGATTGCCAATGGGTGGTATCGAGTGGGCAGCTCGGTCGATAGAGCAGATGGCGGCCTGGGCCGATCGTGTGGCCAAGAGAGCAGACGCGTTTGCTTGGCTCAATCGCACTTCGCTCATGCTGGAACGACTTTCCTTCGCAACAGTGTGCTTGTGTGTAGTCGCCACCCTGGCGGTCGTCTTCGCAGCGATGAGCACTGCATCACTCTGGCAAGACGAGCTGGCCACAGTGATGTTCTTCAGCAGCCAAGGGCCGTGGCATACGGTGACCACCTATGCATCGGGCTCAAACAATCACATTTTCTTTAATCTGCTCAACGCGCTGACACCCAAGACCGATCCGTTTGACCCGTTACAGGCGAGATTTTGGTCCTTTGCATCAGTTGCCGCCTGCGCCACTTTCCTGGGCGTTTTCTTTGCTCGCCGCGGCTTTTACCTGGAAGGCGCAATCGGCCTTGCCTTGCTCTTCCTTAGCATCCCGCTAGTCGAGCTCTCTGGACAAGCCAGAGGTTATGGCCTGGCAGGCCTGGCAGCCACGGCAACCTGCATCGCCCTTGTTAAGTACAACGAAAGGCCTGCGCTCGCGCCGATACTGGTTGTCGGGGTTGCCACTGTCCTGGGCAGCTACTCCCTCTTGACCTACCTAGCGCTGGGGTTCTCTGCGCTGGGTGTAGCCTTCGTTTTCTCCAGGGATTATCGCTGGGTGGTGGTGGGAGCTGCTGCCTTCATCGTGCTGGTGGGACTGCATGCGGCCGTCATCGATGATATCTACAGAACCAGCATTGGCTGGGCGGCCAAGTGGGGCGCGCCCTATGCGACTATCAATGCAACAACGCAAACCGTAAGCCAGTACTTCCTGATTGGAGCATCCGATCAACTGCTGTTCTTTCTGTTCTCAGCGCTCGCGCTTGGAGCGATGATCGCAGAGGACACAGCGCATACGCGCGCCGCCCGAATGCTGCTTGCTACCTCATTGCTGTTCCTCGCCGGTTGCCTCGTCATGAAGACGACGACTGTCCGCGCCGCGTTCTTCGTCGCTTACCCCCTGACCGTTTGCATGTTGCTACTCGTCTCGCAACTCCGACGCTTTGCCGCCGTTCGCTTGTTGCTCCCGCTGATGGCCGTTCTTGTGGGCTTTGTCGCTTCGAATAAATCCTACGGACAGATCGATCGCTTTGAGTACTTACCGCGCGACAACTGGAAAGGTGCCGCGGAGTACATTGAGTCAAGTTTGCCGCCAGGAACGCCGGTTTATGTCAATCAGCGCGCGCACAATCTTCGCGCCTACTTATCTGAGGATTTTCCGATCGTCAATAGCTTCGATGCCGGCCAGTTTTCGAAAGGACTCATGGTTGTCGTGGACTTTGCGCTCAAGCCTGAAGACCGGTTCGATACGACGCAACTGGGATCCGCTTGGAAGGAAACGTCCATTCCGCAACTGCGCAATAGTCGAATCATCATTTACCTAACTGCTGGTTGCTGCGGAGTAGATGACCATTCGACACCTACTAAGCCCGGAGTCACCCCCCCCAATATTCCTTAGCTCAGGCAGATGGCTCGCCTGGTCGTCGATATAGCACCATTGCCGCGTCGACTAGATTAATGAAGAGGGTACGCCTTGCTTAAATATCGCCTCTTCAAATCTGCTCAGGAAAACGTGAAACTCATTTGTCCGAGACTTTGTCGGATGAACTTCAATGTCATTGAAAGCCAAGAAGCGAAATTCTCTCAGTAGCTGCAACAGCTCTCTGCAAGAGTCGCAGGTGAAGACGTGGCAGTGAACATCTGCATAGTCTCTTTTAGACAAGCGATCCGCCAGTTCTAGCACTTGGCCCGGTGTAAATCGGCGCTGTGCAATTGCCTCGAAATGACGGCCAGACTCAACATCCGCTACCCCCACGCTCTTGTGGTGCCAGAAATGATCGATAATGTTGAAGATATCCGGTGACTTTTGCTTTAAGAGATGTGCACGAAGTAAGTCAACAAAATTTGTGTCGCGCCTAACGATGTCAAATGTATAGCGCCGATCTGGGATTGATAGAAAAACCACGCCGCTCGAAGTCAGCATTCGCCCCAGGCCAAATAGCCAACTGATAGTGTCTGGCACATGTTCAATAACATGATTGGCGATGATCAAGTCAAACTGCTTGTTGATGCAGAGAGACGGATTGGCTTGGCTTATCACATAGTCGACATCCACAAGCCGACCAAATTCGTACCGTGGATTCTGCGGACTGCTCGCCGCCAGCTGAGATCTTGTCGCGTAATCGGCAAACTCGACCTTGAACCCATCCTCCTTCCTGAACATCGGGGAATCCAAAGCTCCAATTTCCAGAATGAGGGCATTGGTGGGGTCGAGACGGGATTCCACCGCAAGCCGACGATCGGCGCTCATTCACTCGCCTCCGAATAGAGCAGAGTCAATGGCCCTAGCCGACTAATCAACGCTTCGAGATTGCCAGAGTGAGCGGACATCTGAGCGGTAACAATCACCTCTCTGTACGTCTCGAATCCCAACGGGCGAACCGGCTTTTCCCCGTGCAACTCCTTGTCATAGGCATGCTGATCGATCGGCGCCGACAGCGGCAATATGCTTCCGTCCGCCGAACTTCTGACTACACATCGACCATAAATATCGAATCGAATGAGCCTCCCCTGAGACAGGATTCGACTCAAAATTGCGTAGAAATCCAGGCACTGCATCTTATTTCGGTGGCCGCGCCAATGGGACCAATAGTGCTTGAGCCCCAGGCGAAACAGCGGCCCGTCCGCGTCAAACCAAGGTTGCCGCACGAACACAAAATCATGCGCAATCTCCACAGCTTTATCAATGAAGGACTCGGCAGCAGCCACAGATGGAAGATGCTCCAGCACATGCGACATGGTCACGAATGAAACGAACTTGGTGCTCGGCACCCTAAAGATGTCGAGCACCATCGCGGTGTGGCCATTTTCTCGGGCCGATTCAACCTTTTTCGAATCGATATCTATGCCGACACCCTCGACGGCGGGGCAAGCACTGCGCACGAATTCGATCATTGCTCCATGACTGCAACCTAAGTCGAGGAAGTCGCAGTCGCTCAACAAAGCGACTTCCTGTGGAGACAAATCACTCCTCGCTGCACCGTCTAGAAGACTCGATGATTTGACCATTTCTTGGACATCCAAATTAAACGTCGAGTTGCACTTGGAAGACAGCTCCGTCAAGCCAAGTTTATGCATCAGAGCTTTCGCAACTCCAATCAATCAAGTGAAGGGTTCGCGCGACCGCAGACCACCAGTGCCGCCACCGAACTTGTAGCGTATGTCCACTCCGCAGCTTCTGAAACCCATTGCGCCCCATCTGAGCAGCGAAGCCTGGCTCTAAAAGCAACCTCTCGATATGTGTTGCCCACTGCCCGGAACTACTGGCCACAAATCCATCCACTCCATCTTGAATCATGGCTCTGTACTCCGCTATGTCGCTAGCTACCACCGGCAGACCGAGCGCCCAGAGGTCAAGAATCTTGATCCTGCTCTTGGAACCATTGAACGCACTGGGGGCCAGTGGCGCTATTCCTATGTGCCACCTATTCGTCTCACGAAGCCAGCTTACGAATGCAGGGTACTCTGAATCTTCACATTCACATACGTTTATCCATGGCCTGACAGGAGCGGAGGCCGTCATGCCCACTAGGTCGAGAACGAATCGTCCTTCATAACGATCCCATAGCTTGTCCAGTGCTGGCATCACCATCTCAAGATCTGCGCCATGAGTCTTGGTGCCCATGGCAAGAATTCGAAGAACTTCGCCATCACGAGGAGCAGCGGGCGAAGTGCCCAGCCGCCAAAGCGAAGCATCGAGTGCGTTCGGGATGACATGTACGTTTGAGTTGAGGCGCGCAAGGTCCATTCTAAGCGAGTCAGTTGATACAACAACAAGATCCGCCAGCCTGACAAGCTCTACAATGCGTTCCGACTCGCAGTCATAACTGCCAAACTCGCAGTGGCCGTTCTCCATTTGCCAAAGACGGTCGTCAATCTCAAAGATTACTCGAAACCTTCTACTCGACTGCAATGACCTGAGCGTCTCGATTCCCTCATCGTGCGAGATAGCAGTTCGTTGAACCCAAACTGCGTCGCAAGCATCAAGTTCGCTCAGGCAATTGATGTTGCGCACGTCGATCAACGATCTTGAGACAAGCTGCTGAAGCGGCAGGATAGATCTGATGTATGCAGATCCGGTCGGCCTGCCATCGCCCCTCGTGGGGTGAATTACCCCAATCCTTGGCGCGGAATCAGTCGCTTCAGTAGGACTTGCCTCATCGTAGGAGTCAAGTCTCGCGAATAGCTCCAGCTCAGACAGTGCGGCAGACTCCACACTGTAGCGTGCGGCAGTTGCAATACCGTTCTTCGCCATTCTTTGCAGCAACTCTTGATTCGATGCCGCAGATGCAACGATGTGAGCAATCTGAACCGGCGAATCCACCGTCGTGTCTATTACTAGGGCGTTTTCTCCGTCCACCGCATACTCATCGCCACCGCCCTCTTTCGGCACGGCGGGGACACAACCGCACGCCATCGCCTCCAACCCCGTTCGACCAAAGGCTTGGTAGTCGGACAAATCCAAGAAGATGTCCGATGATCTTAGAACCTCAGCAACGCCCTCTCGACGCAACTCGCCTAGGTTACACTCTGCGAACTCGGCACCTTCTTGCGCCCAGATACTGTCATCTTTCGACGCCCCAAAGAAGACGAATTGAATACTGTTGCCAAAGATCTGTTTTAGCTCCTTGGCAACCAAGAGTGTTCGGACAGGGGCTCTCCTCGGCGTTGAAGGACGAATCATCGCACTCACGACTAATCGATCATGCGGCTTGGGCTCAGCACGTGGAAAATACACGTCATGGTCGATCGAGGGTGAGATTCTATGCATCTTCGTCGGGTGCTTCGATGCCACCGTTCGGCAAATCCAGCTTGTCTTTGCCATGCCGACCATTTGGGGTACCAGGCCGTACGAATTGACCGCTTGCTGATAGTGCTCTGACCCTTCCTCAAAGAAGAGTGGCTCATAGTCTTGAATGTAGTAGACAAGAACCTTTTCTGAGTGCTGACCCACAATCTTCTTGGCCAGCGCGACAGAGTGAAACACTGTTGCGACGACCACTCGAAAGTCTGCAGCAACAGCTGCTAACTCAGCATCGTCGCGATAGAAGAACACGAATCCAGACAGCTCGCGCACGTCTGAATACACCCCCCGAAAATGCTCCTCTGACGACTTCTTAACCGCAACTGCGACTCGAATACCTCGCAGGTACATTGCTCGAGCCTCTTGCACCACTGAATGGCTCCCCCCCCCGCCACCCTTGACCGGCAAGAGAAACATTACGCTAAGTTCTCGGCTGCGATTTGCAATCCAAGCCGGCAACAAGGCTGCCCGAATCGCTTTCTTCGCGCTTGCGCGTGCATGCCCCAATTGCAGGTTTTCCCGCAGAGCCCGAACTGCCTCACTAATCGCTGACTCGCCGTGCTTTTCCCTCAATCGCTCTGATGCGTCAGCACTGAGTCGATCTCGCTCCTTAGCGCCGTAGCTCTTGGACTTAGAGTGATAGATGTACACGTCAGTGGCCACAGCCATCTCGAAGCCCGCATTGGCGGCCCGCAAACAATAGTCATTTTCCTCTCCATAGCCTCTTGGGAAGGACTCTTCGTCCAGGAAACCGATCTCAGCGATGACGGACCGCTTGATGCCCAGACAAAACCCGTTCAGCAGTGGAACACGTGGGAAGCCGGCTGCAGGGTGGAGGCGGGTCAACTGCGCCATCCTTGAAACCGAAACTCCAGGCGGAAGCGGGTTCACAACAAACTGGCCATCAAACCCCAAACAATCGGGTATCGATTGCCAACTTGCAGCATTGGACATCGTACCCACCAATCCAATGCGCTCGGAGCTGAACGCACAGTTCAGCATACCCTGCACCCATCCTCTAGGCACAATGGTGTCGCTATTTAACAGAACAACGAATTCAGCTGTTGAGTGACGTAGCCCGTGGTTTGCAGCCTTTGTGTAACCTCTACCAATCGGGTGCTCCAACAACACAACAAACGGCGAGTCGACGGAAAACTCCCTCAACATGCGAGTTGTCTCCAACTCTGACCCATCGTTAACCAGTATCAATCTTTGGTCAGCGGATAGATCAGGTTCCAGACTACGCAGAAGCCGCTCAACATCGGTGGGCGCGTTGTGTACGCACACAACTATCTCAGCGGCCCTCCTCTCGGGCTCTCGCGAGCCGCACCGAGGAGAAGGCTCTACTGTGCCGATAGTTTGCCACGGGAGCTGCCGGTGCTGTTCTGAAGAGGAGTGCTCAGTTGTATTCCTCGGCGCCTCGGCAACGATAGACCTTAGCATTTCCGTGGGCTCTATCAAGGACCTCAGAAGCCCGACTCCCTCAACCTGAAGCTCTGACTTCTGCACCAGCCAACTGTCTAACGCCGCGGACAGAGCCCGTTCCATGTTGCTGAGATGGCCAAGAAGGAAATCAAGCGCATTAGGATCTCTCCTTCTCGCCGCAATCAAACTCGGCACGGCAACAACCGCGGAACCTATTCGCCAACTCCAAGAACTATGAATTGCCTCGACAGCGCTTCGACAGTCGGATAGCCATCCAACAACACTTCGGATCAACTCGTGCAAGTCACCCAGGCTCGCGAGACTCTTGGAGCTGCAAATCGTCTCCTCAAGCCCAGCTACGACTCGCTGCAGCGCTTCCAAGCATTCAGCTTCACGCTGCTGCCTGAGTTGCAGAGAGGATCGCACGTATGCGCTTCGCAACTCAGCCTCCCGCCGATCTGTGCGCTCCCGCTCCACAGCAAGCAAAGCCGCAGATCGGTCCGCCGTCATCCTCTCAAGTTCACCACGTAAGGTCGAAACAATAATTTGGTTACCTGCAAGCTCCGTCTCAAGCTGTCTGGCTCGAAGAGAAATCTGCGCCCTGGTAGCCTCGGCGATTCCGATGCTTTCGTGAAGCTGCGCGACATGCTGTCGCTCCCGTCTCAACGATTCTTCGAGGAGCTGGCGATCGCGTTCGCTCTGAACCCGGCGAGCAGAATCTTTTGCGATTTCTCCACACGCCCACTCAAGTTTCTCACCAAATTTGGGAATCAATTCCGCTAGACGAACGACGCCACTCTCAAACGATTGAAGTTCACTGCGTTTCGTAGTCTCATTTGGTTCTGTCGCAGCTTCCGTGTCGCGACCGACGAGGTCGCGTGAAACTTGGGCAACAAGTTTTGCCCGCACTGTTTCGTGCCTAACAATTGTGGAAAACGAAGTCTCACTTAGCGATTCCCTCGCTATCTCTTCGAGCGCACATCCTGCGACGAGCGAGTCATACAGACGAATGGCGGAGTGGCTTGAATAGGACTCGACATGTTGATTCAGTGCCGATCGACGCAGCTTCGGGTCCACGAAGCGCGAGATCTCCTTATCAGATGGCATCTCAATTGACCGGACACCATGATCCCTCAGCGCGCTATAGATTGAGTGAACAGCCTGGATCGGATCATTCAGTAGGACATCAAAGGTCACTCGGATGCAGTCGGTAGATGCGAGAGCCGCAGCTGCTGACTTTGTGTATTTTTCCCACAACGCCAATCCGAGATCTAATGGGAACTCGTTGCGTTTGAGAAGCGACACAGCAACTTCAAGCGGATTTCTGACAACATGAATTGGGAGAGGCATCTCCAGGTTCTTGAGCCAGTAGCCAGCGGTAAGGCAAAGTCTTGGATCCTTAATTACCCAAGGCCTGTTCCCATCGAGCTTAAGTGCAACCAACTTGCTAGCCTTGTCGAAGGCTTTCACCGCATCTGCCGGAACATCTCTCTTGCCCCATGCTGCTACTCTGTCCCAATCGCAACCGACGGAAGCCAAGAGATGTTCGTTCGCGGAACGAACATCTCGCCTTTCCCAAAAGCCTTTTGGATTCTCGTCACCTACTCCAGAATCTGTTAGCTCCAAATCACTGCCTACATACGCCCCCATTAGGTTAATCAGGCGCGTCAACATAGACGTTCCAGATCGATGCATACCAACTACTAAGATTTGCACTCTTCCCCCTTGAACGGCCTCTCACATGCCGTGAATTTCACTTAAGCTTCCCGGTTAAACAGCCCTTTGACAGCCTGTCTCACGTATCCGCGATCATAGAACTTTGGATCGATACACCGCTGAAGCGCTTTGTGGCCGCGGTCTCCAATCTGCGCCAGCAGTACCCGTTCCCGCCAGAATGTGCGTGCACCGCTCAGCGCATCTCGGTAAAGCCTGACCACGACGCTGAACTTTCCTCGCAGTGTGTGGCGAACAACCACCCCGAGGTGGAGCAGTGCAATGTGCGCCAACGATAGGAGCAAGAGCCTGCCTGGCAGGCTCTTTAGCAGCAACCAGATGGAGTTTCGGATTCCGTGATAGAGAACGAAATCGGAGAAACCGCCACCGCTGCTCGCCTGCCCCTTGTGCAAAGCTACGGCACCGTCAAAGTAATCAGGCTCAAATCCCAGCAAGACGGCCCTGAGCGCAACATCGGTGTCCTCGGCATAGCAGAAGAACCTGTGGTCAAAGGTGTACCCATAAATGCGCTGCAGCTCGCAAAGCAGCCGTCTCGAATACACCGCGCAGCCACCGGTAGGACCAAGCAAGGGTTCTTCCACTGACAATCGGTTGGAGGCCAGCATCGAGCGATACATCACGATGCCCAGAGAGTCGACTCGTTGCGGGTCGGCATACTTCATCACCCGAGCAGCACAGAGATCGCCGGCGGCGTGATCCTGCAGCCAATGGGCAAGCGCTGGAAGTGCCACTGCATCGTTGTTGAACAAGAAGATCCGCATAACCTCCGAGTTCGCCAGCAAGCGTCGAATCTGAACATCGACTGCAGCAGCGAAGCCCAGGTTTGAGCCATTCTCAATCAGTTCGGAGGGCAAATCGAGCTTGGAAATGCCATCCCGCAAGATTCGTCGCTGTTCTTCAGTCGACGCGTTGTCCACGACCGCCACAGTGAGAAACCCCAGCCCTTGCTGTTGCAGCGAAGCGAGACACTCCAGGGTGTCGGCGCTGGTATTGAAGTTGACCACGATCACGGCCATGTCGGCGCAGCTCCGCCCTGCCGAGTGCTCTATGCCCATGGCAGCGCCACTCGAGGCGCACGATCAATCAGGTAGGCGCCATGCATGAGGGTGAGGTTTGGATTGTAGTGCCTGTCCTCGGGCCAGTCCGTGCCTGGCACACTGATTGAGGAGTCGGTCAGCGCAACTAGAGTTGGTTGCGTTGCAACGAAATCTGCGTGCGGGGTGATGACAGTGTCCATGCCCGCGCTTTCGACTCGACGGCTGAAGTCGAGCTCAAGAATTCCAATCGCTAGATCAGAGAACCCGCCCAACTGCTGGAACACATTTCGGCGCACAGCCATCGCCGCTGCGCTCACCGCGCTGGCGCGGCGCAGAAGCTCGAGCTGGCCAAAGTAGCCGGGCGTGGCGACCGGGAATCCTCGATGCGGAGAATCCAGGCCACCGAACATGCCAAGCACATAGCCAGCATGCAGCACTCGCCGGCTGGCTTCTATGATTCGTGCACCTGCAACACCGACGCTTGATATGGAGGCCAAGGCCACCAGTTCGGATACCGAAGCAGGGCCTGCCGGCTCAACACCCGCGGACGCGAACAGCAACACGTCGCCCTTGGCGATTTTCGCCAATTGATTGAGTCGTGCCGCCCGCGTTGCAGACTCAGGTCGCGGCGCGACAGAATTCACCGCCCGATCGGGGTCTGGGAACAAGCATTCCACCGCCAGATTGGCATCCAGTCCCGACAGCGCGCGTTGCCACGCGGCAAGATCGCTGGGTGGAGCGTCGAACAGAACGGAAACGGTGATTGTGTCTGACGGCGGCGTTGGCCTGAATCGATACATTCCCGGAAACGCGCCTGGCTCAATCCTGCCCGGCCGCTTGGTATTGGTAAGGTAGTCGGCCAACGCACGCAAGGCTGCGTCGGCGGCGTATGATTTCTGGCCCATGGCCTGCGCTGTAGAGCCGGGAACGGCGCGCCAGTGATACAGCACATGTGGAATGTGGAACACGCTGCCCGAGCCGGCCTTGGCCAGGCAACGCAGCAGGAGGTCATAATCCTGACTGCCCTCATAGCCTTGACGAAACCCACCTACCTCGCGCATGAGCTTCGTTTCAAAAACGCCGAGATGGGAGAACAGGTTTTGTCCAAGAATCAGATAGGAGTCCCAGTCTGGCTTGAAGTATGGGTCGTAGTGAACACCCTTAACATCGATCTTGTCCTCGTCGCTGTAGATTAGCCGTGCCCCTGGATTGCGATTGATGCAGTCGACCACGCAGTGCAAAGCGTGTGCGGGCAGCAGGTCGTCCTGATCGAGCAGGGCGGTAAACTCGCCTGCGCAAAGATCGAGGGCCGAGTTGCTTGCGGCGGAGATGTGCCCGTTCTTGTCTCTGAACACGACCTTGATGCGTGAATCTCGCGACATCAGTGTCTTCAGGTAGTCACGGCAGCTCGGGTCATCGGAGGCATCGTCGGCAATGCACAGCTGCCAATGTTGATAGGTCTGCTCAAAGACGCTATCGACGGCCTCCCGGAGCAAGTCGAGGTCAGGCTTGTACACCGGCATCAGCACTGAGATCAGCGGCTGCTGCGTGAACGCCCTGCTTCGCTCGCGAAGCAGGCGACGAGCCTCCAGACTGGCCACGCCGTGCTGCGCCACCCACTTGGCATAGCCAAAGCCAAAGTGAGGCGTTCCAGGCGCCGCCAGCAGCAGATCCAGAATGCCGCGCAGGCGGCCGGCCCGCCATCCCAGCAACAACAGCCTTGCCGCCTCGGCAGCCGTGGCCCTGGATCGGCTGGCTGCCGCCACCATCGACCAGCTGCGATGCCAAAACGCCCTGAAGCGAGAGACCGGCGCCAACGCTATCGTCGATGCCGGCGGATTTGATTGCCGGCTGGACAGCTGCACCCGAATCCGTGTGGCTGGTGCACTCACATGCAGGGTGACGGAATGAGATCTGCAGTGCGCTGGCAACTGCAATGCGTGACTGGCGCCTAGCCCCGATTCTGACACCACTTCGATGCCTAGCTCGGCATCACGCAGGCTGCCCCGGCAGCGCAACGTGAGGCATACCCAACCGGGTCGTTCAGCAATGAATTCTTGATCGACGACGAGCTTGAACGGCACTGCTAGTCACCGCAGACGAGACAGCGAACCAGGATGACCGAGCTCACAGCTCATCGTCCTCGGACGGCAGGGGTAGATCACGTGAAGGCGGCTGTTCGTCCGCGTTGCTCCTACGGTAGCTCTCAAGCACTTCGTCGGCCGGCCCCAACATGATGCTGCGCCCGTGTTCAACCCAGAGAAGCCGATCACACAACCGGCTCAGCGTCGAGTCGTTGTGCGATACCAGCACCACGGTCTGATCGCTGTCGAACTTCTCCCTTAGCGCCTTGCTCGATTTCTCGCGAAACTCCGCGTCACCCACGCTCAAGGTTTCATCGATCAGCAACACATCGGGTTCGAGTTGCATGGCGAGGGAAAAACCCAGTCGCGACACCATGCCGGAGGAGTAAGTATTGATAGGCTGGTCGAAGAATCGTCCCAGCCCGGAGAACTCGGCAATTCGCTCAAGCTTTGATTCGATGGTGCGCCGGTCAAACCCTTGCAACAGGCCGCTCAAGATCGCATTGTCGCGCCCGGTCAAGTAGTGCACAAAACCGAGGTTGATGGCTAACAACTGAATGCTGCCATGGCAGCGAATGATCTCTCCGCGGTCGGGCTCAATTGCGCCCGCCAGCACTCTGAGCAAGGTGCTCTTGCCGGCGCCGTTGCGGCCGATGACGCCCAACTTGTTGCCATGCTTGAGGTCAAGATCGATATGATCCAAGGCCCAGAAGCGCTGCCCCATCAAACGCCTTTGCATGGGAAAGGCGACGCCCACGCCGCAGAGTCGAATAGCCGAGTCAGACATGGTTATCGCGGCAGCTTGGGGTAGTAGCGGTGCAGCCGTTGAATCAGCGCCGCAGCAGCGACTGCCAGCAGCGTGCAGACAACAGTGACCTCGATGAGCCCGACGAAATCCGGCCAGCGCGAATACAGCAACACCTCGCGCGCTTCCTTGATCAGAAAAGCCGACGGATTAAGAAAGAAGACTTCCTGGATTGCCGGCGCCAACGTTGTGGCATCGTAGAAAATGCCGGAAAGAAACATCATCGCCACCAACACGTTCTCGGCAACAAAGCGCAGGTCGGGCACGAAGGGCACAAAGGCCGCCAACCACAGCGTTACCGCCGCAAGGAAAGCCAGCTCAGCTATCAGCACCAGCGGAAGCGCAAGCAGTGCGGGCGAGCGCCCGTAGCCGAGCACCAACAGTATGGCGATCAAGATACCGAGCACGATGGCGAACTTGACCGTATCACTGAGAATGGTTACCAGCGGGAAGACTACTGGAGGCAAACGTACTTGCAGGATCAACTGGTGGGCTTCAAGAATGGCGTTGGACCCATGGGATATGCAGGACTTGATCCACTGCCACATCACCAGGCCGACCAGGATAAAGGGCAGAAAATCTTCGGTGGCACGCCCCAACACTTTGGCAAACACTACCCACAGCACCACCATGAACATCAGCGGCTCGAACACCCACCACATGAAACCGAGATAGGTGCGTTCGCGCTCTGCGCGTAGGTCTGCGTAGGACTTGAAGGTGACGATGTCTACGAAGCGCCGTAGGGACATCTTCTGGTTTGGCGAACGGATCGCGGTTGTTGCCCCGGTTCTTGGCGCCAAGCCCGATTCACTTTCTTGCAACGAACTCACGCAGGATCTCCTTCCATGTCGACTGCACATGCGCTGCAAAGCACGTATCGCGCACTTCCATCTGTGCTCTTTGACCAATCGCTTGCAGCTCGTTGCTGCGCTCGCGCAGCCCCGCCAGCACCGCAAACCAGCTGGGCACATTGTCGCCGACCAGGATTGAATTTACGCCATCTTGCACGGTGAGTGGGAGTTCTGGGCAACGCGGCAGAACCGGGCACAGGCCAGCCGCCGCCAGTCTCATCTGCCACAGCTCCAACCGACCGCCGCCGCCATCCGAGGTCTCGGCCACCACAACGCCAGCGCGCCATGGGCCGCCACACATCAAGAGCTCACGCCAGTCCGACTCGGTGGCCGGCTGCAAGAATGGGTGCTCAAACTGCCAAGCGACTGGTCGCTCACACTCCAAGGCCAGCACGACGTCACCCAGTTGGTCCCCCAGCTCGACCATTGCGGCCGCGGCCGCCGACCGTTCTGCGCCCTCCAGAACGATGAACAGCAAGCGCGGTTGAGTGCCAGCCGAGGTTGGCGGCATCGAGGCAGACCAGTCATCGGACAACACCAGCGGCAGCACCTTGGCAGTCAGCCCGATCGCTTCGGCTTCCATGCGGGTCCATTCTGAGTACACCAGCGTGCCAGCCGCGTGTTGTTTGACCAGCTCTACGGCGACCGTCGACTGGCGCAGTCGACGCCATTGCTCAGCAAAGCGCGGATGAGATGGGTCGGCATCCAGCAGCCAGGGCGGACAACCGTTGCTTGCGGGCACTGGTAACGCGCCCGTGGCATCGATGTGATCGATCATTCCGCACAGGCTGGCGATAGCAAGGTCGGCCTTGGAAAGAGCATCCACGACGTCGGAACAGTGCGAGCTTAAACCTCGCCAGTGCTGTCCCACATGCTGATCTGCGAGAAATATCGAAACGCCGGCCGGCTCTGCTGGCTTGGCAGCGAGTAGGAATGCAGCCAGCTCTGAGCGCGCTGCCGCGAATGGCGTGTACTTCGCCACCGCGGCGATCGCGCGCGCTCGCATGGCGCGCAGAGAATCCTTGGCTTGCAGTGCTTCCACGATGCGCTGTACACACACGGGCTCGTCCTGCACATCCACAACCAGGCTGTTGACGCGGTCTACTGCATACTCGCCTGTCCCGCCGGCCGATGGCACCACCGGCACGCAGCCGCAGGCCATCGCTTCGGCAGCCGTTCGGCCAAATGCCTGGTAGTCGGACAAATCAAGGAACAGATCGGAACGCCGCAGCACGCCTGCTACATCGGCGCGATTGAGTTGCCCAAGAAATTCACTGCTTTCGATCACATCTGCCCAATCGTCGCTGAGCTCGTGTCGCTCGCAACCAAACAGTAGGACGCGAAGCTTGTTGCCCAGTGCCCGGGCAATTTCTCGAATAACCCGGATGGTGCGCTCCGGGCCGCGCCGAGGTGTCGAGGGGCGCAGCATGGCGGAGATCACCGGGACTC
The DNA here is from genome assembly GCF_014841215.1 of Pseudomarimonas arenosa. Lineage (GTDB taxonomy): Bacteria > Pseudomonadota > Gammaproteobacteria > Xanthomonadales > Xanthomonadaceae > Pseudomarimonas > Pseudomarimonas arenosa. Next base: position 117,737 of record NZ_JACYTR010000005.1, read on the forward strand.
CGGTCATCACCCTATCGGCGTTGGGGTAATAGACATCGTGATCAATGCTCGGCAGGACTTTGACAACCCGTTTGGAATGCGCACTGGCAACCTGTGCGCATAGCCACTCTGTCTTGGCATATAGGACCGCAAACTCGACTCGCGTGTAGGAGGAGAATGCTTCTAACCAGGCAGGTTCTGATTCGTCGTAGAACCAGGGCTCGTAGTCCTGCACATAGTAGGCGAACGCTGCGCAGATACCGCGCTGCTGCAACTGCTCAATCATCGCCACAGAAGTGAACACCGTCGCAATGATCAGGTCGACGCCTTCGGTGAGCGCCTCGAGCTCTTCAATCTGCGCAAATGGGCGGACCCACTGGCTAAGATTCTGGATGTCCGGATAGGCATCGAGGTAACTGGCGAGGAAACTCGCCGGCACGGCCAGCCGCGCGTCAACGCCCATGCGGCGCATGGCCTGCGCTTCTTGGACGACCGAATGCACGCCACCGCCTCCGGCGCTGGCCGGCAGCACGAAAAGAATACGCCCACTGAACTTGGGAGTCCGCCTGACTTCGAGCGGAGAGACTATTCGAGATGCCCAAGCCCTCGCACGACGCAATGGCAACGACTCTCGACACTGGGCGACGGCGGAATGCAGGCGTGCAGCACCATGCAGCTCAAGCAATTTCAAGTCGGCAGCGCGAGACAGCTCCAGCCGTTGATCCGTGGTGAAACTCATCGTCTTGTGATGTGAAACAAGCACATCATTGGCGACTGCAAGCTGAAACCCTGCGTACCCCGCACGCAGACAGAAATCGTTTTCTTCACCGTAGCCACGAGGGAAGTTGGCCTGATCGAAAGTGCCCACCGCTCGAAACACTTTCGACTTAACCCCCAGGCAGAAACCATTCAGCAAGGGCACTCTTGGATAGGTCGGGGGACTCTCTGCCGCGAGATCCGTCGCCCAGCGCTTAAGCTGTTCAGTTGTCGGCACCTGATTCTTGCTGAAGCTGCCGCTTTCATCGAACACCTCGGGTACCGACTGCCAGGAAGCGGCGTTCGAAAGGGGCCCAACCAGCCCGATATGGCGATCACTCAGGGCGCAGCGCAGCAGGCCTTCCATCCATCCCGGAGCCACTTCCGTGTCGCTATTGAGTATCACCACAAACTCTGAACGAATCTCGGCGAGACCCGAATTGAGTGCAGCGGTGTATCCGAGATTCTGGTCATGGCGCAAGAGGGAGCCGAACTCGACTTTGTCCACCCACTCTCGCAAAATCTTGGCGACCGTGGGTTCCGAGCCGTCATCGATAATCTGCACACGGTAGGGGACCGTTCGGGCGAAGATAAGTGAATCCAAGCAGCGGGCCACGACGTCGGCGGCATTGAAAACGCAGACCAGCACGACCGGCCCCACTACATCTTGTTCGACCTTGAAGCCGAGCCTTCCCTCGACGTGAGACAGCCACCAGCGCAGCAGCGGCCCATCGGAATCTTCGTGAACCATGGCGCTTGGCGATGCTTGTTGGGCGCCCCTTCTTGAACTCATGACTCCCGCGACCAGCGAGCAACACGGGCATGCGCATGCTCCAGCGCACTGGGTTGCAGGTTCAGGCCTACTCGATTCAGCATCTTGACTGCTAGCCGTGCCAATCGCCATTGCCAGGATCGCATGAACGCCTCGATGCTCAGCTCGACTTCACTGGCCGCGCTTTTCACCTCGGCGCGATAGCTCGCCAGATCGCCCTGGGCCTGGTCAAGCTCGGACTTCAGTTCGGCAATCTGTTTCTCAAGGGTACTGACCAATTCCCAAGATGCGCTTGACATCGCCAGCAAGCGACGCAGCCTCGACACCTCCGCCTGCAGCAAACGTTCCGAAGCGCAATCGCCAGCTTGGCTCTGCGAACCAAACAGGCGGTTGAGTGCGGCCATCGCCACCAAGGCCTCATCGGCGACCAGATCGCTCCGGGCTTCGCGGGCGAGGAGATCAACAAAGAACGACCGAAAGCGCGAGGTCAGTACATCATCCGGTTCGTTTGCATTCAACGCACCTAGAACCGATTGCAATTCTTCGCTGAGCCGGGGTGATTCAGTCAAAACTAGCACCTGTGTTGCGATCGAGGCCACAAAGCATTCCGCCGGGACCGGCCTCAGCCGGCTGCATTTTCACCTGTCGCTCACAGGTTATTCGGCGCACAGTAACAAAAAACGGCTATGCATAGGCAACAAGCCAGAAAGAATGCTAGCAGTTGCCGGAGCGCTCGACGAAGGACCATCATGGTCGACTTGCACTGCACGCCGATCCGAACATGAATACTAAACAACGAATCTCACTCACCCGCCCCGACGATTGGCACCTTCACCTGCGCGATGGCGATGCGTTGCAGGCTGTTCTGCCAGACACCGCGCGCCAGTTTGCCCGCGCCATCGTGATGCCAAATCTGCGCCCCCCGGTAACGACAACGGCGCTGGCATCGGCGTATCGGGAGCGGATCTTGGCAGCCTTGCCTTCCGGCATGAGGTTTGAGCCGCTGATGACGCTGTACCTCACCGACAACACCTCGGCCGATGAGATCGTGCGGGCACGGGAGAGCGGCTTCGTGCATGCGGTGAAGTTGTATCCGGCGGGGGCGACGACCAATTCGGATGCTGGGGTGACGGATCTGCGGCGGTGTTCGGCCGCGCTGGAGGCGATGCAGCGGGTTGGTATGCCACTGTGTGTGCATGGGGAGGAGACGGAGTCGTCGATTGACCTGTTCGATCGCGAGAAGGCGTTTATCGATCGCACCCTGATTCCGTTGCGGCGTGATTTCCCGGGCTTGCGAGTGGTGTTCGAGCACATCACCACGGCGGATGCGGCTGCCTACGTGGCTGAGGCGGAGGGCGAAATCGGAGCCACCATCACCGCGCATCATCTCCTCTTCAACCGCAATGCGATTTTTAAGGGCGGGATTCGGCCGCACTACTACTGCTTGCCGGTGCTGAAGCGGGAGCGGCATCGCGAGGCGCTGGTGGCGGCGGCGACGTCGGGCAACGCGCGGTTCTTCCTCGGCACCGATTCGGCGCCGCATGCCAAGGGCGATAAGGAAGCGGCCTGTGGCTGTGCTGGGTGCTATACCGCGCTGCACGCGCTGGAGCTGTATGCGACGGCGTTCGAGCGGGCCGGCGCGCTCGACAAGCTGGAGGGCTTTGCCAGCTTCTTTGGCGCCGATTTCTATCGCTTGCCGCGCAACAGCGGCACGGTGACCTTGGAAAAGGTGGAGCTGCGTATTCCTGAGTCGCTGCCGTTTGGCGAGAAGCAGCTGGTACCGCTGATGGCCGGGGAGACCTTGGGCTGGCGGTTTGTGGGTTGAGGGGGTGCGGCGGTTTGCTTGGGTTGCGGCGGGGTCATCCCCCTCTCCCCAACCCCTCCCCCTCCAGGGGGGAGGGGCTTTGAGCTTGGCGGGCGGCGGCGTTTGGCGCGACGGTTGCGCCCCGGAACTCCCTCCCCGGTGTTCGGGGAGGGCTGGGGAGGGGTTAGGGAGCCGGCCTTTCCCTACCCAGGCCTCGCGCAGCGAGGTTCCTGGGGAGGGGCTTTGAGCTTGGCGGGCGGCGGCGTTTTGCTGGGTGAGTCGCTGCGTCGATGCCGGCTACCGCGGGCCCGTTCCCAAAGGGGTGGTGCGGCAGATTGTTTGGGTTGCGGCGGGGTCATCCCCCTCTCCCCAACCCCTCCCCCTCCAGGGGGGAGGGGCTTTGAGCGTGAGGGCCTGCGGCGCCTATGGCGGCGGTGACGCGCCGCTGATACCTGCTACCAGGGGCCCTTTCCCACCGCGGGGGCGGTGCTACGGTGGCCGCGGGCCCAGCGCATGACGGGGCGTTCCAGCCAATGCCAGGAGAGGGCCGAGAGGGCGAAGGTGGCGATCACGACCACCGCTGCCAGTTGCCACGGGGTGTCGGCCAGCCAGCGCTGGGCCAGCAACAGCACGCCCATATGCCAGAGATAGATGCCGTAGCTGAGGTCGCCGAGACGCTTTGAGTGGCGCGATAGCGCGGCGCCGGGGTTGGGTGCACGCAGCGCCCAGTGCACGCTGAGGCCGGCGGCAAGGGCAACGCCGCCGTACAGGGCGATCAAGCCGCGTGGCTGGTTCAGGCCTTGGCCTGGATCGGTTACCAGGACAAGAATCCACTGCAGAACCACGGTCCAGGCCAGCACCACCGGCAGCAGCATCAGCAGGGCGCGGCGCCAGCTCCAGGCGCTGCGGGTGGTCAGGGCGAAGCGCCCGGCCAGCATGCCGCCGCCGAAGGTGATCAACACGCCCGGCAGCTGGGTGGAGACGTAGAACACCAACAGCCCGGGGTCGGCGCCTTCGGGACGTACGTGCAACCACCAAAGCCCGAACCGCCAGAGCAGCGAGATCAGCAGACAACTGGCCAGCAGCAGGGCCAAACGCACTCGCAGCAGCGGCCCACCGATCAGCAACAACAGGGCGTAGAACTGCATCTCCACGCCGAGACTCCAGCTCGGGCCATTGATGGCACCGTGGGCCGCGGGGAACCAGTTGTGCACCATCAGTAGATGGGTGATCAGCTGGAACAGGCGATCGGGCGCGGTCAGTTGCTCGGGCGCCACGAAGAGCACGAAGGCGATACAGGTCAGCAGGTAGAGCGGCATCACCCGCGCCACGCGACGACGCCAGAACGGTCGCCGCCAGGCCTCGCCGTAGCGCGCCTGGAGTTGCGCAATCGAGATCACCATTACCGCGCCGCTGATGGCAAAGAACAGATCCACACCCCAGAAGCCGGCGTGAAACCAGATGAGCGGGCCGATCGCCGGCAGCGGCACCTTGCCGATCGCCACGAGGTGGAAGAACAGCACGCTCAACGCCGCAAAGCCGCGCAGGGCATCGAGCCAGACGTAGTGTTTGGCCGCGGCGTTTGGCGGCGGTGACGCGGTCTTCAGGCGAACCTCGCGAATGGGCGGTGTCGGGGGAAGCGGTTCCAGGGTTGCGGCATGATGTCCCATCAAGACAGATCAAGATACTCGCCATGGCCCGAGTTCTTCGCGAAAAGTTCGCCTCACAGGCTGCGCCCGAAGTGTTGGCGGCGCTGCGCAAGATTGCCGAAGTCCAAGGTCGGCAGTTTCAGGCCGTGCTCGATGATGCGCTGCGGGAGTATATCGACCGTCAACAGTCCGAGTCCCCGCGGCGACACGTCATGACGTCATTCGCGACAAGCCTGGAAGAGTTTGATCATCTCTATCGCCAGCTGGCGAAGTAGGCTGTGCCACGCGATTTCCTGACGGTGGCCGATGTACTTGGCATGCACACGGCGCTCATCCAGCGCTACGGTGGCGCGCCGGGCTTGCGCGACCCAGGGGCATTAGCAGGCTGCTGAGACTGATTTCACCCGCCTGCTTTTTGCGCGCCAAGGACGGCGCGCGCGAAAATCAAACGCGTACGTGTTTGATTTCCGGCAAAGGTGGCGCGGCTTCGCCGCGACCGTTTGCGCTGGAAAAACTCCCGGAAGGAGTTTTTCCAGCCTGTTAAAGTCGGCGCTATTTCGGCCTCAGACCGGCTACTACGAAGATGTTGTGGCGGAAGCGGCCGCCCTGATGGAGAGCCTTGCCATCAATCATCCCTTTATCGATGGCAACCAGCGCATCGCGTTTGCCACGGAGGATGTCTTCGCGAATCAAGGGCTGGCGGCTACAACGCTCGTCGGATCAAATCTGCACGGAGATGATGCAGATGTTTGATGCCGGGGGGGATTGATATTGGCCGTCTGCAGCCGTGGCTACCCGCGTTCGCGGGTGCGCTTCTTGTATGACTCGCTCGGCTTCCCCCTCTCCCCAACCCCTCCCCCGCCACGGGGGAGGGGCTTTCAAAGCGTTAGCCGCGCTCCAGCAGTTTGCGCAGATCGATGACGGCGGCGTTGGCGCGCGAGATGTAGTTGGCCATCACCAAGCTGTGGTTCGCGAAGAAGCCGTAGGGTGAGCCGTTGAGCACGATCGGCGATGACAAAGGCTGCTGCGCCTCTTCGAGTTCGCGGATGATCTGCCTCAGCGAGACCAAAGCGTTCTTGTCGCGCAGCACAGGCTCGAAGTCGACTTCAACGGCGCGCAGGAAGTGGCTGAGTGCCCAGACTGAGCCGCGAGCTTCATAAAACACATCATCGACTTTCGACCAGGGGGTTTTCACTACACGGGGACTTTCGCCGGGGGTGGACTGCTGGGCATCCTTGTCGCCGGCAAGGTCGGTGTCGATGCGCTCCTGACCGACACTGGCGGAGAGGCGCTGCGACAGCGAGCCAAGACGCTTCTCCACCACGGCCAGCCAGTCGGCCAGATTGTCGGCGCGGGCGAAGAACTGGGCGTTGTATTCGTCGGCATCGCTGAGACGATCGAGGTAGGCCTCCATGTGGCCAATGGCCTTGCGGTACTGACCTTCCGAGGCGGGCAGCAGCCAACGATCGCTGGGAGTGGAGAACAGCGGATCGGCTTCGAGCAAATCCACGTCTTCGGTGCTCTGGGTCTGCGAGCGCGAGAACTCGTTGCGGAAGGCCTTGGCCAAGTCTCGTACCTGGATCAGCGCACCAAACTCCCAGTTGGGAACATTGTCCATCAATACGCCGGGTGGGCCGAAGTCGTTCGACAGGTAGCCGCCGCGTTTGTCGAGCAGGGTGTTGCCGACGTCGATCAGGGCGACCGTGGTCGCCGTGCCTACGACCACCGGTCGGCCGTCAGCTGCGGCACGTTGCTGGGCAGCCTTGGCCACATCGAAGGGTTCGGGCTCGTAATCCCACCACCACATCAGCGAAAGCGTGATCAGCGCTGCTGCGGCCAGAAAATACGAAACGACCCGCAGCCACACGCGGGCGCGGCGATGCTTGTTGTCGAGTCCAGCTACTTTCACGTGACTCTCCTGTTCAGCGCCGACACGGCGGGTCAGACTGAGATTCTACCATTCGAGCCGGTAGCCATCCCTTACTGTCGATGTTCGACGCTCGCACCAGCTCTAGCGTGACACAGCCGGTAGTTTGCGCGGCATAGCCTCACGCAGGCGCGGTCGGCCAGCACGACTGCACTAGGGAAGGCCTGAACAAGTCCATCCTGGAATTTTCAGACGCGCCGAGTTCGGCACGAATCCGAACTCGTTTCGGCCGCTCCGCGGCTACGTCGAGCTTCGCTCGAATACGCTGATCAACAACGTACGTTGTTGATCGCGGCGGTGCATCCTTGCACCGCGGGAAACTCTGAACTTGTTCAGAGATTCCCTAGGGAATCAAGTGGGCGAACGCGGCCAGGGCGAACAGGCCACTTAGCAGGCCCAAGAACAAGACGACTTGCGCCAGTACGCCACACAACAGGGCCCGCGCCCAGCCGAAACCGTCGGCTCGCGCGTATCCATAGGCGGCGTGGGTAATGACCAGCAGTGGCAATAGGTAGATCAAGTAGACCCACTCGGCAGCCCACGCAACCAAGACCCAGACCAGCAACTGCAAAGGCACGAACAGACACAGGGTGTACAAGCCGAACACCAGGGACTCGGCCAGATTCAAGTTGAGCGAGCGATAGCATTGTTGAACGGCGCCGCCGGTCGCCGGTGCCCAGAGCAAAGTGAGTAGCAAGCTGAAGTGATTCAGCACCCACTGAGCGGCGCCAATCACCTGCGCGTTCATATGGCTGGCTTCTAGTTGGCCAAAAAAGCCTGCGAAGAAATCTTCACCCACGCCATCTGCCTGCCACATCAATGCCGCGATGGCAAATAGCACCAGCAACAGACGACTCGGCCTGACGATCCGGGGATCTCGCCAATCAACATAAAGGCGGATCAGTTGACCTGGTCGAACTACCAGTTGCGCAATCGTCCATAACAGGCCGCGGTCCAGACTGAATAGTTCTTGCCCCCACTCGCTCAGCAGCTGCCGGGCATCGAGTCGAGCGGGACGCGCAGGTTCAGTGCTGGACATCGCGAGCTAGCGTGTGAATGCGAAATAGATCACATAGAACCAGGAAAACAGGCCGTGGATGATCGCCCAGAGGATGCTTTGATGCGCGTGCCAGGAAATGGCGATGGCCAGGGCCGAGCCGAAGCTGATGCCGGCTTTGGCGATGATGGTTTTGTCTTTCATGGTCATCGAGCCCAGCTGAAGACTAGCGATCAAATCCACTAACCAGCCTGAATCGTTCACTTTCAAGCTCGCCATCATTGTCGAGCTTAGCTATCGGCTGGCCTTGATGGGCAATGACCCAGGGCGCCGGCTCGACGTCAACTCGATACGCGGGCCGCCAAGCCCCCGACGCCCGCAACACGAAATATACCGGTAATTGAAGGACCTCATGCCCTTCGGCGGCCAACTCTGGGAAGGACCATTTTTTTACGGCGCTTTCGGCAGCCTTTACGAAAATCCCAAAATGCCGCTTCCTTTCGCTTGTCGAAGTTCTCGGCCCGGTTAGCCAACCGCTCTCCGAACTGGTCTCTTTTACGACTCCGTTCTCGTCAATTCGAACGTTGAGCACGATTTCTGCGCCGAAGCGGCGCACCGAGGATTCTCTTGGGTAAACCGGGGCAGGACGATTTGGATCCGTCTTTGATCGTTTCCCGCTAGGAGGTTCGCGCAAGCGGAAATTTTCGATTCGAACTTCCTGACTACTTAAGTCTGCTTGCAGCCATAAGCTGACATAGGCCACGGCCACTGCCGGCTTGCCATCAGAGAGAACCGGCTGAAGTACCCACCTGCTGATCTTCTGGGTAAGCGCGGCGTCAAAATTGTCCCCCAGCGAAGTCTCAAACGTAACGTCCATTACACTGCCGTCAGTGTCGATAACCACCGTGCCTTCGAGCGGTGCACGGTAAATCTTCGGCTCCCGCGCTGAGGCGAGCAAAGGCAGACACAGAAGGAGGACGGTGAACAGCGCTTTGGACGTTTTCATGCTCGCTACCGAAATGAATCTGCAAGGTGGCAGTCAGGTGGAATGCAGAGTGAGTGTAGAGGTCGTTCGTTCAAACAGTGAATTCGCGCTAACCATTCCTACTCCGGCTGATACACCTCAGCCCCCTTGGCGCGGAACTCGGCGGCTTTTTCTTCCATGCCCTTGGCCAGCGCCTCGTCTTCGTTCAACCCCTTTTCGGCGGCGAAGTCGCGGACGTCCTGAGTGATCTTCATCGAACAGAAGTTGGGGCCGCACATGGAGCAGAAATGCGCCTGTTTGTGCGCCTCTTTGGGCAGGGTTTCGTCGTGGAATTCCTTGGCTTTCTCTGGATCGAGGCCGAGGTTGAACTGATCTTGCCAGCGGAATTCGAAGCGGGCCTTGGACAGCGCATTGTCGCGGGCCTGGGCGGCGGGATGCCCCTTGGCGAGATCGGCTGCATGGGCGGCAATCTTGTAGGTGACGATGCCGTCGCGAACATCCTGTTTGTTCGGCAGGCCGAGATGCTCCTTCGGGGTGACGTAGCAGAGCATGGCGGTGCCGTACCAGCCGATCATCGCTGCGCCGATCGCGCTGGTGATGTGGTCGTAGCCGGGGGCGATGTCGGTGGTTAAGGGGCCGAGGGTGTAGAACGGCGCCTCACCGCATTCGCGCAGCTGCTTGTCCATGTTCTCCTTGATCAGCTGCATCGGCACGTGACCCGGGCCTTCGATCATGGTCTGAACATCGTGTTTCCACGCAATCTGGGTCAGCTCGCCCAGGGTTTCGAGTTCGGCGAACTGGGCGCGGTCGTTGGCATCGGCGATGCTGCCGGGGCGCAGGCCGTCGCCGAGCGAGAAGGCTACGTCGTAGGCCTTCATGATCTCGCAGATTTCCTCGAAGTGGGTGTAGAGGAAGCTTTCCTTGTGATGGGCCAGGCACCATTTGGCCATGATCGAGCCGCCGCGCGAGACGATGCCGGTGACGCGCTTGGCGGTGAGCGGGATATAGGGCAGGCGCACGCCGGCATGGATGGTGAAGTAGTCCACGCCCTGCTCGGCCTGTTCGATCAAGGTGTCGCGGAAAATCTCCCAGGTCAGCTCTTCGGCGCGACCGTCGACTTTTTCCAGCGCCTGATAGATCGGCACGGTGCCGATCGGCACCGGCGAGTTGCGCAGAATCCATTCGCGGGTTTCGTGAATATGCTTGCCGGTGCTGAGATCCATCACCGTGTCGGCACCCCAGCGGATCGCCCAGACCATCTTTTCGACTTCTTCGGCAATCGAGCTGGTGACCGCCGAGTTGCCGATATTGGCATTGATCTTCACCAGGAAGTTGCGACCGATGATCATCGGCTCCGATTCCGGGTGGTTGATGTTGTTGGGAATGATGGCGCGGCCGCGAGCGACTTCGTCGCGCACGAATTCAGGGGTGATCAGCTTTGGCAGGTGGGCGCCGAAGTCCTCGCCCGGATGCTGCTTGAGCAAATGAGCTTCGCGGATGGCCTCCAGCTTCTGATTCTCGCGAATGGCGATGTATTCCATCTCCGGCGTGATGATGCCGCGCTTGGCGTAGTGCATCTGGCTGACGTTCATGCCAGCCTTGGCGCGCAACGGGCGACGCTCGCCGGGGAAACGCACTTCCGCCAGCTTGGGGTCGGCGGCGCGCTTCAGGCCAAACTGCGAGCTAAGGGTGGCGAGCTGCTCGGTATCGCCGCGTTCGGCAATCCATTGAGCGCGCAGCGCCGCGAGGCCGGCGGTGAGGTCGATATCGGCAGCTGGATCAGTGTACGGGCCGGAGGTGTCGTAGACGGTGAACGGCGCGTTCTTGTCGGCGCCGAACATTTTCGGCGTATCGGCCAGCTGTACTTCGCGCATCGGCACCTGAAGATCGGGCCGCGAGCCCTGAACATAGACCTTGCGCGACCCGGCAATCGGGCGGGTGACATCGGCCGACAGGGCCTGGGTGGCAAGGAAAACGTCAGACGGTTGGGCATTCATGGCTTCGTTCCTACGGTACGGGGACGAAGCAGAGGCGAGCTCGAAGCTCCCTACGGCGGTGCGAACCGCATCAGGTGCCAAGGGACTCTCTCAGCCCGACCTGGTGGATGGGCACCCCTGCTTCAGGGGTGCATTTCAACATGAAGCGGGGTTGGAGGCGAGTCAGATGAGAGTTTGAGCGAGCGGGCTCGCGTTGCGGGCGTTGTGGCGTGATTGGCTCAGGTGCGCTTGCCCCCCTATCTAGCCCTCGTCGAACATCGGGGAGGGAGTTCCGGGTCGCCAGCCGGTGCGGCGAAGATCGCCACACATCGGTCTCTCCCGGGAGGGGGGACGGGGGTGAGGGTCGGGCGAAGCTACGCGCGCGGCTATGCCGAAGCGGACGGGCTATGAATCGGACGTGAGGACACCCGGCCCTCACCCCAACCCCTCTCCCACGGGGGCCTGCTCACTTCGGTTCAAGATTTGTGCTTCGGCCCCTCCCCTTGCGGCGCGAAGCGCCGGAGGGGAAGGTTGGGAGGGGGGACGTATACTCGGGGCGATCCGTTGTGGGGGTGACTCGCCGATGCCAAAGCCGTTCAATGCCTGGATTACGGGCACCTGGCTGTTGCTGACGTCGCCGGTGCTGCCAGCGCAGTCGCTGCCGGTGAGTGAAGGGGTCGATCGGGTCGGCGTGCACAGCGAGGAAGGCTGGGCGGTGCGTTATGTGGGGGCCAGCAGTTTGATGACCGGGTTCGGTGCCCTGCCCGAGCTGGCGCCCGGCGAGTGGCTGTTGGCGGGGGAGCTGGGGCATATTCCCAGTCTGTCGGCCAGGCAGCAGGAGGTTGGCCTGGGCGGAATCAAGCAGGAAGATCTGAACAAGTCGCCGATATTTGGCCGGGTTCGCGGCTGGATGGGCTTGCCCGGCGGGTGGGTTGCCGAGCTGGGTTACACACCGCCGCTGGAGATCGATGGCGCCAAGCCGGTTGACTTGTTCGCCGCTGCCGTCGGCAAGCGCTTCAGCGTCGGCGAACGCGCCGCATTGTCATTGCGTGCACTGGGCCAGCATGGCGCGGCGCGGGGCGATATCACCTGCTCCGATCATCTGGTCGGCCGCGATGTCGAGGCCAATCCGTTTCGATGTGCCAGGCCGTCGGATGATCGGATCGCGCTTAGCTACTACGGTCTGGAAGCTACCGGCAGTTGGCGATTCGCTGACTGGGAGGCCCATTTGACCGGCGGAACGGTGCGTTATGAGCCAGAAGTGCAGGTGAATGCGCAACTGGAGAGTTATATCGAGCGGATTCGGCTGATCAATCGCGGTCAGATGCCCTATTTTGCCTTGGGCGCGCAGCAGAACTCGGGAACCTGGCGCTTCGGGGCTGAGCTGCTGTATGTGCCGCTGGACGTGCGACGCGATGGTGGGCCGCTGGAAAATGATCCGTTGTGGAGCCTACGGTTAAGTTTGCGCTGGCGGCCATAGGAGGCGATGGTGGGCCACAGGCCTGTCGTGAGCTTGTCGAACGGCCTGTCGTGAGCCTGTCGAACGGCCTGTCGTGAGCCTGTCGAACGGCCTGTCGTGAGCCTGTCGAACGGCCTGTCGTGAGCCTGTCGAACGGCCTGTCGTGAGCCTGTCGAACGGCCCACCCTACGTCGGTGCGGTGTGATGGTGGGCCATAGGCCCACCCTACGAAGGGCGAGCCGCGCTGGCGTAGGGTGGGCGTGTCGCCCACCATCGTAACCTTCGGATTTGCGCTGACGTCGGGTCTTGCGCCGGTGGGCCACAGGCCTGTCGTGAGCCTGTCGAACGGCCCGTCGTGAGCCTGTCGAACTGCCCACCCTACGTCGGTGCGGTGTGATGGTGGGCCATAGGCCCACCCTACGAAGGGCGAGCCGCGCTGGCGTAGGGTGGGCGTGTCGCCCACCATCGTAACCTTCGGATTGGCGCTGACGTCCGGTCTTGCGCCGGTGGGCCACAGGCCTGTCGTGAGCCTGTCGAACGGCCCACCCTACGTCGGTGCGGTGTGATGGTGGGCCATAGGCCCACCCTACGAACGGCGACCCGCGCTGGCGTAGGGTGGGCGTGTCGCCCACCATCTAGCTCGTGCGCGGCGTTGGCGCACCCTATGGTTACGATTTGCGGGCGTAGGCGCGCAGGAACAGATCGACCACGCTGTCCACATGCGCGGCGCAGGCGGCGCGCGGCAGGCTGTCGCAGCAGCCCACGACCAGGCGGGAGAAATCCTCGCCTTTCAGCAGGCAGAAGAAGTGCCCGGCAGCGCGATGCGGGTCGTCGATCTTGAGCAGGCCCAGCTTGACCGCCCGGCGCAGGAAGGTTTCGAACTCCAGCACGGTCCGACGCGGGCCGGCTTCATAGAACAAGGTCGCCAATCGCGTATCGGTGAGCGCGCGGGCGGCCAGGGTGCGGTGCAGCTGGACCGCCTCTTCACTGGTGATCAGGGCATGAAATGCGCGGCCGATTTCCAGCAGTACCTCGCGCAGCGGCGAAGCCTGCAGGTCGACCTCGAACAGACGATGCGGCAGCTGTTCCTCGCAGCGGCATTTGACCGCCTCACTGAACAGCGTTTCCTTGTCCTGAAAGTGGTTGTAGACAGTGAGCTTGGAAACGCCGGCTTCAGCTGCGATCGCCTCCATGCTGACCCCTTCGTAGCCGCGCTCGGGAAACAGGCGCTTGGCGGCATCGAGAATGGCGGCGCGCTTTTCCAGATCTTTTGGTCGACCAGGCCCGGCGGCGCGATCGGCATCCTGCGCCAATGCACGATTCTGACGCGGCTTGGCAACGGCGCTCGACGTTGCCTGCAAGGTGGAACGGGATGTTTTTCGGGCGGGCTTGGAAGATGGCATGATGCTCAAAGTGTGAGAACGATCACGCATCGCAATGCGGACCTGAACCTATGACTGAATTCAGCATAGCCGAACTTGACTGAATAGTGGACTGCTCGGTTTTTTAATTTTAGTATACCGGCCAGTTCACTAACCACCAGGGACCTCCCCCATGGCCCGACGCTCGTCGCAATTTAGCCTTCTCTCGATGGCCCTGATCCTGTCGGGCAGCCTGCTGCTCGCTGCCTGCAGCCCACAGGATGACGCCGAATCACGACCGCGGCCGGCCCTGGTGGTCAAGCCGCAGCCGGTGCAGTCGCGCTTTGCGGTGTTTCCGGGCGAGGTGCACGCACGCACCGAGAGCGCACTCAGCTTTCGCGTCGGCGGCAAGCTGGCAACGCGCCACGTCGACATGGGCGACCGCGTGGTAAAGGGCCAGGTACTGGCCGAACTCGATCCCGATGATCTCAAGCTGCAGGCCGGATCGGCGCGTGCGCAATTGGCCGCGGCTGAGGCCGATCTGGCCCTGGCCCGCAACGAACGCGATCGGCACAAATCCTTGCTGGATCGACAGCTGATCAGCGAAAGCCTGTTCGACGCCCGTGAGAGCCAGTTCCAGGCCGCCTTGGCGCGCCGTGAGCAGGCCAAGGCGCAGGTCGACGTGGCGCAGAACCAGGCCAGCTATGCCAAGCTGCGTGCCGATCGCGATGGCGTCATCGCCCAGCGCAACGCCGAAGCCGGCCAAGTGGTGGCCGCCGGCCAGCCCGTGTTCGTCCTCGCCGCCGATGGCGAACGCGAAATCTCGATCAGCCTGCCGGAGTTCGGCATCGATAACTACAAGGTCGGCCAGCCGGTATTGATCAGCCTGTGGTCAAAGCCTGATCAGCGTATCGCCGGGCGACTGCACGAGCTGTCGCCGGCGGCCGACGCCGGCGCACGCACCTATGCCGCACGGGTGGAGATCGAAGGCGACAGTAGTGGCATCGAGCTCGGCCAGAGTGCCCGCGCCATCTTTGCCCTGAATGGCGCCCAGGCGCTGGCCGTACCGCTGCCGGCAGTCACCGCCGATGCCGGGCGTCACTACGTGTGGGTGGTCAATCCGGACACCTCGACCGTGCACCGGCGCGAAGTGCAGATCAGTGCCTTTCTCGATGAACAGGTACCGGTGACCTCGGGCATCGAGGCCGGTGACTGGGTGGTGGCAGCCGGCGTACATCTGCTGCAGGAAGGTCAGCCGGTGCGGCCGGTCGACTACGACAACCGGCCATTGCAGGCCGACCCGTCCGCCGACGCACCGGCAGGTTAAGGAGTCGCCCGTGGCCTCGCGATTCAATCTCTCCGAATGGGCGCTGAAAAACCGCTCACTGGTGCTGTTCAGCATGCTGGTGCTGGCCATTGTTGGCGCCTTCTCCTACACCCGGCTTGGGCAAAGCGAAGACCCGCCGTTCACCTTCAAGGTGATGGTGGTGCGCACCCTGTGGCCGGGAGCGACCGCGGAAGAAATGTCACGCCTGGTCACCGAGCCGATCGAAAAGAAGCTCATGCAGACCGGGCAATACGAGTTCATCCGCTCGTTCTCGCGCCCCGGCATCTCGCAGGTGATGTATGTGGCACCCGACGGCATGGTCTCCGAGCACATTCCCGATCTCTGGTACCAGATCCGCAAGAAGGTCGGCGATATCAAACACACCCTACCCCAGGGCGTGGTCGGGCCATTCTTTGATGATGAGTTCGGCGACACCTACGGCAACATCTACGCGCTGACTGGCGAAGGTTTCGATTACGCCACGATGAAGGACTATGCCGAGCGCCTGCAGCTGGAACTGCAACGGGTGCCGGATGTGGCCAAGGTCGAACTGATCGGCCTGCAGGACGAGAAGATCTGGATCGAGATCAGCAACACCAAGCTGGCCCTGCTTGGCGTGGCCTTGCCAGCGGTTCAGCAGGCGCTGAACGAGCAGAATGCGGTGATTGGCGCCGGCTTCTTCGAAACCAACAGCGAGCGGGTGCAACTACGTGTTAGCGGGCGCTTCAGCTCGGTGGAAGAGATTCGCGGCTTTCCCATTCGGGTGGGTGACCGCACCTTCCGCATCGGCGATGTGGCCGAGGTGAAACGTGGCTTCTCCGATCCACCGGCCCCGCGCATGCGCCTGTTTGGCGAAGACGCCATCGGCCTGGCGGTGTCGATGCGCAAGGGCGGCGACATCATTCAGCTGGGCAGAGCACTGGAAAAGGAATTCGATCAGCTACAGCAAACCCTGCCGATCGGCCTTGAGCTGCGCAAGGTCAGCGACCAGCCCGCCGCAGTGAAGGCCTCGGTCGGCGAATTCGTGCAGGTGCTGGCCGAGGCGGTGGCGATCGTGTTGCTGGTCAGCTTCTTCTCGCTGGGATTCCGTACCGGTCTGGTGGTGGCCTTGTCGATCCCGCTGGTTCTAGCCATGACCTTCGCCAGCATGCAGTACTTCGGCATCGGCCTGCACAAGATCTCGCTGGGTGCGCTGGTGCTGGCACTGGGCCTGTTGGTCGACGACGCCATCATCGCGGTGGAAATGATGGCGGTGAAGATCGAACAGGGCTTCGATCGCCTGCGTGCCGCCGGCTTTGCCTGGGAAACGACTGCCTTTCCGATGCTCACCGGCACCCTGGTGACGGCGGCCGGCTTTCTGCCGATTGCCACGGCACAAAGTGGCACCGGCGAATACACTCGCTCGATTTTCCAGGTGGTCACCCTGGCCTTGATAGTGTCCTGGATTGCCGCCGTGGTGTTCGTACCCTATCTCGGCGAACGCCTGCTGCCGGCCAAGGGGCACGGCCATGGCGGCGAGGGGCACGATCCCTATCAAACCAGGTTCTACAGCCGCTTCCGCCAGGTAATCGACTGGTGTGTGCGGCGGCGCTGGCTGGTGATCGGCCTGACCATCGGCCTGTTCGTCGGCTCGGTGGCACTGTTCCGCTTTGTGCCGCAGCAGTTCTTCCCCTCTTCAACGCGCCTGGAGCTGATGGTCGACATGCGTCTGGCCGAGGGCAGCTCGCTGCGCTCAACGGAAGCCGAGGTCAAGAAACTCGAGGCCTTGCTCGAAGGCAAGGAAGGCATCGAGAACTATGTGTCCTATGTCGGCACCGGCTCACCGCGCTTCTACCTGCCGCTGGATCAGCAGCTGCCAGCGGCCAACTTTGCCCAGTTCGTCATCCTGACCGAGGATATCGAAAGTCGCGAGGCGCTGCGTCGCTGGCTGATCGATATTCTGCCTGAGCAGTTTCCGACCTTGCAGGGCCGCGTGACGCGCTTGGAGAATGGCCCGCCGGTCGGCTTCCCGATCCAACTCCGTGTTAGTGGCGAGCATATTGACGAAGTGCGGCGCATCGCGCGCCGGGTGGCCGATCAGATTCGAGATCACCGGGCGCTGACCAATGTCAGCCTAGATTGGGAAGAGCCGAGCAAGGCCATTCGCGTTGAGATCGACCAGGAGCGCGCACGCGCCCTGGGGGTGAGCTCGGCCCAGGTGGCACAGTTCATCCGCGGTTCCTTGTCCGGCTCGCACGTCAGCTACTTTCTGGAAGGCAACGAACAAATTGAGATCCTGCTGCGCGGCCCGGAGGAAGAGCGCCGACGCATGAGCCTGATCGGCAGTCTGTCGGTGCCAACCGCCAGCGGGCAGAGCATCCCGCTGTCGCAGATCGCCACCCTGGACTACGTGTTCGAAGAAGGGGTGATCTGGCATCGCGACCGTCTGCCCACGGTAACGGTGCGCGCCGACATTTACGGCGAACAGCAGCCGGCCAGCGTGGTGCAGGAATTGATGCCGGTGCTTGAGGCTGAACGCAGCGGCTTGCCGGATGGCTATCGCCTGGATGTCGGCGGCACAGTGGAGGATTCCGCCCGCGGCCAGCGTTCGGTGAACGCCGGCGTGCCGCTGTTCGTGCTGGTGGTGCTGAGCTTGCTAATGCTGCAGCTGCGCTCGATGTCGCGCACCCTGATGGTGTTCCTGACCGCGCCGCTGGGCTTGATTGGCGTGGTGCTGTTCCTGTTGGTGTTCCAGGTGCCATTCGGCTTTGTGGCGATGCTCGGCACGATTGCGCTATCCGGCATGATCATGCGCAATTCGGTGATCCTGGTGGATCAGATCGAACAGGACATCGCCCATGGACTGGAGCCGGCCAAGGCGGTGATCGAAGCCACGGTGCGCCGCTTCCGCCCGATTGTGCTCACCGCACTGGCGGCTGTGTTGGCGATGATCCCGCTGTCGCGCAGCGTGTTCTTCGGACCGATGGCAGTGGCGATCATGGGCGGATTGATGGTGGCCACGGTGTTGACCCTGTTGTTCCTGCCGGCCCTTTATGCGGCCTGGTTCAGGGTGAAGCCGTTGGCTAAGGGGGCGTGATCGCGGGCCGCTAGCTAGGATGCGTCATAGGGTGACGTGTCGCCCAGCGATGTGGCGCGATGGTGGGCCACAGGCCCACCCTACGAGGCCGGAGCATGGTGAATCCGTTGGCTAGGGGCTCGTGATGGTGGCCGCGGCGATGCTTCGTAGGGTGGGTCACGCCCACCGATGGTGCTCGATGGTGGGCCACAGGCCCACCCTACGAGGCCGGTGCATGGTGAATCCGTTGGCTAGGGGCTCGTGATGGTGGCCGCGGCGATGCTTCGTAGGGTGGGTCACGCCCACCGATGTGGCGCGATGGTGGGCCACAGGCCCCACCCTACGAGGCCGGTGCATGGTGAATCCGTTGGCTAGGGGCTCGTGATGGTGGCCGCGGCGATGCTTCGTAGGGTGGACGTGTCGCCCACCGATGTGGCGCGATGGTGGGCCACAGGCCCACCAAGTCGCCGTCCATGGGGTGCGCCTTGGCGCACCGACGAGACTTGCATAACGCAACATTGGTGCGCCCAAGGCGCACCCTATATCTGGCCGCTGTATTCGCTTTGACCGAGATCGATGCCCAGCGGGCCGAAGCGGCGTTCGATAAACAGCCAGCGGCCATCGGCCCATTCGATGATCAGGGTGGTGCAACGCGTGCCGTATGACTCCGACTCGATGAATGGCGAGGACAATAGCCGCTCGCGTTCCAGGCCTATGCCGGTATCCGGCAGATCCTCGTCGGGCGCCGGAGAGGTATCGCGCATCAACACAAACAATGGGTTAAGGAGAAGCGGATCCAGCGCCTGCTCTGCCTGCAGTTGATCGCCCACGGCCTGCAGCCACTGCCGCATTGCCTGGGTGATTTTTTGCAGCTTGGGCCAGGGCGTGTCCAGGGCGGCATTGGAGACGGCGTGGACGCCGTGGGTCAGTGTGTCGGCGTGCCAGGCCGGTCGATTACCGCAATAGCGCAAGGCTTCGTCATCGCGCAACAGCAGGTTGTAGGGACCGGTGTCGGTGGATTCGGCGTCGGCCTTCTTGGCGAAACTTGCCCAGTCCTGCCCGAGGCTCATCCAATCGACCACCAGGCGGCCGCGCGAGTGCCGCCAGTCATCGCGAAACGGCAGCTGACGCACATTGGTCACCGCCGCCAGTCGTCCTCCGGGTTGATAGGCCAGCCAACTGCCACCGGCCTTGGCATCGAGCCCGGCCAGATAAGGCGGGGCGGCCGCGCGCCAGTCGGCCGCAAGGCTGGGTCGGGCATGCAGCTCGTCGCGATTGGCCAGCAGGACGAAGGGCAGTCCGGGGTGGACGCGGTCAGCCCAGGTGATCAGGCACATCGAGGCTTGCCCCCTTCCCAGGAACCGATGTCATAACCCATTGTTTCGCCAACACATCGCTCTGCCCCTCTCCTCGTGGGAGAGGGGCTTGCTCGCCGCGACTCAAAATCCGCGTACAGTTTGCCGCAGAGAAGCTCGCCTAACATCAATCAAGACTGATGTTAGGCGAGTGCGTTGGCCAACTCGGCCTGCAGATCTGCCACATCTTCCACGCCGACACTGAGACGGACCAGATTGTCGCTGATGCCGAGCACAGCACGGCGTTCCACTGGAACTGAGGCATGGGTCATCAAGGCGGGGTGATTGGCCAGACTCTCGACGCCGCCCAGCGACTCGGCACAGGTGAACAGTTCCAGACGCTCCATGAAGCGCCTGGCGCCTTCAAAGCCACCTTTGACGTAGACGCTGATCATGCCGCCAAAACCCTTCATCTGCTGCTTGGCCAGGGCGTGCTGCGGATGCTGCGGCAAACCAGGATAGATAACCTTCTCCACCGCGCTTTGAGTGGTGAGAAACTCAGCCAGCTGCTGGGCGTTCTCGCAGTGGGCACGCATGCGCAGATGCAAGGTTTTCAGACCACGCAGGGCAAGGAAGGAATCGAACGGACCCTGCACGCCACCGACCGAGTTCTGCAGGAAGGTCATCTGCTCGCGCAGTTCGGCATCGTCGCCGACCACGATCATGCCGCCCACCATGTCGCTGTGGCCATTGAGGTACTTGGTGGCCGAGTGCATCACCAGATGCGCACCCAATTC
The DNA here is from genome assembly GCF_014841215.1 of Pseudomarimonas arenosa. Taxonomy (GTDB): domain Bacteria; phylum Pseudomonadota; class Gammaproteobacteria; order Xanthomonadales; family Xanthomonadaceae; genus Pseudomarimonas; species Pseudomarimonas arenosa. Next base: position 137,876 of record NZ_JACYTR010000005.1, read on the forward strand.
CAGTGGCCGCTGCAAGGCGGGGGAACTGAAGGTGTTGTCGACCGCGAACCAGATGCCGCGACCGCGGCAGAACTCGGCCAGGCGGGCGATATCGACGATCTTCAGCGTCGGGTTGGTCGGCGTTTCGCACCAGATCATCTTGGTGTTCGGCTTGACCGCCGCTTCGACTGCGGCCATGTCGTTCAGATCGACAAAGCTGAAATCGAGCCCGGCACTGCGGCGACGCACTCGCTCAAACAGCCGATAGGTGCCGCCGTAGACGTCGTCCATGCAGACCACATGACTGCCGGTGTCGAGAATATCCAGCACCGTCGAAGTGGCGGCCAGACCGGAGGCGAACGCGTAGCCATTCGTTCCGCCTTCGAGCGCGGCCACGCAGCGTTCGTAGGCAAAGCGGGTCGGGTTGTGGCTGCGAGAGTACTCATAGCCCTGATGCACGCCCGGACTGGACTGGGCATAGGTACTGGTGGCGTAGATCGGCGGCATCACCGCGCCGGTGCTGGGATCAGGCGACTGACCACCGTGGATGGCCAGGGTGCCGATGCCGTGATTGGAGTGGTTTGCGCTCATAGGATGCCGAGTTATTTCCTGATGTGTTTGGCCAGCGCATCATCGATCTCTCGATGGCGTGGAATGGGCTGCTTCTGCCCGGTTTGCGGATTCTGGTAGATGTCCTGCCGCCAGAATGAGTCGAATTAGCTCATTGCGCTTCAAAGCGCGATGTACTTGACCTCGAACTCCTCCGCAACGTCGTCAAGCAGCATCTCGCGATAGGCGCTACGAAGATTCTCTTCAAGTTCCTCCAGAGACTCCCCCTGGCTCAATATTTCCGGGTGGTCGACGAGCTTGCCGATCCAGTATTGCTCGCCTTTCCAAAAATCAATCTTGAGCTGCGCGGACACAGGGCACCTCGCTGCCTGGGGCAACTGAATTATCTCACCAGCGCAGGCCCTACTGCACCCGCCGGCGCAGATAGTTCAGCAGGTCAATACGGGTAATGAGACCGAGGAAGCGCTCGCCGTGCATGACAATGGCGACGTGGCCCTTGTCGAACACCGGCATCAGCGCCTCGATCGGCGACTTCACATCGAGTTTGTCCAGGGTGGTGATCATCGCGGTGGAGACCGGATTGCGGAACTTGGCTTCGTCGCCGTACACATGCAACAGCACATCGCTTTCGTCGATGATGCCAACGATGCGGTCTTCCTCCATCACCGGCAGCTGACTGACGTCGTACAGTTTCATCCGCTGATAGGCCACGGTGAGCAAATCATTCGGCGCCACCACGACGGTATCGCGCTGCGAGTAGGGGCGCAGGATCAGATCACGCAGATCACCATGCGTATCGCGCTGGATGAAGCCGTTGTCCAGCATCCAGTAGTCGTTGTACATCTTCGAGAGGTACTTGTTGCCGGTGTCGCAGACAAACACCATCACCCGCTTGGGCATGGTTTGCTCGCGGCAGTACTTCAGCGCAGCGGCGAGCAAGGTGCCGCTGGACGATCCGCCCAGCACGCCCTCCTTCAGCAGCAGTTCGCGGCCTGCAGCAAAGCTCTCGGCATCGCTGATCGAATAGGCTTTCTTGACCCGGCTGAAGTCGGAGATGCTGGGCAGGAAATCCTCACCGATGCCCTCCACCAGCCAAGAGCCGGATTTCTCGCTCAGGGTGCCTTCGTTGATGTACTGGGTCAGGATCGATCCAACCGGGTCGGCCAACACCAGTTCGGTATCTGGTGAAGCCTCGGCGAAGTACTTCGACAGGCCGGTCATGGTGCCGGAGGAGCCGCAGCCAAACACGATGGCGTCGAGCTTGCCGTCCATCTGCCGCAGGATTTCCGGACCGGTGCCTTCGAAGTGGGCGCGCGGGTTATCCGGGTTTCCGAACTGATTGATGAAGTAGGCGTTCGGCGTTTCCTTAGCAATTCGTTCCGCCATGTCTTGATAGTACTGCGGATGTCCCTTGGCAACATCCGAGCGAGTCAGCACAACCTCGGCCCCCATCGCCTTGAGGTTGAAGATCTTCTCGCGACTCATCTTGTCCGGAACGACCAGGATCAGCTTGTAACCCTTCTGCTGGGCCGACAAGGCAAGGCCGATACCGGTGTTGCCGGCGGTGCCTTCGACCAGGGTGTCACCGGGCTTGATCTTGCCGGCCGCTTCGGCCGCTTCGATCATCTTCAGGCCGATGCGGTCCTTGATCGAGCCGCCAGGATTCTGGCTTTCCAGCTTCAGGAAAAGCTCGCAGGGCCCGGTATCCAGGTTGCGTGCGCGCACCACCGGAGTGTTGCCGATCAAATCCAACACACTGTTATGAATCGTCATGCAGCGGTTCTCTTGGCAGATCGCCGACAGACTCCATGGCGGGAGTCGTTCGGCTTGAACGGTCGCGGCCAGGCCGCACCACCTGTGACCTCCGCGTGCCTGCAACGGCCGACCGCGGGGAATGGGGCAGCATGATAGCCCAGGCCAGACTTTCTCTCAGGCAAAAAACAAATCGCCGCCCGTGGGCGGCGATTGTCCTGGCAGCCGGCTCGGCGTGGTCGGCGCGGCGCACTCCTGTGCGGCGCGACCGCCGGGCCCATCAACTGAGAGAGTGTCAGTGCACCCGTTGCTCGAACATCCGGGTCAAGCGGTCTTTGGCAAACAGCTTCTCTTTCTTCATACGCGCAAGGGTGACGTCGTCGAGCGGCAACACGCCCAGCTCGGCGTCGAGAACTTGCTTGTCGAGCTCCTGATGACGGCGATACAGGCGGCGAAACTCAGCATCGCGCTGCATCAGATTCTCGAGTTCCTTGTGCGGCTGTGATTCAAACATCGGCAGACCTCCTCAGGCTGAAAACAACAACGCCCCGCTGGCGTAGCCGGCGAGGCGTTGGCGGAACGAGCAATGTGTGGATGCGGGTACCGGTGGTGCACTCGGAACCCGCCACCTGTCGTGAGGCGGCGGTCTCGGCGCTGTCGCAGTCATGCTTCATCGGCCTGCACCCTCTTACTCTGTGCCAGAGCACAGGCCTCTCACCCTACGCCTGCCCCGAAGGGGTCGCAACCACCGCTCGTCGGGTGGCGGGGCCCGGCGCGGCAGGCTCATTCAAGCACTTGGCCGGGCCAGCGAAGGGTGGTCCGAGAACCCTTGCGAGGGTGTCAGATCCTGTCGCTCCGTCGAGGCTGGCTTCGGCAGGCTCAGCCAGCGGGGAATGGCGCTTGCTGTCAGTCGCGGCGCCGGCGTAACGCGCCCGGAGCATCGAAGGGCGCCTCATCTCGCCGCTTCGTCGAGGCTGGCTTCGGCGAGCTCAGCCAGCGGGGAATGGCGTTTGCTGTCAGTCGCGGTCCAGCGTAACGCACCCGGAGCATCGAAGGGTGCCTCATCTCGCCGCTTCGTCGAGGCTGGCTTCGGCAGGCTCAGCCAGCGGGGAATGGCGCTTGCTGTCAGTCGCGGTCCAGCGTAACGCACCTGGAGCATCGAAGGGGCCTCACTCGCCGCTTGGTCGAGACTGGCTTCGACTGGCTCAGCCAGCGGGGAATGGCGCTTGCCGTCAGTCGCGACGCCCCGGCGTAACGCGCCCGGAGCGTCGAAGGTTGCCTCATCTCGCCGCTTGGTCGAGGCTGGCTTCGGCAGGCTCAGCCAGCGGGGAATGGCGCCTGCTGTCAGTCGCGACGCCCCGGCGTAACGCGCCCGGAGCGTCGAAGGGTGCCTCATCTCGCCGCTTCGTCGAGGCTGGCTTCGGCGAGCTCAGCCAGCGGGGAATGGCGCTTGCTGTCAGTCGCGGCGCCCCGGCGCAACGCGCCCGGAGCATCGAAGGGTGCCTCATCTCGCCGCTTCGTCGAGGCTGGCTTCGGCGAGCTCAGCCAGCGGGGAATGGCGCTTGCTGTCAGTTGCGGTCCAGCGTAACGCACCCTGAGCGCGTCGAAGGGTGCTTCATCATGCCGCTTGGTCGAGGCTGGCTTTGTCTGGCTCAGCCAGCGCAGGACGGCCTCGGCCACTAGCCGCCGCTGAGGACAATCTCCACCCGACGGTTGCGGGCGCGGCCGTCGGCACTGCCGTTGTCAGCCACCGGCTGATCCATACCACGGCCCACGGCGGTCATCCGACTGCCGTCGACGCCCTCTTCGATCAGGGCCTGACGCACGGCGTCGGCGCGCTTTTGCGACAGCACCTGATTGAGATTGGCGCTGCCGCGGTTGTCGGTATGCCCCTCGATGATCACGGCGCCGGGCTTGCTCTGTAGAAACTCGACGATGCGCCCGAGATTGCCGCGGGCTTCCGGGCGCAGGTTCGATTGCCCACTGGCGAAGGCATCGCCGGACAGGGTCATGACCTCGCCGCGGGCATCGCGCTTGGAGGTGATGCTCTCCAGCTGGATACGCAGGCTGTCGGCGGCAGCCAGGGCCAGTTCGGCCTCGCGCTTGGCCAGATTGGCCTCGGCGGCCTGCGCTTCGGCCAGTCGCTTGGCTGCTTCGGCTTCCGCCGACGACAGCTCGCTGGCCAGCCGGGCCGCTTCGGCCTCTTCTTGTGCGCGCGCTGCTTCTTCGGCTCTGGCCAGGCTCTGCAGACGCAGTTTCTCGGCCTCCAGACGATTGCGCTCGGCATCGCGCCGGGTCGCTTCCAGCATGATCCGGTCGCGCTCGCGCTCCAGCTGCTCGAGCTGATCGGCAGCCATTTCGGCCTGGGCGGTGATACGCGCGATATCCAGCCGTCGCTCGGCGATGTAGAGCCGATCCGGACGCGATTTCTTGTCGGCCTGACGCAGGGCCGCCAGCGCCTGCCGGGCCTGCAGGCGCTCGGCGGCGGCGTAGTTGGCCAGGGCCGCATCCGCGTTCAAGGCGCTGAGCGAGGCCTCCAGACGTTCCACCGCAAGGTCCTTCTGTGGCGTGCTGGCACAACCGGCCAAGCCCATGGCGAAGATCAGCGCCGCTGCAAGTCTCGCACTCAGATGGATCATTGGTTGTCTCCCAGCAGCTCACGGCGCAGCCGGGCGTTGGCCTCGGTCTTTTCCTTCACTCGCGCCCGCGCATCGGCCGCCTTGCTCTTGGCCAGCGCCAGCTCGGCATCTACCTGTGCCTGCTCGGCGGCACTGCGAGCGCGATCGTTCTGGCGCTGATCCAGGGCCTGCTTGGCGGTCTGCAGTTTTTCCTCGGCAAAGCCGAATTCCACCGGCGCGTGGTCGGCGGCACGCGCCGCGCGAGCCTGGGCCACCGCTGACTGCGCCGCGTTGAGCTCACTGGTCGGCGGCGGCGTTGAAGCACAGCCGACAAGCATGCTGAGCACCAAGACTATGCAGCCGAACTGGCCTGTTGAGGTGTGGCCTGTCATATCATTCCGTGATGGCGGGCGATCATTCGCTGTAGGCTATTGTGAGAAGCCAGGCGCAGGCTTGCAACGGCGGCCGGTTTCTAGCAGCGTGAGAGACTCGAGAGGGCGGGTCGGTTGGGCAACGCGACCTGCATTCTCGAGTGAATTACGGCACACGCTGCACAGTCAGCGGCAGATCAGACCGCCGTCGTCAGGGGGACGTAGGGAGCGCGATCGATGGATATCGGATATTTCCTCAAGCTCATGACCGAGAAGAATGCCTCGGACATGTTCCTTACCACCGGCGCGCCGGTGAACATCAAGGTCGAGGGCAAGCTGTACCCGCTCGGCAATACCGGCCTGCCGGCGGGCATGGTGAAGAAGATCGCCTACTCGCTGATGGACGAAGGCCAGGTGCCGGTGTTCGAACGCGAGCTGGAGCTGAACATGGCCATCTCGGTACGCGAAGCCGGCCGCTTCCGCGTCAACGTGTTCAAGCAGCGTGGCGAAGTCGGCATGGTGATCCGCGCGATCAAGAGCGAGATTCCCAGCATCGATGCGCTGAAGCTGCCGGATGTGCTGAAAGAAATCATCATGGACAAGCGCGGCCTAGTGCTGGTGGTGGGTGCGACCGGCTCGGGCAAGTCCACTTCGCTGGCGGCGATGATCGATCACCGCAACACCAATGCCGCCGGCCATATCCTCACCATCGAAGACCCGATCGAATTTCTGCATCGACACAAGAAATCGATCGTCAATCAACGCGAGGTCGGCCTCGATACCCATGGTTTCCACAATGCGCTGAAGAACGCCATGCGTGAAGCGCCCGACGTGATCCTGATCGGTGAGATCCTCGATCAGACCACGATGGAAGCAGCCATCGCCTTCGCCGAAACCGGCCATCTGTGCCTGGCCACCCTGCACTCAAACAACGCCGACCAGACCCTGGAGCGCATCCTCAACTTCTTCCCCGAGTCAGCGCACAAGAACATCCTGATGAACTTGTCGCTGAATCTGAAGGCAGTGATCAGCCAACGTCTGGTCATCGCCAAGGACGGCAAGCGCGTGCCCGCGGTGGAAATCCTGGTCAACACACCCCATATCCGCGACCTGATGCGCCGCGGCGAGGTGCATGAGATCAAGGAAGCAATGGAGAAATCGCTGGAAGCCGGCATGCAGACCTTCGATCAGGCGCTGTATCGCCTGTACAAGGAAGGCAAGTGCGAACTGGAAGAAGTGCTGCGCAACGCCGACTCGCGCGATGGCCTCAACCTGAAGATCCGCCTCTCCGAAGGCGCCGAAGGTGAGCACGACCCGTATGCGGATGTGTTTACTTAGCGGGCTGCTGAAATACTCATTTCAGCAGCCTGATATCGCGCGCCAAGGACGGCGCGCTCAGAAAGCAAGCACGCAAGTGATTGATTTCCGGCAAACCGTTCGACAGGCTCACGGCAGGTGTGGTGCGGCTTTGCCGCGACCGGCTTGTCGTGAGCCTGTCGAACTAAGCTGGAAACCGAGCGCCGCTCTTGCGGATCCCGAATCCCGAATCCCGGCTCTCAAGAATCTCCGCTTCCAGGCGCATCGGGCTGATTTTCCGGCCGCGCCTTGTCGAAGGGTTCGCTGGCCAGGCAGTTGGCTTCGATGCGCGCGATGGTTGGGTATTGGTCGATGTCGATGGCGAAACGGCGGGCGTTGTAGACCTGGGGGATCAGACAACAGTCGGCTACCGAGGGGATGTCGCCTTCGCAGTAGTCGCCAGTGGACGGGTTGTCGCGCAGCATGTCTTCGATGGCGCTGAAGCCGGTGTTGATCCAGCGCTTGACCCAGGCGTCTCGCTCGGGCTGTGGCACGTTCCAGTCGTGCTCCAGAAACTGCAGAACACGCAGGTTGTTCAGCGGGTGGATATCGCAGGCCACGGCCAGCGCCAGGCCGCGCACGCGCGCACGATCGCGGGCGGTGGCCGGCATGATCGGGTGGTCGGGAAAGGTTTCTTCCAGATATTCCATGATCGCCAGTGACTGGCGAACGATGCGTTGCCCGTGCATCAGCACGGGCACCAGCTCTTGCGGGTTGAGCGCGTGGAAGGCTTCGCTGTGCTGCTCGCCGCCATCGCGCACCAGGTGGACTATTTTCAGGTCGTAGTCCAGCTGTTTCAGGTTCAGCGCAATGCGCACCCGGTAGGCGGCGCTGGAGCGCCAGTAGCTGTAGAGCGTCAGGGCACTGCTCAACGTGGCACCTCCCTCTGGATCCCCTACCAGGCTGCTGAGACCTCCATCCTGAAGGTCTTCAGCGCTAACGGTCGCGGCAGAGCCGCGCCACCTTTGCACCAGGCTGCTGCAATCAGTCTCATCAGCCTGCTACGCGCAGACTACGCCGCTGAATGTGAAACGTGAAGCAATTTGCTGCATTCAGCCCACAACCCGATTCCCACGCGGTTTCAGACTGTGTGGGCCTTCACAGTTTGTTCGATGGAGCCAAAGATCGAACGGCCGCCGGCATCGCACATGTCGATCTTCACCCGATCACCGAATTTCATGAACGGCGTCTTCGGCGCCCCGTCATTCAGCGTTTCAACGGTGCGCTGCTCGGCCAGGCACGAGGCGCCCAGCGACGTATCTTCGTTCGCTACCGTGCCCGAGCCGACGATGGTGCCAGCGCTCAGCGGCCGGGTCTTGGCGGCATGCGCGACCAGTTGGGCGAAGTTGAACTGCATGTCGACACCGGCCTCCGGGTGACCGAACCACTGCTCATTGATCCAGGTACGCATGGCCAGGTGGACCTTGCAGTCCTTCCAGGCCTCGCCCAGCTCATCCGGGGTGACGAACACCGGCGACAGCGCCGAGCGTGGCTTGGACTGCAGAAACCCAAAACCTTTGGCCAGCTCCGGCGGAATCAGATTGCGCAAGCTGACGTCGTTGACCAAGCCCACCAACTGGATGTGATCCACGGCCTGCTCCGGCGACACCGCCATCGGCACATCGTCGGTCACCACCACCACTTCCGCTTCCAGGTCGATTCCGTAGTCTTCCGAGGGCACCAGGACCGGATCACGCGGACCGTAAAAGCCCGCACTGACCGCCTGGTACATCAAGGGATCCGTGTAGAAGGTCTCAGGCACGGTGGCGCCGCGAGCCCGGCGCACACGCTCAACATGGGGCAGATAGGCCGAACCATCGACAAACTCGTAGGCGCGCGGCAGGGGCGCGGCCAGCGCTTCGACATCGAGGGCAAATACGGCTTCGCCATTGATCGAGTCAGCCGAGCTGGCGTTCAGCACCTCATACACATGGTTCAAGCGCGGCGCCAGATTCGACCAGTCTTCCAACGCGCGCTGCAGGGTCGGCGCGATGTCGCTCACCCTGACGGCTTTGCTGAGGTCCCTGGAAACGACGATCAGGGTGCCGTCGCGGCCTCCCTCTTTCAGGCTGGCAAGTTTCATTGCTTATTCCTTAGTGCAGTAGGGCGGGCCCCGGCCCGCCGATGACACGTCTTGAGCTACTCGAAATCGCGGCGCGCCGGGTCGAACTGCTTCTGCAATCCTTCCCAGCAGGCCTGATAGTGCCGCTGCCGCTCCGGCATTTCCATCGCCTGCGCGGTCGGACAAATCAGCCAGCGCGACTCCAGCATGAAGGCCATGGTGTCGGTGATGATATCGGGCTTCGACAGATCGGCGTGACTGGCCTTGTCGAATGTCGCTGCGTCCGGCCCGTGGCCGCTCATGCAGTTGTGCAGCGATGCGCCGCCGGGCAGGAAACCATCAGCCTTGGCGTCGTAGGCACCGTGCAGCAGGCCCATGAATTCACTGGCCACATTGCGATGGAACCAAGGCGGGCGGAAGGTGTTCTGCATGGCCAGGATACGCGGCGGGAAGATCACGAAATCAATGTTGGCCGTGCCAGCGGTATCGGTGGGTGACGTCAGCACGGTGAAGATCGACGGATCCGGGTGGTCGTAGCTGATCGAACCGATGGTGTTGTAGCGCCGCAGATCGTACTTGTAGGGCGCGTAGTTACCGTGCCAGGCGACGACGTCGAGCGGCGAATGCGCAATCGGCGCACGCCACAGCTGACCATCGAGCTTCTGCACCAGCTCGAAATCACCTTCGACATCTTCGTAGCACGCCACCGGTGTGCTGAAGTCGCGCGGGTTGGCCAGACCATTGGAGCCGATCGGCCCGAGATCCGGCAAGCGTAGGTGAGCACCGAAGTTCTCGGCGGCATAACCTCGAGCCTCACTATCCAGCAGCTCAACCCTGAAGCGAATACCGCGCGGCACCACCGCGATCTCCTGCGGCTCGATGTCGAGGTGCCCGAGCTCGGTGGCCAGACGCAGCCGGCCAAGTTGCGGGATGAACAGCATCTCGGCATCGGCGTTGCAGAAAAACCGGCCCTGCATCGAGCGGTTCGCCACATAGGTATGGATGGCCAGTCCGCTCTGTCCGCGCGCCGAGCCTGCGCCGGCCATGGTCAGCAGGCCGTCGACGAAATCGATGTCGGCGGACGGCAGTTCGCGCGGCGACCAACGCAGCTGATTCGGCGAAACGGCCTGTTCATCGAAGCGGTTGTGAAACGCCGGTCGCGGGAATGGCTGGAACTCGCCATGCATCACCCCGGGACGCAAACGGTAGGTCCAGCTGCGCCGGTTCACGTGGCGTGGCGCGGTAAACGCCGTACCCGAGATCTGCTCGGCGTACAGACCGTAAGGGCAGCGCTGCGGCGAATTGCGCCCCTCCGGCAAGGCACCCGGCAGGGCCTCGCTGGCGAACTCCTGAGCGAACCCGGTCTGGTAACGCAAGGGCTCGACGGCTTGGGTTTGAGGTTTGAGTTGTGCGTTCATGCTGATACTCCACCGCTGTTCTCCCCTCTCCCCGTGGGAGAGGGGTCGGGGGTGAGGGTTCGGGCCTGCGCCCTGGTCAATATGTATTCGAGCGCCGAGTTCAAATCGGAGCAGACTTGGTTGTTGCAGACCCGAATCACCTCGAAGCCTTGTCCTCGCAACTGTGCATCGCGGCAACCGTCAATCTCATTGCTCTGTTGCGAACCATCCAACTCGACGATCAGCTTTGCTTGCAGGCAGCAAAAATCAGCAATACAAGGCGGAACCGGGTGTTTTCTTCGAAACCTGATGCCGGCGAACCTGCCACCACGAAGCTGAAACCAAAGTGCCTGCTCAGCTTCGGTTGCCATTGACCGCAAGTCGCGCGCGCTGTTCTTGGCCTCACTCGGCAAGGGCAGAATCACGCGATTCGCCATGCGATCACCCTCCGGCAACTACGTATCCACCCCAACCCCTCTCCCACCGGGAGAGCGGCTCACGGCGTGGTTACAACACTCCGCGGCGCATCTGATCCCGCTCGATACTTTCGAACAGGGCCTGGAAGTTGCCTTCGCCGAAGCCTTCGTTGCCCTTGCGCTGGATGATCTCGAAGAAGATGGGTCCAATCGCATTCTGAGTGAAGATCTGCAGCAGCAGACGCTGCTTGGTTTCCGAGTCGGCATCGATCAGGATCTTGTTACGCGCCAGTCGAGCCACGTCTTCGCCGTGATTCGGAATGCGCTGATCGATCACCTCAAAATAGGTCGCCGGGGTATTGAGAAACTCGATGCCCTGGGCGCGCATGGCTTCGACGGTCTCATAGATATTGTCGGTAAAACAGGCGATGTGCTGGATGCCCTCGCCCTTGTACTCGTCGAGGTACTCATTGATCTGCGACTTCGGATCGCTGGATTCATTGAGCGGTATACGGACGATACCGTCTGGCGCGGTCATCGCCTTCGAGACCAGACCCGTCTTGGCACCCTTGATGTCGAAGTAACGGATCTCACGGAAGTTGAACAGCTTCTCGTAGTAATCCGACCACTTCTCCATGTTTCCAAAGTAGAGGTTATGGGTGAGGTGATCGATGAAGGTCAACCCAAAGCCTTTCGGAGTCTGATCAGCGCCGGGCACCGGCGCGAAATCGGCATAGACCTTGGCCGGGTCGGCATAGTCATCGACCAGGTACAGCATGGCGCCACCGATGCCCTTGACCACTGGGCGGTCAATCGCCTTGGTGTCGGCCATCTCCACGTCTTCGCCGCCGGCTTTCATCACGTGCGCTCGGACCTCGTCCGCATTCTTCTTGAAGCGGATGGCGAAGCCGGCGGCACAGGGGCCATGCTGCTGGGCAAACTGAGCGGCAAAGCTGTTCGGGTCCTCATTGACCAGGAAGTTGACGCCGCCTTGCCGATACACTGTGATCGGACGGCTGCGGTGCTTGAGCACGGCGGTGAAGCCCATCTTCTGGAACAGCGTATGCAAAAGACCGCACTGCCCCTCGGGAGCGGCAAACTCGACGAATTCGAAACCGTCGATGCCCATCGGGTTTTCGAACGTGGTGACGTCCATTCCAAGGTTAGGCTTGAGCTGTGCGTTCATGATGACCTCCGGCAAAAAGATGCAGCGCGCCCTGGCGCGCTCCCCACCCTCCCATGTTAGTTTCGTTTGAAACTAGTTGCAAGCTCACCTGACTCGGAATGCCCCATGACCGAAACGCCTCATGCCGTGCTCGCCCTCGAGACCTTCCTGCCCTATCGGCTGTCGGTGCTGTCGAACCGCATCAGTAACGACATCGCGCAGTTCTACCAGCGCCGTTTCGGGCTGTCGGTCACCGAGTGGCGCGCTATGGCCGTGATCGGACGCTATCCCGGCATCTCGGCTGTCGATGTGACCGAGCGGACGGCAATGGACAAGGTCGCAGTCAGCCGCGCCGTGAACGCCTTGCTACAGCGCCAGTTGGTCGAACGCCGCTTCGACGAGACTGATCGGCGGCGCTCGATTCTGCGCCTGACCGACGCCGGCGTATCAATCTATGACGAAATTGCGCCGCTGGCCCTGAAGCTGGAAGCCTCGCTACTGGAGAGCTTCGCCCCCGGCGAACGCGAAGTGCTGATGCGCCTGCTCGACAAACTCGATGCCGCCGAAATGCGTGCTCACTTGTAGGCGAAGTCACAAACTCAGCACCACCGAAGCGCCAGCGTGACTTCTGGCCCATGCCGAGGCGCCGCGCAGGCGTCAGCGTCGGCAGTCCGCTTGAATCGAGGCAGGAGGCTTCCGGCTCGAGCGATCACCGCATCCACCCTGGGGAGACCCTTCATGTACCCGTCCAAGACCCGTCCGGCGCTACTCAGCGCCGCCATCGTATTCAGCCTGGCCGCCTGCTCCCAGCAAAGCGAAGCGCCGCAAGCCAGCGCGCCGAGCGCCACTGCCGCCGCCAGCGCACCGGCGCCCCTTAGCATCGACTTCAGCCGCGTACCGGAGCCGATCCGCTTCCAGGCCAGCGACCTCGACACCTCGATTCGCGCCTGCGAGCACTTTGGCAATCACGTCAATAGCCGCTGGCTGGCCAGCAATCCGATTCCCGGTGACCGCACTACCTGGGGTGCGTTCCCGGCCCTGGGCGAGCGCTCGTTGGCCATTCAGCACGAGATCGCCAAGGCGGCCGCCACCGCGCCGGGCGCGTCAGGTGAGGTGCGCAGTCAGGTGGGTAATTTCTTCAAGTCGGGCATGGACCAGGCTGCCATCGAGGCCGCCGGCATCACGCCGATTCAGGCCGAACTCGATGCCATCGCCGCACTCAGCAGCAGTGAGCAGATCGCCGAGTATTTGCGCCAACGCTATGCCCGCGGTACCGGCATGCTGTTCGGTTTCTACGGCAGCGCCGACATCAAGGATTCCACCACCAATATCGCCTACGCCATGCAAGGCGGCCTGTCGCTGCCCGAGCGCGCCTACTATCTGGAGGATCGCGAGGACTATCTGAAAGCCCGCGCCGCCTTCCTTGAACATGTGGCGAAACTGCTGGTGTTGGCGGGCGGCAGCGAAGCTGAGGCCAAGACACAGGCCGAGCAGGTAATGGCCTTTGAAACCGAGCTGGCCAAGGCCTCTCTGGCCCGACTCGAACTGCGCGACCCGGCCAATCGCTACAACCCGGTCGACCTGGCAACGGCCGACGCCCTGACGCCGAACTTCAGCTGGACCGCCTTCTTCAGCGCCATCGACGTACCGGCGCCGAGCATGTTCTCGCTGGCCATGACCGACTTCTTCAAGCAGGTCGATACCATGCTGGCGGAAACGCCGGTCGAACATTGGCAGACCTGGCTGCGCTTCAAGACCATCGATGACGCATCGCCTTACCTCAGCTCGGCATTCGAAGAGCAGAACTTCGAGTTCTATCGCCGCACCCTGGCTGGCCAGAAAGAGCAGCAGGAGCGCTGGAAGCGGGTTCTCAGTGCGGTCAACGGTGGCATCGGCGAGGGCCTGGGACAGCTGTATGTCGAGGTGGCCTTCCCACCGGCCTCCAAGGCCAAGATGGAACAGCTGGTCGACAACCTGCGCGCGGCGCTGAAGGTGCGATTGGAGAACCTGGCCTGGATGGGCGAGGAAACCAAGGCCAAGGCATTGGAGAAGTGGTCGACCTTCACCCCGAAGATCGGCTATCCGGACAAGTGGCGCAGCTGGGCTGGGCTGGAGATTCGTCCGGATGACTACATCGGCAATGTCCAGCGCGCAGTCGCCTTTAACTATCGGTTCAATCTCGACAAGATCGGCAAGCCGGTCGACCGCAGTGAGTGGGGCATGAGCCCGCAGACGGTGAATGCCTATTACCGCTCGACCGCCAACGAGATCGTGTTCCCGGCCGCCATCCTGCAACCGCCGTTCTTCGATGCCGAGGCCGATGACGCGTTGAACTACGGCGGCATTGGCGCGGTGATCGGCCACGAGATGTTGCATGGCTACGATGACCAGGGCAGCAAGTTCGATGCTCAAGGCAACTTCAGCAACTGGTGGACCGACCAGGACCGTGCCCAGTTCGAGGCCAACACAGCGAAACTGGCTGATCAGTACAGCAGCTACGAAGCCCTGCCCGGCATGTTCGTCAATGGCAAGCTCGGCCTGGGTGAGAACATTGCCGACCTCGGCGGCGTCACCGTGGCGCTCGATGCGCTGCACCGAACCCGTGCAGAAGGCTTCATCGACCCGATGGTCGAGGGCCTGAGCCAGGATCAGCGCTTCTTCATGAACTGGGCCACGGTATGGCGGATCAACTACACCGAAGAGCAGCTGAAAGTGCAGCTCACGGTCGGCCCGCATTCGCCGGGCACCTTCCGCGCCTACGGCCCGGCGCAGAACATTCCGCAGTTCGCCACGGCCTTCCAGTGCAGCGAGAAGGATCCGATGGTGCGTGCCGGCGAGGAGCGGGTGACGATTTGGTAGTAGAGCGCTAAGCCTCTTTCCCTCTCTCCACGAACCGATATCGCAACTTGCGTTTCGCTCCCCTCTCCCCTTGAGGGAGAGATCGATGCGCACTGATTTTCGCGCGCCGGCGGGTGCCCCGGAACTCCCTCCCCGATGTTCGGGGAGGGCCGGGGTGGGGTTAGGGAGCCGATCTTTGCCTGCCCAGGGGCTTTGAGGACGCGGTCGTTTGGCGCACTCGCGGAGAACTGATGGATAGAAAAACGGCGACCCTGAGGTCGCCGTTCTTGTTTCGATGAAACGGTTGGTTTATTTCACGCCGTGCATCAGTTTGTTGATCAAGGGCGCCGCTACGAAATACAGCGCGGCAATGACGATGCCCAGCCAGAACAACTGATTGAAGGTATCGGCATACTGCATCAGCGAGCCGGCAGCTTCACCATGTCCACCGCCGCCCGATGCGATCGCGGCGATCCGGCCGGCAACGAAATTGGCCATCGCGATGGAGAGGAACCAGCCGCCCATGGCCAGACCGGTTTCGTGTGGGCGCGCGAGCTTGGTCACCATCGCCAGGCCAATCGGCGACAGACAAAGCTCGCCCATGGTGTGAATCAGATAGGTCAAGGTCAACCAGATCCAGCTGATCTTGCCGTCATCACCCACGCTGTTGCCGATGGCGAACACCAGGATGTAGAAACCCAGCGCCGCACCGACAAGCCCGTAGGCAAACTTGCGCGGGATCGAAGGGTTCCAATCCGCCTTGTCCAGCTTGATCCACATCGAGGCGAACAAGGGCGCGAGCACCACGATGAAAATGGGATTCACCGACTGAAACACTTCGAATGTCGGCGTCCAACCGAAGATCGACACGTCCGGCATGCGCACGTGATCTTGGGCGAGGAAGTTCAACGAAGAGCCGGCCTGCTCAAACAGCGCCCAGAAGAGAATGTTGGCCGCAAACAGGATCAGCATGGCGATATAGCGGTGCAACTGCTGCTTGTCGCCGCTCTGGATGCCGCTCCAGACGAAATACGCAGCCAGCCCCAGCATCAAGACGATCAGCACGACAGCCAGCACATCGCTCATGCTGAGCAGGATGTAGACCGGGGCAACCAGTACTGCCGAGGCGACGAAGATCTGCATGATGGGGCCGACGCCCTGCTTGCCTTCCGGCGCAGTGCCGACATGACCCAGCCAACCCTTAACCACCTGAAACACCACAAGACCGAAGATCATGCCCATGCTGGCGGCAAAGAAACCCCAGCGATAGCCGTATTGCTGACCAATGATCGAGGCGCAAATGAACGGGGCCACCAGGGCGCCGAGGTTGATGCCCATATAGAAGATGGTGAAGCCCGAGTCCCGCCGCACATCGCCCGGCCGGTAGAGCTTGCCGACCATGGTCGAAATATTCGGCTTGAACAAGCCATTGCCGACAATGATCACCGCCAGACCGACCAGGAACGTGGTCAGATCGGGCGCCATCAACATGAAGCAACCGATCGCCATCAACACGCCACCGAGCATGATGGAGCGCTGATAGCCGAGGATACGGTCGGCCACGTAGCCGCCCAGGATGCCGGTCATGTAAACCAGCGAGGTAAAGCCGCCGTAGGTCAGGCTGGCTTCTGCACGAGCGTTCTCTCCCAGATGAGCAAAAAACGCCGATGCCACATGCACCGCCAACATGGCGCGCATGCCGTAGTACATGAAGCGTTCCCAGAACTCGGTGCCAAACAGGTTCCAAAGTGCATTGGGGTGCCCCAAGAATTCGCCAGCCGGCGGCGGTCGGAAAGCGTGGTGATCGGGGGCGAGTTCCTGTGGTTCCGGCGCGGGCCGGCTGGGGGGCATCTGTGCACTCATCAAGGCGATTCCTGGGTCTTGCATTGGAACGGAACCGGGTGCAGTCGTGCCGCCCGCGGGCGGCGCGTTCCGCCACCCGGCACGGAAAACAGCGCGCAAGGTGTACCCGCACTCGGGTTCGGAGTCAAACGGCAGCTGAACAGGGCTGCGGCAAAGCGAGTTTTGTCAGCGACGTTCAGCCGCTGCCGTAGGTGTAACTGGCGCCAATGCCAAGCGGGATACCCAGCGCCCAGAACAGCAGCAGAAAGCCGGTCCAGATCAACAGCAGAGCCACCGAGTAGGGCAGCATCAGGGCGACCAGGGTGCCGATGCCGCTGCCGGTGACGTACTTGCGGCAAAACACCACAATCAGCGGGAAGTAGGGCATCAAGGGCGTGATGATATTGGTGCTGGAGTCGCCAACACGGTAGGCAGCCTGAGTGAAGTCAGGCGAAACACCGAGCTCCATCAGCATCGGCACCATGATGGCACCGATCAAGGCCCATTTTGCCGAGGCCGAACCGACCAGCAGATTGACCGAGGCGGTGAGGAACACGATACCGGCCAGGGTGAAGCCCAGCGGCAGGCCCGATTCGCGCAGGAAATTGGCCCCCTTGATGGCCAGCAGCACGCCAAGATTGGACTGACCGAAGGCATGAATGAACTGGGCGCAGAAAAAGGCCATGACGATGTAGTAACCCATGCCGCTCATCGCCTTGCTCATGCCCTGCACCACATCGCGATGGCTTTTCACCGTGCCGGCGACATAGCCATAGACGATGCCGGGAATCAGGAAGAACACGAAGATCAGCCCGACAATGCTCTGCATCAACGGCGCCGCCGAGACCAGCAGCCGATGGCCGCCTTCCGGCACCTGGGCCGGCGCCGCGCCCCAGGGCGAGGATTCCGGCCACATGCTCAGCGCCAGCAGCGCAGCGGCCACCAGCATGGCCAGCAGAGCCATCCACAGCCCTCGCGTTTCCTCCGGCTTCAGCGCATCGAGGCTGGGCATGTCGGCGGGATCGCCATCGACTGCAGTGCGACGCAGACGCGGCTCGATCACCTTGTCGGTCAGCACCCAGCCGATCAGGACGATCAATAGAGTGGAACTGGTAGTAAAGAAGTAATTGTTCAGCGGATTGACCCGCACGCTGGGATCAATCAGATGCGCCGCCACCTGGGTGATGCCGGCCAGCATCGGATCGAGACTCGATGGCACGAACAAAGTGGCTGAAAAGCCGCCCGAGACGCCAGCAAAGGCCGCCGCAATACCGGCCAGCGGATGGCGCCCGGCGGCGTAGAAAATCACTGCACCCAGGGGAATCACCAGCACGTAGCCAGCATCCACCGCCACGTGACTGAGAATGCCGACCGCAATCAGCATTGGGGTCAGCAGAAATCGCGGCGTCACGCCCAGCATGGCGCGCAGGCTGGTCTTGATGAAGCCGGTATGCTCGGCCACGCCCAGACCCAGCATCGCCACCAGCACCACACCGAGCGGATGGAAGTTGACGAAGGTCCGCACCATGTCGGCCATGAATCCGGTCAACGCCGTGCCTGCCAGCAGGTTGCGCACCACAATTGGCTCGCCATTGCGCGGGTCGACTTCGCTGAAGCTGACACCGGAGAACAACCAGCTCAGGGCCCACACCAACACCATCAACAGCAGGAACAGCACCGCCGGATCGGGCAGCTTGTTGCCGACGCGCTCGATCATGTCAAGCGACCGGCCAACCCAATTCGGCCGCGATTCCGCGGAGACAGAGGTTTCAGTCATCGGCTGTACTCACTCAGGCAAGAAGGGAAGACGGCGCGGGATCAGCCCTGGCCGAGAACGGTGCGAACCTCGATCAGTTCGGGGAAGAAGGTCAGCTCCAGAGCCTTCTTCAGGAAAGCCACGCCGCTGGACCCCCCGGTGCCGCGCTTGAAACCGATGATCCGCTCGACCGTGCGCATGTGTCGGAAGCGCCACATCTGGAACGCATCTTCGATATCCATCAGCTGTTCGCACAACGCGTAGGCCGACCAGTGCTGCTTGGTGTCTTCGTAGATCGCCTTGAACACCGGGATCAGTTGTTCACAACGCTGATGCGGCTGGGTGACATCACGTTCGAGCAGCGATTTCGGCACCGAATGGCCGGTGCGGGCCAGATAACGCAGGAACTCGTCGTACAGGCTGGGCGCTTCCAGCACTTCGCGAAGCTGGGCTTGTACCTCAGGGTGATAGTCGAATACCGCCAGCATCTCGGCATTCTTGTTGCCGAGCAGAAACTCCACCGTGCGGTACTGATAGCTCTGAAAGCCCGATGACGGCCCCAACACATCGCGAAACTCAGCGTATTCGCTGGGTGTCAGCGTTTCCAGCACCGCCCATTGTTCGAACAACTGACGCTGCACCTGCTTGACCCTCGCCAGCACCTTCTGCACCGGGCCGACGCGATCCTGGCGCAAGAAAGCGATCGCCGCCTTGAGTTCATGAATGATCAGCTTCAGCCACAGTTCGGCCACCTGATGCTGGATGACGAACAGCATTTCGTCATGGTGCGGCGGATTGGACAGTGGATGCTGGGATGACAGCAGGCGATCCAGCTGCAGATAGCCGGCGTAACTCAGGCGCCCGCGCAAGTCGCGGGTGATGCCCTCTTCCAGATCTCGTTGATTGCGTGATTCAGACATGGTGGCGTCATCGAACAGAGGCGTGCATGGTAGTGCATGCGGCGCGGCCCTGCAGGCGGGAAGGACGGCCACCACCCACGCCGCCGCTGGCATGGAATCGGCATGATGTCTAGTTGCACTGCGGCTTGCGCCGCCACCCTCCGCGCTGCTATCAAGGTGAATGTTGCAGGGGAAACCGAGTGCCGATCAGGGTCGCGGCTGCAACGCGGAGCAACCAGGGAGAAGCAAGGATGAGCGTGGCCGCCAGTTTTTCCATCGAGTATGTCGAGCATTTGGCCGCCGATGGCCGGCTGAAAGGCGAGCGTCTACCGAATTGGGTGGAATCACCGCAGCAGTTGGTCGATCTGTATCGTCATATGCTGTTCACCCGTAGTTTCGACAGCAAGGCCGTGGCACTGCAGCGCACCGGCAAGCTCGGCACCTATGCCTCCTGCCTCGGCCACGAGGCTTCCCATGTCGGCGTGGCCTCGGCTATGCACGTCGATGATTTGCTGGCGGTGTCGTATCGCGAGATCGGCGCCATGCTGATGCGCGGCGTGCGCCCGCGCGAGATCCTGATGTACTGGGGCGGCGATGAGCGCGGCAGCTGCTTCGAACAGGCAATCAACGACCTGCCGATCTGTGTTCCGATCGCCACCCAGTGTCTGCATGCCGCCGGCTCAGCCCTGGCCTTCAAGCTGCGCGAGGAACCGCGCGTCGCCGTGGCCTTCGTGGGTGATGGCGGCAGTTCGAAATCCGACTTCTATGCTGCGCTCAACTCGGCCGGCGCCTACGCCCTACCGCTGGTACTGGTGGTGGTGAACAACCAGTGGGCGATTTCGGTGCCTCGTCGGGCGCAGACCGGGGCACAGACCCTGGCGCAAAAAGGCCTGGCCGGCGGACTGGAGTCGATTCAGGTCGATGGCAATGATCTGCTGGCGGTGCGCGAAGTCGCCGAGCACGCGATCAAGCGCGCCCGCAACGGTCACGGCGGCACGGTGATCGAATGCATCACCTATCGCCTGTCCGATCACACCACGGCCGATGATGCGCGACGCTATCGCGATGAGGCTGAGGTGAAAGCGGCGTGGGAAAAGGAACCGATGCTGCGCCTGCGCCGCTACCTGATCGAACAAGGTCTGTGGAGCGAGAGCGAAGAAACCGAATGGAAGCAGGAGTGCAACCAGCGCGTCGACGAAGAAGTGAACGCCTATCTTGAACTGGCGCCGCCGCCGGCCACCGACATGTTCGACTACCTCTACGCTGAATTGCCGGATGATCTTCGCGGCCAGCGCGCGCAACTGGAGGGCCCACGCTGATGGCCGCCATTACCTTGATCGAAGCGGTCACCCAGGCCCTGGCCTATGAGATGGCCAATGACGGCGCGGTGCTGGTGCTGGGCGAGGACGTCGGCGTGAACGGCGGCGTATTCCGTGCCACTGCCGGCCTGCAGCAACGCTTTGGTGATCAGCGGGTGATCGACACCCCGCTCGATGAAACCACCATTGCCGGCTTAACTGTCGGCTTGTCCCTGCAAGGCATGAAGCCAGTGGCCGAAGCGCAGTTCGATGGCTTCGTCTATCCGATGCTCGATCAATTGATCTGCCACGCCGCCCGAATGCGCAACCGCACCCGCGGCCGCCTGACCTGCCCGCTGGTGTTGCGCGTGCCCTGGGGCGGCGGTATCCGAGCCCCCGAGCATCACAGCGAGGCCAACGAGGCGATGTTCACCAACGTGCCGGGTCTGCGCGTGGTGCTGCCGTCCTCGCCGCAGCGCGCCTACGGTCTGCTGCTGGCGGCGATTCGCGACCCCGACCCGGTTATCTTCTTCGAGCCAAAGCGGATCTATCGGCAGTACAAGGAAGAGGTACCGGATGACGGCGAGGCCCTGCCGCTGGATGTGTGCTACGTGTTGCGCGATGGCATCGATGTCACCCTGGTGACCTGGGGCGCGCAGGTCAAGGAATGTCTGGAAGCGGCCGAAAAGCTGGAGTCGGATGGCATTTCCGCCGAAGTGATCGACGTCGCCACCCTGCGACCGCTGGACTTCGCCACCATCGCCGAATCCGTGGCCCGCACCGGGCGCTGCGTGATCGTTCACGAGGCGCCACGCACCGGCGGCTTTGGCGCCGAGATCGCCGCCCGCCTGGCCGAGCAGTCGATGTTCGATCTGGTCGCCCCGGTGGAGCGTGTCACCGGCTGGGACACGCATATCCCACTGTTCCGGCTGGAGATGAAATACTTGCCCAGCGTCGAGCGGATTTGCGCTGCGGCGCGCCGCACCATGGAGCGCAGCTGATGTTAAGAGCAATCACCGGCACTGTTACCCGTGACGTCGACGCCGAAGACGCCCTGCCACTGACGCTGCAGGCGGGCGATCAGGTACGCGTCGGCCAGGCGCACCCCGACTGGCCCGACTATTTCTGGTGTGACGATGGCGGCCTGTGTGCCGGCTGGGTACCGCGATCGGTACTGCAGATCACCGGCATGCTCGGCATCGCCAAGGTGGAATACTGCAGCAATCACCTCAGCGCCCGCGCCGGCGATCCGGTGCGGATCATGTGGAAGGGCGATGGTTTCCCCTCGATCTGGTGCGAAAACCGCGATGGCGATCGTGGCTGGATTCCCTACGATGCCCTGGACATTCCGCCCGACCAGGGCGTTGAAACCCAGTAGGCCCGACTGCGGGCACCACCCATCTGAACATATCGATTCACCCCGGAGTCGAACATGAGTGAACGTTACGCCTTTCATCTACCCGACCTCGGCGAAGGCCTGCCCGATGCCACGGTGGTGGAATGGCTAGTAAAGCCCGGCGAATCGGTGCAGCTGGATGAACCCCTGGTGGCGATGGAAACCGCCAAGGCGGTGGTCGAAGTGCCGTCACCGTGCTCGGGCAAGCTGCTGAATGTGGCCGGCGAGGCCGGCAGCGTGATCACTACCGGCCACGTGCTGGCCGAATTCGAGATTGATCCCAGCGCACGCCAACGTGCGGCCGGCCATGACACCGGTCATCACCATCACGCTCCCGCGAAACAAGAGACCAAGGAAGCCGCGCCCAGCAAGGCGGCCGAGCAGGATGCCGGTACCGTCGTCGGCGCGATGAGCGCCAGCGACCAGGTGCGTGAACAGGCGGCAGTATCGGTCGGCGGGGTGAAAGCGATGCCGGCGGTGCGCGCGTTGGCGCGCAAGCTCGGCGTCGACATCGCACGGGTAACGCCGAGCGGTGCCGATGGCATCGTCACCCTGCAGGACGTCAAGCATGCTGCATCGGCGGGCACGGCAGCGCCAACTGCAAGCGGCGCACTGCCGCGCAAGGTGGCCAGCGAGCCCGCGCCAGCCCCGGCGGCCGAGCGCACCGTCACCTCGGCCAGCGGCCGACCCATGCGCACCCAGCCGCCGGGCGTGGAGGTCAGCGGCCAACCGCAGCCACTGACCGGGGTGCGCCGCAATATGGCGCGGGTGATGGCCCAGGCCCAGGCTGAAGTGGTGCTCACCACCCTGAGCGACGATGCCGATATCCAGGCCTGGAGCCCAGGCAACGATCTCACCGCTCGGCTGATTCGCGCCCTGGTCGCCGCCTGTCGGGTCGAACCCGCCCTTAACGCCTGGTTTGATGGCGAGAAGCTGACCCGCACCCTGCATTCTCAGGTCGATGTCGGGCTTGCCGTTGATACCGCCGAAGGCTTGTTTGTTCCAGCCCTGCGCAATGCCGACATGCTCGATCTCGCCGCCACCCGACAGGCCATCGGCCGGCTGCGCCAGCAGGTCGAGCAACGCAGCCTGCCGGCCAGCGAGCTGACCGGCTACACCATCAGCCTGTCAAACTTCGGCAAGTTTGCCGGTCGCTATGCCACCCCGATCGTGGTGCCGCCGACCGTCGCCATTCTTGCCGCCGGTCGTCTGCGCTACGAAGTGGTGCCGGTGATGGGCGGCGTGGAGACGCACCGGCTGATTCCGCTGTCCCTGAGTTTCGATCACCGCGCCGTGACCGGTGGCGAGGCGGCGCGCTTTCTGCGTGGCGTGCTCGACGACCTCGCTCTGCCGCAGTAGTCGCGAAGGCCGATCAACTCATGACCCATCGCTCGCGCCTCGCCGGTTTCATCATTGACTGCCAGACCGACAATCTCGGTGCCGCGGCCGACTTCTGGTCGCAGGCCCTGGGCCTGGCGATAGTCGACCCGGACGAAGGCGGTGAAGACCGCTATGCCCGCCTCGACAAGGGGCCTGGCGAGCTGCATATCGAAGTGCAGAAAGTCGATCACGCCTCGCGCGTGCACCTTGATATCGAAACCGACGACATTGAAGCAGAAGTCAAACGCCTAGTTAAGCTGGGCGCGGTGCAGATCTCACGGCCACGCGGGGGGCGCTGGGTAGTGATGCAGGCACCGACCGGCCAGCGTTTCTGCGTGGTGCGGATGAAGGGCGAGCCGCCAGGCCTGAATCATTGGCAGGAATAGACGCTTTGTTGCCCTGATAGTGGGCCAGAGGCCCACCCTACGACCGGCGGCCTCGTCGTACAATCGCGGCCCTTGCCTGATGGGAACCCGCGATGAAAGTCTTGCTGATCGGCTCCGGCGGCCGCGAACATGCCCTGGCCTGGAAACTGGCGCAGTCGCGCAAGGTCAGCGAGGTGCTGGTCGCCCCGGGCAATGCCGGTACCGCTACCGAGGCCAAGTGCCGCAATGTACCGGTCAAGGCGACCGATATTGATGGCCTGCTTCAGCTGGCAAAGAGCGAGCAGGTGGCGCTGACCGTAGTCGGCCCGGAAGCGCCCCTGGTCGCTGGCGTGGTCGACCGCTTTCAAGCGGCACGACAACGCATTTTTGGGCCAAGCGCAGCTGCCGCTCAGCTTGAGGGCAGCAAGGCCTTCGCCAAGGACTTTCTTGCTCGGCACGGTATTCCGACCGCGCATTACGCGGTGTTCAGCGAGGTCGAGCCGGCGCTGGCGTACTTGCAGGAAAAAGGTGCGCCGATCGTGGTGAAGGCCGATGGCCTGGCCGCCGGCAAGGGCGTGATCGTGGCCATGGAGCTGGAAGAGGCACAAGCCGCGGTGCGCGACATGCTATCCGGCAACGCCTTCGGCAGCGCCGGCGCGCGCGTCGTTATCGAAGAATTCCTCGATGGTGAAGAGGCCAGCTTTATCAGCATGGTCGATGGCAAGACTGCGCTACCGATGGCCACCTCGCAGGATCACAAGCGAGTCGGCGACGGCGACACCGGTCCCAACACCGGCGGTATGGGGGCGTACTCGCCGGCGCCAGTGGTCAGCGCCGATGTGCATGCGCGAGTGATGCGCGAAGTGGTTGAGCCCACCGTCCGCGGCATGGCTGCCGATGGGGTTCCCTTCACCGGTTTTCTTTACGCCGGCCTGATGATCGACAAGTCTGGCGCACCGAAGGTGATCGAGTTCAATGTGCGCTTCGGCGACCCGGAAACCCAGCCAGTGATGCTGCGCCTGCAATCGGATCTGCTCGACCTGGTCGAAGCCGCGATCGACGGCAAGCTGGCGCAGCAGCTGGTGGGCTGGGATCCGCGCCCCAGTCTCGGCGTCGTGATGGCCGCCGAACACTATCCGGGCACCCCCGCCAGCGGCGACCAGATCCTCGGCCTTAACACCGACCTTGGCCCCGATGCCAAGGTCTTTCACGCCGGCACGGCAACCGATGCCGAAGGCCAGGTCATCACCGCCGGCGGCCGGGTGCTATGCGTCTGCGCCCTGGGCAGCGACATCGCCGATGCGCAGCAGCGTGCCTACGCGGCGGTCGACAAGATCTCCTGGCGCGGCGAGTTCCATCGCAGCGATATCGGCTGGAGAGCGGTGCGTCGCGGGTAGCAAACCTCTCCTGACGTGGCGCCAGAACTACGAGCCCATTTCACGGCGCTTGGTGGTCGAGCTGCGGGCAATCGAGGTACCTGTGTTCAGCGGGAGCTTCGAGTAAGCTGGAGAGCAGTCGGACCGCGCGTTTGGCGCTATAGAGCCAGTTCGCTTGCGAACCGAGTGGGGTGATTGAGGCGTTGGTTTCCAACCGGCCAAAGGATCCAGCTATGAGCGGCGCGGCACACGGCCATCTGGAGGAGCTGCAGCAGTCCTATCGTCGCTCCTTGCCGCTGAAAGCGCAGCAGGTGCGCGAGCTGTGGGACAAGCTGAAGTTTCTCAACTGGAGCGAGGACGGGGTCACCCTGTTGCAATCGCTCTCGCATCGCCTGGCCGGCAGCGGTGGCGCCTACGGCTTTCCGCTGATCTCCGATCGCGCCCAGGCACTGGACCAATTGCTGCAGGCGCTGGATCACCAGCATGTCGGCGATACGCAGCGGGCGAGGGTCGAAGAGCTGGTCGAAGACCTGTGCCGAACCTTGCTTGCCGCCCGGGAAGTGGAGCGCCCGGCAGCTCATCCGCTGGGCCCGAGCCGAAGCGAGCTGCCGGTGCTGGTGGTCGACGACGACCCCGATTTGCGTGCGCTGTTGAATGTGCACCTGGCAGCGGCCGGCTATCGCGTGGTTTCAGCCGACGCCCCGTCATCTGCGCTGCAATGTCTGGACCACGAAGACGTGGCGGCGGTGGTGCTGGATTGGCATTTCCCGCCGCCGGCCGTCAGCGGCGCCGATGCGGTTGAACTGATTCGAGGCAAGGCCGGCCCGGATGTGCCGATCATCCTGCTGTCGGCGCGCACCGATCTGACCGCCCGGCTGCAGGGATTGCGCTCTGGCTGTAGCGGCTATCTCTGCAAGCCGGTCGATGTCGAGTTGCTGCTCAGTGAACTGGCCAGCTTTGCCGAGAACGGTCGCGAACCAGATCGGGTGCTGCTGATTGATGACGACCCGGAAATCCTGCGCTACTTTCAACTGGTGCTCAGCGAGGCGGGGATGGACGTGCAGAGCCTGCGCAGCCCGCTGCAGGCGTTGCAAAAGATTCAGCGCTTCAAGCCGACGGCCATCCTGCTCGATCGCCACATGCCAGGCTGCAGCGGCGAGGAACTGATTCGGCTTCTTGCCGATGTGCCCGAGTGCGAAACCGTGCCCCTGCTGCTGATCAGCGGCGAGCTCGATCAGGGTGTAATCGAACAGGCCTTGCACCTGGGCGTGACTGCATGTCTGCCCAAGACCATCGAGCACACTCAGCTGGTACAGGAAGTCCGCGGCGCGCTGGCTCTGGGGCGGCGGCGTGCCGCCCGCATGAGCGGCCTGTTGCGCGCCCGCAATCACCACGGCGCCATGGATCGGCAGCATCTGATGGAGCACATCGACCGACTGCTGGGTCGGCAGGATGAAACCAGCGAACAAGCCGCGTTGATCTATCTCGGTCTGGACCAACTGGATCTTGTACGCGCGCAGCACGGTGCGCCGGCCTGGTGGGCCATGCACGAACAGCTGGAACAGCTGATCGACGAGTGGCTGGAGCCCGAGGCGGTGTGGTCGCCGATCAGCGATACAGTGATTGCGATCCTTTGCCAGGATCGCCCAGGCGGGCACGCCGAACAACTGGCTGACTTGCTGCGCCGCAAGATCGAGCAACTGCCGTTTCGCTATCGACGCCATATTCTGCACACCTCGGCCAGCGTGGCGATTGTGCCGGCCAACGGCTACCGCAATGGCTATGACTGGCTACGCGACGCGGAAAAAGGCCAGCGTGAATCCCAGCGACAGGGTGGCAATCGAGTGGTACGTCTGGTGGCAGACGCCGACGTCACCGGCCTGCGCCTTGGAGACAGCCTGGATACCGCTCAGCTGGCGTTGACCCTGCGGGCCTATGTCGATGTCGACGGCGGCGCTCCGAACACCTTCAGTGCTGAGGTGCAGTGCCTGAGCCCCGACGGCGAATGGCTTTCACCTGCGGTATTCAGGCCAGCGATGCAACAGCGCGGTCTGCTGGCGGCGGTCGACCAATGGGCCCTGACCGCGGCGGTACGTCTGTTGAAGCGCGAGCAGGATCAGCCCGATCTGGCCCGGGTGGTGGTCACGCCGCTGCAGCGCAATCCGGACCTGACCCCATTGGTAGCCCACCTGGCCGACTTGCTGGGCCGCGCGCCCCTGCCCAGGCACCGTCGCCTGTATCTGGAGGTGAGCGAAGACTGGCTGCGCCTGCATCGACGCAGCGTCGAGCTGCATGCCGGGCGTCTGGAGGAACTCGGCTGCGCCCTGTCCTTGATGGGCTATGGCAGCAGCGAGCCGACGATCGACGCCGAGCTGCTGCAGCCATTCTCGCAGCTGCGTCTGAGTCGCAACCTGATCGAGCAGGTCGGCAAGGAACCGGCCGCACAGGAGCGTGCCAAGCGCCTGATCAGCCTGGCGCTGGCGCACGAGTGCGAAGTACTGGCCGGCGACATCGACGACGCCCGTACCATGTCCTTGCTGTGGCAAGCCGGTGCCCGTCTGTTCCGCGGCGGATTCGTCAGCGGCAGCGAAGTCCAGCGACAATACCTTGCCGATCAGCTCGAAGCTGACAACCAGGTGGCGCTGGAGCGTCGGCGCTAGAACACCTGAACCGTTGGCCCGGTGTGCGGGCGACATTTCGGCGGTCGATTTGGCATGATCGGCCGCAGCTTGCTGCAAAGGACCCTGCATGGCCGGCCATAGCCAGTTCGAACTGCTGCGTACCCGCCGATTCCTACCGTTTTTCCTCACCCAGGCCCTGGGCGCGTTCAACGACAACGTGTTCAAGAACGCCCTGGTCATCCTGATTGCATTCAAGATCGCCGGTCTGACCAGTGCCGATATCAACTTCTGGTCAAATCTGGCAGCCGGCCTGTTCATCCTGCCGTTCTTTCTGTTTTCGGCCAGTGCCGGTCAATGGGCCGAGCGCCAGGAGAAAAGCAGCGCAATCCGCAAGATCAAACTGCTGGAGGTGCTGATCATGATGCTGGCGGCGGTCGGCTTCTGGCTGAACTCGCTGCCCTTCCTGATCGGCGTGCTGTTTCTGATGGGCACACAGAGCACCCTATTTGGCCCCATCAAGTACTCGGCCCTGCCGCAGATCCTGAAACCTGAGGAACTGGTGGGTGGCAACGGCCTGATCGAGGCCGGCACCTTCCTGACCATCCTGCTCGGCACCCTGCTCGGCGGCTGGCTGATGGCGGGCTTCGAGTGGGGGGCGACCTGGGTGTCGATGGCAGTGATTGGCTTTGCCGTGGCTGGCTGGCTGAGCAGTCGAGCGATTCCGCCGCTGCCGGCGACCGCCAACGACATTCGCATCGATCCGAATGTTCCGCGCGCCATCCTCAACACCCTGGGCCAGCTGCGCGGCAATCGCGCCGTACTGAACTCGGTGTTAGGGATCAGCTGGTTCTGGTTCTTTGGCTCGATCTTCCTCGCCCAGCTGCCGAACTACACCAAGGAGTACCTCGGAGGCGACGAGAGCGTGGCGCCGATGGTGCTCACCTTGTTCTCGCTGGGCATTGGCCTGGGCTCGCTGCTGTGCGAAAAGCTGTCCAGCCGCACGGTCGAGATCGGCCTGGTTCCGCTGGGCGCATTGGGGCTGACCGTGTTCGGCGTGGACCTGTACTTCGCCCGCCCCGAAGCGGCCAGCGTGAGCGGACTCGATTGGCGCGCCTTTCTCGATCTTCCCGGCAACCTGCGCATCGCCATCGATCTGGCCCTGATCGGCTTCTTTGGCGGTTTCTATATCGTGCCGCTGTATGCCCTGGTTCAGCAGCGTTGCCCGCGCGAGAAGATTTCGCGGGTGATTGCTGCCAACAATATTCTCAACGCCCTGTTCATGGTGGTCGCCTCGGTGATGGCGATCATCCTGCTCAACGCCGGCCTCAACATCCCACAGCTGCTGCTGATCACGGCCATTCTGAACGCGATCGTGGCGATCTACATCTTCAGCCTGGTGCCTGAGTTCGCCATGCGTTTCCTGGTCTGGATCGCGGTGAATCTGTTGTATCGGGTCAAGGTCGAAGGCATCGAAGAGCACGTGCCGGATGAGGGGCCGGCCCTGCTGGTATGCAATCACGTCAGCTTCGTCGATGCGCTGGTGCTGGGCGGCGCCGTACCGCGTCCGGTGCGCTTCGTCATGTACTACAAGATCCACCGACTGCCCATTCTGGGCTGGATATTCCGCACCGCCAAGACCATTCCGATTGCCGGCTCGAAGGAAGATCCCGAGTTGATGCAGCGGGCGTTCGAAGCAGTCGAGCAGGCGCTGAAAAATGGTGAGATCGTCGGCATCTTCCCTGAAGGCGGCTTGACCCGTGACGGCGAGATGGCGCCGTTCCGTCCTGGCGTCGAACGCATTCTGGCCAAAACCCCGGTACCGGTGGTGCCATTGGCGATCACCGGGCTGTGGCGCAGCATGTGGAGTCGCCGCGACAGCCTGCTCGGCCGCATGCGTTTGCCGCGACGACTGCGCGCCCGGATCGGCGTGCGTGCAGCGCCCGCGCTGCCGCCGAACAGCAGCGCAGCGGAACTTGAAGCCAAGGTGCGCGAACTGCGCGGCGACCTGCAGTAGCCGCGCCGATGAATCAGAGCTCGCTAGTGTCATGTCGCAGAAATACGTTTCGCAAGGCGCGCGATCTCTTGCAAGATTGAGTCGGCGGTGGCGATCCACTGGAAAGGGGTTGCGTCAGCGTTGTATCGGGTTACGAAGAGCTCAATCTCACCATCCGCGCGCAATCGGCCCATCAGCGTTTCCCGCAACCAAGCCCGCAAAAGTATACGTCATTTATGAATGTTATTTATGCGACATGACACTAGCTGGCGATACCCGCCAGCAGCAAAACAGCTAGCACCACCAGCCAGGCGGTCAGAATCCGCCACAGCAAGACTTGGGCATCGTGCAAGGCGGTGCCCAGAGGATCGGGCCCCTCATCGTCAGCCGGTGGCGGGATGCCCTCATCTTCGGCCTCCTCACGCGCCTCCTCCAACTGTTCGTGCCGCTCCACCACCACGCTACATTCGGCCACTGGCTGCAGGAACTCGACCGAGCCTGTCCACCAGCCGCGATGGTCGGCCAGGTGCCAGCGCCGCCAAGCCGCGGCCACGGTGTCGAAGTCACCGACCACCGCCAGGGCCAGGGTCATCAGATGCGCCACCGGCCAGTCGACGATCAGCCGCAACTTGGCCAGCGCGCTATCCGGTCGGGGCAAAGGATCGCTGGCCAGGCGCGTCAGGCGGAACAGAATGGCGCCGGCCGGACCCAGCACCACGAACCAGAACAGTGGACCAAACCACCGGTTAAGGGCGACATAGAACAGGCGGCCCGGCGCTGAAGGCGCGTCCGGGTCTGCAAGCCCGAGATTCTGCAGCGCCAGACGCCGCGAGCTGGGCTCGCGGGTGTCGACGACGGCGGCGACGTCGGCATCGAGATCGCGCGGCCCCCAGCACAGGAACAGCACCACCACGCCGAGCGCCAGCTCGGCCAAACCCAGCCAGCGCTCAGCCAGAAATTGCTGCAGCAAGAGCAGTAACACGCTCGGCAGGACGATCAGCAGCAGCACACTGATCAGACCCTCGCGCTGGTCCAGGCCCAACCGGTTACCCAGGGCCGACAGTGCGTCGGCGACCCGGTCAGGCCGTCGCCAGCCGGCCCATTGCGGTCGGTAGTGGCTGACCAGTAACACCACGGCAAGCGCAATCATCGCTATCGACATCAGGGCACTCCGCAAGGCGCCATCGAGCCGCGTGGTTTGGCGCGTCCAATAGATCGACTTGAGGCTAGGCCATGCGCCGGGCCCATTCAAGGGCTGCGAGCGCCGATCAGTGGCTGCCCAGCGCCTCGAACACCGCTGTCTCACCAAGCTGATCGATCAGCCAGTCCTCGATCAACCGATAGCTCACCGATACCGGAAACGGCAACAGCAAGCGCTTGGCGGCGGCTTCCTCGACAATCTGCGTGGCGCTGAACCAGCGTGCCTCGACCAGTTCGTCGCCCAGACGCAGTTCGGTGGACTCAGCCTCGGCATAGAAGCCCAGCATCAGCGAAGCAGGAAACGGCCAGGGCTGTGAGCTTCGGTAGCGGCAACGCCCGACCCGAATGCCGGCCTCTTCGAACACTTCACGGCGCAGCGCGTCCTCTAGCGATTCACCGGGCTCAACGAAGCCGGCCAAGGTGGAGAATCGCTTTTCCGGCCAGGTCGCGCCACGGCCGAGCAAGGCGCGTTCGCCATCGCAGACCAGGGTGATGATCGCCGCATCGGTGCGCGGAAAGTGCTCAAGTTGACAGTCGGGATTGCTGCACAGCCGGGTATGCCCGGCGCGTTTGATCTGCGTTTCCGCGCCGCAGGCACCGCAGAAGCGCGCTCGCGTATGCCAGAGCAGCAACGCCTTGGCATAGGCAAACAGGCCAGCCAGAAAAGGTGGGCATTGCATCGCGGCTTCGCGCAGACCGATGCGTGCTGCCCCTGGCTCGGTTGCTGGCAGCGGCAAGGCGAACCAGGGAATATCCTCCGCCGCTCCCAGAAACACGGCCTCTTCCGGCAGCGCATCGGCCACCTCGCAGGCGTGCTCGAGCAACAACTGGCGCTCCGCGCTGAGCGCCATCCGGCCTTCAAAATCCACTCGAATCAGGCGGGCGCGAGACCAGGCCTCAGCCAGCCATTGCGGCCGCTGGCGAAAATCGGCACTGCGATCGAGAGCCAGACCCTCGAACAGATTGGCACGCACCGGGCGCATGGCGGTTAGACGGTGAACGAAGAGCCGCAGCCGCAGGTCGTCTTGGCGTTGGGATTGCGGATCACGAACTGCGCACCCTGCAAACTCTCGGTGTAGTCCACTTCAGCGCCCATCAGGTATTGCAAGCTGAGCGGGTCCACCAACAGGGTGACGCCCTCGTTCTCTATCGCCAAATCGTCGTCGGCGCGCTGCTCATCGAACTCGAAGCCGTACTGGAATCCGGAACAGCCACCGCCTTGGATGTACACCCGCAATTTCAGCGCCTGATTGCCCTCTTCCTCAATCAGCTGGCGCACCTTGTGAGCGGCCGCGTCGGTGAAATTCAGCGGCGCTGCGATGTCTTGGTAGGTTGGAACTGCATTCATACGCAGAGTATCGGCCAGATACTGATCAAGTGGGTGTAGAGAATGGAAAATCAAGCAGGCTGGGTTCAGGCAGCCTCGTCCTTCACCGCCTTCAGCTGCTCACCCTTGACCTGCTCTGGATTCGGCAATTGCTTGGGCGCCTGTTCGGCGTGCACCATCCGACCGGTGATCTGCGCGCCGGCGGCCATTTCGATTGATTTGTAATGCACATTGCCATGGATGCGCGCATTCGGGCCCAGCTCAATCCGCTCGCTGGCGTAAACATCGCCCTCCAGATTGCCATTGACGATGACATGCGGCGCGCGCACTTCGCCGTGCACGCGGCCCTGGTCGGCGATGGTCAGGGTGGCGCCGGCCGCCTGGGCATCGGCAAATACGCCGCCCTCGATCTGGCCTTCCACATACAAGCCACCGGTGAACAGCACATCGCCACGGATGGTCGCCTGCGCGCCGATCAGCGTTTCGACGCCTGCCGCCGCGCGGCTCGCCTTATCTTTGCCAAACATGATCAACCTCCCTTGGTCTTGGTCGTATCTTCCCACGAAAGCGTTTCGCGCACGTCCGCACCATCGCGCTCAACGGTGACGTGCACGCGATGCGGAGTGAAGCCTTCGGGAAACATCACGCTCCCCTCGACTTGCTGAAAGTAGCGAAATTCGAACGGCAGTCCAGCAGCACCGGGCTGCTGACGCAGCGCCGCCCAGTCCAGGCGGGTGAGCTTGCCAGACTGCACGCCTTCCACCGCCACCGACAGGCTGCCCTTGGTGACGCCGGACTTCTTCAGGTTCTGGGTCAAGGTCACTTGAAAATGATGATCGCTCGCGGCGCCCGGCTCGAACCTCACGCTATGGATCGACAAACCCTTGCGCTGTGCACTGCCGCCTACCAAGCGCTCGTAGAACACCACATCGGCGCGCAGCCCGGCGATTTCCTCATCACGCGCAGCCAGATCGGCCTGCAACTCGTTGAGCGCCTCGCGCGAGACCTGATCTGACCGGCCCAATACCGAAACCTGCTGCTTGAGTTCGCCGTTCTCGCCGCGCAGCACGGCCAGTTCCTGCTCCAGGCGCTCAACGTCTGTGGCAACCGAGCCGAATCGGCCGGCCGACCAGACATAGGCAGCGGCCGCGGCGGCCAGCAAGGTGAGCAGCCAAGCCGCCATCATGAGCCAGCGGCGCCCCGCCGATGCCTGCTGATGCGGAACGATTACGAAACGAGTTGGAGGTGTTGCCACGGGAGCCTGATGCGTCAAAGCGTTGTGAATGGGGCCGCAGTTAGCCATCGGCCTGCCTCAGCGTCAAGCAAAATGCCGACAGCGAGCGCTTTCAGGGCTTACGGGTCAGCGGTATAGTCGTGATCAATCATCGGAACTGCGAAGACCATCACACGTGTCCAGCCTTGCCCAGGACGACAGCCAGCAGCGTGCGGAACTGCGAATCGCGTTCTTGAAGCACCTGCCCAAGCGGTTGCAACAGCTGGCCCGGCGTGGGCATCGCTACTGTACCGAAGGCTGGGATATCAACGGCCTGTCGGTACTGCACGAAGACGTACAGCGCTTGGCCGGGGTCGCCGGTCGCTACGGCGAATTGGAAGTCAGCCAGACCCTGCATAGCCTGGAAGGGCTGCTGGAGCGCAGCCTGGGTGTCGAACAGCTCCCCAACGCAGAATCCAGCGAACAGATGCTCGGCCTGTTTGAAGCGCTGGCCCCGGAGCGGGCCGTCGCGCCGCCACGTGCCAAGCAGGAAAGCGCGGCGCACTCCGGGCAGGTCGCACGAGCTGAAGCCTCGCCTTCGCACTACTGGCGCCGCTGGGCGCCGGACAACCGCTCGGCCCTGCGTCTGGTGGGGCAAACCGCGCCCGCAGCGCCCGCAGCGCCCCTGACCTTGGCCTTGGAAGGCGAGCCTCCTGAGGAGTTCTCCGCAGCCAAGCCAACACCCGGACCGGCTGTCAGGCCAGTAGCTGCGGTGCCAGCCCCTGCGAAAGCGCCGACCACGACCACGCCGCGCAGGCCAGCAGCGGCGGTCAAACAGGCGGCGCGCATCTATCATTTGACCGATGCCGGCGAACTTAGCCTTGAGTTGGACCAGAAACTCGAAGCCATGGGCTATGAGCTCGAACTGCTGGAGAACGCCGCAGAGCTGAAGGAGATTCTCACCGCCCTGGCGCCCGATCTGGTGGTGGTGGATGCGGAATTTCTCGGCGATCTGGAAAGCGTCGGAGCAGTGTTGCGGGTAACCCGCGAGCGCACCGGAACCAAGCTGCCGCTGCTGGCTATCTCGGCAGAGGACAACGTCCCGGCCCGACTCACCGCCCGCCGAGCTGGCGCCGACGCCCTGCTGATCGCACCGAAGTCCGCCGCCGATGTACTGCAGAAGCTGCAAGAGCTGCTAGAGAGTGGGCGCGAAGAAACCTATCGGGTGCTGATTGTCGAGGATGACCGATCGCAAGGCTTGTTTGCCGAGTCCATTCTGCGCAATGCCGGCATGGAAGCCCGGGTTATTGGCAACGCTTTTGAAGTGCTCGATGCGATGGACCAGTTCCATCCCGATCTGGTGCTGATGGACCTGTACATGCCGGATTGCGACGGCACCGAATTGACCGCCCTGATTCGCGAGCGTGATGAGTTCCTGCACACTCCCATCGTGTTTCTGTCCGGCGAGAGTGATATCGACAAGCACTACCAGGCACTCGATGCCGGCGGCGATGACTTTCTGTCCAAGCCCATTCGCCCCAAGCACCTGATTTCAGCCGTCAGCAACCGGGTGCGTCGCGCTCGGGCGATGTTGCGCCGGGTTTCGACCCGCGACCCCAAGGACGCACTCACCGGCCTGTTCACCCGCAGCTACACCCTGGAACGACTGAACGAACTGTTAGGTTCGGAAGACGCGCGCAGCCGTCCCGGCGGCGTGCTGTTCTTCGATCTCGACGGCGTCGCTGCATTGCGCGACAAGCTCGGGCTGTCGCACGTAGAAGGCCTGCTCGGCGAGGCCGGCACGATGATTTCCGAGGCCCTGGACGGGGTCGAATTCGCCTGCCGCTACGGCGACGGCTGTTTTGTTGCGGTATGTCCTGAGCGACCCGACGGCAGCATGGAGTCAGTGGCTACCGAGGTTCGCAACCTTCTGCGCTCGCATTCGTTCTCCGTCGCCGGACGCCCGGTGCGCCTGCGGGTATCGGTGGGCGTTGCACCGTTCCGCTTTGGCTTTGCCGATGCCGGCAGTCTGCTCAACGCCGCTGAGCGCTGTGCCCGTGAGGCACGAGCCAGCGAGACGGGCGTGCTGCGCTTTGATCCACCGAAGCGTGGCGAATCCGAAGCCCAGGACTCGCTGACCGCGCTGGTCCGTCAGGCCATCGATCGCGACGGCTTCGAGTTGCTGTATCAGCCGATTGTCGCTGTCCAGGGCAGTGAGGAGTCACAGTTCCAGACCTTGCTGCGACTGCGCGACGACCAGGGACGTCTGCACACCGCAGCCGAAATCATCCCCACCGCGGAACGCGCCGACCTGATGGCTGACGTCGATCGTTGGGTGATGAATCAGGCCCTGCGCATGATCGAGCTACGCCGACAAGCCGGCAATCCGGTGCGGCTGTTCGTCAACCAGGCGGCCACCACGCTGGCGTCGGCCGGCCACTCAGATTGGATCGCCCACCAATTGCGAGTGCGCAATATTCCGGGCACCGAGTTGACCCTGGAACTGACGCTGGAAGACATCGACACCTACCTCGATGCCATCGTGGAGTTCTGTGAGGCCCTGATACCCTCGGGCGTGCACTTCTGTCTGAGTCGATTCGAAACCGGCAATCGTGGCGATGTGGTGCTCGAGAAGCTGCCAGTCGATTTCGTCAAACTGTCGGCACGCTACCTGTCCACCCTGCAGACCCAGGGCACCCGGGATGCCCTGCGCGGCATCGTGGACCGCGCCCACCGCCGCGGACTGCAGGTCATCGCGCAACGGGTTGAGGATGCGCAGTCGGCGGCAACGCTGTGGATGTCGGGCGTCGACTACATTCAAGGCAATCTCGTGCAACAGGCCGGCCGCGAACTTAACTTCGACTTCCAATCTGCCGTACTGTGAGTCCGAGCACCGAGCACAGAACGCCTGAGCGAGCAGGCACAACACTAGACAGGAGCATTTCTCACCTATGACGGCGCGACGCGGGGGCTTCTTGCTGGGGGTGCTGGCGGCGTCGATTGCCGTGCTGGCGGGCGTCATCGGGCTGATGGGCTGGACTGGCCCCTGGGCATTGGTCGCCGCGCTGTCCGGGGCCGGTGCCTTGCTGGGGCTGGTACTCAATCGCGCCGACCCCGCGGCCGAATCGGCTTCCGAAGCGCGCTGGGAAAGACCGGCGGCAAAGAAAGAGCCGGCAGATGCCGACGAAATCCTGGTTTTGCGCGGCGAGATCGAACGACACAAGGCGCTGGAACAGGAACTGCTCGGCGCCAAGCAATCCGCCGAGGCCGCCATGATGGCCAAGGGCGAGTTTCTGGCCACGATGAGTCACGAGATTCGCACACCGCTGAACGGCATCATCCCCCTGCTCGACATCCTGTTGAGCTCACCCCTGGGGCCGGACCAGCGCGACTACGTTCAAACAGCGTACGGCTCCGCGCGTCAGCTGCTGCGCATCGTCGATGACATTCTCGACTACTCCAAGCTCGAGGCCAGCAAGTTGGAGCTGGAAACGGTCGGCCTGAATCTGCGCGAGGTTCTGGAGGGGGTCGAGCGGCTGATGGAGAAGCCGGCCGAAAGCAAGGGCCTGGCCTTGACCCTGCATATCGACCCCGCGGTGCGTCTGGCGGTGCGCGGCGACCCGGTACGTTTGCGCCAGGTGCTTACCAACCTGGTCAGCAATGCCATCAAGTTCACCGAACGCGGCACGGTCACGGTGTCGGTAACACGGCGCGGGGAAACCCGAACCCAACACGAGCTGCGCTTCGAGGTGCGCGATACCGGGGTAGGCATCAGCGCTGAGTCATCCGCCAAGCTGTTTCAGCCGTTCTCCCAGGCCGACGCCTCCACCACCCGGACCTTCGGTGGCACCGGACTCGGCCTGGTCATTTGTAAACGCATCGTCGACTTGATGAATGGTCAGATCGGCGTCGAGTCTGAAGTGGGCAAAGGCTCCACCTTCTGGTTCCAGATTCCGCTACTGAAAGCGATCGGCGACATGGGCCCGAGCCGCAGCCAAGGCCTGCATGGCTCGCGCATCATGGTATTGACCACCGACACCACGCTGCAGCGGAAATTGGCCGTGAGCATCCCACAGTGGGGCGCCACGCCGGTGCAAGTGACCAGCACCCAGGATGCCCTGGTCAAGTTGCGTGCCGCCGCCACCCGACCGGAGAGTTGGAATTACCACCTGCTCATCGTCGACCTCAACTCAGCGCGTACCACCGCACTCGGCCTGCACCGCAATCTGCATCGCGAAGCCGGCCTCGATGACCTGCCCCTGGTCTATCTGCAAGGCGATGATCCGCCACCGCCTGAGATCGTCGCCAGCAGCCGGGTCCTGCTGCTGCCGCGCAGCATTGCCGAAGGCGAGCTGCGGGCGCTGCTGGTGCGCCATATGGACCCCGAGAAACAGGCGCCAACCGCCACCCGCGCGCCGGAGATCGTGGTCGCCGAAGCCGAGCCCGCGATCAAGAGCGAGGCCGAGCAGCAGCTCAAGGGACATGTGTTGCTGGTCGAAGACAATCCGGTCAATCGACAGGTGGCCAGTCGCTTGCTCACGCTGAGCGGACTCAGTCTGGATGCCGTTGAGAATGGCGAGGAAGCGGTCAATGCACACGCGCAGAAGCGCTATGCCGCGATCTTGATGGATTGCCAGATGCCGGTGATGGATGGCTATACCGCCACGCGCGAGATCCGCCAGGCTGAAGCGGCCAATCCCAGTCTACGCACGCCGATCATCGCCATGACCGCCAACGCCATGGTCGGCGATCGGGAGAAATGCCTGGAAGCAGGCATGGACGACTACCTTTCGAAGCCGCTCAACCGGGCTTTGCTGGTGCAGACCATTCGACGCTGGATCGAGCGGCCCGGCCACAAGGGACCAACGCCGGGCAGAACAGCTGCAAGTAAGACCTCGCAGGCCGCCGATGCGGCCAAGTCAGCTCGCGCGCCGATACCCGCTGCGCCAAAGCCAGTGCTACCGGCCAGCTCCGCCATTCAGGCGCCCGCCAGCCGGCCAACTAAACCGCCTGTTGAGTTGCCCACCTCCTCGATCAGCGCCCCCAAGCCGACGGCGCCTCCCACGGCTCGGCCGTCTGTTGCAAGCAACCGCGGACCGGCAATCAGTCGCGAGATTGTCGATGACCTGCGGGAGATCATGGGGCCGGAGTTTGAATCGCTGGTGGATGTGTTTCTAGAAGACTCGCCACGGGCCATTCAACGCTTGCAGGCAGCGCTTGAACCGCTGGACCTGCACGGCCTGATCACTCCGGCGCATTCCTTGAAATCGACCAGTGCCAATCTGGGCGCGATGGAACTGTCCGCTCTGGCCAAGCAGATCGAAATTGGTGCGCGACAAAAGACCATCAAGGATCCGGCCAGCCTGGTATTGGAACTGGGTCGTGAGTTTCAGCGCGTACAGCAGGCACTGAGCGAATACCGCCGCTGATTGATCGCCCCCAACGATGCACCATCGAAATGCTGCGACGGTGTCGCGGAAACTCAGGGCTAGATCCGATCAGATGAAGTTTCCGTCGGCGATTCTGGGGCACGGCGACAGGGTCGCGGCGAGTACCCGATGAATAACCCAGCAGCGCCGTTCGCGAACTGGGTCATGCCTCCGATGTCGTCAGGGAGCGGCCGCCAATTGCGCCTGCAAGTAAGCCGATTCACCCAAACGATCCATCAGTTCGAGCTGAGTTTCGATCCAATCGATGTGGTCCTCTTCGGAGGCGAGAATCGATTCGAATAGCTCTCGGCTGACATAGTCACCCTTCGCCTCGCAAAGCTGAATGGCCTGTCGCAGATCGGGCAGCGCCGCCTGTTCAAGCTTGAGGTCACACTCGAACACTTCACGCGGCGTTTCGCCGATCAGAATCTTGCCCAGCGCCTGTAGATTGGGCAACCCCTCAAGGAACAGAATGCGTTCAATCAGCTGGTCTGCGTGCTTCATTTCATCGATCGATTCGTGATGCTCGTGATCGGCGAGTTTCTTGAAACCCCAGTTCTTCAACATCTTGGCGTGCAGAAAATACTGGTTGATGGCCGTCAGCTCGTTGAACAGGGCCTTGTTCAAACTGGCGATGATGTCGGCAGATCCCTTCATGACAACGATACTCTTGGCTCGAATTCGCGATATTTTATCGCGTCGACCACCTCCCTGACGAAACGCAACGTATCTGCGCTTGCAGATGCGTTTCGTTCACCGCCCAGTGTTGAGTGTTGGTCTGAAGATTCTCTGGCGGCCGCCAGAGCTGGTGTCGCTCGGTCCCGGTTCTTCTTCGAGTGAAAACTCTGACCACCGCCATGCTCAGCTACGAGCCAACAGGCTGCTGAGACTTGTTTCAGCAGCCTGATATCGCGCGCCAGGGACGGCGCGCTCGGAACGCAAACACGCCAGCGATAGCGATTGATTTCCGGCAAGGCTGGCACGGCTTTGCCGCGACCGGCTTGCCATGAGCCTGCCGAACGGCGGTCCCTGAGCTTGTCGAAGGGTTGCGCTGAAAACCTCCAGGATGGAGGTCTCAGCAGCCTGCTAAGCGTAGGCCAATTGCAAAGACTCGAACCGTTGGGCTCGCGAGGCCGTGCCGTGCTCGTCCTCGAGAATCTCCTGCGCCAGAGGCAAACAGCTGCCACAGCAGGCGCCGCAGCCCGTCTTGGCGGTGAGTTCCTGCAGGTTTTTCACGCCGGTACGGGCGGCATCACGAACGGTTCGATCGCTTACCCCATTGCATAGACAGATGTACATCGCCCGGACCTCCTGCCGCCTCCAGGTCAATGTAAAGCTAAATGCGAATCGTTGTCAACACTATCCGTAGCGACTCAAGCGCGGCGAACCAGCCGAGCAGTTGTCGGTCGAGCTGCGCTGACCGGACCGAGCCGGGATTCGACGAGCCTCGGGCAAGATCCGATTGGCGCACTCGGCCAAATGCGACAAGGCACGGAAATAGACCTCGCGCTTGAAACTGACCACGTGATCGTGCGGGTACCAGAAATCGACCCAACGATATTCGACAAATTCTGGCGAATCGGTGAGATCGAAACGCAGCCGCGACTCATCGCTCAATAATCGCAACAGGAACCAGACCTGCTTCTGCCCTACACAGACCGGGCGCTCATGCTCGCGCACGCAGCGTCGTGGCAGTCGATAGCGCAACCAGCCAGGGGTGCTGCCCAGCACCTCCACATCGCCGGCCTCGAGCCCGACTTCTTCATGCAACTCACGATACATAGCCTCAAGCGGCGTCTCATCCGAGTTCATGCCACCTTGCGGAAACTGCCAGCCATCGCGCGACACCCGTCGTGCCCAGAGCAGGCGGCCGTCGTCACGCATCAGTATTACGCCCACATTCGGGCGATAGCCGTCCGGGTCAATCACCTGCGGACTCCAAAATCGTCTGCCTCGACTTTGCCACAAGCGCCGCGTGCATTCCTAGAGTGCGAGGGTGAGCGCGTTTGGCACCTGCAAAAAAAGCAAACCCCGCCGAAGCGGGGTTTGCAGTATGGCTGGGGGACTAGGATTCGAACCTAGATAGGCAGAGTCAGAGTCTGCAGTCCTACCATTAGACGATCCCCCAAGAAGCGGATCGAGTTCGCGACGCGGATTAGCGCTTCGAGAACTGAGTGGCGCGACGGGCTTTATGCAGACCCACCTTCTTACGCTCGACTTCACGAGCGTCACGGGTCACGAAGCCAGCGCGGCGCAATACAGTCTTCAGGCCTTCGTCGTACTCGACCAGGGCGCGTGCGATACCCAAACGGATCGCACCAGCCTGACCCGACGTACCACCGCCAACGGCGGTTACGGCGACGTCGAAGCTTTCCGTCATGTCGATCAGCTCAAGCGGCTGACGCACGATCATGCGGGCAGTTTCGCGACCGAAGTAATCGTCCAGCGACTTGCCATTGACGGTGATGTTGCCGCTGCCCTTACGCAGGAACACGCGAGCCACCGACGATTTGCGGCGACCGGTGCCGTAGTTTTGCTGAGTTGCCATTTCGTCGTCCTGATCAGATATCCAGCGGCTGCGGCTGCTGGGCGGTATGCGGATGGTTGGGGCCAGCGTAGACCTTCAACTTGCGATACATCGCACGGCCCAGCGGGTTCTTCGGCAGCATGCCCTTAACGCCGATTTCGATCGCGCGTTCCGGATGGGCGCCGTTCAGAACCTGACCCAGGCTCTGGGTCTTCAGGTTGCCGATATAGCCGGTGAACCGGTGATACAGCTTGTCCTGCATCTTGTTGCCGGTAGCGGCAATCTTTTCGGCATTGACGACGACGATGTAGTCACCGGTATCTACGTGCGGGGTGTACACCGGCTTATGCTTGCCGCGCAGGCGGCGCGCGAGCTCGGAGCAAAGACGGCCCAGCGTCTTTCCCGTCGCATCGACGATGTACCAGTCGCGCTTGACGGTTTCCGGCTTGGCGCTGATGGTCTTCATTGCAGCTCCCATAAGGGATTCAAAAGAAAGGAGCGGGATTGTACGCCGGACCACCCGAATTGGCAAGTCCGTCAAACCAGATGCTACGATCCTCGGCCGTGAAGGCACTACTTGACGACCGTCGGACAATCGCGTTGGCAGACCACTGCGTGCAATGCGGTCTTTGCCTGCCTCACTGTCCGACCTACCGCGCGGAACGCTGCGAATCGGAATCACCGCGGGGACGTGTGGTGCTGATAAAGGCGCTTGCCAACGCTCACGAACCTGACTTGTCGAGTGTGGCTGCCCTGAGCCTGGATCGCTGCCTGGGTTGCAGACAGTGCGAGTCGGCTTGCCCTGCCGGGGTCGAGTATGGCCAGTTGCTTATTGCCGGCCGCGCTCGGTTGGGTGGGCGAAAGCGTCTGCCGCTACGTGCTCAAGCACTGCTCTGGCTGATCGAACACCCGTTTTGGCTGCACATCGCACTCAGAATGGCGTCTCACTGGCCGGGCCCCAAGTCGCTGCGAGCACGAGCGACCGCCCCGCATCCTGGCTGGCACGCCAGCCAGACCCCGTCGCGTGGACAGGTCGTTTTGTTTACTGGCTGCTTAGCTGATCGTTTGGACGCAGCTCCGCATGCCGCCGCAGTTCGATGCTTGAATCGGCGTGGCTGGAACGTCTGGGTGACACCGCCTCGCTTTTGCTGCGGCAGTCTGCACGATCACGCAGGCCTGCCCGGCGAAGGCGCTGGGCTGCGATTGCGGCTGCAGGGCGAACTGCGAGCGGCCGGCCAGTTCGCTGCGGTCGTCAGCTGCGCCAGCGGCTGTATCGAAGCCCTGGGCGCGGCTGTCGCGCCAAGCCCAGTCTTCGAAGTGATGCGTTTTCTGGACCAGCAGCCGCCTCCGTCTAGCCACAGCGCAGGCCCGGGCAGCGCCGATCTCAGAGTTCTTCGACAGATTCCCTGCACGCTACGCGCAGCAAATCAGGCCGATGTCGGAAGCTCAACCCTGAACAACGCCGGCATCACCTGGCAAGACATGCCGGCCGACTGTTGCGGGGCGGGGGGATGGAACAGCTGGCTCGAGCCGGCGCGCGCGCAGCGGCGATTCAGGCCGTTGCACGAATGGCTAAATCAGCACGACGCGCGCATGATCATCAGCCACAACATTGGCTGTCGGCTGCATCTGCAACAGCAACTGGGCAGGCAGTTCCACCTGCTGCACCCAATCGAACTCCTCGACCGCTTGGAACAAGAATCGCCGTAGACATATGGACACCGCCCGCAGCACATCGTTTCGTCGCTTAACGCGAACCGACCATTGGTTGGGTGAACTTGAGCTGGCGCTGTTCGCCAGTCTCGGCAATCGCCCGCTGGCGGAGCGGCCCAATCCCGCCGCTTCGATTGCCGACCAGGAGTTGGACGAGTCCGAGCGGCGCCACGCCGCCGGACTGATGCGCATCAACCATGCCGGCGAGGTTTGCGCCCAAGCGCTTTACAACGGCCAGGCGGCGGTCGCGAAGGAACCGACCACACGACGCGCATTGTTGCGCGCGGCGCAGGAGGAGGTTGATCACTTAGCTTGGTGCAACGATCGGCTCGCCGAATTGGGTAGCCGCCCCAGCGTCCTGAATCCGCTGTGGTACGGCGGCAGCTATCTCATCGGCGTCGCCGCCGGGCTGTACGGTGATGGTTACAACCTGGGCTTCGTGGTGGAAACCGAACGCCAGGTCGAAGCGCATCTCGGTGAACATCTCTTGACGCTTCCGGCGGGCGATCGGCGCAGTCGCGCCATCGTGCAACAGATGCAGGCCGACGAAGTGGCGCACGGCGAGGCTGCCAAAGCCGCCGGCGCCAGACACCTACCCGACCCGATTCCCGGCCTGATGCAGGCGGCCAGCAAGCTGATGAAGGCGATTGCCTACCGCTTCTGAGAGGAAGCCAGCCCCAGCCCACCGACCCTGCAAGACCGGCGCCGAGCAGCACCTCAACGCCGACCCGTTCGGCGTTCTCGTGCCGACGAGATCAGTCGAGATTGCGGCCGTGGAACAGCTCTTCGATCTCTCGCTTCAGCTGCGCTTCAATGCGCAGTCGCTCCTTGAAGCTCAGATTCTTCGCCTTTTCCTCGAACAGGTAGTTATCGAGGTCGAATTCCTTAACATGCATCTTGCTGTGGAAAATGTTTTCCTGATACACGTTGACGTCGAACATCTCGTAGTGATTCTTGATCGACTTCGAGAGATAGTCCTGGATCGAGTTGATCCGATGGTCAATATAGTGCTTGCGGCCTTTCACATCGCGGGTAAAACCGCGCACGCGATAGTCCATGATCACGATGTCCGAGTCGAAGCTCTCGATCAGATAATTCAGTGCCTTGAGCGGCGAGATGACGCCGCAAGTCGCCACATCGATGTCCGCGCGAAAAGTCGCGATGCCGTTGTGCGGATGGGTTTCCGGGTAGGTGTGGACGGTGATATGGCTCTTGTCCAGGTGAGCGACCACCGAGGCCTCGTCGGCGTGCTCACGAACGGCACCGGCAACGACTTCCTTGCCAGCCGCTTTCTTGTCCACCACCGGCTGCTCGGAGATCAGGATGGTCACTGACGCACCCTGCGGGTCGTAGTCCTGTCGCGCAACGTTCAACACGTTGGCGCCGATGATATCGGCCACTTCGGTCAGGATCTGGGTCAACCGATCGGCGTTGTAGACCTCATCGATGTACTCGATGTAGCGTGCCTGGTGCTCCTCGGTGACCGCATAGCACATGTCGTAGATGTTGAACGACAGCGCCTTGGTCAGATTGTTGAAGCCTTGCAGCTTGAGCCGCGGCAGAGGTTTGACCTGAGGTTGCATGCCCTTCGGTACCGAGTAGAAGTTGGGGAACCGCTGATTATCGCCCAAATTGGTGACAGGAACTAGCACCCGGTTCGCAAGAATTGAATGTTTGCGCGTAGCCCAATACGCTGTACTCAACATAGGGGCCTGCGCCGGGGAGCGCTGCCATGACGATGCTGGTGAACACGCTGCGGCGACCACACTCGCCACCCTCACTCTCGCCCGACAAGGCCGCGATTGACCGCTTTCTTGCCCATTGCCATCGGCGGCGCTATCCCAGTCGGGCCGATGTCTTCCGCCCCGGCGACCCGGCGGGCACGCTCTACTACATCATCAGCGGCTCACTCTCCGCGGTGGTGGAGGAAGAGGACGGCCGAGAGTTGGTGCTGGGGTATTTCAACGCCGGCGACTTTGTTGGCGAGACCGGAATATTTGTCAGCACGCCCAGCCGCGAGATCGTGATGCGCACACGCGCCGTCTCTGAACTGGCCGAAATCGGCGTGGAGCGCCTGCATGCGCTGTTCGCCGGCCCCTTGG
The DNA here is from genome assembly GCF_014841215.1 of Pseudomarimonas arenosa. Lineage (GTDB taxonomy): Bacteria > Pseudomonadota > Gammaproteobacteria > Xanthomonadales > Xanthomonadaceae > Pseudomarimonas > Pseudomarimonas arenosa. The sequence continues at coordinate 182,837 of NZ_JACYTR010000005.1, forward strand.
CCGACGACTGCCCCAAGCTGCTGTTCGCCATCGGCCAACAGCTGACCAAGCGCTTGCTGCATACCAGCCGCAAGGCAAGCCGACTGGCGTTCATGGACGTCACCAGCCGAATCACCAACACCTTAGGTGATCTGTGCCAGGAGCCAGACGCCCTGAGTCATCCCAAGGGCACGCAGATTCGGGTCAGCCGGCAGGAACTGGCTCGAATCGTCGGATGCTCACGCGAAATGGCAGGTCGAGTCCTGAAGCAGTTGGAAGAAGAAGGCCTTCTCGAAGCGCATGGCAAGACCGTGGTGGTCTATCACCCTCGAAGCTGATCTGTATCCGCGCGACTTGGGTTGGGCAGCGGCTAGCCGTGATGCGAGTGTCGGTGATCGGGGATCCATTCGAGATTTTCAAACCAGCTCGCTGCCCTGTGCGCCAACTCCGACGAACCGCCCACCCAATAGGGACGGTGCGCAGAACGCAGCAACGGTAGGTCATGCTTGCTGTCCGAATACGCCGCGCTCAACGGCGGCTCGATGCCGGCTTGCCTCAAGCGCAGCAACTTGCTGGCGCCGAAGCAGTGCAGTTTGAGGCGCATGCCCTGCTTCCACTCCACGACGGAGCCCAAGACAATCACGCCCTGCACTTGCAACACATCGCGCACAATGGCTTCCGCCATATGCTGGTAGGCGCCGGTCACCACCAGCACTCGATCACCCGCCTTGAGATGCCCACGTAGCCGCGTTAGAACAGGCTCGATCACCCACCTCGACCGCGAGCTCGCCATAGCATTCACGCGTTTCGAGATACAGGCCCGCCAGGCCTGTTCCGACATACCGCCAAACGCAACCAGGGCAAACATTCTGGACAGATACGGAACGGCCCAGCTCCATCGCATCAGTGGCAGGAGTGGCAACAGCGGCGTCACCAGAAGCCTGCGCCAACCACTTGCCCGAATCTGCGTTCGCAGAAGCGCAGCCACTGAATCACCGCGCACCAAGGTGCCGTCGAGATCAAACACGACGACCTGCGGATCATTCATGCAAACAGTCGACGTAGCTCGGCCCCTGGATCGTCAGCGCGCATAAAGGCTTCACCCACAAGAAAACAATGCACGCCGTTGCGGCGCACGAGCTGCACGTCCTGCGCCGTCAGGATGCCGCTCTCGGTGACCAGCAGCGCAGGGCCCGCCATGTCTTTCAGGCTGACGGTTGTTTCCAGGCTGACCTCGAAAGTTCGGAGATTGCGGTTATTGATTCCCAACAGTCGTGGTTTGATGTTAAGTGCGCGCTTCATTTCTTCTTCATTGTGAACTTCAACCAGGACATCCAGGCCCAACTCGGTAGCCAGCCCATTGAGTTCAACCAGCTGCTCATCAGTCAGCGCCGCCACGATCAGCAGGATGCAGTCGGCCCCAAGAATTCTTGACTCATAGACCTGATAAGCATCGACGGTGAAGTCCTTGCGCAGCACTGGCAATGACACCGCGTTGCGCGCTTCCTGCAAGTAAGCATCAGCCCCCTGGAAGAAGTCGACATCAGTCAGAACCGACAAGCAGGCCGCCCCGCCCGCTTCATAGCTGATGGCGATTTCAGCAGGGCGGAAATCCGGGCGCATCACACCCTTACTCGGACTGGCCTTCTTGATTTCTGCGATGACTGCGGGCCTGCCCTGATCCAGCGCACTTTGGAGTTTGGCTCTAAACCCGCGCGCGGGGGCGATGCCGACCACTTCGGCCTTCAGCTCGGCAAGCGGCCTTGCTGCACGCCGCGCAAGGACCTCCTCATGCTTTCGCGCGAGAATTCGGCTAAGTACATCGCTCATCTTTACAACCTGCTCCATCGATAGTCGTGCTCGATTCGCGCGATCACTACGTGAAAACGCTCGTACCACCGCGCACGGCCCGATTGCCGGATCGCCGCGTGACTCGGTTCAACACGCCAAGCTTTGATCGAGTCCAGGTCGCGCCAGTAGCTCACCGTCACGCCATTTCCATTGCCATCTCGCGCCGACTCGAATTCAACAAAACCCGGCTGCCGTGCTACCTGCGATCTCATCTGCAACGAGGCAGCTTCGTAGCCCTCGTGATCAGGTCGCAACAAGCTGGTAAAGACCACTACATAGGCAGCTTCGGAAACCCTCGGCCCCAGCGCGTCATCACCACCCCTCATGCAGACAAACCTGCTGTGAAGCTGCAGTACGCGCGCAATTTCTCCATCGCCGCGCCGGACTGCATGGTCTGTCGCGCGATCTCAATTCCGGCTGCCAGCGAATCCGACAGACCCGCAACGTAAATCGCCGCACCGCTGTTGAGCGCAACTATTTCACGCGGTAATCCATCGTCATAACGCAGGGCCGACAGCAGCATTTGCTTGCTTTCCTGAGCGTCTTGAACCTTCAAGTTTCGAGTAGCCGCCATGGCGATGCCAAAGTCTTCAGGATGCACGTCGTACTCGCGAATCTTGCCATTTCGCAACTCGCCCACCAGGGTGGCCGCACCCAGTGAAATTTCATCCATGCCATCTCGTCCCCAGACCACCAGGGCACGCTGTGCACCGAGTCTTTGCAGTACGCGAATTTGGATGCCCACCAGATCGGGGTGGAACACACCCATGACAATATTCGGCGCATCGGCTGGATTGGTTAGCGGGCCGAGGATATTGAAGATCGTGCGCACGCCCATTTCTCTGCGCACGGCGGCCACGTTTTTCATGGCCGGATGGTGAATCGGTGCGTACATGAACCCAAGCCCGATCTCATCGATACAACGCGCAACCTGATCAGGCTGCAATTCGATGGTTGCGCCCAAAGACTCAAGTACGTCGGCGCTTCCGGATTTGGAGCTGACACTGCGATTGCCATGCTTGGCCACCCGTGCGCCGGCCGCCGCGACAACAAACATCGACGCTGTGGAAATGTTGAAGGTATGCGCCCCATCGCCTCCGGTTCCAACGATGTCGACCAAATGAGCGGAATCAGCGACCGCTACCTTGGCTGCCAGCTCACGCATGACGCTGGCAGCGCCAGCGATCTCGCCAATGGTTTCCTTCTTGACCCGTAGACCGGTGAGAATCGCAGCGGACATTACCGGACTGACCTCGCCGCGCATGATTTGCCGCATGAGTTCTACCATCTCATCATGGAAGATCTCTCGATGCTCGATCGTCCTTTGCAGGGCTTCCTGAGGTGAAATTGGCATGAGCTTGGCTCTCAGGTGGGGCGTCAATGCAATATTGGCGCGGAATTTATCCGTTAAGAAAGGAGCGCAGCATGGCATGACCGTGCTGGGTCAGTATGGACTCCGGGTGAAACTGGACGCCTTCTATGGGAAGTTCACGATGCCGAAATCCCATGATCTCATCGAACTCACCGAGTTCATTTTCTGTCCAGGCAGTAACCTCCAGGCAGCTGGGCAAATTGTCCGCCGCCACCACAAGGGAATGGTATCGAGTCGCCTCAATCGGAGAGGGCAGCCCTCTGAACACTCCGTTCCCCTTGTGAACAATGGGCGAGGTCTTGCCGTGCATGATGCGCTTGGCTCGGGAAACGGTGCCGCCAAAGGCTTGTCCAATACTTTGGTGGCCCAGGCACACCCCCAGAATCGGCACTCCCAAAGCACCACTGGCCACCTCGAGCGACACACCGGCCTCGTTGGGCGTGCACGGACCCGGCGAAATCACAGCGCGCTTCGGTCGAAGCGCCGCCAGCTCGGCGGTGGTCATTTCGTCGTTGCGAACGACTCTGACCTCCTCCCCCAGCTCCTGCAGATACTGCACCAGGTTGTAGGTAAAGCTGTCGTAGTTGTCGATCATCAACAACATGTATGTGACCGTCGAATGAGCGTGCGCTGAGGCGGCCGATGATAATCATTGACGCGTCGCACAATTGCAAATTCTTTTCTCCGCAACGCGCGTTGTATTTGGTCATTGGTCGCTGTTGGCAACAAACAAAGTCAGCCTCCACCGAACGCTAGTCGCTGTCGATCACCTCGGCGAATCGCGGCCAGCGCGGCGGGCAGAGCCGGCAGTGTTTGGCGTCGGGGGCGCACTGAGCCACACGCGTAGGAAAACCGCTTTGCACCAGGCGACCACTGTCAGGTTGCTATTGGTGCTTTAGCGTTAGGCGCTGAGCCCCGAAAGATGCTCTGTCCCCCTGCCGTGAGATTGTCGCGAGGAGACACTGCGCTTGCGAACCCGGCCAGCTTGGAGAGGGTTCTTGACCTGTGCGGCTTCGATCAGTGCAAAAGCAAAAGGGCCAGCCCTTCCGGACTGGCCCTTTGGAAAAAGCCCCTGTCGCTGACCAAGTCTGCGACGACGCTTTGTTCTTCGCGATCACGGTGCGCTTGCTGAGGGTTTCAGCAGTGAGCGTTTCTCGCGGACCACAAAGAAGAAACCCCCAGCGTTAGCTGAGGGTTTCTAGGGATAAAGCCCCTGGCGATGACCTACTCTTGCATGGACCAGTGCCACACTACCATCGGCGCGTGTGCGTTTCACTTCCGAGTTCGGGATGGGATCGGGTGGTTCCACACAGCTATTATCACCAGGGAAGGGGTGGAGGGTCGCCTGGAATGGGATTCCGGCGCCTTGACCTCTCATGGGGATTAGGACGTAACAGTGTTTTGAGTGTTTCTGTCGACGGTGTTCGTCGAGGAGAAG